>CBDFGZ010000022.1:0-60113 GCA_965247345.1 Rhodomicrobiaceae bacterium | reverse complement strand
GGTGACGACCACGGTCGAGGGCCGTGAGCGCTATGCCGTGAACGTGCGCTATCCGCGCGATCTCAGAAGCGATCCGCAGGCCATCGCCCGCGAGGTGCTGATCTCGATGCCCAACGGCGGCGCGGTGCCCTTGGGTGAGGTCGCCGCCGTGCAGCGCACGCGCGGACCGAATACCATCCGCACCGAGAACGCGCAGCTTGCGGTGTATATCTATGTGGACATGCAGGGGCGCGATCTTGGAAGTTATGTTGGCGACGCCCAAAAGGCGGTCGCGGATGCGGTCAAGTTTCCGCCCGGGACGACCATCCAGTGGAGCGGACAGTTCGAGTATCTGGAGCGCGCCAAGGCCAAGCTGCAAGTTGTGGTGCCGTTCACGCTGCTGATTATCTTCCTGCTCCTCTATCTCAACTTCGGGCGGCTGACCGAAACGCTGATCGTCATGTTGTCGTTGCCTTTCGCGCTGGCGGGCAGTTTCTGGCTGATGTGGTGGCTCGGCTTCAACATGTCGGTGGCGGTCGTGGTCGGCTTCATCGCGCTGGCGGGCGTCGCGGCGGAAACGGGAGTCGTGATGCTGATCTATCTCGATCAGGCCTTGCGCGAGGTGAAGGCGGAGCGTGAAGGCGAAGGACGGGAGTTTACGCGAACCGATCTCAACCACGCGATCATGCTGGGCGCTGTTGAGCGCGTGCGTCCGAAGATGATGACCGTGGTCGCCATCATGGCGGGGCTGATCCCGATCCTGTGGAGCACGGGCACGGGATCTGAAATCATGCAGCGCATCGCCGTGCCCATGATCGGCGGAATGATCTCATCGACGATTTTGACCTTGATCGTGATTCCGGCGGTTTACGCAATTATTAAGGGTCATGGTCTTGCCGATACTGCATCGGTCGCTGATCCGAGACGCGATCGCAAGCATTCACGTCTCGAATCAGCCGCTTAAGGCGGCCAAGCCGAATGAAGGTCATCGATAACGTAAGCGTGGCTATGCTTGCCGCTCGCAGCGCCCTGCAAATGTGCGTGGTTGGCCGGAAGCCCGGCGTGCTCGTGCTCCAGCACGTCCGGGTCCACCGCTGGCCACGCCCACGCTGCGAGCGCGACTGAGGCACCCGCTATTCCTGCGTGAGCGATCATCACGACCGGCATCCCCGCTTTTGCGCCAAGCCAGCCCGCCAGCGGATAGGTGATCAGCCAGCAGGCATGTGAGAGTGCGAACTGCGCCGAAAATAAAGCCGGACGATCCTCATTATGGGCCGATCTGCGCAAGAGCCGCCCAGAGGGCGTGATGAGCATCCCGTAACATACGCCAAGCAAGGCCCACAGGGCGAGAAGCGCGATCCACGTTGACGAAGGCGGGAACTGCCACAAGACGACGGCACCAGCGATCAAGGGGACCGCAATCCCGGCACCCCCGAACAGCATCACCGTGCGATCGGGGACCCGATCCAGCAGCCGGGGCAACGCGAGCGCCGCGACCATGGAACCAAGACCGAACGCGGCCAGGGTTATCGCAACCTCGCGGTCTCCCAGACCAAGCACATTACGAACGGTAACGATGGTGTTGACGAACACGATGGAAGCACCCGCCGCCGCCGCTAGGTTAAGCGCAAGCAAACCGCGCAGGCGTGGCGTCGCCAGATAAATGCGCGAGCCCCGCGTCAGCCGGTCTACGAAACTGGCCGCTTTCGTGGCCTTGATGGAGGGCAGACGCACCGAGACGACGAACGCGGCCGAAATCAGAAAGCCAAACGCCGTGCCCGCGAACAAACTGTGAAAGCTCATCACGGTCAGGGCCGCCGCCGCGAGTGCCGGGCTGATCAGACTCTCCATGTCGTAGGCCAGCCGCGACAGAGACAGCGCTTTCGTGTAATCTTTCTCGTCGGTCAAGATATCGGGAATGGTGGCTTGAAACGCTGGCGTAAACGCCGCCGATGCCGATTGCAGAATGAAGATCAGGACGTAAATGTGCCACGTCTGATCGATAAACGGCAGGCAGGCCGCGATGGCCGCTCGCACCAAATCCAGCGAAACGAGCATGGAACGGCGCGGGACGAGTTCCGCCACCGCACCTGCGATGGGGGCCACGCCCACGTAGGCGATCATCTTGAGGGCCAGCGCGGTCCCAAGTACCAGACCCGCGTCCCCGCCCGCGAGCTGGTAGGCGAGAAGTCCGAGCGCAACGGTGAGTAATCCCGTGCCTATGAGCGCGATGATCTGTGCGGCGAAGAGATGCCGGTAGGTTCGATTGCGAAGTGGTTCGAGCATTATCGCCTTTCTCGTTGGCCTCGCAAGAAACTTAATTCATCGACCAAAGCTGCACACCTTCTTTAATAGAGATCAAAGCCGCCACGTCCCGAACCAGGTTTGCAGCTTCGCGCATGAATAGGTCGTCAACATCAATCAGGATCCCCACCTCCGAAACGTCACCTTCAGAAAAGAAATCTCCGCCAGATCTAACCTTGAACCCCAAGTTGGGCCGATTTAGCAGATTTGTATGGCTGGCCCCGAGGCCATGTTTCAAAGCATTAATAGCTTTGAAATAGTTATCGAACCTGTGATAGAGCGAAACTTCCTTATGGTTTAATAGATACTTTCTCAGCTCCGCAAACGTATCTACCCAATTCATTCGCTGCTGAAGCAAGGATTCGAATATAGAGAACATTCCCACTGTAACGACAGCTCGCTGCAATCTGCACCTGCGAAGCGCCATTACGAGGCGGGTGGCCCCGCTGGTTTCAAGCTCCTCCATGACTTTTTTTTCGACATCATGAATTTGATGCAGTGAAAAGTCCGCACATTGGGCTAATAGTTCGATGTCGGTTAGTGCTGCCATACATACCCTTAAGCTGATTCGTGGCTCAGGAAGGATGCGTTCAGGCACGGTACAGTCCACGTAGCTTGATTCCTCGCAAACGCAGCGCATTGCCGGTCACGCTTACGGACGACAGGGCCATGGCCGCTGCGGCGAGCATCGGCGACAGCAGGATGCCGAACCACGGGTTGAAGAACACCCGAAGCGATGGGAACGCCCGCCGCGTTGCAGATGAACGTGAAGAACAAGTTCTGCCGAATGTTGCCTATCACCGCTCGCGACAGTGCCCGCGGACATACGATGCCGCCAAGATCGCCCCGCAACAGCTTCACGCCCGAGCTTGCGATGGTCACTTCCGTGCCGGTGCTAATGGCGATGCCGGCATCGACCGCGCCCGTCTTGCCGATGTATTTTGCGGGGTTCGCCTCGAATTTCGTCTTGCATCCCGCCGAACAAAAATAATAGGGATGCCCGTGATAATTGAAGCGATACTTGGCTGTTTGCGTATCGACCGTCATACCGCAGACAGGGTCAATGACAGCATTAGTGGCGACCGGTGTGTGATCGTTTTCGTGCCCGTGGCCGTCGCGTTTCATCCCGGCGTCCAAATGCTCAGGCGAGTGGACTGATCTTGTCTCCCGCAGCACGTCTTTGCAGGTGCCGGATCGGCCTCAACAGCCGGCGTGTGTAAATTCGCGGTCATGCCGCCGCAGCCGCATGTTACGGCCGTATCGGACTGCACGTTCGTCATAGCTTGACCTGTACGCTTGATATTCATACCCATACGGGGTATATAACGTTCATGCAGCCAGATCGCAAGGCATCGTGCCTCAAACGCCTCAACCGTATCGAGGGGCAAGTTCGCGGCGTAGCCAAAATGGTGGAGGAAGACCGCTATTGCATCGACGTCATCACTCAACTCTCGGCCGTACGCGCCGCCTTGCAGCGCGTTGAAGAGGAAATCCTTTCCGATCACGTCAGCCACTGCGTGGAGCACGCCATCGCCAGCGGCGATGGCGACGAGCAGAGGCGGAAGATTACAGAGCTTATGGCTGTCATGAAACGTGCAAGGCGCTAAAATTCTGCTGCCCATACAGGTTTGGGGTGATCGGGACGTGCCAACCTCAGCCCCTGACGGAAAGTGTATTTGGCATTGGCAAAGCCGAAGCGCTTTATATTTGCTTCTTTGACGCAAGCAAATTACGATGCGATTTTCCAAGGTACCAAGGTTACGCCAATATGACGGTTCCTTTCGGAACTAGGCCGCGAGCAAGCCTCAGCCAACCCGGCCCCGGGCGATTGGATGGGACGGGGGCGGCGTTCCGGTGATCCTCTCGTTGTCCCGGCAGGTGAAGGTTTTATGTTAGAGCATTTTCAGCAAAAGTGTGAGCGGTTTTGCTCCTCAAAAATCCGAGGAAACAAAGAGTTAAAGCGCTTTCATGACTCTGGTTAAATCGAAAGCGCTGTAGTGGTGACTTTTCAGGGCGTGGGCACAGGCTCCAGCGTTTTCGTGCTATTTCGCCGAGCTTGCGAATGCGGCCACTGCCGCAATGGCGACACGTGCTCCCTCGCCTCGGCGCGTACCTCGACAGATCGGGCGTCCGCCGTCGGGTAACATTGTCATGTGGCGCGACCTCGCACGCCTCAATGACATCGCTCTCGGAATTCGTATCGTGGGAAACTTTGTGGGTAATTGAAAGCCTCGCTGGAGGCTTACAATTTTTCTGACTGGGGCGAGGGACACCTTGCGGCTTTATCGCGCGCACGGGATTGTGCGGGACTTTCTCATTATGATCGACGCGGACGCCGAAACCGCCGATGCTGACGCCGAAGGTATCGTGCACCACGTGAGGGCAGCCACCCTTGGAGCCTTAAAAGGCCATCTCGCTCAACACAGACGCTAGCCGTGGCGGAGGGCAGCATTCTAAGCTAAACCACCACACTCTCGGCCTGATTTTTTAGACGCGGTTAAAACATTGCTGCACCGTCAGGCCGCCTGTTTCATTTCCAACCGGCCATACGTGATGTAGTGCTGGACGCCGAACAGCTGGATCTCAGCCTCCGACGGAGGCACAGGTGTCGCCAGAGCATTGATTTGGCTTTGGGTCATCGAGATATAGCCGTCGTTGCCGTCGGAGCCGCCATAGATGGCTTCCCCGCTGTTATCGTCTCTGCCCCGGGCATAAAGGCGGGCGGTGCCGCCGTTGGGGTTCGGCACATCCAGATAGCTCAGATAGCCATCGCCGGTATCCTGCTGGGAAACGCTTACGCCCGGCGTCGACAACGCCGCAATCGCCGCCGCGCGCACATCGGGACGGGACGCGAGGTAGCTGTTAACATCGAACGAGATGCCGCGCTGTTCGCCAAAACCGCTTGCGCTGAAATGATCGCGTCCCGCCTGTGCGTTGGTCCCAAACGCGTTCATCAGATCAACATAGGATGCAATGTACACCAGAGCGGTCAAATCGCTCCAACCCCGGCTTTGGAGTTGGGCCGCAGAAGGTGCGGGGGCAGGCGTCGCGGGGGTCGGTGCCACAGGGGCAGGCGTCGCAAGAGCTTGGGCCTGAGCGGGGATACCGGCCGCCTCGAAGCGTCCATTGGTAACGTAGTGCCTGACCCCGAAGAGCTGGATCGCGTCTTCGCTGGGCACGGCTTTCGCGGTCAGTTGCGCCTGGGTTAACGTGACGATCCCCCCGCGATAGCCGTCATCGGGGGGCAGATTGGGGTCGCTCGCCACCCAGACGGGTTCGCTGGTTCCAGCATAATAGTCTTCGCTGTACCGGTTGGGCTCCTGTTTGACGAAGCCCAGAGGCGACTCGTATCCGTCAATTCTCAGATCGTAATACTGAAGCTCGTAGGCGTTGCCGTCCCCGTCGTAGCGGATCATGGTTTGAGGCTGCACGGTCAGCGAGGCAATCGCCGCCGCGCGCACATCGGGACGGGACGAGAGGTAGCTGTCAACATTGAACGAGATGCCGCGCTGTTCCCAGCGGCCATTGTTGTTCCAGTGAGCGCGTGCCGCGTCGGCGTTGGTCCCGAACGCATTCATGAGATCGGGATAGGACGCGCTATAGGCCAGGGCCGTGAGATCGCTCCAGCCCGTGGACGGCGGCTGCCACTTCGAAAGCACGAGGCCCGCGTCGTTGACTGCGCGGCCCTCGGCGTTGCCGTGAGCGATGTAATGGTTCAGAAGCTGAAGGGTGTTGTGGTTGAAGGCCGCCGCAAGGTCTGGATACTGATCGAGACGGGCGGGATCGACCGAGATGCCAAGTTCCTGCTTCAATTGCGCGATCTGAGCGCCGCGGTTCGCCATGTCCATCAGGAGCTCCTGTAGCGTGTTACCCTGAGGGGAACCCGACAGGGCAAGAAGCTGATCGAGCTTTGGGAGCACCCCGTTATCGCGGGCCAATTCGTAGATGAGCGTAAGATTGCCCGCCGCGCTATTTTGCGGCTGGCTGAAGTAGAGATCGTAAAGTTCAGGGTGGCTGGCAAGATAAAGCGAGAGAACGTTGGCCCGCGCCCCGACCGCATAGGCCTCTGCCTCGCTGTTCGCCGTGTAAGAGAACATCCGTGCACCAAAGTGCTCGTTGAGAAAGACCTCATACTTTCCATCGGCTGCGACGCGAAGCTTCTGTAAAATGCCCTGACGCATAAGATCGGGCACGCCGTCGTGGTTGAAATCATCATATGTATAGACGTTGGGTGTGGTGTGGTCGGTTTCCCAACGAACGCTGCCCATCTGGTCGATCCACGGACGGAAGTCCGCGATGCGGGTATCGGTGAAGGGGGCATAACCCGCGTCGCCGCCAAAATCGCCGCGAAGCTTGGCCGCCTGATCTGCCGAAATCGTGAAGTTTTGGGTTTTCTGCACCGCTGTCACATCCGGATTGATGGCGTGAAAGCCAACGGCCAGATCGAGGATGTAGTTGCCGTTAGCAACCTCGATCTGCGGGGCCAGTTGACTTTCCGTGACTCTGATCCAGCCGTCCTGGCCGTCCGAACCGCTCCAGATCCGTTCCCCGGAGTTTTCGTCCTGCCCCCGTGCAACAAGCGTATAGGATTGACCGTCGGGGCCCGCAACCGTGATGCGGTTGGCGTTGCGCAAGTCTGGGGTCAAGCCTTGGTCGGCTCCGTCGCTGTCGAGTTGAGACATGGTCACGATACGGAACCGGCCGTTCGGATCGTTTTGAAGGACAGTTTCAGGGCGAAGCGTAAAGCGCGCATCGAGGACGGGAGCCTGTGCCGCCTGCCCGTCATAGCGAACGCGATTGCGCTGTTTGTCCGACGTTTGTTGACTGACGATATCATCTTGCAAAACCTCGCCCGTGATCGGGTTCTGCCCGCCCTCGACGCTCACGTTTTGCATCAGCGTCTGCCACTTCGACCAATGCTCCTGGTTGCGGGTCAGCAGGCCGAAAATGAACGCGACCACACTCACCGACCATCCAATGATCGGCACGGTGGCCCCCACGGCGCCGATCAGCGAAATCCCTTGGAAAAGGATCGACGCTCCGTTTAATATATCCACCACTTCCTGCGGTGCATGGAGAAGGCCCGCAATACTGCCGCCCAGGGCCGCGATACTGCCCGCCACGCCAAAGCCCGCAACATTTTGCGCGAAGAACTTGCCGCCGCCCGCATTGATGAAGTTTTGCCCGCCCAGCTGGACGATCGCCTGGGGCGTTGTCAGCGCCACGAACAGGTCGAGCGCCTGCTTGGCCGTGTTCACATAGGGCGAGAGTTTGGCGATCTCGGGCGAAAAGGCCGCCGCCGCGTTGAACAGGGCAAACGCCGCGTCGTCAAGCTTGCCCGACGAGATATTGGGGTCGCTGCTTAAGGCCGACAGCACGATATTGCCTGCGTTGGCAAGCGCCACCGCCTTGCCGATCTCAGCCCCGACCTTCGGATCAATCTTCGATATCAGGCTCTGGATCCACCCAAGATACGTCCCCGCGTCGCCCAAAACCTTCGCAAGCTGCTGATCGAACGGCGTCGTCCGCGGAACGTCAACAACAGGAATGTCAATGATCGGTTGATCGAGGCTGATCGCAAGAGGTTCATCGATAATTGGTTTGTCGAGGCTTATCGTCAGCGGTTCTTCGGTTGAGCTACCCGACCCTAGAGGATCGAACAGGCCAGCGGGCACGTCCACAAACCCAATCGTTCCTGATGCAAGGGCCTTTTGCAACTCGTCATAATTTTTGAAGACGCTACTCAGTTGCTCCGATGTATAGCCTGTGAGGTAATTCGGGTCGTGGAACGCTGCAAACGGAGACGTTTCATCGTTTGCAAGAGTGAAAGACGTGGGCTTCGATACAAACGTATCTTTATCTAAACTTTTATTTCCGCTATTTTGAATACTGTCATTGCCATGCGTTGTCAGAATAAGACGGATACTGTTTAATAGCTCGGAAGCAGCTTCTTTTGATAAGGGGCTTCCTGCGACCGCAGCATTTTCAAAAGCTTTTCGCAAAGTGTTATCTGACGAATTATCAAAAAACCAAAGTGTAACTGTCGTGATTTCGCTTTGACTTAATGCTTCACCCGAGATTGCTTTTACTAACGCTTTCGGAACAGAAATGACACTTCCATCCAATGCCTGGATGTTAACGCCAGATAATCTGTTTGTATTTGCCATCGGCTCGACACGAAAGCCTCCGGCAAATCGGGAATCGAGGACAAATTTGCCGATGCCACTGATGGATGTGTCGGCGCTGACGAGATTGTTTGCATTAAGAGGTTTTGGCTGCAAGCCGAATGTCGCGTTATTGAGCGCTCCTATATCGAACCCGCTTGGTCCAACGGGACGCGTTATAATTTGACCGAAAATGCCCCCTTGGATGGATGCTTTCAAAGTTCCGGGCGGCAACGCAAGTTTAAGAAATGATGGAGCACCGCCGATGGTGTTGTAGGTACTAGGTGGCTCCTGAAAAGCGTTTGCCGAACTCGGATTGGAAATCAAACTCAAGAAACTATCGGCACCGTCTGGCATAACCATCGCATTATAACGGTTCAGGAATTGTGCTGAAGGTATAGTAGGAAAGTTGACGTGCGTGTTTGTGTTAGTACTTCCGACGTGGCTCCAATATTGATAGGATGATTGATCATTTAATCTGGCATTGATCTTATCGACCAGTTCTAATGATAAAGGTCGGTCAGTTTGAATTAATCCGCTATGTTCGACTGATTGGGAAAGCGCGGTAGATCCTGCTGCGTCCGTACCAGTAAGCGTTGTTCCTGCAGCGGTCCGAGCCCCTGACGTTGCAGCGAGCGGATTGAGCAGATAGTAGTTGCCATCGCCTCCGAGCGCTACGTTGAGAGAGTATTGCTTTGTTGCAGGATCGAATTTGATCGCGCCTGAGGCAACATTCTGTTCGAGTTTGATTTCACCGTAGGTATTAACGCCGATGGAAACACCGTCGGGGATCACAGTTTTTGAAAGATCAAGGCCTAGTCTTGCTAAAACGTTAGTTATTGTTGGTCCGCTTGCAGCTTCTGATATCGTTGGCTTGAGTGTCGGTGTCTCAAAGCGAACGCCGACATCTGGGAACGCATTGCCAACCGTGTCCATGAGGGCTTTAATCGCTTTGGGGGTCGTCCCCCCTGGCTCGGATAGAGCATTGCGATAGGCTTGCCAGGCGTCAACGACAATATTGCGTGTCTGAGGTTGCGCATTGCTGAGGGCGCTTTGAACGGCGGATAGATCGGATTCCTGCACAAGCGCAAGGGCTGACGCAATCGCGGAAGTCGCTGCTTCCGCTTTGACAACACGCTGAGCTTCGCCTTTAAGGATTTGTATATCGTCTGAGTTGTTAGCAATGCCCGCTGCGTTACGCTGCGACCATACGGTAATTTTTCCGGACACAGACCCTAAAGGAGCCAATGGTATTTGCCCGTTCCCTGTAGGATTTGCGATCGAAGGGAGAGATACGCTAAAAGTTACACTTGCACCAACGCGAACAACACTTTCTGTTTCTGGTCCCGGGATGCTGGTGCCAAGCGGTGGGAATTGAGGTTGGGTTGCAGTGACGTTTGTTGGCTGCGGATCAACGGAGCGTAGGCTCAACGTTCCATCCGCATTTTGAGTGGTTTCGTAGTTCCGGGTTAACTGATGCGGGGTAGGTGTCTGCGCCAGTGGGCCTGGAGGAGTTAGATCGAGATTGGTAAATCCAAACCCTGAGCCCGTGAAACTGGGTGAAGCAGGGTCGGCGAAAGAGGGGTAGGTGTTGAAAATTGGGTTCGGATAGATATAATCCGGCGAGAACGGATACGATCCTGGAACAGGGATATTACCTTGATTGCTTAAAGTATTCTTTGCGTTGTTCAAACCCGGCACTTTGATGTTTAAGCTTTCAGCAGCTTGAATGTTAATCAGCAGAGCAGATTTTATCTGAGCTGGAAGACCTTGAAGCTCTTGCGGAGTGAGGCCGTTGACAAACTCTACAACGTCGGACGGGTTCGCATTCCTAATTCTATTGACAGCATCCGGGATCGGATCATCACCTGCCGCAGCAGTAGTGGACCCCGGACGGGTGCCCCCGCCCCCTGGAGGAGTAGCCGTTGAACTTCCTGTCCCGCCGCCAAACAGTGCTCGCCCTTTAATCCTTTGAGCAGCCGCTTCGGCACTCATTCCCGGATTATTCTCCTGCTCCCTCGCAATGTCTGCAGGCGAAACATCGTAAGTACGTCCGATTTCCTGGAGGTCCTCACCAAGCGGTAAGGGTTTCGGCAAAGGCTGCAGTTGCGGATTAGGTTCAGGTCGCGCTGGATCGGGCTGCGGAGTAGACGGCGTCGTGGAACGCGGCGGATTTGCCAGAACTTCTTCTCGATTATTAAGGCCGACTTCGGACAAACCACTTACACTAAAAATTTTATCCCAATAGTTACTCGAATTTATTCCGCTCAAACTTGGATCGGTTAGGCGAATTGTGTTATCGCCTGCGGAATATGTGCGTTGGCCTGTACCATTTTTGTCAAGCCAACCTGCTGCGGCGTTGACGACAGCTCTAGCTTCTCCCGGTGAAAGATTTGGAAAATACTCAGTAAAGCCTGCCTTTATTGAAGCGATAACTTGCCCATCTTGATTTTTGAAGGGAATTGTGACAAAACGCGGAATAACAACAGACACATATCCGCGCTTTGTGTCGTTAGCGGCAATAGCCATCTGCTGAAGCTGCCCAGTTTCAGTAGAGCTTCGTATTTCACCGACAATACCATTAATCCTTAAAGCGCCGTTTTGCGCTGCTCTCAGATAATCTTGCGGGTTAAGGCTTTCGAAATAAAGATTAGCCTCTCGTATTTGTAGATTATTTTCGGGATCGTTAACCTTACCGTTATAAAGCTGACCGCCTTTGCCAATATTGTTTTCAGTAAAAACTAAGTCTCTATATTTATCCCGTGGAACAGAATCTGGCCATGTAATTAAACCTTTCTGATCAAGGTTCCAAACAAGCGAACGGGCTTCTGAAGGGCTATTATACGGTTCACAAACCCAATGGAATCAGTTTACTTGGCTTCATCAGTTGCGATGAAGGGCAATTCCAATGTGGATATCAATCGCCTGTGAGGCTTTGGATAAGGGAAAGTGTTTAGAGATTTCCTATGACGGCTATAGACGTGTCGTTGAGGTCCACGCCTGTGGTTTCACGAAGGACGACAACGCCGTCACTAGAGCTTTCCAAGTGCGCGGCGGAAGCGTTAGTAATGAGCCAATTGGCTGGAAACTCTTGCGCCTGGACGAGGCTACAACCTACTCCATTTTGGATGAAACCTCCCGCGCACCAAGGCCCGGCTATCGGCGCGGGGACAAAGCCATGACGCGCATCTTGGCACAAGTCTAAGACTCCGCAATTGCATTCTCCGACAGGGAGTGCCGGACCATTATGCAATGCGCAGTCTGACCAGTGTGGTTGGTGCATTCGTTTCTCCCATTAAAAAACCCGCCTATTTGGCGGGTTTGCGTTTCTGTTTCGGTTTTTCGTCTTGTCGAGGCGGCGGCGCTTTTGCCACCTTCTTCACCATATCGTCAAAGGCGGATTCGTCCTCGTTGCAGCCGAGTCCGCGAGCGGCGTTAACAAACTTCTGACTTTGAGTGTGATCGTCGTTTTTTTGTTCTGGCATTTGTGTCACGCGAGTGAATACGTTGTCTCTATGAGTGTAGGCTATGTTGTCTTCATAGACGAGTCCGGCGACGTAGGACTGAAAACCGTCTTTCCAATCGATAAGAATGGCGCGTCCGAGTGGTTCGTACTCGGAGCTGTAGTTATGCGCACTGAAAACAGCCTAAAGACAGTGCAGTGGGTGCGCGACATTAAGTCTGGCTTCAAAAACTCGCAACGTCCAGACCTGCATTTCTACGATCTGAGTCAGATTCAAAAACTTTCGGTTTGCAAACAACTTGCAGACCTTCCTCTTCGCTGCTTTGTAACGATTTCGAACAAGAAAAATATGCGCGGTTATAAAAATGACCGGGCGGAGCAAGTGCGCTCAAACAATCCGTTTTACAACTGGATGCTTCGGCTTCTTCTTGAGCGCGTTACCAACTACTGCGCTAGGCGGACATTCAAGGATTACAATGAAGTGAGAAAGCTTCGTATCGAATTGGCCGCGACTGGCGGTTTTTCCATACCGCAGATGCAAGCTTATATGAGCTATATAAAAAATCAGAGCGCCAACAATACCCTTTTTCTGACCAAAGGCGATATAGATTGGCGCTTCATAGACATCGAAGAAATAAAGTCCTTCCAAGCGGGAAGACGGGCTGGACTGCAACTAGCGGACGTTGTGGCTAGTGCATTTCGACAAGCCGTTGATACAAAATCCGACTGCACAAAACCGCAAGAATGCGCACTCGCTCTATTGCCTCGTTTTGCGAGAGACACAAAATCTCGCATTGCTGACTACGGTGTTAAAGCAATGCCAAGTCCATTGTGGATAGCCGATTTAACAAATCCACAAATCGATTTCTTTAGTCAGATCGGTTACTCAAAAAGATACCTAGTAAGCCTCGTCCCTAGATTGGCTAACCGCTTTTGATCATTGCGATCCTTTGCGCCTTGATCACGATCAGATGCCACGCGAATGCGGCCTGGGTTTTGCGACGACGTTTCCTACTATAACAAAAGTAGTGCATTGACTCTAGGAAGTCAACAAATATCTTTTAGAATCAATAGCTTGCTAAGCTATTGATTTGACTCTTTTTTCTTAAAAAAGTGAGTATCGATCAGTGCCACGGTAAGTTAGGCGTTTGCCTTTTACTCCAACAAGCGCCCTTAACGCGCGCTCTTGATCATCAACACCCTTTGCTATTCGGTTGTTATACCGGAAATCGAACTCCGCCAAATAGCGATGTAGGTGCTTTTCGCTACAGTGCTGGTACACACCCTTCATGCCGCGCTTAAAGATAGAAAAGTAACCTTCAAGTGTGTTCGTATGAACCGACCCACGAACGTATTCGCCAGCACTATGCTCGACCGTAAAGTGGTGTTTGAACTCAGCGCCGATCTTGCCATACAACGTTGCTTCGTCCGTCATCAACATGCCTTCCTTCGCAAGGTTAGCGTCGATGATTGGCTTGATGTTCGCCGTGTTCGCTTTGTCGATTGCGAAACTCCGAACATCACCGCCGCGCTCAATGAGGCTTAGCGCTACCTGTTTGTGAGCGTACCCGCGAGCGTTCGGATGCTTCGTTGTACCTTCCTTTTTACCGATAAAGGTTTCATCGCTTTCGAAAATGCTCCCAGCGCCGCCCATCGGGGCAAGAGTGCCAGTCCGCATGGCTTCACGAATACGGTGCGACATGAACCAAGCCGCCTCATAGGTGCATTCGAGTATGCGGTGCAGTTGGTGCGAACTGATGCCCTTCTTGCTGGCGCAAAGGAGGTGGATCGCTTGCAACCACTTGTGCAACGGCAAGTGCGAGCTTTCGAAGATCGTGCCGACGCGGACAGTGAACTGCTTCCGGCAATGGCCGCACTTTTTCAAACCGTGCCGGACAACGCCTTCCGGGTTCTTTTTGCTGGGCTTTGACCGAACGCCTTCTAACGAATAGATGCGTTCTTTGCCTTCGCAGTGCGGACACACCGGGCCGTTTGGCCACAGCAATTCCTCAACCTTCTTAAAGGCTGCATCTTCATCATGAAAGTGTGGTTTGCTCAATACCGACATGGCTTTGATCCTGTATCCTATGATAGGAATATAGGTCTAAGCTATGGGTTTGTCAACCGTATAATAGCCAAATTAAAACTAATTTTTACCGCGAAAGCAATTTTCTACTTCTTATTTTTCTATATAATTACTTTGATTGTTGTAGCCTGGCTCTGCTATGACGCATATAAGATTTCGGGCTTATTGCTTGGATTACTATTAGTCCTTGGCCCTCCAGGCACTATATTAGCTGTAGCGTTCGTACTTGCGCTCGTCGCCAAAGTCGGGTCTGGCCCTTGGCTCCTGGATGCTTTGTTTAATTTAGTTGTGTATTTATGTTGTACCTTATTTGTCCTTAATGGCGCTTATCATGCCTTATTCATGGGTTCGGGGAATCGGTATAATTTACGCGGCGCACAGTTTGGGGAAACGTCAATTCTGACCTATGCATTCAGAAATGTTAGTAATTTTTACTTGCCAGTATTCTTTGTGTTTTCAGCCGCTCATCTTTCTTCATAGCTAATGCGCTTGGGGTTGTTCAGAACATACCTAATAGCTATAAAGATACTTTGAGGTTAGCCCAGGTGGCATGTCGGTCAGCACAGCGATACGATATTAACTGCATACGAAGCCAAGTCGACGATGTTGGATTGATTGATTTAGTTGCTGCGCCCGTTCTTTTCATTTTACTTTGTTTTATAGGAAACGGATTTCGATCTCTTGCTAAATTGACGATGCGCGTTTCCATCAACAAATTGAAGGAGACTGACTCACGAAAGCCAATTCTATACTTAAGGCCTTTCCATGAGGATCGTAGGTCGCTGCCGCGCCCATCAAACAGCCCACTTTTTCGAATGTTTTCGTTGGGCGAAGGCAAGGTCACGCTTGACGCTTTGCTGTTGGAGGATGGCGTCAGTTATGGTCCGGTATTTGCCATAGGTGACCCAAGAGATCACCTCTCCCCCTACGGCCCGCCTAGACATTACGTTGAGGGGCAAGATTGGCAAACGGTCGTGTCTGACTATCTTAAGCAAGCGTCTGTGATTTTTGTATTCGTTGACGCGACCCCGGGTATGGAATGGGAACTCAAAGAGATCCAGCGGCTAGGTAAGGTTGGAATTTGCTGCTTTTTAACCTCTCCAAACGCCGACAAAGCTAAGGCGCGAGACATGTTGCAATCGACGTTGAATAGTTTTGCCGTTTACACCGGTTCGCAAGCAGAAGAGTTTGTGCTTAAGCCAGATTCGATTGGTTTCGTGTTTGATAATAATGGAACGCCTGTCGAGATTTTGTCTAGCGGTTATGACTGGGTATCGTACAAAATTGCAATACGCGCTGCACTCAAGATAAGAACCGAAGGTTTCCCCTTGCAAAGCGCACTTGCAAACCGGTTTAAGGCATTGGCATGAACGCATATGAAGCCCTGATCACCCGCCGCAGCCCGGCCGAGTTCAAAGAACCCGGCCCGGACAAATCGCAGGAAGCCAAAATCCTGTCTGCGGCAACCCGCGCGCCTGATCACGGGCGCATGAAACCATGGCGTTTTATCGTGCTGCGCGGCGAGGATCGCGCGCGGTTCGGCGGCGTGCTTGCGGATGCCTTGGCGAAGCGCGTACCGGGTGTCAGCGCGGAGTTGCTGGATAAAGAACGCGGCAAGCCCATGCGTGCGCCGCTCGTGATCGTGGTCATCGCGCGGATAGCGGAAAATCCAAAAGTTCCGGCTGTGGAGCAATTGCTGGCCGCCGGTGCTGCCGCGCAAAACATTATGCTGGCATCCCACGCGCTTGGCTTTGGCTGCGCCTGGAAGACCGGCGACCCGGCTTACGATCCCAACGTGAAACAGTCGCTCGGGCTTGCCCCGACGGATGAGATCGTCGGCTTTATGTATATCGGCACGGCGAAATCATATCCGCCCGAACCCGCGCCGGTTAGTGCTGATGAGTTTGTTCTGAGTTGGAACGAGGTCTGAACAAAGGCTAGGCTTTAATTTGAGTAACCGGCGGGTTTATAGAAATGTCAGTTATTGTCTCCAAAGCTACGCCCGGTTCGGATGCCTTCACGCGCAACACGGACGCGATGCTGGCGGCTATCGCTACCATGCAGAATGCTGCCACCAGCGCGATAGCAGGCGGTGGCGATCAAGCCCGCGCGCGACATATCTCGCGCGGCAAACTGTTGCCCCGTGATCGTGTGGCAGGGTTGATCGACCCCGGATCGCCATTCCTGGAAATCGGACTATTCGCGGCGCATGGCCTTTACGGCGGCGAGGTCCCTGCGGCGGGCGTTGTCGCGGGCATTGGGCGCGTCGAGGGACGCGAATGCATGATCGTGTGCAACGACGCCACCGTGAAAGGCGGCACCTACTATCCGCTGACAGTCAAAAAGCACCTGCGCGCGCAGGAGATAGCCGAGCAGAACCACTTGCCGTGCGTGTATCTCGTCGATAGCGGCGGCGCAAACCTGCCGAACCAGGACGAGGTGTTCCCCGACCGCGATCACTTCGGGCGCATCTTCTTCAATCAGGCGAACATGTCCGCGAAGGGCATCGCACAAATCGCCGCCGTGATGGGATCGTGCACGGCGGGGGGCGCGTATGTGCCAGCGATGTGCGACGAGGCCATCATCGTTCAGAACCAGGGCACGATTTTCCTTGCAGGGCCGCCTTTAGTGAAGGCCGCGACCGGTGAGGTCGTCACCGCCGAAGACCTGGGCGGCGGCGATGTGCATACGCGGCTCTCCGGCGTCGCCGATCACCTCGCCCGCGATGATGCCCATGCATTGGCGTTGGCGCGGCGCGCGGTGGCAAACCTGAACCGCATCAAGCCGTCGCAGAGCGAACTTCGCGTCACGGAACCACCGCTTTACGACGCCGAAGATTTGCCCGGCATCATCCCTGCCGACGCCCGCACCCCTTACGATGTCCGCGAAGTCATCGCCCGGATTGTGGACGGCTCGCGCTTCCATGAATTCAAAGCGCGTTATGGGGCGACACTCGTCACAGGCTTCGCGCACATTCACGGCATATCCGTGGGCATCATTGCCAACAACGGCGTGCTGTTCTCCGAAAGTGCGCTGAAGGGCGCGCATTTCGTGCAGTTGTGCTGCCAGCGGCGTATCCCGCTGATCTTCCTGCAAAACATTACGGGTTTCATGGTGGGCCGCAAGGCGGAAAATGGCGGAATCGCGAAGGACGGCGCGAAACTCGTGACGGCCGTGGCCACCGCGCAAGTGCCGAAGCTCACCGTCATCATCGGGGGTTCGTTCGGCGCGGGCAACTACGGCATGTGCGGGCGCGCGTACAGCCCGCGTTTTTTATGGATGTGGCCGAACGCCCGCATCTCGGTGATGGGCGGCGAACAGGCAGCGGGCGTGCTGGCCACCGTGCGTCGCGAGGGGATCGAACGGCGCGGCGAACAGTGGAGCGCAGACGCCGAAGCCGCGTTCAAGCGTCCGCTCATCGAGCAGTTCGAGGCGCAGGGCAACCCGCTATACGCTTCTGCACGGCTTTGGGACGATGGCATCATCGATCCGCGCTCGACGCGCGATGTACTGGGGCTGTCGTTGTCAGCCGCGCTGAACGCGCTAATACCGGAGACGCGGTTCGGGCTGTTCCGGATGTGAGGGTGATTAGCGGTCGATAAGGGAGCCTTCGCTAATCACGCGGCAAATGCTTTCAAGCAGCTCTTCCGAATTGCGGACGCGTCCGCCCAACGTGCCAAGCTGAATGCTCATCTTGTCGATCTTTCTTTCGAGCCGTTCGTTTGTTGCACGTTGCTCGTTTATGAAGTCGTCAACTTTAGCATTCAGAGACGCGACTTGCCGTTGTTGCTCCGCACGCATCTCACGAAGGAGCACAAGTACCATATTTTCCGTTTCACTTGTCATGCTCAAGATATGACGCTGTTTCAATAAATCGTCAATGGTGGCTGGAAGCGAGAAATCTTTTTGTATAAGATACAAAAAGATTTGGCTTTAGTTTTTCGGCTTCGCGAGGTGATTATGATCGATGAAGTCAATAAAGGTTCGGTGCCGGTCTGACCCTTGAGCGCGTGCGCCGCCTTGATGCGAAGGTAGACAACCTCCTGCGTGCGATCAAACTTCAGAATCAGAAAATAGACGGCCTTGTGGATCTGGCTGCGGGAACGCGGGCGGATTTTTCCGGGTTCATGAAGCTTTATGCCGCGCAGGAAGAGACGGCAGTCCAAATGGCGAGCGATCTCGATCTTATTAAAAAGCGGCTCGATCTCGTGTAGGAACAGATAAAGGGAAAGACGGCGCAAGCGCCTCATACACCTACACAGTCATCCTTGAACCCGAGGCGGGCGGCGGCTTTACCGCCTTTTGCCCAGCCTTGCCAAGGGATGGTTACGGAAGGCGAAAGCGTTGAAGAAACCCGGGCCATGGCGCGCGATGCGATCATCGATGATCCAGAAAGCCTTGGCAAGGCTTTGCCCGACAACTGAGTTCGATGTTTGGGTTGTTCCGGAATGGCTTTAATACCCTGGCGACACCGAAGCCTCCATGTCGGCAAGCGGCCAGCGGGCGCGAGCGGGCACATCGAGAGGATCGGCATGCCCTGCCGCAAGGCGCGATGCGCCTGCCCACGCGATCATCGCCGCGTTATCGGTGCAGAGGCTCGGCGGCGGCGCGTGAAAGCTGAAACCCTGCGCGCTACATTCAGTCATGAGAGCGCTGCGAAGTGCGGCGTTTGCGGCAACGCCGCCCGACACCACAAATTGCTTTTTGCCGCCCGAATACACACGAAGCGCCGTGCGCAATCGATCTCGCAAAGTCGCCGCAACCGCCGCCTGGAACGAGGCGCAGAGGTCTGCAATGTCCTGCCGGTTCAACGGAGCGGCCGACATCGCCGTCTGACGCACAGAGGTTTTCAAGCCGGAGAACGAAAAATCGGGACGGTCACGGCCCATCATCGGCCTCGGAAAGGCGAACCTTGTCCCGTTTCCTTCGACCGCAAGCCGTTCCACGGCTGGACCACCGGGAAAGCCCAGCGACAGCAGCTTGGCCACCTTGTCGAAGGCCTCACCTAACGCGTCGTCCAAAGTACCGCCCAGCTTCCTGTAAACGAGCGGTGCCAGAACCTCGATGAACTCGGTGTGCCCGCCGGAGACCAGCAAAAGGAGATAAGGTGGCGAAAGCCCTTCAGTCAGACCAACGGTGAGCGCGTGCCCTTCAAGATGATTGACCGCAACCAGCGGAATGTTTTGAACCAGCGCGATGGCTTTCGCCGTGACAAGCCCCACGAGCAATCCCCCGATCAGGCCAGGACCTGCCGTGACGGCGACGCCGTTCAGCGCCGTGAAATCCAGTTGCGCTTCCTGCAGCGCGGCTTTGATGAGAGTGTCCAGCACCTGCACATGCGCGCGGGCTGCAATCTCAGGCACGACCCCGCCAAACGCTTCATGCTCCTTGAACTGTGATCGCACGATATTGGATAATATGGTTCCACGGCCTCCGGCGTTACGGGAGACGACGGACGCCGCGGTTTCGTCGCAACTCGTTTCTATCCCAAGAACCGTCCATTCTATTCCAGTAATCTTCCATGAATCGCTCGAAAAATTGGTGATTGTGTTGTATCGGTTCAGTTGGCTAAACTCGGCCATTCCGGGTTTTCCCTTATGATTTTTGCAACTGACAAAAGATGAGGTTAGAAACTCGAAAAGGATCAGCGGTGGGTCTTAAAGTGCAGCTTAGGGTAGAACCTTTTCACTTCATACGTAAAGCTTAAAAAACGGATGACAAAAATAACGAAACTAAAGACGGTTCGGATCGGAACGCGTGGCAGTCCCTTGGCGCTCGCGCAAGCCGACGAAGTGCGCGGGCGGCTGCATAAGGCGCACGGAGACGGATTATCCATCGAGACCGTGGTCATAAAGACGTCGGGCGATAAAATTCAGGACCGCGCGCTCCTCGCCGTCGGTGGCAAAGGCCTGTTCACCAAGGAGCTGGAAGAAGCGCTGCTCGATCAAAGCATTGATCTGGCGGTCCATTCCATGAAGGATATGCCGTCTATACTACCGCGCGGTCTTTGCATTTCGGCGATTCTGCCCCGCGAGGACGTGCGCGATGCGCTGATTTCGTTGAAAGCGTCGTCGCTCGACGAGTTGCCGCAAGGCGCGGTGGTCGGCACGGCATCCATCCGGCGGGAGGCTTTCCTGAGGCATACCCGGCCCGATCTTAAGATGGTTCTGTTTCGCGGAAACGTACAGACCCGCCTCAAGAAGCTTGCGGACGGCGACGCAGACGCAACGTTGCTGGCCGCAGCCGGGCTGCGTCGGCTCGGGATGGAGGACCGGATAACGCAACTCATCCCGGTGGAGGACATGCTTCCGGCACCGGCGCAGGGTGCCATAGGGATCGAGGTTCGGGATGCAGATCACGCAATACGTGATCTGGTCGCGGCCATTCACCATGACCTTACGGGGATCGAGATCGACGCCGAGCGGGCCTTCCTCTGCGAACTGGACGGTTCATGCCGGACGCCCATCGCCGCTTTGGCGAGGGTATCTGGCAGCGATGTTTCGTTTCGCGGTATGATTTTGACGCCGGATGGTGCCCGCGTTTATGAAACGTCGCGGAATGGCCTCGCCGCCGATGCCGCCGCAATGGGTCTCGACGCCGCGCGGGAACTCTACCGGCAGGGCGGCAAGGATGTTTTTCGTCACGTGGCTTAGCCGTGCGGGTGCTGGTGACGCGGCCTGAGCCGGATAATGCCGCGCTGGCGCGCGAGCTCCGAGAGTTGGGACATAGCGCGGTCTTGCAGCCGCTCATGACGTTTCATGCGCTTGGGCTCGACCGGTCGTTGCTTGATGCGTCAACGGCTTTCGTTCTAAGCAGCGTTAACGCCATTCGCACGTTAACGCTGCATGCCGGCCTGATCGCTGAGATTGCTGGCCGGCCCCTGTTCTGCGTCGGAGCAGAAACGGTGCGGATCGCCGCCGAAGCCGGGTTCCGCAACATTGTCGCCGTGGCGGAGACCGCAGAACGTCTGGTCCCCGAGATCGTCGCACGCCATGACCGGGGTCGGGGTCCGATCGTTCATCCTTGCGGCGTGCATCGAGCCTTCGATTTGGATGGCGCGCTAAACGGACTTGGCATAGAATTGGTAACGCTCCCCATTTACGAAATGCGTGAGCGGGACTCGTTCGACGAGTGGCTTGTGGAGCACTTCCAGCGTCGTGCCGTCGACGGTATCATCCTGATGTCGCCGCGCACGGCACGAATTTTCGCCAGCCTGTGTTTGAAAGCGGCGATCGCTGGCGAAGCCTCCAAAGCCACGTACTATTGTCTCTCCGAAGCCATCGCCGTTCAACTGGCCCAGCTCGCGCCGTCGCACGTGAAGATTGCAAAAATTCCGACACGGGCCGCACTTCTCGGCCTGCTGCCCTGATTTTAACTCTTTCACGCCGCCATTTCAGAACCATCATTATGCGCAATAAAGCGCTTAACCGAAAACTCATGCGGCGGCTCTAAGATGCCCGACAACAAGCGCCCAAGCCCGATCCTCGACATGAAAGCTGACCCTGTGACAGCGAACGACCAACCGCGACAGCTTCCACCGCCATCGCAGCCCAGCAAAGCTACGCCTCCGAAACGACGCGGCGGCGTTATCAATTATCTGTTTTCGGGGTTGATCGGCGGCCTGATTGTAGCCGGTTGCGGGTATGCCGTTTTGACGGGCTGGGTTCCGGGGCTATCTCTTGCCGATCCCGAAATGCTTCGGGAAATGCGCATGTTGCAAACACGCACCGGCGAAATCGACCGGG
Source organism: Rhodomicrobiaceae bacterium (assembly GCA_965247345.1). GTDB lineage: Bacteria > Pseudomonadota > Alphaproteobacteria > Rhizobiales > Rhodomicrobiaceae > Rhodomicrobium. The sequence continues at coordinate 38,372 of CBDFGZ010000022.1, read as the reverse complement.
CAGTACGTGGGCAACAGCGTTCATCCTCTAACGCGGCCCCAGGTTCCCAGGACAACTCCGACATGACGGCATTGCGCGCGCGAATGGACGGCCTTGTTCAGGGCACCCGTCTCATCGAGGCGTCGATCCAGTCCTTGAACGAAAAATTCCAGTCAGTGCAGCGCCAGCCATCTCAGCCTGCGGTTGATCCAGCGCTTGCCGCGCAGCAGGCTGAACTTAGCCGCCAGTTGGCAACCGCAACAGCCAGACTTGCAAGGGCCGAGCAGGAGATTGCCGCGCTGAACAAGGCGCAAGGTGAACGGATCGTGGATGCGCGCTCGGCTGCCTTGACGCTCGCCTTGACGAATTTGAAACGCGCCGTCAGCGACGGGCGCTCGTTCGCCAACGAGCTTTCCGCTGTCGAGACGTTGTCGTCGGTGAAGCTGCCCGTTGTGCAACTCGCCACGTTCAAAGATGCTGGAGTGCCGACGATGGCCGACCTTCAACGGGAGTTTGAGCCTGCGTCGCGAAGCGCCATCGAAAAGCATTACCGTGGAGCAAACACCGGTCTGATGGGCGAATTCATGTCGCGCGCGAAAGCCGCGATCCAGGTTCGCCCCGCCGATAACTCCGGGATCACCATCGAAGCCATTACAGGACGGACCGACGCCTTGCTGAAAGCGGGCAAATTGCCGGAAGCTATAGCAGAGGTCGCCACGCTCGAACCCGCAGACGCCGAAGTGATGCGCCCGTGGCTCGTTCGTGCGCAATCGCGCATGACCGCCGAAGAGACGCTGCGCAAAACCGATCAAGAGCTTCTTGCGGCGTTGACCCGCCCGCCTGCACGACGATAGCCCGACCCATTTTGTTGTTCGCACCACGAGTTTGCCCATGATCCGCGTAGTCCTTTATTTCGTTCTCGCCGGTGCCGCAGCCACGGGTTTGGCCTGGCTTGCCGACCAACCAGGATCAGTGTCCGTGGTCTGGCTCGGTTACAATATCCGCGCCGACGCATTCATTGCGTCTATCGTTGTCATCGCGGCTTTTATTGGAGTGATCCTCGCCGGTTGGCTGGGCATCCTCACATGGACCGCGCCACGGCGTTTCATGCGTCGCCTTAAAGCGCGCAAAACCCGGATCGGCAACGAAGCGCTGCGCCGGGGTATCTTTGCCGCCGGCGCAGGCGATAAGGCTGCCGCAATGAAGGCGGGCCTGATTGCCAAAAAGGTGCTGCCCGACGAGCCGCTCACCCTGCTTCTGGAAGCGCAGTCGGCGCAGCTCAACGAAGACGCCATTGCGTCGCGGCAAGCCTTCGAACGCATGCTTGAAAAACCTGAAATGGCGGAACTTGGCCTGAGAGGCCTGTTCATCGAAGCGAAGAAGGCAAATCTGCAGGATGCCGCGAAACAGTTCGCGGAACGCGCACTGACGGCGAACCCTGCGTTAAGCTGGTCCTCGGCCGCACTGTTCGAGATGCAATGCCGTGACGGGGACTGGCGTTCCGCGTTGAAAACGCTAGGGATCGCCAAGCAATACCGCCATCTGGGAAAGCAGGAAGCTGACCGACGCCGGGCCATAATGCTGACTGCGCTTGCATCCGAGATCGAGGATACCCAACAGAGCAAGGCGCTGGCCTACGCTCTTGAAGCTTATCAACTCCTTCCATCGTTGATCCCCGCCGCTGTTATTGCAGCGCGTCTTCTTGCAGCGCAGGGAAGCACGGCGCGGGCGCTCAAGATCGTCAACAGCGCGTGGCGAACGATGCCACACCCCGACCTTGCTTTGATTTGTGCTCACGCCCGGACAGGCGATGCGCCGAAAGATCGCCTTCAACGGGTCAAGACGCTCGTGGCATCAAGTGCTGCCAGCCTTGAGGGCGATATTGCGGTGGCAGTCGCTGCCATCGAAGCCAAGGATTGGCCAGCAGCCAGGGCAGCGCTTCAGCCGCATCTGAATGGCGTCACGCAAACCCGCGTGTACCGACTGATGGCACGGATCGAGGCGGGGCAGCATCGCGATGCCGGACGCGCCCGTGAGTGGCTCGGTAAAGCAGCGCGAGCCGCGCCTGACCCGGCCTGGGTGGCCGCCGATGGAACTGTTTCTCCGGATTGGCGCGCCACTGCGCCGGCTTCGGCCACTCTTGGCGTCTTCGACTGGAAATCGCCGCCGATGTCCACGCCACATGCGTCCGACGATATGATTGCAGAACTGAGAGCCCTGGACGCCGTGACCATCGATCCCGATCCAACCATCCCCTCGCGCGCAATCGACCTGGAACCCCGGGCTGCATCCATCGGCAACGTTGTTGAAAACACCGTCTCCGACCCGTCTCCGGAGGCTGGGGAGGAAGACATCGCCGTGCGCTTGCCGGGTCGGCAGATTGCCGTTTCCGATCGAGCACCTGCGGACGTTTCAAGCGAAAGCGTTGACAAAGCAGGCGCGGTCGCAAATGCAACTGGACCCGCTCAAGCGAAAATGGAAACGGCCTCCGGAGAAACGAGACCGGGCGGGAGTGATAACACAGCCGCTTCGCCCAAGCTCGCGGTGCCGACGATTGTACCGCCGAAGAAACCCGTGACAGCCGCGCCTAAAATCTTCATCGCCGGGCCTGCTCCCGACGATCCGGGTCCTCCGATCAAAGATGTCGATGACGCAAGCACACCGCTCAGCCGTTATCGTGCGCCGAAGTGATACCAGACAATATAAATCTGGACCGCCTCCTCGATTCCGGCCGCCGCGAGGTTACGCCCTGACCTTTCCGCCGCTGCATTCCTGACGCGCCGGGAGAGGCTCGGTGATGGGCAATACCGCTGGATCGCATTCGAGCGGTTTGCCCGCTCCGCATAAAGCTATTCTGCCGCGCGTGGCATTGCCTGCCCGCTCATTGTGGCAGCCGCGATCTGTATGGCCTTCACGATGTTATGGTAGCCGGTACAGCGGCAGATGTTGCCTTTCAGCCAGGTGCGGATTTCGGTCTCGCTCGGATTTGCGTTGTTCTGGAGCAGATCGGCGGCGGACGTGATCATGCCGGGCGTGCAATACCCGCATTGCAGGCCATGGGCTTCCCTGAACGCCGCTTGCAGCGGATGGAGATTGCTTCCCTCACTCAAACCCTCGATGGTCGTCACCCGCGCGCCATGGGCTTGCACCGCAAACAGTGTACATGACTTGATCGATTGCCCGTTCAGATGAACCACGCACGCGCCACACTGCGACGTATCGCAACCCACATGCGTTCCCGTCAGGGCGAGATCCCGACGCAAGAACTCCACAAGAAGACTGTTCGGCTCAACCGTTTTGCGAACGGCCCGCCCATTCACCGTGAGTGCGATTTCCGGCATCGGCTAAATCTCCCCAATCGAACATTTTTTTCGATGGTGCCATAAACTTCAGCCGTTTGAAAGAAGCGCAGCCAGAGCCGTGCCACGACTTTGGTTAACGTCCTCCCCCGATGGGCAGAACAGCTCCCGTAATATAAGAGGCTTCGCCGGAAAGCAGCCAGACCACGGCATGCGCAACCTCCTCGATTGAACCGGCGCGCCCCATGGGGATGGAAGGCGCCATTCGCGCGATGCGATCCGGTACGCCTGCGGCGGCGTGAATGCCCGTGTCGATCAGACCGGGTGCCACCGCGTTCACGCGAATGCCGTCACTCGCGACTTCGCGGGCAAGCCCCAGCGTGAACGTGTCCACCGCACCTTTCGTTGCGGCATAATGCACCCATTCCCCAGCCCCGCCGATCTGCGCCGCCCGGGACGAGATGTTGACGATCGCGCCGCCCCGTCCGCCCCGCGCCATCGACATCCGCCTCACCGCTTCGCGGCTGCAAAGCATCGTGCCAAAAACATTGATTTCGAAAACGCGCGTCATGTCCGCGACTTCAAGATCGGCCAGCCGCTTCAGTGGCCCTGTGATACCCGCGTTGTTGACAAGCGCTGTGATGGGACCAAGATCGGCTTCGACCTGGGTAAACAATTCAAGCACGTCTGCTTCCCGCGAAACATCCGCCCTGAATACAGCCGCCTGTCCGCCCGCGTTCAGGATCGATTCCACGACCGCGTTCGCACCAGCCTCATCCGTACTATAGTTCACGCCGACGGCGTACCCACGCGCCGCTGCGAGCGCTGCCACAGCGGCTCCAATGCCACGTCCCCCACCGGTAATCAAAGCTGTTCCCAATGCGTTCATAAAGCGCTTCTCCAGGTCGTTAACGATAGACGAAGGTCGGGATTTTCAGCTCAACCTTGATCACACAACCGCTTTGTTTCAAAGATAGCACGGCCCATGGCTAAAAATTCACGGACGTTTCACCGAGAACTCCTGAAGTTGAGGCGGAATCGTGCTACACAACCGGAATAAAATCCGGCGTGCGTTTCGGCTTGAGCCGACACGGATGTCAAACTTCGAAAACATAGGTCCGACACGAGGCTTCAGATGTCACAGCCCGCTCAGGTCACAGGCCTGATTACTGCGATTTTTCTGTTTTGCAGTCCGTTTGGAACCGTGGAGGCAGCACCCCCCCGTTGCGATTCGACCTCGTTCGGCGCGCTGATCGACGAAACTGCGCAAATCCTGCGAACACTTAACAAAGACAGCGAACGCAGGTTTCAGGATCGGCTTCAGGCAACGGCAAAGGCCCGCGGCTGGACAGCTCAGCAGGCCGCAACCAACGCCGCGTCTGCGATGGATGACGCGCGTCTGAGCCAGTTCAACAATGAGATCGAAGAACTTGTCTCCAGGCTCGACCGGCTCAGTGTAACCCCCAAAGGCGAGGTTTCCTGCGACCGCCTCAACGATCTGCGCGGCGTGCGTGATCGTCTCGTGACCGTCATGGGCCAGAAGTCCGGATTCATCCTGGCGCAGGTCGATATAGAAAATTCAAAGCCATCGGGATCTTCAAAGCCCGTGACAGAAACAGCGGAGACATCCGCGCCCCCCTCGAAGCCGTCAACACCACCGGCACCGCCCGCGCAGGCACTGAACTCAACTCAGGATAACGCGCAGTCTCCGACATCTTCGGCGGCGGGTTCGTCGTGGCGTCCACCGTCCTGGTCGACCGACACGAAAGAAAACCAGCAAGATCGCAAGCGACAGCCGGATCAGAACTCGGCCACTGCCACGGCATTGCCCATACGCCCGGTAGCCCCGCCAAAGCAATCGCGCCCCGATGACCGCGTGGCTGTCGCCGCCCCAGCGAAGCCGCCTGAAGTCCCGCTGCCACCGGTCGTTGTCGCATCCAGTGGTTATTCAGTGCTTGAGATACGCAGTGCAGGAAGCGGCGTTTTCGGAACCCTGACATCGGAACTCGCTGGCGTTATCAACCATGCGTTTCAGCAATATGGGCAACCCAACGGTTACATCATTGGAAACGAAGGCAGTGGAGCATTCCTCGCCGGTCTTCGTTACGGAGAGGGACAACTCTATACGCGTTTGAACGGCACGGACACCGGGCCATTGCCGATATTCTGGCAGGGACCGTCGCTTGGCTTGGACGTAGGCGGAGACGGATCGCGCGCCATTTTCCTCGTCTACAATCTGGAAGATGTAAATAAATTGTATGAACGCTACCCCGGTATCGATGGGTCTGCGTATGTCGCGGGCGGCGTTGGGCTGACCGTCTTCAAGCGTCACCGCACTCTGATCGTGCCCATTCGGACCGGCCTTGGACTTCGGGTCGGCGCAAGCTTTGCTTATCTCAAATTTACCTCACGGGCGAGTTGGAATCCCTTTTAACGCCACAGTCCTATAGCAATGGGCAGTTCGCTTTAGAAGTGAAAAAGTCCTCGTCATTCATTGACAGGGCTTTACAAATTTCCGACTAAAGCACGGGATTGCAAGCTTAGGGGTATGAGCATGAAACGAACAGGTCTGGTTGTCGCATTGGCGCTCGCGCCGCTTTCGGCTTTCGCTGCCGACATCAAGGGAAATTGGCTCACTGAAGAAGGCAAGGCGCGGGTGACTGTCGATTCGTGCGGACAGGGCGTGTGTGGTAAAATCGTCTGGCTGAAAGAGCCGAATGATAAAAGCGGTAAGCCTCAGACCGATATTCTGAACGAAGATAAGAGCTTGAGAACGCGCCCGATTATCGGCGTTCAGGTCGTTGAGTTCACGCCGGCCAGCGCCACGAACTGGAAGGGAAAAGTTTACAATCCTGAAGACGGTAAAAGCTATTCCGGCGAGGCAAATCTGCTCGCCGATGGCAAGCTTGTGGTTAAAGGTTGTGGTCTTGGCGGCCTGATCTGCGAAGACGAGACCTGGACACGGGCCAATTAAGCTCGCTTCATCATCATGGCCGGGCTTGACCGGCCATCCAGCAAAACAAAAAAATAACAATGGCAATTAGTGCTTCTCTGGATGGCCGGGTCAAGCGCGCAACGACATGATGTCGTTTTGGAAAGTCCGCTTCGAAGCGATAGGTCATCATATAGATTTGGGCGGCCGGGAAATTGGTCCCATATATATTGATAAGTGTAATGGCAGGCGCTGTCGCACTTGAAGGAGAAGATGATGGGCGGCTTTCACGCTGTCGTTCTGGCGGCGGGTCAAGGCACCCGAATGAAATCGGCACGTTCGAAGGTTCTGCACACGATTGCGGGACGATCGCTCGTGGGGCATGTCCTCGCAACAGCGCGCAACGCGGGTGCTGGCGGATGCTCGCTCGTTGTGCCGCCGTCGACATCCGAGTTTGACGCGGTGGAAGCCGAGTTTGCCATCGTGGATGGTCTTTTCGTTCAGTCTGATCGGCTCGGGACCGCGCATGCCGTCTTGCAAGCGCGTGAAAATCTTAAGAACATCGACGATCCGGTCATTGTCCTGTATGGCGACACGCCACTGCTCCAGCCTGAAAATCTGATCCCGCTCGTGAAGGACATCGCGAGCGGCGCGCATCTCGCTGTGCTGGGCTTCGAAACCAGGACGCCTTACGGCTATGGCCGGTTCATCAAGGGCGGAGCGAGTGAACTTCACGCAATCGTTGAAGAAAAGGACGCGACGGCCGAACAGCGCGCGATCACCCTGTGCAATTCGGGCATCATGGCATTTCAGGGCGACGTGATGCTTAAGCTGCTGGACCGGATCGGAAACGCGAACGCGGCCGGAGAATACTATCTCACGGACGCGGTCGCAATCGCGCGCGCGGTTGGCCTTCGCGTTGTTTACCGCCTGACCCACGAAGACGACGTTCGCGGCGTCAACACCCGCAAGCAACTTGCGGAGGCCGAAGCGATCATGCAGACGCGACTTCGTGATCGCGCGATGAGCGGGGGTGCGACCCTGGTCGATCCGGTGACGGTTACGTTTTCCCATGACACCATTGTGGGGCAGGACGTGTTGATCGAGCCGCAGGTGTTTTTCGGCTGCGGTGTCGTGATCGGAGATGACGTGACGATCAAGGGGTTCAGCCATATCGAGGGGACGCATCTCAAGCGCGGGGCGAGCGTCGGCCCCTTTGCCAGGCTTCGCCCAGACACGATCATCGAATCCGGTGCGCGTGTCGGCAACTTTGTCGAGATCAAGGAATCGACCCTGCACGAAGGGGCGAAGGTCAGCCATCTCAGCTACATCGGCGATGCAACAATCGGACGCGACGCAAACGTCGGCGCTGGCGTCATCACCTGCAACTTCGATGGCCATGCGAAACATCGTACAGAAATCGGGGCCGATGCGTTTATCGGCTCGAACAGTGCCCTTGTCGCGCCCGTAACCATAGGTGTGGGGGCCGTGATTGGCGCGGGCAGCACGATCACAAAAAATGTTCCGGCGAACGCTCTCGCACTGACCCGCGCGCCTCTTTTCGAACGCGTCCGTCGCGTCGATCCAAACCGCAAAATCGATGACCTGTAGTCGACCACACCCAACTCTGTCATGATGAGCCATAAGCGGCGCTGCTTCCGTGTCCGCGAAGCCGGAGGTCACGGGCTCCTGAGGCGATGCTTACGCTGGTGGGCTAAGCTTTCGATTTGGGGACATGAGGCCCGGCTTCTTCCGGATGCGCCTTCAGATACAAAGCCAGTTCGTTATCGAGGGTTGCCCAGTTGATTGACTTCGCTACCCTGCTAAAGATGGCATGAGCCAGCGGGTTTCGGTGTTTGCAATAGTTCGTCAAAGGAATGAGGCGGTGGCCCATTTCGATCTTGGGCGCATACGCGGTCTGGCCGCTTTGCACGGACGTGAACTTCTCAGTCAGCGACCACTCGATCATGGCTTCCCAGAGCCGGAAATACAAAAGCCATTCCTTTGGCCGGGCGTAGTCAATCCCAATGAACTTATTGATCAGGCGCTCGCCCATATCGAAGCAGAGCATGAACGCAACCATGTCGTTCGACGTCTTTTCGCGCAGAACGATAAAAACGGCAGGTTTTTGTTGCGCGACCACGTCGAAGAACGCCCGGTTCAGGCGCTCGAACTTCATCTCGGCCTTTGAGTACGTCTGCCAGAACAGGTTGAAAATTTCGGTGAGCGTCACGCTGTCCGGGTTTCGCACAATTTCAATATCCACATCCACTAGGCACGCACTGTGCCGCAGCTTTCGCTTCAGGTTCTGGCGTCTCGATGCTTTGAGTGACGCAAAGTAATTCTCTTTCTTTCTCACCGCCGGAAGGGAAACAACCGTGGACGGGAAACTCACCACCTTGAACAGCTTACGCTCTGTGACCAACCCGTTAAGATCCGTCGCGTGATCGTCCGGAAAGTCTTTCCAGACGATAAATGGAACCTTGCGACGCCGCGCTTCAGCCTGAACGGCATCCTGCACGCAGAGCAAGGCGTCTTCCCGATTTTCACCGGGTAACAGCCCAATCACTCCCTCGTCTGAGCACGGAGAGCCGACGAACAAAGTTTTCTGATACAGAACGGACGGGATCGCCCTCCCGACGAAACGCAGTAGGGGCACGAAAATATCCGGCGCAACAAGGTCTATGGGCACACGCATGAAGAAGACTGGAGCGATACCAACCACAGTTCCTTCGCGATAAATGAGACCGTACAGAAACGTGAACTGCTCGTCGAGGCCGCTTCGATCCAGGGTCTCGTACCACCACAGCCCCTCGACGGGCGGTTTGAAACAGCGATCCCAAAGCGACGGCGGTATATCGGAAGCCGCGTTCACGAACGTCACCGAATATCCGGTGCGAGCAGACGAAGCCTTTGTCACAGGTTCCAGTACGCGATCCAGCGACAGCATCTCGCTTTTATGCACTCTATGTCTTTCTCTTTTATTGTCGTTCGAGACTGCCCATTCAGACAGGCCAGACGTTGAGGGTTAAGCGGAAGCTTCGCTTGACCTGCGTTGTCAATCACTTGGGGCTACTCGATAAAGGCATCGAAGTCATCAGCCAAGAGGTTTCTCATCCGGTGCTTTACGGCATGTTGCGGTAACTGTTACGTTATGCCTGCAGAGTTTTGTCTGGCGCTCCCAAAACGTCTTCTTATTATACGTCTCCTGACATGTCGTCGTTTCACGTCGAAGGACAAGACTTGAACTGGTTTCAGTTATCCGAAGACGAATGGGTTGCGGTCGGGTTGAGCATCAAGGTCGCCAGCGTCGCGACACTGGCGAGCCTGCCCTTCGGGATCGCTGTCGCGCTGATTCTCGCGCGCTTTCGGTTCCCGGGTAAGACCGTGCTGGATGGACTCGTATATCTTCCGCTCGTGCTGCCGCCCGTCGTTACCGGCTATGCGCTGTTGCTCCTGTTTGGCAGGCGTGGCCCCATCGGCGCGTTTCTGGATACAAATTTCGGGATCGTGTTCTCGTTCAGATGGACAGGGGCCGCGCTGGCCTGCGCCGTCATGGGCTTCCCTTTGATGGTGCGCGCCATTCGTTTGGGTATCGAAGCCATCGATCCAAGACTGGAAGACGCTGCGGGCACGCTTGGAGCGTCGCCGGTTTGGGTGTTCGGCACCGTCACGTTGCCATTGGCGGCGCCAAGCATCATGGCCGGTGCGGTTCTCGGGTTCGCAAAGGCACTCGGAGAATTCGGCGCCACGATTACGTTCGTTGCCAATATTCCGGGCGAAACCCAGACGATTCCCGCCGCGATCTATAATTTCACGCAGGTTCCCGGAGGCGACCTTGGCGCGCTGCGCCTGTCAATCATTGCCGTCTGCATATCGCTCGGCGCGCTTGTTGCGTCCGAACTCGTCTCGCGGCGCACGCTCGGTCGCCGGGCACGCTCCGAATGATTTCATTCGATTGCGAGGTAAAACGCGCGGCCTTCACCTTCGATGTCGCATTTCAGGCGGGGGCTGGCATCACCGCATTGTTCGGGCCATCGGGGTCTGGAAAATCGACAGCAATCCGGCTTCTGGCTGGGCTTGAAACGCCGGAACGCGGACGTATTGCCATCGATGAAACGGTTCTGCTGGATACGGCCGCGCGACGATCCGTCCCGTCTCACCGAAGGCGCATCGGCCTTGTCTTTCAGGATGCGCAGCTTCTTCCGCATCTGTCCGTGAAGGCCAATCTAAACTATGGCCGCTGGTTTACACCAACACCGGAACGCCGGATCAGCTTTCAGTCCGTCGTCGAAGTCCTTGGGATTGAACTTTTGCTCTCGCGAAGCCCGGACACGCTATCTGGAGGCGAACGCCAGCGTGTCGCCATAGGCCGCGCGCTGTTGACTTCGCCCCAGCTCCTGTTGATGGACGAGCCGCTGGCGTCCCTCGACCTCGGCCGCAAGCTGGAGATTTTACCGTTTATCGAGCGGTTGCGAGACGAGTATAAGATCCCAATCATCTATGTTTCACACGCCATCGAGGAAGTCCTGCGTCTGTCCGAGCATGTGGTGCGGCTCGAAAACGGCCGGGTCACAGCGACAGGAACGGCGACCGAAATCCTGCCGCTCAGTTCGTCCATGAATGCCGCCGGAAGGTTTGAGACGTTTTCGATTGTGACCGGCGTCGTGGAGCGTTACCGCCCGGACTATGATATAACCGTCATCCGCCATCCCGCCGGCAGCATTGTCGTCCCCGGCCAGGTGACAGCGAACCCGTCGCCGACCCGCATCCTGATTGGGGCAACGAACGTGACGCTTGCAAAAAGCCCCGGCAACACGACCAGCATTCGCACCGCACTGGCGGGGACGGTAACAGCGATCTTGTCCGACCGGGGGCCGTTTGCCCTGGTGACGATCAGACTGACAGGAGGCGAGAGCTTGCAAGCCTACACCACCCGGCTTGCCATCGACACCATAGGGCTGACTGTCGGCGATGCCGCGCAGGCGCTCGTGAAATCGGTGTCCATCGACGAGCGCGGCGTGCAGGGATTGGTGTAAATGCCAACGGTCAGCCCGCGACCGGGTAGAGGCAAATTGAATTCGACCTGTGGATCGAGAACGGTTCTTGTTCGATCTCGTAAAAAACTTTGTTTTCGCCGTCGTCTAGCCCTAGCGTTCCGGGGCAAACAGAGTATATTAATCTGGCTGCGGGGCGCGTTAGGAGCACCAGCATGCCCGGGCCCTATAAGATCCTCAAGGGGGCTGACCCTGTCGAGATCGTGGTCTCGATGATTTGGCTCCCACCTGTACAACAGGGCACCCAGGGATCGACCGCTCCGACGGCCTTCGCGGCATCAATTTGTTGAGATAAGTCTGATTTTGAAATTTTCTCCAACTGATATCGGTGACGCCAAGGCGGCGATGAGGATCGCAGCCAAGGCGCGACGTGCGGGCGCGGCGGCGTTGCCGGTAGAGTTCGAGGCGACATCCCTTCTGCAATGCATCTCGGTTCTCAATGAATTTCCGAAGGGTTTGCGTTGCGTCGCAGGATATCGCGCCATTCGCGATGAGTTGAATATCGACACGTTGCTGGAAGCGCTCCATGCGCAAGGCGTCAAGCTCACATTGCCGGTGACTTTGCCGGGCCCGTCGTTGATTTTTCGGGACTGGGCACCCGGCGATCCGCTCGACACCAAACCGTTTGGATTACGGGAACCCGCTCCCGACAAAGCGCAAGTCGCGCCGATTGTGATCCTCGTGCCACTTCTGGCCTTCGACAGGCAGGGAAACAGGGTCGGCTATGGTGCTGGCTATTACGACGCGGGATTGCGAACGCTTCGCGCACAGCAGAAAATCGCAGCAATCGGTGTTGCGTTCGACGAACAGGAAGTTCCCGTTGTCCCCCATCACGATCAGGATGAACGGTTGGATTATATGTTGACGCCAACCCGTTTTTTCCGCTGCGAGACTTAAGATGCGGCTGCTCTTTCTTGGCGACGTGGTTGGCCGCTCCGGTCGAAATGCTGTCTGTGAGCGGTTGCCACATATCCGACAGAGCCTCGCCGCCGATTTCGTGGTGATCAACGGTGAGAACGCTGCCGGTGGCTTTGGGATAACCGAACAGATTTTCCAGGACCTGCGCGACGCCGGTGCAGATGTCGTAACGACCGGCAATCATGTGTGGGATCAGCGTGAAGCACTCATTTTCATTGAGCGACAAAACCGCATGCTGCGCCCTTTGAATTTTCCGCGAGGCACGCCGGGATCGGGTGCGGGCCTGTATAAGGCTCAAAACGGAGCCGACGTGCTTGTCATCAATGCCATGGGCCGCGTGTTCATGGACCCGCTCGACGATGCGTTTCAAGCCCTAGAGCGCGAAGTACAGGCCTGCGGGCTGAAGCGCGGAGCCGACGCGATTTTCATCGATTTTCATGCCGAAGCGACGTCAGAGAAGCAAGCCCTTGGCGTTGCCTTCGATGGCAGGGTGTCGGCCGTCATCGGGACGCACACCCATGTCCCGACGGCAGATGCACGCGTGCTGCCGGGCGGAACCGCGTTCATGTCCGATGTGGGAATGTGCGGCGACTATGACTCGATCATCGGCATGGAAAAGACCGAACCGGTTCACCGGTTCGTCACACGCATTCCATCGGGGCGTTTCACGCCAGCGCTTGGCCCGGCGACGATCTGCGGCGCGATTGTCGATATAGACGACGCAACCGGTCTTGCCCTGTCGATTCAATCGGTCCGCGACGGCGTACCGCTCGGCGGCAGCATTTCGGTGGATGAAGCGGAAGCGCAACACTGAGCCAACGCCTTCGCGAGCGCATTGGTTTTTCCAGACATTGGCTCTTCAGCGCGTCAGAACGCCACCGCTTGAGGCTTACGACTTAAGATAAGCTTGCGTCATGCAGTGTTAAGATGAGATACCTAATCCGTCTGCATAGGATAACGCAATGGGCTAATGTTCCCGAAACCGATAACTGTACAGGACGGTCTGTGGACGTAACGACGAACGAAACGGCACGAACGATCATCAGCCAGAACGCGAAACAGGATGGTGCGATGCTGCCCATCCTCCACGCTTTGCAGGCTGAGTTCGGGTATATCCCTGAGGACACCATGCCGATCATCGCATCGGAGTTGAATGTCACCCGCGCTGAGGTCTATGGTGTTGCGACGTTTTACCACGATTTTCATCTGAGTCCCCGTGGGCAGCACACGATTGCGTTGTGCCGCGCTGAAGCCTGCCAGTCCATGGGCGGAGTCGCCCTTGCCGAACAGGCGAAGGCGCGTCTTGGGTTGGATTGGGGCCAGACATCCGCCGACGGACGCGTTACCCTTGAGCAAACATTTTGCCTGGGGTTGTGCGCATGCGCGCCTTCTGCAATGATCGACGGGAGGGTCGCTGGCCGTATCTCGTCGCAAAAGCTTGATGCGTTGCTCAATGAGGTTACGCGATGATAGGCGGCGGCGTGACGGTGAAGATTTACGTTCCCTGTGATGCAAGCGCCGTAGCCGTAGGGGCTGACGATGTGGCGGCGGGGATCGCGGCTGCGTGTTTCGCGCGGGGCATCGAGATCGACCTCATTCGCAACGGATCGCGCGGCATGGCGTGGCTGGAGACGCTGGTGGAAGTGGTCACTTCTGAAGGGCGGATTGCATACGGCCCGGTTGAGCCTGAAGATGTGGCGGGCTTGTTCGATGCCGGGTTTTTGAACGGCGGCGCGCATCCGTTGCGTATCGGTAAACCTGAAGATCATCCGTTTCTGAAAAAGCAGACCCGGCTGGCGTTTGCCCGCTGCGGTATAACGGACCCGCTGTCCCTCGAAGATTATCGCGCTCACGGTGGCTTGAAAGGCCTTGAGCGCGCAGTATCACTCGGTCCCGTAGCAACCGTTGAGGAAGTGCTGACGTCCGGTTTGCGCGGGCGCGGCGGTGCTGGCTTCCCGACCGGCATTAAATGGCGCACCGTCGCCGAAGCGAAGGGCGACCCGAAATATATCGTATGCAATGCCGACGAGGGCGACAGCGGCACCTTTGCCGACCGCATGATGATGGAAGGCGACCCGTTCTGCCTGATCGAGGGCATGGCTATTGCGGCCGTGGCCACCGGTGCGACCTATGGGTATGTTTACCTTCGCTCCGAGTACCCACACGCCATCGCGGCCATGAACGCGGCTATCGCGCTCGCCCGTTCCGCAGGTGTTCTTGGTGCCAGCGTTCTTGATTCGTCTCACGCTTTCGATATGGAAGTGCGCGTTGGTGCGGGCGCTTACGTGTGCGGCGAGGAGACTGCCCTGCTCGACAGCCTCGAAGGCAAACGCGGTCAGGTGCGCGCCAAGCCGCCGCTACCCGCGCATCAGGGGCTGTTCGGCAAACCCACTGTCATCAACAACGTGATCTCGCTTGCGTCTGTGCCTTTCATCATGGCGGAAGGCGGCGCGGCCTATCGCGACTACGGCATGGGCCGGTCGCGAGGCACGATGCCGATCCAACTCGCGGGCAACATCAAGCATGGCGGGCTGTTCGAGACGGCGTTCGGCATCACGCTGGGCGAACTGGTGGACGATATCGGCGGCGGCACGGCGACGGGGAGGCCCGTGCGCGCTGTGCAGGTTGGCGGACCGCTCGGCGCGTATTTCCCGCGCGAACTGTTCGATACGCCGTTCGATTACGAAGCCTTCACCGCGCGCGACGGGCTGATCGGGCATGGCGGCATCGTCGTCTTCGACGACAGCGTGGATATGATGGAGCAGGCGCGGTTCGCCTTCGAGTTCTGCGCGTTCGAGAGTTGTGGCAAATGCACGCCATGCCGCATCGGATCGATGCGCGGCGTCGAGACCATCGATAAAATTCGCGCTCGCAACAATCCAGCCGCCAATCTCGCTCTTGTCACGGACCTTTGCGAGACCATGAAGTTCGGCTCGCTCTGCGCGCTTGGCGGATTTACGCCGTATCCCGTGATGAGCGCAATTAATCATTTTCCTGAAGATTTCGGTATCGCGCCTCAGTTGAAGGCGGCTGAATGATGGACAAAATCAAGGGGCCAGCGTCCTACTTTCCATCCATCGAGAAAAAGTACGGTCAACCCATTGAGCATTGGACGAACTTGATCGGCAGCCAGTCAGGCGTGACGCATATGGAAATCGTCAACTGGTTAAAGCAAAACCACGGAATGGGCCACGGCCACGCCAATGCGCTCGTGGCTTATGTCCTTTCGAAAAGATCAAGTGATTAAATAGGCCAAACGCGAACTGAGCTTTGAGGAACTTCATATGGGTCTCGTTCACGAAGTCGATTACGGCACGCCAGCCTCGAAGCAGGACAAGACCGTCACGCTGACCATCGATGGCATGGCGATCACCGTCGCCGCAGGCACATCCATAATGCGTGCGGCCGCCGAAGCGGGGAACAACATCCCGAAGCTGTGCGCCACCGACATGGTCAAAGAGTTCGGCTCGTGCCGCATGTGCCTGGTGGAGATCGAAGGCCGCAACGGCACCCCGGCATCCTGTACGACGCCGGTCGCCGATGGTATCGTGGTGAAGACGCAGACAGAGCGTCTCAAGCGCATCCGCAAGGGCGTGATGGAGTTGTACATCTCCGATCATCCGCTCGATTGCCTCACCTGCGCGGCCAATGGCGATTGCGAGTTGCAGGATGTGGCGGGCGTCGTGGGCTTGCGCGATGTGCGATATGGCTACGAGGGCGATAACCACGTGTTCGCGAAGCACGCTGGAGCGGCCAACGCGAACTATAAGCCAAAGGATCAGTCCAACCCCTACTTCACCTACGATCCATCGAAATGCATCGTGTGCTCGCGCTGCGTGCGCGCCTGCGAAGAAGTTCAGGGCACGTTCGCGTTGACGATTTCCGGGCGCGGGTTCGACAGCCGCGTGTCGCCGGGCATGGCGGAACCGTTCCTCGACTCCGAGTGCGTGTCGTGCGGGGCTTGCGTGCAGGTCTGCCCGACCGCGACGCTGAGTGAAAAATCAGTCTACGAGATCGGCACGCCGGAGCATTCCGTCGTCACGACCTGCGCCTACTGCGGCGTCGGCTGCTCGTTCAAGGCCGAGATGCGCGGCGATGAACTCGTCCGTATGGTGCCATACAAAGACGGCAAGGCCAATCGCGGCCACAGTTGCGTCAAAGGCCGCTTCGCATGGGGCTACACCACCCACAAGGAACGCATCCTGAAGCCGATGGTTCGCGCCGCTATCACCGATCCGTGGCGCGAAGTGAGCTGGGATGAGGCCATAAACTATGCGGCGTCCGAGTTCCGGCGCATTCAGGCAAAGCATGGACGCAACTCCGTGGGCGGCATTACCTCGTCGCGCTGCACCAACGAAGAGACGTTCCTGGTCCAGAAGCTGATCCGCGCCGCGTTCGGCAACAACAATGTGGATACGTGCGCGCGGGTATGCCATTCGCCAACGGGTTATGGCCTGAGCAAGACGTTCGGCACCTCCGCCGGCACCCAGGATTTCGATAGCGTCGAGCAGTCAGATGTGATGATCGTGATCGGCGCAAACCCCACCGATGGTCATCCGGTTTTTGCATCGCGGATGAAAAAGCGGCTGCGTGAGGGTGCCAAGCTGATCGTCATCGACCCGCGCCGCATCGACCTTGTGCGCATGCCCCATGTGGAAGCGGATTATCACTTGCCGCTGAAGCCCGGCACGAACGTGGCTGTGGCCACCGCGCTTGCTCATGTCATCGTGACGGAGGGGTTGGCGGATGAGGCGTTCATACGTGAACGTTGCGACTGGAACGAATTTCAGGAATGGGCGGCGTTCGTATCGAACGAGCGCTACAGCCCGGAAACAACGGAGCGATTTACCGGCGTGCCAGCCGCCGATCTCCGCGGCGCAGCGCGGCTGTTCGCAACCGGTGGCAACGGCGCGATCTATTACGGTCTTGGCGTCACCGAACACAGCCAGGGATCCACAACCGTGATGGCCATCGCCAATCTGGCAATGTGTACCGGTAACATCGGTCGGATGGGCGTGGGCGTGAATCCGCTTCGTGGCCAGAACAACGTGCAGGGCGCCTGTGACATGGGGTCTTTCCCCCATGAACTATCCGGTTATCGTCACGTCTCTCAAGACGCGACACGCGAACTTTTCGAAAGCCTGTGGGGCGTCAAGATCGATGCCGAACCAGGGCTGCGCATCAACAACATGCTCGATGCTGCCATGGAAGGCGACTTCAAAGGCATCTACATTCAGGGCGAAGATATCCTGCAATCGGACCCGAACACGCAGCATGTGGCGGCGGGTCTTGCTGCAATGGAATGCGTCGTGGTACAGGATCTCTTCCTGAACGAGACCGCGAACTACGCGCATGTCTTCCTGCCGGGGTCTACGTTTCTGGAAAAGAATGGCACGTTCACGAACGCCGAGCGCCGCATCCAGCGGGTGCGCAAGGTGATGGCCCCGAAAAACGGCAAGGAGGACTGGGAAATCACCGTCGATCTGGCCGCTGCGCTGGGCTATCCGATGCACTATCCCCATCCGAGCCACATCATGGATGAGATCGCACGTCTCACGCCGACTTTCGCGGGCGTAAGCTACGACAGGCTCGACGAACTCGGTTCGATTCAATGGCCCTGCAATGAAAAAGCGCCGACCGGCACGCCTGTCATGCATATAGGCGGCTTCGTGCGCGGCAAGGGCCAGTTCATCATCACGGAGTATGTGCCCACCGACGAGAAGATCGGCCCGCGCTATCCGCTGCTGCTGACGACCGGACGCATCCTGAGCCAGTATAACGTCGGCGCTCAGACAAGGCGGACGGAAAATGTCGTGTGGCATGAGGAAGACCTGCTGGAAATCCATCCTCACGACGCCGAACAGCGCGGCATCCGGGATGGCGACTGGGTCAAGCTTGCGAGCCGCGCGGGCGAAACGAGCCTGCGGGCCACAATCACGGATCGGGTGGCCCCGGGCGTGGTATACACAACATTCCATCATCCCGTCACGCAGGCCAATGTCATCACGACGGAGTATTCGGACTGGGCGACCAACTGCCCTGAATATAAGGTCACGGCGGTGCAGATATCGCCGTCGAACGGTCCGAGCGAATGGCAGACGCGCTATAATGAACAAGCCGAGCAAAGCCGCCGGGTTGCACCATTGCAGGCGGCCGAGTAAGTGCGTTCACCACCCGCTCATAGGGTTCATCATGCCGAGTGGCGCGGTGGTGAGCTTTGTTCCGGGTCACGAGGTATTCCGGAAGAGACGCCCATCGCGATCACCTATGACGGCACGAGCTACGCCGTCATGATGGCGACCCCTAGCGATATCGAAGACTTCGCTTTGGGCTTCAGTCTGACGGAAAACGTGATCGACAGCCCGGATGACATCGACACGCTGGATGTGATCGATGTGGAGGGAGGCATCGAGGCACGAATGTGGTTGAAGCCCGAAATTGCTAAGCGTCATCTCGGAAAACGACGTTCGATCCTCGGCCCCACAGGGTGCGGCTTGTGCGGTGTAGACAGCATCGCGCAGGCTTTGAAGCCAGCGGCGAAAGTCGTAAGCGGATTGAAGGTTACGCCGCGCGCGATCATGGACGCGATAGAAGAGATGCAGCAAAGCCAAGCCCTGCATCTGGAAACGCACGCGGTCCACGCCGCGGCGCTGTGGCATCCGGGTGGCTTGATCGTCCGTGAGGACGTGGGCCGGCACAATGCTCTCGACAAGCTGATTGGGGCGGCGGTTTCAGTTCGCGTTCAAACCCATGATGCCGTCGTGCTTCTCACAAGTCGTATTTCTGTCGAACTGGTTCAGAAAACCGCAGTGCTGGGTACGCCGGTGATTGCCGCCGCGTCAGCGCCGACCGCGCTTGCCGTGCGCACGGCTGAAGCGGCAGGCATTACCCTCGTGGCCGCCGTTCGCGATAACGGCTTTCAGATCTTTACCCATGCAGAAAGGATCAGGGATGGAGCCCGCGCACACGTCGCCTGACCGGCTGATCACGATGGCCAACCAGATCGGAACCTTTTTCCTGAGCCAACGGTCTCAGGACACGGTTCAGGGCATCGCCGATCACATTCGCAAATTCTGGGATCCTCGAATGCGCAAGGCTATTTCCGCTTATGTGTCCAAAGGCGGCCAGGGCTTGCTACCAGAAGTGCGCCGTGCGATTGAACAGCTTGCGCAAGTTGAGGGTCCCGCAGTCGAGGCAAATGCTCCGACCTGACTGGTATCCAGCAATAACAACCCGGGAGAAACACACATGGCGACCATAACGGCGACGAGAGACACGATGACGCCGACCGGCGGGGGTCTGCTGGACAAAGAAAGGACCATCGCGAAAGCCGGGTTCAACCGTTGGCTTGTGCCGCCGGCCGCGCTCGCGATTCATCTCTGCATCGGCATGGCCTATGGCTTCAGTGTGTTCTGGCTGCCGCTGCAAACGGCATTAACGAGAATCACGGGCAGCACCGTCGCGACCTGCGCGGGCAAAGCCGATACCTTCGGCGACAAGCTTGCAGGCACGCTGCGGTCGCTGACGGCAACGACCTGCGAATGGACCCAGTTCGATCTCGGCTGGATGTACACTCTGTTCTTTGTCATCCTTGGCTTATCGGCCGCGACGTGGGGTGGCTGGCTGGAGCGTGTGGGGCCGCGCAAGGCGGGTGTTGTATCGGCACTGTGCTGGTGCGGTGGCATGGGGATCGCAGCGCTTGGCGTCGCCTATCACCAACTCTGGCTCATGTGGCTTGGTTCTGGCATAATTGGTGGTATTGGTCTTGGCCTCGGCTACATTTCACCCGTGTCAACGCTGATCAAATGGTTTCCGGACCGCCGTGGTATGGCGACGGGCATGGCGATCATGGGCTTTGGCGGCGGTGCCTTGATCGGCTCACCGCTCGCAACGCTCCTCATTAACGGATTCTCCGGAAGTTTGCCTGGAATTGGCGATTTCGCTTTCGCGGGCTTCAAGACAGCCAACAATCCCGGCGTCTGGGAAACGTTTCTGGTGATGGCCGCCATTTATTTCGTGTTCATGATGGGCGGCGCGTTCGGGTATCGCATTCCGCCCGCTGGCTGGCGACCAGAAGGATGGACGCCGAAAGTCAGCAGTTCGGCCATGATCACGACGCGGAACGTGCATTTGCGCGATGCGCACAAGACGCCGCAGTTCTGGCTGATCTGGATCGTGCTCTGCATGAACGTGTCCGCGGGTATCGGCATTATCGGGGCGGCGTCGCCCATGCTTCAGGAGACCTTTGGCGGGTTGTTGTTCGGCGATCCTAACGTGGGCTTTTCGCAGTTTAACGCCGATCAGGTGAAGCGTGCGGCGGCTGTAGGTGCGGCGTTCGTTGGTCTGTTTTCACTGTTCAACATCGTGGGTCGTTTTTTCTGGGCTTCGCTCTCCGATGCTCTGGGCCGGAAGACAACATACTTCCTGTTCTTCGTCCTGGGCTTTGCTAGCTATGCGATAGCGCCAACGCTCTCCGGCATCGGTGCACTCGCGGTGTTCGCCGCCGCGTTCTGCCTGATCGCTTCCATGTATGGCGGCGGCTTTGCGACGGTCCCTGCTTATCTCGCGGATATGTTCGGCACGCAGTTTGTCGGCGCCATCCACGGACGTTTGCTGACGGCGTGGTCGACGGCGGGCATTGTTGGCCCTGTGGTCGTAAATTATCTGCATGATACTCGCAAGGCCCAAGGCATCCCGGCCAACCAGCTTTACGAGCCGATATTTTACGTGCTTGCGGGCATGCTCGTCGTGGGCTTCATCGCAAACCTACTGATCAGACCGGTGTCCGAACGCCGGTACATGTCCGAGGAGGAGGTTGCCGCGTTGCAGGCAAAGACATCCCTGACCGGCTCTATCGTTCCCGGGGCATATGGCATAGGGCGTGGCGCGATCCTTCGTCCGGGCGCGCTTCTGGCCTGGGCCCTGGTGGGCATTCCGCTAGGCTGGGGGGTGTGGGTGACGCTGCAAAAAGCGATTGTGCTTTTTCAGTAAGAGCCCTGCTCTTCGGTAGAGTTCCGTACCGACGTGAACGGAAGCAAACCGCCCCATGGTTCGAGACGGGGCAATGCGCCTTCTCACCATGAGGGCGGTTCTCATCCTGAGGAGCAGGCCTGGCCGCGTCTCGAAGCCTCATCCTGAGGAGCGGGCCTGGCCTGCGTCTCGCAGGATGGGTTTCCGTAAACGGCTAAACAACTTCTGGAGCGGTTCCCGTTTGAATTGAATCGACAGGGGATTCACAAGATGTGCGAAGCAGTGGAGTCTGTCCTGAACAAGGGGGCTTCATGGTTTACCCGGCTGATTTGCGTGTTCTCTATATTCGGGCGGTCCACGCGGGACGATCTGCCCGCAGCCAGGCCAAGGTTTTCCAGATCGGGGCGTCGACGGGTGTGAAGTGGATGCAGGCCTATCGGGTGGACGGGCATGCGCACGCCAAGTCCCATGGCGGAGGGATGGCGCTCGCCCCTGGCGGCGCATAGAGAGTGGCTCGGGAACACGCTCGCGGATGCCCCCGACATCACGCTGAAAGGAATGTGCGCCGCGCTTTCGGACTTGTAGCCGATCCCGATCAAAAGGAATCGGGGGATCGGCTCCAAGTTATTTATACGAGAGCGATTCTTATCCGAAAAACGCGTCACAGTTTTCGGGAACCGCTCTAGGTCTTGCGACGAGCAAGAGCGCGGTCTCACGCTTCCTTCCCGGACTTGGGTTCAGCTTTAGAGCCGATCCCGATTCAAAGGAATCGGCTTATCGGCTCTACTCTTTTTAGTAAGAGCGATTCTTATCCGAAAACCGCGTAACACTTTTCGGGAACCGCCCTAAAAAAAACCGTGTTCGCGAGTGAGCAAGACAGGCCCGACGTTGCGGCCGCGCGGAAAGACTGGCGTGAAAGCCGGGACAGCCTTGACCGCGAAAAGCTTAGTGTCATTGATGAAACGGGATGTTCGACCAACATGGTGCGGCTTTCTGGCCGGGCGCTTTCGACGGATCGCTCTTTGTGTTTCCGAAGATGGGCTTTGAGTTTGGCGAAGACTTGTTCAATCAGGTTTGAGCAGACATTTGTTGGCAAAGCCAAAAATGTCTGCTGAGGTGAGTATGGAGGCAGGTCACGCAGTTCCGCCCCTGCCGCCTCGATCGCGATACGCACCGCATCGCTTTTGTGGGAACCGAGATTGTCCATCATGACGATATCGTCTTTGCGAAGCGTCGGCACGAGCACCTGATGAACATAAGCCTTGACCCATTCGCCGTTCGTTATGCCGGAGGCCTTACAGCATGACGGTCCGTCAAGAACCATCGGTGCCGTTAGACCATTGACACGCAATCCGGCCGTAAAAGTCGTGATCTTCCGATGCCCGTGGGGGCTTTGCCCCGCAAACGTCTGCCCAGGAGAGATCGCCCTCTCAACCTTGTCATGCTGGTGGCGCAGCCCGTTCGGCGCCGCAAACGATTCACTGGATCGTTTGCCGGTGCGCCTCACCATCGATAAATACAAGCTTTTCCGGATCAAGGTCTTGCTGTTCACCCGCCAAGCCTCGCGGGCTTGGGCGACATCGGGCCGGTCCTGTTCGCTGTCCGGAACCGTTTTGTTTGAAACTGAACCCCATGCGCAAGAGGTATCGGGACACCGAACTTCTGCCGGTCGCAATCCCTTGCCCGGACCGTCCGGCGCAAATTCCTTGAGCGTAATATCAGGCTCGCCTGTGACCCGGCTCTTCAGCCAATCCCGTGTGGGAAGCCAGGCCGCAGCGCCGGCCCCGCGATGCCGCCTGGGCGAAGACCGTCCCTCGCGCCGATAGGCTCCCCTTTTACTTTGCGTGCCCCGGCAGCATGCTGGTGAGCCCTCACGATGGTTGTATCGATCATCAGCCACTCCAGATCGGCCTCACGGGCTAGAGCAGCCAAGATCCGGTCCAGCACACCCATTTTGATCCAGCGATAATACCGCCGCTTCACGGACCGGTAATCGCCAAAGCGCTCAGGTAAGTCGCGCCAGCGTCCACCAGATCGAGCCATCCACAAAAGGGCATCTAGAAACAACCGGTTATTCGTGCGCGGGACGCGCTTGCCTTTCCGGCCGCCCGGCACAAAGTCCTGAAGCCGTTCCCATTGGTCATCCCGAAGTCCATCGCAAGTCATCGCCGATCCCCAAAAATCAGCGTTGAATCTGATTTGCGAACCTTTGGGAATCCAAAGCCCCTAATCAGCCATTATATTGTCACCACGCCCTAGGTGACGTACCCATAACTTGAATTCTGAAATCGACCGGGCAGTGATTCAAACTCCGCAAAAAGGCTTGCGTTGGAGCGCATCGATCCGACGGATTTCGAGTGATCGGTAATCCAGCCTTGACTGCTGGACAAACCCCGCGGCGTTTGGCGTGCGTCGATGATAGTCGGGTTTTGAACGGTATTTTTGGCGCTTGCGGACAGGGGCGCTGGGCCGATATTCCGGCGCGCCATGGCCCCGATGCCACCTGCGTATACCGCTGGCTCAGAGCTGGCGTTTGGGACAGGCGTTTATAAGCGATGTCAGAAGGTTATAATCGCGATATCCAGATAAATTATTGCTCCTTGATCCGGGTTTGTCCTTCGCCCGCCGATTATAAAAAAGCGGTCGATCCCGTTCAGTGGGCCGCTCGCGCGGCGCGTTTACAACCAAGGTCTATGCCCTTGCCGCTGCGCAAATTCGCAGTTTTGCACCCAAATGGCGGGCTACGCCCGATGAAGATGATAACTACGTCTACGCTATCGCCCTCTAAACCCCTATGTTGAGATCGCGACTAGGGACTTTATCCAGGCATTATGCCTTCCGCGCGTGCTTTATCGATTGTATCCAACAGGATCGCACACTGACGGTCGGTGGGAATTTTCATCGGTATCTGCATTGCTAATTTCAGGACGCCGATCTCTTTCGGTGTCAGCAGTCGTTTCGCGGCCAGAGTATCGTGGATCAAGTTCCATTTAGCAGCCGGGATCGCGAAAACCTTCGTCTGCGCCTCAATACCGTTGTCGAGTTTCTGGGTGTTCCGGGCCGACCGCTTTTCCGTCAGGTGTTCATCGCGGGACAGGCATTCACTGTCGAACTCCTCCGGCAGAAGGCCGCCGAACTCGTCCATATGGTCCAGCATTCGCGTCCAGCAGGCTTCGCGCTTAGCCCATTCCGAGATGTTGGAGATACCCTGCATCGGGCGCCGCAGATCGTCATTCACGCGCGAGGCAACAATGGCGATGATGCTTTCAAGGACAGGGCTTATCGCCTGCGCGTTCCAGACACGCTGGAAATCAAGGCACTTCTCCTGCCGTTTGGTCAGCTTGCTGAAAACCGCCAGAGTGTAGGCGACGATGTTGGCGCGATAACCGTTATTGTACCAGGGCTGGGCCGACACAATCCGTTCGGTTGCCCTGAATATAATGCCTCGCGCGACGGCGCGTTTGAAATAGGCTTCGTTGAAACCGTCCGATGACTTCTCCCATTCCCTGCCGATGCGCGACGCATAGCGCGCGAAGTTCTTTTCAGCGCCAAGATTGACGTACCGGGGATGGTCGTCCCAGACGTTCTCAAATTTGGCAAGGTCGGTTTTTGTCAGCATCTGCGGCTTGGGATTTTCCGCCTTGAAGCGCCGCTGCTCCGCAGGCGTGAGTTTGGCCTGCGCATCCGCATACTGGCCACGGGCGCGTTCATAAAACCATTTGGTTTCGCGCTGTGCGCCCTTGCCCGCAGGTGCCCAGATGCGCCGTGAGAACTCCTCCATAATGAAGTCCTGATGGGAGTCATCCGGCCCAAGCCACGCATCCACGGCAGCCGCGTGGGGCAGCGTATCGTGATAGAGCCTGCGCAATATGTGCAGTTCGCCGAACAGGCCGCGCACTTCCTCCGGCAACAGTAATCTCGCGTTCCGTCCGGCCAGAAACGCTTTCCAGCGTTTGATACGGCGGATTATCCATTGGTCCGCGTCGGGTTGATATCCTGCTTGTTAGTATTGATCGATGCGTTGTCAACTTCGTCGTGGATCACCAGCATTGGGACATCGGCAATCCGATCACGCCCCTTCGCGTTCAGCTCCCGCAACTAGATGTGCAGGGCTTCGAGCGTTTTGACGTTCTTCTTGATGACGATAATGACGGGCTTTTTGAAATCGTTAAGTTGAGCGCCGCTCTTGTCGGCGGTCTGCTTGTTGAAATCCGAGATGATATTGGTGAGCGTAACCGTGCAGAACACTCAAGAATTTTGTCGCTTCCAGAGTTATTATCTACCCCTTGAAAATTTCGCGACGATGAAATTCAAGGAATTTTAGATGCGGTCTCATATCTATTCTAGGGTCTGTTGAGATTCAGGATTCACAATTTTTGCGAACAGTGATTCAAGCTCCCGAAAGGAGTTTTTCATGGATCGCTTTATTTTGACGGATGCGCAATGGGCAAAGATTGAACCGCATTGTCTGGGCAAGAAGACCGATCCAGGGCGGACGGGCGGTGATCCGCGTTTGTTTTTGGAAGCGGTGCTGTTTGTTGCAAGGACGGGTGTGGGATGGCGCGAGCTCCCTCCGCGTTTTGGCAACTGGAACACGGTGTTCAAACGGTTTCGCCATTGGGTGAAAGCCGGAGTTTTTCAAAGGATTTTTAATGCCGTATCGGAAGAACCGGACATGGAATACGCCATGATCGACGCGACAATCGTCAAAGTGCATCGTTTCGGTCACGGCGCAAAAGGGGGACTCAAAATCAAGCCATAGGTAAGTCGAAAGGTGGTTGGACAACGAAAATCCTGGCCATGACAGACGCACTTGGCAATCTTGTGCGCTTCGAATTGCTTCCAGGAAACCGGTACGACACCGTCGGCGTCGCACCTTTAATCGCGGATGTCGAATTCGGCGCCTTAATCGCCGACAAGGCCTTTGATTCGAACTGGATTATAGAAACCATGAACCATCGAGGCGCGAAAGTCGTCATATCTCAGCATCCAAGGCGATCAAAACCACGCCAAATCGATAAAGAGATGTATAAATGGCGTCATCTGATAGAGAATTTCTTCTGCAAACTCAAGGACTTCAAGCGAATAGCCATGCGATGCGAGAAAACCGATACAAGCTACACCGCAATGATCTACGCTAGTTCAGCCGTCATAAACTCACGATGAATCTCAACAGACCCTAGACGGAAGCAACAGCTTTTCGCGGCCTGCTAACATCCGTTCGATGGTGTCCGGGATGCGATCCTTCGCGAGCAGAATGCGGGAATCGTTTTCGACAGAAATTAAGCCCCGGTCAAACATCCAATGAATCGTACCTGGTAGGGCCAGGCCATTCCTAACACTATCAGGTCCTCGCTTTTCTACCGGGCGAATGTGAGCAGCCTGTACTTCTGATCTGCCACCGCCGTTTATGATTTTTAGCCCAGTCACTGCGCAGGTGTCTCGATAAGCGTCCTTCACCGCAGATGAAAATGCCTTATCTCGGAATGGCCGGGAGACGAGTTGTTCGACAATTCTACAATCCTGCTCGTCCGGTACATCATACAGAAAGCGTGACTGCTCTTCCGAAAGTCCAGCCATCGGTTGCATAGGTTCCTCGGGTACATCCGGAAAGGACCGTTCACGAAATTCAAGCCCTAGTATATGCGCAAAGCCAGCTTGCCATATTCGGTCAAATTCCTGATCCGACAAATTCGAACAGCTCGGCCAAATGCTCCCTTGTTAGTTGTTCCATCTGATTTTTGAAGGATTGTCTCCAGATAGTCGGGGCCCTGCTTAAATGGCACCGGATAAACGAACGGCAAATAGTTGGATATTTCCGCGTAGAAATGCTCGACGAGACTTGGGTCTGGATAAATTCGTTCAACGCGAGCAGTTGCAAAGTAAACTTGCCGTCCGCCGCTACTTGATAAGTCGCCCGAAGATCGGCGAGGTTCGTAATAGACGATCCAGTCGCCTACCGTCTTGGATACTTGATTGAGGTATGTTTTAGGAAAATGGTATCGAACTTCCGGAAGATCGTCGTAAACTGGAGATATTTTAGTGGTGAAAATTGCCTTGGTCATGCCGCCTCGCGCACTGTCAGGCTGCGGCACTGGGCGGGATCATAGTGGATAAAGTAATGACCGTCCTTCGAGATGTGCGACGTGATCGTCGTCGAGACGTGACCTGCGAGCTGCACCCGGAACCTGTCCGAAAACATCTTGCCGTCCGGCCTTCCTCGACATTCTTGTGATCGGGCAGCAAGCTGGTCGGAAAGTCGGCAGCTTCGGGCTGCGTCCGGTCTTTTCCGCGAAAGTCGCGGCATAGAGATAACGGCGCAGATCGGACGCCATGTGGCTGCGGGCTTCATGCGCTGTCAGCACGGACAGCCTGTCGTCGTAAAGGCTGCGCAGCACGTCATGCGCAGGCTTGCGCATAGCGTAACGGGTCGAAGAAACGGCGCGGGGTGAGCGGACTTCGATCAGTTTCTGGAAGTCGAGCGAACGGGCGACATCGCCCGCATAAACCGCGCCGTTGAGCTGACGGCGGACGTTCATGCCTGATATGGCGCGCAACTCGGTCAGCCACGCCGCCGGGCTGTCCTTGGCCTTCGACAATCCGCTGCGGATGGACGGCAGCGATCCTATCGTTTCCTGAACAGTGGGGGCCGCCATCTTCTTCAGCAATCCCGGACGGACCTTCAGGTCGCTGCGGATGCCGACGATAAACATGCGATGCCGCGCCTGAGGGACGCCGTGCGCTTCCGCGCGGACCACGAATAGGCGGGGGTCCACGTCCTCCTCCGCCATGTCCTGTTCGGTGAGGGAATAAAGCCTGTAGGACAGGTCGCCCGGCGCTCCGGGAATAGCGGTTCCGGGATGCGACAGATCGCGGACGATCCGGGTGATTGCAGACTTGCCGTCGATGGTGGCGGACAGCAGCCCTTTCACGTTCTCCATCACGAACACCGGCGGGCGATGATCGACGATGATCCGCAGATATTCGAGATAGAGGGTGTGGCGCTCGTCGGCGGCGAAGTCCTCGCGGCCCATCATCCGCGACCGCCCGATCAGCGAGTATGCCTGACAGGGCGGTCCCCCCACCAGCGCCCATCGGCGGCTGTCGCCGACACGCTCCTGAATGATCTTCTTTACATCGGCATGGGATTCCGGCCCGAGCGAAATCCGCAGTGCCGACGATGCAGCATGAACATAGGCTGCGGGATGGCGGAGATACAGCTCGTCACGGGTGATGCCGCCTGCGAGAAACGCATAGTAGTCATCGGGCGCTTCCCCTTCCGGGAACTGCCGGATGAAGTGGCGCAGCAGAAGGGTCTGATGCGAGAAAACGTCACGTTCGATGGACACCACGCTGTTGAAGACGGGCTTGCCCTTTTCATCCGTGCTGAGCGCGAAGCCTTCGCCAAGTCCGCCCGGACCGGCGAACAGATCGACAACAGGGAAGGCCGCGCTGCGCAGAGGCTGATCACCCTGCGCCGCGCGCGTATCCACCCGCGCCGGAAAATCTTGGAGGATCGGATCAACCGCAAGCATGTCGATGGTCAGCTCCCGGTTCGTCCGGGCAGACCGGCGGTGGGCGCTGGCTTTGCCGACCCAAGTGACAGGCGCTGAAATTCTTCGACGCTGACGACTACCACAACCGGCCTGCAGTGCTTTTCCAACTGCACCGATTCGGCTCTGGCCCGGTCCAGCAGCAGCCCGAAGCTGTTTTTGGCGTCCTTTGCGGACATGGTCTGCATGTGACCTGCCCCGTTGAGAATGAGCCATTTTAGCTATTTCTGGCATCCCTGCAACCGTCATTCGATGACGCGGCAGGACGGTCCATCGTGGTGATTTTTGTGGCGACACAAGCATGAAATCGGATTTATGATCCTCGCAGCTTCGTGCTGGATAGCTTGCGGCTTTCTATTCTTTAGGAGAACAAACGATAGCGGCGACGGTGCAGAAGAAGACGGCAAGATAAAGCGAGATTCCTCGCTGCCGGTGCGAAGCCCCTAAGTGTTTGTCTGCACATTGCTTTTTGGCGCGTCGTGGTGTGGTTCGCACGTTGCGCGGATGGCACCGATGCCATTTTTCCTTTTGTTTTCAATGCAGAGTTGGGTGCCACCCGCACTGTGCCGATAATTGCGACCCGCCGTTTGCCGCCGCGCGCAAGTATTTCTGCGCTATTCTACGACGGGCCGATTTCGCCCCTTGCATCGTGGATTTGAGCTCTCAATCGTCGAGGCATGACACCCGACGACAACCAGTTTCGCATCCGCCCCGGCAAGGTCCGCGACCGGGCAGCGCCGTGTTTCCCTAGACTCGTGCGCGCGCTCCCCAAAACCTTCATCGGTGAGGTGCATCTGGCGATCCGCCGTGCTGGCGGCAACCCCAACCGACTGGCCGGGACGGAGAAGGCAAGCGGAGGGTGCAATGTGCGGGCCGACCGCCTGCACCGGCATGACTGTGCCAATGGAGAAGCTGGATAACCTGGTTGCAAAGCATCTGGAGGACCGCTTGCTCAACCCGGCCAGACTCGAAGAGGTATTGGCGGCAGTTCTCGACCGGCGACAGGATCGCACCGAGCGCCGCCATGCCCATATCGCGAGTTGAACAAGCGGGCGACGGAGACAGACGTGCGCCTCAAGCGGCTTTACGACGCCATTGAAAGCGGCGTTGCCGACCTGGGCGACCCTGACCTCAAGGAGCGCATCGCCAGCCTCAAGGCCATTCGCGACCAGTCGCGCGTCGATGCCGACCGCGCATCGGCGATGCTTGAAAGCGGTGGCCAGAAAGCCATCACCGCGCCGATGCTTTGCCAAGTTCGCGCAGACTGCGCGCCAGCGGATACGTCTGCCGGTGGTGGCTATCGCCGCGACCATCTCCGAGCACTCGCCCAGCGCGTCGAGGTTTGCATCATGGGATCAAAGTCCGACCTCTTACGGACGCTTGCCGCCGCAGGCAGCCTTGGAACACTGCCGGGCGCAGTGCCCAGCTTTGTTCCGAAGTGGCGGAGGGGGTGGGATTCGAACCCACGGTACGGTTACCCGCACTCCGGTTTTCGAGACCGGCCTATTCAGCCTCTCTAGCACCTCTCCAGCGTTTGATATTGGGCAAGTTATACAGCGAACCAGAAAAGCGCAAGCCCGCGAATGTTTTTTGAAGCATCGCGTCGGACCAACGCTGAGGCGTTTTACCTTACGCTAGAGCATTTTCAGCAAAAGTGTGAGTGGTTTTTGCTTCTCGAAAATGCGATAAAACAAAGAACGCTTTCATGAATCCCATTAAATCGAAAAGGCTTTATAGTCAAGCTATTGGGATCGTAAAGCGGATCGATCACGGTTTCACCTTGCGTAACCTTCGCCGGAGATCACCTACAGGAACCAAAACCTGCAATAATGAGCGAAAACAGGGTCCTCGTTGAGTAGCTCGTGGCGAAATGGGGATATAGCCGGAGCCCCGCCCCGGTAGGCGCCTTGAGCGGAGCATATTCGTCTGGAGCGTCCCACACTGGCTCTGGTTACACCTTCCTTTTTCACGGTCCACGAACTAAAGCGCAGCAGGGAGAGATCACGCCCAGGGCGACGTTCGGATTTGCTGAACCTTACTGAACAACAGCAAAATTCTGCAAACCCAAAACGACCGCCCAGACGAAGAGTTTTGCGCTCCCAGCTAGTGTGGCAGGCTCGACGGTGGTGCAGCGCCGCCGTCTGCCAGCGGCGCAATCAAGCCTTGCATTTTCGCCGAAGCAAGCGCGGCCGCCTCGTCCCACTGGATTGCTTCCGGCTTCCGCAGAAGTGCAATAGCCAGAACCTCGTCCATGCGGGCGACCGGGATAATTTCCAGCGCATTTTTCACATTGTCTGGAATATCCGCGAGGTCTTTTGCGTTTTCCTCAGGGATGATCACCCGCTTGATACCACCACGCAGAGCTGCAAGCAGCTTCTCTTTCAAGCCGCCGATGGGCAATACACGACCGCGCAGGGTGATCTCGCCGGTCATGGCCACGTCGCGACGTACCGGTATGCCCGTGAGCACCGACACGATCGCCGTCACCATGGCGACACCCGCCGACGGGCCATCTTTCGGTGTCGCACCTTCCGGCACGTGGACGTGAATGTCCTTGCGGTCGAACAGCGGCGGCTCGATGCCGAAGGCGCTGGCCCGGCTGCGGACGTAGGCGTTCGCGGCCTGGATGCTCTCCTTCATGACCTCTTTCAGGTTGCCGGTGACGGTCATGCGGCCTTTGCCCGGCATCATGACGCCTTCGATGGTCAGCAACTCGCCGCCCACTTCAGTCCATGCCAATCCCGTCACAACACCGACGGCATCCTCCAGCTCGGCCTCACCATACCGATGCTTCTGGACGCCGAGATAATCCCGGATGTTGTCCATGGTCACGTGGACGCTCGTTTTTTTGCCCGCTTCGATCTCGGTCACGGCCTTGCGGGCAAGCTTGGCAATCTCGCGCTCAAGGCTGCGAACCCCCGCTTCACGGGTATAACGACGGATGATTTCCATCAAGGCATCGTCATCCACCGTCCACTCGTTGGCCTGAAGACCATGGCCCTCGATCTGCCCGCGAATGAGATGGCGCTTGGCGATCTCAAGTTTCTCGTCTTCCGTGTAACCGGCAAGGCGGATGATTTCCATCCGGTCCTTCAAGGCAGGCGGAATATCGAGCGTGTTGGCCGTGGTCACGAACATCACGTTTGACAAGTCATAATCGACTTCCAGGTAATGGTCGTTGAACTCATGGTTCTGTTCCGGGTCGAGCACCTCAAGCAGAGCCGACGCCGGATCCCCGCGAAAATCCATGCCCATCTTGTCAATCTCGTCAAGAAGGAACAACGGGTTGGTCTTCTTTGCCTTCCGCATGGACTGGATTACCTTGCCGGGCATCGAGCCGATGTAGGTGCGCCGGTGGCCACGGATTTCAGCTTCATCCCGAACGCCGCCCAGGCTCATGCGCACGAACTCACGACCTGTCGCCTTCGCGATGGATTTGCCGAGTGAGGTCTTACCCACGCCAGGAGGGCCGACGAGACACAGGATCGGCCCCTTCAGCATGTTCGTGCGCTTCTGCACCGCGAGATACTCGACGATGCGCTCTTTTACCTTTTCGAGGCCGTAATGATCCTCGTCGAGCACGGCCTGAGCTTCGTCCAGGTCTTTCTTGACCTTGCCCTTGACTCCCCATGGGATCGACAAAAGCCAATCCAGATAGTTGCGAACCACGGTGGCTTCCGCTGACATCGGGCTCATCTGCTTCAGCTTTTTCAACTCGGCCGTGGCTTTGTCCTTGGCTTCCTTCGAAAGCTTGACGTTCTCGATCTTTTCTTCGAATTCAGAAATGTCATCGCGCTCGTCGCCATCCCCCAGCTCTTTCTGAATGGCTTTCATCTGCTCATTCAAATAGTACTCGCGCTGCGTCTTCTCCATCTGGCGTTTAACGCGGCTGCGGATTTTGCGCTCGACCTGCAAGACCGAAATCTCACTCTCCATAAGCATGAATACGCGTTCCAGGCGCTCGGAAATCGGCAGGAGTTCAAGAATTTCCTGCTTGTCACCGATCTTGATCGCGAGGTGCGAGGCAATCGTGTCAGCAAGCTTGGAGTAGTCGTCGATCTGCGAAAGCGTGGTCAGCACTTCGGGCGAGATTTTTTTGTTGAGTTTGACGTAGCTTTCGAACTGGCTGAGCGCCGAGCGTGCGAAAGCCTCGACCTCGTCCTCATTTCCGGGCGTTTCATGGGTGCGCGAAACTTCTGCCTCGAAATAAAGCTCGTTCTCAGTGAACTTCTCGATCTTTGCGCGGGAGGTGCCTTCAACGAGCACCTTTACCGTGCCGTCCGGAAGCTTGAGAAGTTGCAGTACGGTGGCCAAGGTACCCATCTGAAAGATCGCGTCCGGTGATGGATCGTCATCACCCGCATTCTTCTGGGCTGCGAGCAGGATCGACCTGTCAGCGCGCATGACTTCTTCGAGCGCGTTGATCGATTTTTCACGACCGACGAAGAGCGGCACGATCATATGTGGGAAAACGACGATGTCGCGAAGCGGCAGGACGGGGAAGACTTCGTGTGAACCAGACGTTTGTGTCTTTTCTGGAGGTGTAGTCGTCATGGCAGTCTCCTGGCTATAACGGAGGAAAAAGATCCGTTCACTTTCGCCGTTCGTGATTGTGATCTGCCTTGCCTGATTTGTTCAAGTCACAAGCTTGGTCAAGCTGCGAGAAGAGGATCGGGCGTGGCTGCTCAGTCACGGAAACGCGGTGCGCCAAAGCGGCGTGTCATGCACGCACCGGGTTGGTGTTGCGGATGTGTTGGAGTAAAGCGCGGGCTTGGCCAGTTGGAATGACAGGTGATTACGCACTCGATTCATCTAGGCGTTCTGCATAAATACGCAAGGGCTTGGCATTTCCCTCGATCACCTCGGCACTGATCACGACCTCTTCGACGCCTTTAAGGCTTGGAAGTTCGAACATGCTGTCGAGCAGAATGCTCTCCATGATCGACCGTAAGCCGCGCGCGCCAGTCTTGCGATCAATGGCCTTGCGTGCCACCGACTTCATAGCTTCGCCAGACAGCGTGAGTTGCACGCCTTCCATCTCGAACAGGCGCTGGTACTGCTTCACGAGCGCATTTTTCGGCTCAGTCAGAATTTTTACGAGTGCTGGTTCGTCGAGGTCTTCAAGCGTGGCAAGCACGGGCAAGCGGCCAATGAACTCAGGGATCAGACCGAAACGCAGAAGATCTTCAGGCTCGACACCCCGCAGAATGGCCCCGGTCCGACGGTCGTCGTCGCGCATGATCTTGGCACCGAACCCGATGGACGTGGTCTTGCCGCGCTGGGCGATCATCTTTTCGAGGCCGGAGAACGCACCGCCACAGATGAACAGGATGTTTGTCGTATCGACCTGGAGAAATTCCTGCTGTGGATGCTTGCGCCCGCCCTGCGGTGGAACGCTGGCAACCGTGCCTTCCATGATCTTCAGAAGCGCCTGCTGAACGCCTTCCCCCGACACGTCACGAGTGATGGACGGATTGTCGGATTTGCGGCTGATCTTGTCCACTTCATCGATGTATACGATGCCACGCTGTGCGCGGTCGACGTTGTAGTCCGCGGCCTGGAGCAGTTTCAGAATGATGTTTTCCACATCCTCGCCGACGTAACCCGCTTCGGTGAGCGTGGTCGCGTCAGCCATGGTGAAGGGCACATCAAGAATGCGGGCGAGCGTCTGCGCGAGCAGCGTTTTGCCGCAGCCGGTCGGCCCAATCAGCAGAATATTCGACTTCGCCAGTTCCACATCCGAGTTCTTCTGGGAATGGCTGATGCGCTTATAGTGGTTATGAACCGCCACAGACAGCACGCGCTTGGCGTAGTCCTGCCCGATCACATAATCGTCGAGAACGTTGCAAATCTCCTGAGGCGTTGGAACGCCGTCGCGGGACTTCACATACGAATTCTTATTCTCTTCACGGATGATATCCATGCACAGTTCCACGCACTCGTCGCAGATGAACACTGTCGGCCCTGCGATCAGCTTGCGGACTTCGTGTTGGCTTTTTCCGCAAAACGAGCAGTAAAGCGTGTTTTTGGAGTCGTGACCCCGAGCGTTTTTGTTATCAGGCATAGCCCTACCTTAGCACTCCATTAACCCGGCGATGTGGCGTTCGATTGCGGCATCTTTAGAGCGGGATTGAAAGTCCCGTTCTCAATCATGTGAACAACCGCCCTCCGTGTCATTTTCCTAGTGTCGCGGCTTCTGAACCGATTGTCCAGAGCCGTTGCTTCTCGTGTCGCTGCCGTCTCGATCTGAGCTGCTTAGACACGGTTTGGTTACTGTCCCGTTAACGCTCGAAGAACTTGTTACGAACGATTGGCGGTGGCTTCGTCAATGGGCGCGCGTTTTTCGATCACCTGATCGATCAACCCGAACGCCTTGGCCTGATCCGATCCCATGAAATGGTCGCGGTCGAGGGTTTTTTCGATGACCTCGTAGGGCTGGCCCGTGTGCTTCACGTAAATGTCGTTCAAGCGGCGCTTCATTTTAATGATGTCCTCCGCGTGGCGTTCGATGTCGCTCACCTGCCCCTGAAAGCCGCCGGAGGGCTGATGCAACATAATGCGTGCATTGGGCACTGCAAATCGCATGCCGTGTTCGCCGGCTGTCAGCAAAAGCGACCCCATCGATGCCGCCTGCCCCACGCACAGCGTCGAAACCGGGCAGCGGATGAATTGCATGGTGTCATACATGGCAAGGCCGGAAGTCACCTGACCGCCCGGCGAGTTGATATACATATTGATTTCTTTTTTCGCGTTTTCAGACTCAAGGAAGAGAAGCTGAGCCACAACCAGCGACGACATGCCGTCTTCCACGACGCCAGTGACGAAAATGATCCGCTCCTTCAACAGGCGTGAAAAAATGTCGTAAGCGCGTTCGCCGCGATTGGTCTGTTCCACGACCATGGGAACGAGCTGATTTGTGTAAAAGTCAACCGGATCGCGCATGCGTTTCTCCAAAGCGGTCAGGCCGCAGTCTGGGTGATGATGGTGAATTGCCCGGCAATGCCGCAGATCTGCGCGGGCGGCTGAATTGGAACGCCTGACACTTGAGGCTTACGGAAGGCACTACGAACATCCGTCGCGAGTAAATGGGACGATTTGCCCGCGCATGCAACTGGGGAAATTCGGTGGGTCGAACCAGCGCCATATTATAAGCGCCATCGACGATTAGCAAACGGCTGAATTCCGGATACGATGCATTGCGAGGCGACGCCGGATAGGCGAAGCTGGATGCGTCTTAATACCGATGAAAGTTTGCGAGCAAAAATGGGCATTCCATCCAAAAACCTTATCTTGACGTTGTTCGCGTTATTTTTTCTTAGCCTGACTAATGTGCACGCGCAGATCACTCCGTTCCCAATGCCTGGAAAAGCGCCGGAGACCCCGGCGGCGGCCGCGCCACCTGCATCCGCTCAACCGCCAGCACAGCCCCCGGCGCCCGTACCCCAGATCGACAAGGTGGAAGTCAGCAAACGCGCGAATGACGACATGGGCCAGGATATCGCGGCCACACAAAAAGCATGGCGAACAGAACTCGATGACATTTCCAAAGCGCTTCGTCCCGAGGCAAACCCTAAATATGCCGAACTGAATGCCGTCCGTGAACGCCTCGAACGTCTTCGCGGCCAGTTTCAGGATTTTGGCAACCGCCTTCGTCCGAAACTCGACGGGATGAAAACGCAGGTTGAGCAACTCGGCGCGCCCGCAGCAGGCGCTCCGCCTGAAACAGAAGAGGGCGCACGGTTTCGAGCCGAGGTGAATTATCACTACGGTGTCTTCGTCGACGCACAACGTGAAGTCACCGCTGGCATTCGAAGGACCGAAGACCAGATCAATGTCGTTCAGGACCGCCGACGCCGTAACTTTACCACCATGCTGTTTGCGCCTGTCCCTGGCATTTATCTTTCAACAACATGGATGAATGCGCCTGCGAATATCAAAACCACATCCACCCGGATCGTCGAACTGCTCTGGATGTGGTGGTCGGGCCTCGAAGACCAGATGGATGTTCTGAGGCTTGTAGCCCAGGCGGGGGCGCTGTGGTTCGTCCTTGGCCTTCTGGCTTGGCGCGGGACATCAAGGATGCGTGCATGGCCACATCCGGAAGAGCCACCGTTCTGGAAACGGGCTTCTTCCGCGGCGGGCGTCATTCTTTTGCGAGCGCTGCCCGCAGTCTTGCCAATAATCTATCTTTACCATGCGGTAACGAGTTCGCACGAAGTGCCGGAACGGATCGATTGGCTGTTTTATACGGCTGCCCGATCGGCAATCATTATTTTCGCGGTGCATGCTCTGGTCAATACCGTTTTTGCACCTTATGCGTCCCACTGGAGGCTGGTCCCCGCCTCCAATGCCGCAGCCCGGCGCATCTGCGGACTGGTGTTTGGTCTTGCCGTCGTTTACGGCGTGTCGACCCTGATCTACACCGCGACGCGGCTGGTGCAGGCACCGTTTTCGTTGACGATTGTGCAAAGCCTGCCCGCAAGCCTGATCGAGGCGTTGCTGGTTATTGCGATTCTGCGAACACCGCTCAACGGGAAGACCGGCGAAGACCTGCCGTCGCTTACCTGGCTCAGACTGCTGCGTTTGCCCATCTGGCTGATTGCATTTTTCATCGTGGCATCGGCGTTAACGGGTTATCTGGCGCTGTCCCGTTTCGCGGCGCAACAGCTCATCGTAACGGGTTCGATCCTCGCCGTGGTCTATCTGTTGCTGCTTTGGGTGGATGGCTTCACGCAAGGGTTCAGCGATGAAAGCGCGCTGACCGGCGGCTGGCTGAAAAGTGTTGGGCTGGACGAACGCCGCCGCGAACAGGTCGCGGTGCCTTCCGGGTTGCTGCTCAAATTCGGCGTGCTGGTGCTGTCGGTCCCGCTCATCATGCTGCAATGGGGATACCCGTGGGGCGATATTCTCTATTGGTACCGGCAACTGATCTTTGAACTCCAGATCGGGAACACGCAGATTTCGGTCGCCGTGCTGGTTGCATCGATCCTGGTGTTCGTTCTTGGATATCTCGGTGCCCGTCTCTTCCAGAGCTGGCTCGATGCGCAAATTCTGAAGCCAGCCGGCCTTTCCGGCGGTTTTGCGCGACTCGATTCGCACAGGTGTCGGTTATATCGGCGTGATCGCGGCGGGATTGGCGGCGTTCTCTTATGCCGGGTTGAACCTGTCCAATCTCGCCATCGTTGCCGGTGCCCTGTCGGTCGGTATCGGTTTCGGCTTGCAAAGCGTGGTCAGCAACTTCGTGTCCGGGC
Organism: Rhodomicrobiaceae bacterium; assembly: GCA_965247345.1. Lineage (GTDB taxonomy): Bacteria > Pseudomonadota > Alphaproteobacteria > Rhizobiales > Rhodomicrobiaceae > Rhodomicrobium. The sequence continues at coordinate 413 of CBDFGZ010000022.1, read as the reverse complement.
TGATCCTGCTCGCGGAACGTCCGATCAAGGTGGGGGATCTCGTCGTTGTCAGCGGCGAGGAAGGCTATGTCCGCAAGATCAGCGTGCGCTCGACCGAAATCGAGACCTTCGACCGGGCCAACGTGCTCATTCCGAACTCGGCGTTTATCACCGACAAGGTCAAGAACTGGACACTTCGCAACAACACGGGCCGCGTTTCCGTATCGGTGGGTGTCGCCTACGGTTGCGACGCGCGAAAGGTTAAAGCCGCTCTGCTCAAGGTCGCGGAAGATCATCTGAACGTCATGACCACGCCAGCGCCATTCGTCGATTTCGAGGATTTCGGTGCCGACACCATGAACTTCAAATTATATGCTTATGTCCACGACCTCAATAAAAGCATCGCAACGCGGACGGATCTGCGGATCGCCATT
>CBDFGZ010000021.1:0-166563 GCA_965247345.1 Rhodomicrobiaceae bacterium | reverse complement strand
CCCTGCCGCTGTCTTTCCTGGAGCAGTTTCTGCTGCTGGACCTGACGCTGAAGCAAAGCGTCTTTCTGTTGCGCGATGAGACGTTGCTGGTTCGCGACCTGAAGGCGCTGCTGCTCAACAATCCGACGCTGCTGCTGGTTTGCCTTCAACTTGGCCTGCTGATCCTGAAGGCTGCGAATTTGCGGCGTCCGCAGAAGGGCTTGCTGGCGCTGCATATCCAGCCTTTGCTGCCGGAGACTTTTCTGCGCGGCCACGATCTTGTTACGCGCATCGCGAAGCCGCCGACGATCCAGTTCGCCTAGACTTGCCACAGACCGCCTCAAGGAATTCCCACGAACCAGTTGAGGGCGCGACCGGTGACAAAACGGCGGACGCCCCACCTGCCCCGCTGAACAGGAACCCAGTGTGCGCCCCGCCCAACCGCAGAATGGCGGTCGTCCCGCCTGCCCGCCCGGACACCGGCCACTGGGTGGTCGGCAAAACGGTTGACGTCCAATCTGTCCGAACGGACACAAGCCACCGCCGATGGGCGTACGCCAGCCGCAGAACGGACGACGACCAAACTGTCCGCCGGGACATCCGTTGGGAAGCCAGAAATACGGTTGTCGTTGATAGGTATAGAGGCTGTAAGCGTATGACGAACCGTAAGCAAGCGATGCATAGTCACCGCCGTCAGTATCCGGGTCATAGGGGTTCGGGTCGCCAACAAGACCGATCGAAGTATTATAAGCCGGGCCGATTTCGTCGAGTTCGTCGGGTTGCAACGGCGGTAAATCCTCGTCGTCGTCGGGGAATGGCACGCCCGGGCGATATGGGGGCGGATAACCCGTCCTGTTGATGATTAATGGCCTTCGCGGTACGGCTGGCGCTGGATAATACTGCAGAGGAACAACCGGCGTTTCAGCCTGCGGTTTGTAGGCGACTGTCGGATGGGTCACGACCGGCAGGCCCGCTACCTGTGCCGCAGGGGCGCTTAGTGTCGTATTCAGCACCGGCTCGGAGTGTATGATCTTGAGGTCGCCAAGATAACCTTCGATCAAAAACGGTACATCGTCGAAGATCGCGATAGTTGGCGTCACATTGCCGCCTGCAGACTGGTTCGAGCCTTTATCCAGACCCTGAAGGCCATGTTGCGAGGTCGCGTCCGGCTTTTGCAGTTCCGCCTGAGCCGCACCCGACGGCTTACGCCCATCGATGGTTGCCCAGACCACCTGTTCGCAGGTCCCGGTCTGATCCGCTGGCGCGATGGCCGAGCATCCGACATCAACCCCACCGGATGCGTGGGTGGTTTCCGGGGCGCGGCCCGCTGGATACGTGTCGCCCGGCCGTTTCCACAGGCCTGTCAGCGCGTCTTTTTTTAAGCTGAAAACTTCCGCCTGTCCGGGTGTCACAAACCCGGTCAGATCGAAACGGGGCGCAAGCGCGCCACGCTGGGATGCATAAAGAATGCCATCGGAATCGAACGCCAGCGAGGTGATGGGGTTGGGGAATTTTGGCGAGACTTCAATCTCACGCTGGGCATCCGCCCCGAACGATCCATCCGCCGTGATCGACACCGACCAGATGGAAACCGGACTTGCGACAGCATAGTACAGACGGCCATCTTTAACGGCCAGCGCCGTGACCATGCGTTCGATCTGCGTGAATCCCCAGGTGTTCGGGTCTTCCGCGTTGAAAGCCTCAGATTGAATATTTGCTGTTTTCGCGTCATCGACGACCGGCGCTTCGCCTGCAGCCTTGCGCCCGTCAACCCCGTGATTAAACGTTGTTTTCGGCAATCCATTCTCGTCGAAGCTGTGGATCAGTCCAGAATCGAGATCCGACGCATACAGATGCTTCGATGATTTGTCGAAAACGAGACCGCCAATGCCAGGACCGCTGTTTGACGGAATGGTCGCGAACAGCCGTGCCGTCGCACTCGTCCCGTCAACCCGCCAGATACTGCCCGGACCCCCTGTCGCGCCAAACTGACCCTCCATCCAGCGCGCGTTCGTTTCGCCGACGCGCAACCGGACCGGCACGCTTCCGGCACCCGGCTTTACGATCTGCAAGCCAAATTGCGATGCGGCGCCCAGGTACATGTTCGGCGATGACTCGCCATCGAATGCCACAGCAAACACCTGTCCCACTTCGGACGCCTTGACCTGCCTGATAACGAGAGGCTTCACGACATTCGGTTCAGCGCCTTTTTCAGCGCCTGACAGCCGGACGACAACGGCTGACGGGCTTGCGGGATCGATGGCGAACCCCCGGGCTGGATCGTCTGCGGTCCCAGCGCCCGTATCGCGAATGCCTGAAAAATTCGTAACGGCTGCATCGCCGGGGAACAAAAGCAAAGCCTCAGGCTGGGTGATTGGCGGCGCTTCCCGAGTAACGGTCGGATTGTCAGGTTTGGATTGCTGGTCTTGTGTCAGCGCAAAGCTTTGGATGCAAAAACACGCTGTCATTGAGATCGCCACAACAAAAATAAGCGGCTTAAGGACGAGTCTCCGGCCCGCGAACATGAACGAGCGGTGTAATAATTGTACCATCTGAACAACATTCCCTCTAAAGAAAACGCACAATAAATATATACAAGCAGCGCGCCCCTCGACACTTTTGTTAGTTTTCAGCGTTCAAGGATAACATAACGACTTTTAGCGGGCGTGAAAATCAACCGTTCGCATGAAGGTGAACGTGTCCCTCCAGCACACGATCAAGGTCGCGGTTTGCAATCCCTAATCGAAGTCACGCCCGCGTCTGCAATGCCACAGGGTACGATGCCTTCGAAGTGACTAAGGTCCGGGCAGACGTTGACGGCGAATCCGTGAAACGTCACCCAGCGGCGGACACGGACGCCAATCGCGGCGATTTTTGCGAACGCAACTTCCTTTTTATCCAACCCATGACCGTTATCCACGTCGCCAGCAGCGACCCAAACTCCGGGGAAACCGACGCGTCGCGACCCCGAAATTCCACAATCGGCGAGCGTCGATATGATCCAATCCTCAAGGGCATTCACGAAGTACCGCACATCCCGGCCACGGCTGTTGAGGTCGAACATCGTGTAGACCACAAGCTGACCGGGCCCGTGATAGGTGTATTGACCGCCGCGTCCGGATGCATGGACAGGGAACCGCGTGCCGGTCAGGAGATCGCTGACTTTCGCGCTGGTCCCCGCCGTGTACAGCGCCGGATGTTCAAGCAGCCACACCTGTTCCGATGCCGTGCCTGCGGAGATGTTTGCCACGCGGGCCTCCATGCTGTCGACCGCGTCTTCATACGCAATCAGGCCATCGCTCACGGTCCATTCCACGCCGTTCAGGTTCAGAAGCAAAGGCGCGTGCCGGGCAAGTCTGTAGCCGAACTCGCGAACGGCTGGATGCATGCGAAGTGCCTCCTCTTCGATAGCGCCTGACTGCACACGCCTAAAGTTTCACGGCCGCCCAGCGCTCCACATCGGAACCGATGAGTTGCTGCAGCGTCCCCCCGGTTTGGTCGATCTCGGCCGTGATTGCGCCAAGGCTGTCCGGCAAAAGACGCAGACCCTCGTAGATCAACCCGGTGTAAACCTGGACGAGCGATGCACCCGCCTTGATCTTGGCCACGGCCGAAGCAGCCGAATCGATACCGCCGACGCCGATCAGCGCAAGCTTGCCCTCGGTTGCGAGATATGCTCGCGCCAGAAATCGCGTGGACCGCCGGAAAAGCGGCGCGCCGGACAGACCTCCCGCTTGTCCACGGTGGGCGTTCGCCGATACACCATCCCGCGCCAGTGTCGTGTTCGTCAGCACGGCTCCATCCACGCCGTTCGCCAACAGGCACTGCATGGTGGGCGCTATGTCGTCGTCATGGATGTCCGGCGCGAGCTTCACGAACACAGGCATGCGCTTTGGCAGTGCATCACACGCAGCCATGACCGCCGAAAGCAGGGCGTTCAGCCTGTCCGGCGCTTGCAGATCGCGCAAACCCGGCGTGTTCGGCGACGATATGTTGACCGTGAAATAACTCGCGACATCGCCGAACGCGGCTATCCCGGCAAGGTAATCGGATGTGATGTCCGCTGTATTCTTGTTCGCGCCGATGTTCACACCAAGAATTCCGTGCGCCGGATTGCCATTAAGCCGGGCGAACGCAGCCGCGTGCCCTCCGCCGTTGAAGCCGAGGCGATTGATCGCGCCGCGATCTTTCATAAGCCTGAACACCCGTGGGCGTGGATTGCCGGGCTGGGGCAATGGCGTGACGGTGCCGACTTCCACGAAGCCGAAGCCCATGGCCAGAAGCGGGTTGTAGACGCGGGCGTCCTTGTCGTATCCCGCCGCGATGCCCATCGGGTTCGGGAACGTCATACCGCAAATCGTCTGAGCAAGACGCGGACCGGCCTCGCGCCCGGCACGCGGATAAACCCCGCGCTCCAACGCACGAAGCGACGTCTCATGAGCGGTTTCCGGATCGAGAAACAGCAGTCCCGCTTGCGCAATCGCTGAGAGTTTCATGACGCGTCGATCCCCGAGAGCGGCGTGAGAAGTTTGCCCTGTTCGTCGCGGTCGATGGCTTGCAGGCTGACGACCGCATCAAGCGGCATCGCTCCGTAAAGATGCGGATATTTCGCGCCGCCGCTCGAAACCTCAAAACGCAGCGCCGTGCCAAGCGACGCCGCATCAATGGCCAACAGCAGGAGCGGCTTTGTCAGTCGCGCAAAGTGCTTGCCTAACGTGCGTTGCACCTGAGCCGCCGTCGAAAAATGAATGTACCCATCCCGGATATCGTCGGCCGAACCGCGATAGTCGCCCGCCGCTTGCGCCTCGATCCATGCCCGTTCCGTGACGATTTTATAGATCAGCATCGCGTTTGCCTAAGCTCGTCTTCCCAGAGCGACGATAATCACGACGGCGAGCGCGAACCCGACAGTGACGCCATCCAGCTTTTCGCCAAGCAAAAGTGCGGACAGGCCCAACGTCACGAAGACTTGAAGCAATTGGAGTTGGCCGACACGCGCCACGCCACCCATCGCCATACCCTTGTTCCACACGGACAATCCGATGAGCATGCTGAAAAGCGAAACGTAGGCAAAGCCGAGCCACGCCGCCGCGGGTATGGCTGCCAACGAATTTGGGGATGTCAGTGCTGCGATAAGGAGCGTGAACGGCAGCACGAAGACCAGTTGCCAGAAGATGACTTCCCAACCAGGCATGGTCCGCGAAAGTTTTCCGCTGATGGCATAACCGAACGCTGCGGACAACGACGCCAGCAGGAAAAACCCGTCCGCCACAACCCAGCGCCCGTCACCACGGACGACGACGAACGCCAGAACCGTGAGGGTCCCGAGCAGGGCGAACATCCAAAACTTGAGCGAGGGACGCTCTTTCCCAATTATTGAGCCAGCCGCAGCCGTCAAAAGCGGCAGAATTGCGAGAACGACCGCGCCATGCGACGACTCTGCCGTCACGAGGCCAAGACTGAGAAACAGCGGGAAACCGCCGGCGAGCAACGCCGCGCTGGCGATCATTTCCGGTAAAATCGATCGAGACGGCAGCCTTCGGCGAAAGTACAAAAGGATGATACCCGCGAGCGCGCCCGCAATTGCCGCGCGTCCCGCCGTTACAAAGATAGGGTCAAACCCTGTGACAGCCAGACGTGTCGCGGGCAGCGTGCCGCCGAAGATGACGACTCCGATGGTGCCCCAGAGCAAACCCTCCACCTCAGGCGCTAATCTGGGATCGATACGTTCGACCGGCGCATCTTGGAGTGGCTCTGCCGTCATGCTTGCCGCAAATCGCGCGTCATGAACACGCTGTTCGGATCGAGTACATAATCGCCGAAAGGCGCGCATTCGACGAAGCCATGTTTCGCATACAGCGCGCGGGCGGGATCGAAATAGGCCCATGAGCCGGTTTCGAGGCTCAGCCGCGTCATACCGCTTGCGCGGGCATGGTCGATAATGTGGCGCAGCATCGCGCCGCCAATCCCTCGTTCGCGAGCCGAACTTGAGGTGTGCATGGATTTCACTTCGCCATGATCGGGCGACATGCGTTTCAGCGCGCCGACGCCGAGAAGTGTATCGCCTTCCCAGGCCGACCAGAATGCAATGTCTGGCGACTTCAGTCCGTCGGGGTCCAGCGCGTGATCGCTGCCGGGCGCGGTCTCAGCCCGCGCATGATGCACATGAAAATCGAGCAGGTCGATGACCTGTTTCTCGTCAAGACCGCCTTCCCTGATCTCCATTTCCGAATCTTTCTGCCGTTATCACGGTTTATCTGAAGTCAGTGTAGTCATGGCCGGGCTTGACCCGGCCATGACAAAGGTTTCCGATCGATTGGACATGCCCATAGTCTCAGGAGGGCAGTCGCGATGCCAGCAGCGTCCGCGTCGGCTCGATGCCATAGGCCTTGATGAATGAACCAAAACGCGGACCCTGGCTTTCGCCGAAATAAATCTCGTACAACGCCTTGAACCAGTCCCGCAAATTCTCGAACGGATGCGCCTTGCCCACATCATAGACGATGGTTTGCAACGCCTCGGCATCGAGCGCTGCGTCGGCTGTCGCCAGGCGTTCATTCAGATCGGCGATGGCGGCGGCTTCCAGTTCCGTAGGTTCGCGATAGGTTTTGAAGGGCCGTTCGCGCTCCTCATAATAGCGGATGGCAAAGCCGATCAGTTTGTCGAGTTCCGGGAAATCCGCGGGGTTTGCCTCCGCAGCATAATTCTGCACGAAACGCCAAAGGGCATCCTTGTTGTCGGCGTTCGACGCGCTAACGAGATTGAGCAGCAGGCCGAAGCTCACCGGGATATGATGCTGTGGCGGACGCCCGCTGTGGATATGCCATACGGGGTTGTTCAACCGTTGTTCAGGTGTTTCGCGATTGTAGCTGTCAAGATAGGTGTAATATTCGTCTACGGCACGCGGGATGACATCAAAATACAGCCGCTTTGCCGTTTTCGGCTTCTGATACATATAGAGGCTCAGGCTTTCCGGCGGCGCATAGCCAAGCCATTCCTCCACCGCGATGCCGTTGCCCTTCGATTTCGAGATTTTCTGCCCGCCGTCGTCGAGAAACAGCTCGTAGTTGAAGCCTTCGGGCGGCTTGGCACCGAGTGCCCGGCAAATTTTGGATGACAACGTTACGCTGTCGATCAAGTCCTTGCCCGCCATTTCGTAATCCACGCCGAGCGCCGCCCAGCGCATGGCCCAATCCGCCTTCCACTGGCATTTCACATGGCCACCGGTCACCGGCGTTTCCACGCTCTCACCGGTATCGGGATCGCGATAGACGATGGTGCCCGCCGCCACGTTGCGCTCTTGCATCGGTGCTTGCAGCACCTTGCCGGTACGGGGCGAGATCGGCAAAAACGGCGAGTAGGTCGCGCGGCGGTCCGGACCAAGCGTCGGTAAGATGATCGCCATCACGTCGTCGTAGACGCTGAGCATTTTCAGCAGCGTGGCGTCGAACATGCCGGAACGATAGCATTCCGTTGAGGACAGGAACTCATACTGGAAGCCGAAGCCATCGAGGAACGCCCGCAGCCGCGCGTTGTTATGGGCACCAAAGCTGTCGTGGGTGCCGAACGGGTCGGGCACGGCGCTTAATGGTTTGTCGAGATGGCGGGCGAGCATATCCTGGTTCGGCACATTGGTTGGCACCTTGCGAAAGCCGTCCATATCATCGGAAAAGCACATGAGTCGCGTCGCGATGCCCGGCTTCAGCACCTCCAGCGCGTGCCGAACCATGGACGTGCGCGCCACTTCGCCAAACGTGCCGATATGCGGCAGACCGCTTGGGCCGTAGCCCGTCTCGAATAACGCAGGTCTCTCGCCCTTGAGCCCCTCGATCCGCTTGAGGACTTTCCGCGCCTCCTCGAACGGCCACGCCTTCGATGCTGCCGCGTGTTCGACGGCGTCGGACAACGGTGGAGATACAGCCTTACTGTTCATAAATACCAACGGAATGTTTTTTGATTAAGCACCCATATGTGTGCCCATAGCCACCAGCACGTCAACAGTTATGCTGTGCGCGAACGAACCCGCGCCACCCATGCGCCCATCACAATTTTATCGCAATGCTGCAAGCCTTGGACGCGCCCCGTCATGTGCGATGGGGTTCGCGTCTAAGGTCGAGCGTGAACGGGAAGCTCGGATTGGGCTTCGGCTCGTGGAGCGTGAAAGGCCCAGGAGTGTGCCCGAGCGTTTCGAACCGGGAGAGCCGACGCGTTTCGGCCTCAAGGGCATTGATCGGGAAATCCTCGAACGAGCGTCCGCCCGGATGCGCCACATGATACCGGCACCCCCCGACCGAGCGGCCGGTATAAGTATCATATAGATCGAGAGTCAGCGGAACATGGGGCGGAATGGACGGCTGTAAAGCGTTCGACGGCCACCACGCCCGGAAACGAACCCCGGACACCACCTCGCCGTGGGTGGCGGTCGCGCGCAGCGGAATAGCGATGCCGTTGCAAGCCACTTTATAACGGTCGCCCATGGCACCTGTCACCTTGACCTGAAGCCGCTCCAGCGATGAATCCACATATCGAACCGTGCCGCCCGACGCACCTTCTTCGCCCAGCACGTGCCACGGCTCAAGCGCCGTTCGCACTTCGATGCCGACGCCTTCGTAAGTGACGGCACCGCACACGGGGAAACGAAACTCGAAGTGCGGCGCGAACCACGCGTTCTCAATCGGCATGCCAGCAGATTTCAGATCGGCGATCACATCGCGGAAATCCTGCGCCACGAATTCCGGCAGCATGAACCGGTCGTGTAACTCGGTGCCCCACCGGATGAGCTTGCCATGGTAGGGCTTTTCCCAGAACCAAGCGATTAGAGCGCGAAGCAGAAGTTGTTGCGCAAGCGCCATGTGCGGGTGCGGTGGCATTTCAAAGGAGCGAAATTCCACGAGGCCGAGCCGCCCGGTCGAGCTGTCGGGCGAATAAAGCTTGTCGATGCAGATTTCGGCGCGGTGGGTATTACCGCTGGAATCGATGAGCAGATTGCGGAAGATGCGATCCACGAGCCACGATGGGATCCAGCCCGCCGTGGGGTCGGGGACTTGAGAGAACGCGATCTCCATCTCGTAAAGCTGGTCGTTGCGGGCCTCGTCGATGCGCGGGGCCTGGCTCGTCGGCCCGATGAACAGCCCCGAAAACAGATACGACAGCGACGGATGGTTCTGCCAGTAAGCGATGATGCTGGCGAGCAGGTCCGGGCGGCGAAGAAACGGGCTGTCAGCCGGAGCCGTGGCACCAAGCACGATGTGATTGCCGCCGCCTGTGCCTGTGTGCCGTCCGTCCACCATGAATTTTTCCGAGCCGAGACGACACTGCCGCGCTTCCTCATACAGCGTTTCCGTAATGGCGACAGCCTCATCCCAGTTGCGCGACGGGTGCACGTTGACCTCGATCACGCCGGGATCAGGCGTCACCTTGATGACGCTGTAGCGCCAGTCGCGCGGCGGTTCATAGCCTTCGATGCGAACGGTCTGGCCGGATTGTTTTGCGGATTCCTCGATGGCGGCCACAAGTGCGGCGTAATCCTCACCGTCCTGAAGCGGCGGCATGAACACACACAAATGTCCGTCGCGCGGCTCGATGGCCATTGCGGTGCGGACCGCGCCGATGACTTCGGGCGATAATTCCGGGACCGTGGCAGCGTCCGACAGCACGACAGCGTCGCGGCGATCTTTAGCGAGGCTTTCCCGCGACGGCAGGGGCGTCCGGTCGGCAAACGGATCGATGGGCACGACGCGGGGATACTGGCTCGGCTTGATGTGGTTCAACGCGCCTATTGGCAGGCGAAACCCGACCGGTGAATCCCCAGGGATGAGATAAAGCCGCTCGCGCCGGAAGGCCCATCGTTCCGTCACCCAGCGGCGGCTCGCCTTGGCGTGCCAAACCTGAATAGGCAGAACATAGCCCGTCGGCTTGTCGAGACCGCGTTCAAAGACTTTTACCACGCGGGCGCGTTCCTGCGGGTCTTCGAGCTTGTTGGTTTCCGGCGTCAGGTTGAGCGGCAGCTTTTGCTCGATCAGCAGAAAATGCGCCGGGTCTTCGTAAGCCGGGATCGCGCTATCCACCGGCAAACCAAGTTGCGCGGTGAGCGCCTTGGCGAACACACCAGCACTTTCCTGCGTCGCGAGCTTTTTCGGCACCTCGGTCTCGACGAGCGCGTCATTTTCCCATAACGGCTGACCATCGGTGCGCCAGTACAGCGAGAACGACCAGCGCGGCAACTGCTCGCCGGGATACCACTTGCCTTGTCCAAAGTGCAGAAGCCCGCCCGGCGCAAACTTCGCCCGCAAGCGCCGGATCAAGTCTTCCGCATAACGCCGTTTTGTCGGCCCGACGGCGTCGGTGTTCCATTCCGCGCCGTTGGTGTCGTCGATGGAGATGAACGTCGGCTCGCCGCCCATGGTCAGGCGAACGTCGCCCGCGTCGAGCCGCTTGTCGACAGCCGCACCCGCTCTGCGAATCGCGGTCCACTGTTCGTCGGAATACGGCAGCGTGACGCGCGGCGTCTCAAGGATGCGCTTAACCTTCATGTCGAAGGAGAACGTCACCTTGGCGTCGTCGATGATACCGGAGATGGGCGCGGCGCTTTGCGGTGTTGGCGTCGCAGCAAGGGGAATGTGGCCTTCGCCAGCGAACAGGCCGCTCGTCGGATCAAGCCCGATCCAGCCCGCACCCGGCAGATAAACCTCGGCCCAGGCATGCAGGTCGGTGAAGTCGACGTCCGTGCCAGCCGGGCCATCCAGCGATTTCACGTCCGGCTTGAGTTGAATGAGATAACCGGAGACGAACCGCGCGGCCAACCCATAATGCCGAAGAATATGCACCAGCAGCCAGCCGCTGTCGCGGCAAGAACCGGATGCATTCTTGAGCGTCACCTCCGGCGTCTGCACGCCCGGCTCCATGCGGATGAGATAGCCGATATCCTTTTGAAGCTGAAGGTTCAGCGCCCAGATGAAATCGAGCGTGGTCGGCGCGTTGATCTTCAACCGCGCGATATAATCCTTGAGCAGAGGCCCGGGTGCAGCTACCTTGAGATATGGCGCAAGTTCCTCGGCCAGTTCGGCGTCATACCTGAACGGCCAGTCCTTCGCGGCGTCATCGACGAAAAAGTCGAACGGGTTGATGGTCGCCATCTCCGCCACGAGATCGACCACGACCTTAAACTCGCGCGTTTTTTCCGGAAACACCAGCCGCGCCATGTAATTGCCGAACGGGTCCTGCTGCCAGTTGATGAAATGCTCTTTCGGCGTGATGCCCAGCGAATAGGACAGGATTGGTGTGCGGCTGTGAGGGGCAGGGCGAAGGCGCACGATCTGCGGCCCCATCGCGGTGGGCCTGTCGTAAGTGTAGTCCGTGCTGTGTGTGAGGGCGACGTGCAGGGCCATCGTGTCTCCTGGCGGCAGGCGGTGTGCGCGAACGGTCAAATTGCGTGCTATGATGTTTCGCGCACTGTGCGTGTATACGCGCACAGATGCAAGCTGCGTGCCTATCGATCATTTTTTCGAACAATACAATTTGAATTTATTCAGGCTTGGAAACAATCTTCAAGCGCGATGACAATCCCCGGCGGTGTCATGGCGATGGTCCCGTCGCGCACAATCCTCGTCATGATCATCTCGCCTTCGCCGCGCGCGTGATGAATGACCAAGCGCTTTTCGGTATCGACGATCAGATAATGAAAAACCGAAGGCACCGTGAAATAACCGGTCAGTTTGCCGCCTATGTCGAGATATTTCGTGCTCGGAGACAGCACCTCCACAATAATCACGGGATTTGGAACTTCGAGCTGGGACGAAGGCCACTCAGGGCCGCAATACACCAAAGCATCGGGTTCGTAAGCGGATTTTTCGTTGATACGGACGGCGGCTCCATCGGGAACCATATGGCAGGGTATGCCGGCCTTGCGAATTGCGCGGAAAAGCGCGGTCTGCATCGCGAACTTCGTGATGGCATGTCCGAGCCGCTCCGGCGACATCCCGAAAACATCGCCGTTATCCAACTCATAGCGGCCAGGGTTTTCCTCGGCCCAGGCCAGGAATTCATCGACGGTCATCTTGTGCTGCGGGCGCGATTGCATGATTTCAGTCTAGCCGATATCGTGTTCCAAGAAAAGGTGACGTTGTTCACGGCGGTTTCGACTGGTCACATATGCAAAGATTGAGACATGCTTGTAGAGATTGAGACATGCTGAAAATTCGGATCATCCCGTGCCTCGACGTGAAAGACGGTCGCGTCGTGAAAGGCGTGAACTTCGTCGATCTGCGCGACGCGGGCGATCCGGTCGAAGCCGCCGCCGCCTATGATGAGGCAGGCGCGGACGAATTGTGCTTTCTCGATATCGGGGCCAGCCACGAAAAGCGCGGCATCATGCTCGATGCAGTGCAGCGGACGGCCGAACGTTGCTTCATGCCGCTGACCGTCGGCGGCGGTGTGCGCACGCTGGAGGACATTCGCGCGCTGCTGCGCGCTGGCGCGGACAAGGTCTCGATCAATACCGCTGCCGTATCGGATCGCACGTTTGTCGCGAGGGCGGCCGAAAAATTCGGCAACCAATGCATCGTGGTGGCGATCGACGCAAAACGCGTGTCTGGACCTCGACCGAGCCTTGGTTCAGTGGACGCCGTAAATCCCGATTCCGCTGCGGACCACGAGGCGGGTCTAACGCCCCGCTGGGAGATTTTCACACACGGGGGCCGCACACGCACCGGGATAGACGCGCTTAGTTTCGCGCGCGAGGCCGTGGACCTTGGTGCAGGCGAGATTTTGCTCACATCGATGGACCGGGACGGGACGCGCGGCGGCTTCGACATCGCGCTGACGCGCGCCATTTCCGATGCCGTGCCGGTCCCCGTCATTGCATCCGGGGGCGTTGGCACTCTGGATCATCTCGTCGAAGGCGTCCGCGATGGCCATGCGAGTGCCGTGCTTGCTGCCTCGATCTTTCATTTTGGCGATCACACCATCGGCGAGGCAAAACGTCATATGGCTGCTGCCGGTTTGGCGGTTCGCATGGACTGAATTCCAAGCGTCGCAGTCTCTCTCCATATATATGCCGATACCCTGACCCTTTCGTCTCCAGTCAAAATGCGACCGCATTTTCAATGGATTGAGGCTAACGCTTTGATAGGGAGGCATTTCGCATGAAATTTGCGTTTACGATTGGTTTTTTGATTTGCGCAACAACCGTCGCGCACGCGAAACATCCGTGCGCGGATGCCGCAGCCAAAAAGGCGGTCGAGCTTACAAACTTTCATCTGAACGACGGTACGCCGCCGGACTCCGCGACCAAGGCCGAGGTGATCCGGCCCGTGGCGGAACTTGCTCCCGTTCGCAGCCTGAAAGGCCCGTCGCAATTCGATATGCTTGAGGCCTGGGTGGGTGTTTACAAAGCGAAGTACAGGACGCGTTTGATTTATTTTCAAACGCAGGGGCAATGCGTTTTGATGGGCCAAGAAATATTTGAGGCCAGCAACCCAAATTGATGAAGTTGCATTCTTGTTTTGTCCGTTCATCCACGGTTTACAATCACAAGCGCGGGTCGACAATGCCGACCCGCCAGGCTATAGCTTACAGCCTCTCCGGGTTTCCAGCCACGACCTTCGTCACCGTGCCCCGCGGTTTGTTGGTATCGATGCGGATCAGCGTCATTACGTCGCCGGTCTTGTCGAACCGCGTGCATCCGGTGTTTGGCTGCTCTTTCCATTCGATGCAGACCGTGTCGCCTTTCACGGTGCGGACGCCATGCCAGATCGCACCGGTTGGCGTCTTAAGAATTACGGATTTAGCGTCAGGATAGTAGATAAAACCCGCGCCCTGGCCAGCCGTCGTATTGGCTTCGAAGTTCATATAAAGCGTTTTACCGAGCGTCATGTCCTGAATTTGTGCCGCCGTCAGGTCGGCGGCATGTGCGGCAAGCGGAGCGGTCGCGACAAACGCCGCCAAGGCAAAGAATGGAACACGCATTTCGATCTCCTTTTCATAATTGGTTGACTTCTGATAAGGAATGCGGCGTGGAAATGTCCGTTGTCTGATCATCGCCTAAAGTATTACGGGCAGTGGGGGCAACGGTTTTAGCACGAGGCTCGACTTGGAGAAGCAAGCCATGGGCCAACCTACTCATGAAGGAGGACCGCTTAGTGACCCGTCTGACTAAAGCAGCTTACGGACAACTAAGAGAACGAACCCTGCCCTCCTCAAGTCGAGCTATTAAATACGGAGAGCCTCCCTTATGAGCGTGCCAGCGATACTCGCTTCCCGAGATATTTGCCGGTTCTCCAAACTGAAAGTAAACTTCGCGGACTGAGTCTCCGACGTTGACACGCGAACAATTCCGAGCGGGGTTCGCCCAGTAACCACAATCGTGATTGTCATAACATGCACGGGTAACACACTTATCCGAGGCACTTGCCCATTTGCCGTCTAGATGCATGCAGATCCGTTCCGAGACATGGGTTATCACTGCCGCAACAAGGCCAACCGTCCACAACGCCGCCGCCACTGTGGTGCCTAATACGAACAACACCAAAAAGTTATCCAGTCGCTTATTTTTGGGTATCATTGGTTTTCACTTATCGAACATGATCGCTCAAAATTCATTTGTTCACAATGTACCATATAAGCGCTTGCGACAAACTCAGACCGGACCGTTGGAGTTTTAAGAAAGCGCGGTTCAAACCTGCAATAAAAATGCCGTCCCGGCCGCCAATATGGTGCGGCCTTATACCCAACTCCGACTTTTAGAGAACGCGAAACCTCTTACATTGCTACTATGAAACCCTTCGCCGCCCTTCTGGACCGCCTGTATTACACCCACGCCAACCTCGACAAAGCGGCCGTCCTAGTCGCGTACCTTCGCGCCACGCCGGACCCGGATCGCGGCTTTGCCGTTGGCGTCATCGCAGGCACGCTCACGTTCGAGCTGTTCAAGCGCGCGCTCGTCCGCGATCTGGTGGCGAGCCGCGTTGATCCGGTGCTGTTCGAACTCAGCTACGACTATGTGGGCGAGATGTCGGAGACCGTGGCGCACATCTGGCCGCGCACGCCGGGCGCGCTGATCCTCAACCGGCTGCCGCCCTTGCACGAGGTCATCCACGAATTCCAGAGCCGCGACAAACCCGGCATCCGCGACTACCTCGCGCTGCTGCTCGACAACATGACGCCGCCCGAACGCTGGGCTCTGTTGAAGCTCGGCACGAGCAGCCTGCGCATCGGGATGTCAGCACGGTCGGTGAAGCATGTGCTGGCGGAGTTCGGCGGCGTGCCCGTGGCCGAGATTGAGGAGGTTTGGCACGCGCAAACGCCGCCGTATCTCGATCTTTTTGCGTGGCTGGAGAAGCGCGGGCCTAAGCCCTCGTCCGCCGACGCGGTGACGTTTCACCCGGTCATGCTGTCCCATCCGCTTGAAGATGTGCCCATCGAAACGATCACGCCCGGCGAGTGGCTGGTGGAATGGAAATATGACGGCATCCGGGTTCAGGTCGTGTCGACGCCGAACGGCAAGGCGCTGTTCTCGCGCACCGGCGACGACATTTCGGGTGCTTTTCCGGATGTGCTTGGCCGTGTGAACTTTCAGGCGGTGCTCGATGGCGAGCTGATCGCGCGAACGGGAGAAGGCGAGATCGCGTCGTTTAACAACCTGCAACAGCGGCTGAACCGCAAGACGCCGGACCCGAAGCTGATCGCGAAGTATCCGGGCCATGTCATTGTTTACGACGCGCTGGGTCTGGATGGCAGCGACCTGCGCGCTGTCCCTCTGTGCGAGCGGAAGGCCGAAATCGCGAAGTGGTTTGAGACCACTCAACCGCCCGGCATGGAACTCGCCCAACCGCTAACCTTCGCGTCGCCGGGCGATTTGCAAGCGTTGCGAGCGCAAGCGACCACGCTGGCCTCGCCTCATATCGAGGGGCTGATGCTGAAGCGGCTCGACAGCGTGTATGTGCCGGGCCGCCCGCGCGGCCAGTGGTTCAAATGGAAGCGCGATCCGCTGCTGGTGGATGCCGTTGTCATGTATGCCCAGCGCGGCACGGGCAAGCGATCGTCATTCTATTCGGACTACACCTTCGGCTTGTGGCACGACGGCGCGCTGTCGCCCATCGGCAAGGCGTATTTCGGCTTCACCGACGAGGAGCTGCGCGAGCTGGACAAATGGGTGCGCAACCACACCACGGCGCGGTTCGGCCCGGTGCGCGAGGTGGAGAAGGCGCTGGTGTTCGAGGTGGCCTTCGACGCTGTGCATCGCTCGACGCGGCATAAATCGGGGGTTGCGCTGCGCTTCCCGCGCATCAACCGGATACGGTGGGACAAGCCCGCGCGCGAGGCGGACGAGTTGCACGCGCTCGCGAAGTGGTTGGATTAGGTGCGCAAAGCGCACGTTAGGTTTCCCGGTCAAGTCCTTGCGCACAATACCGCACTTTAAACGCTTTGCATCGCGTCTATCTCCACAAATTATAAAAGATAATGGGTTGACATAAGACTATCAACGTTGTGCACAAAATTAACCCAAACCGAGCTTGCCGCACTGTTTTTGAAAAAGATATTAATGATGTCTCTCGAAAAATCCAGCCTACATACAAAGCTATCCCGACCTGGAATGCTGAGAACAACAAGAGCCAACGCCAAATTTCATTTGATCGAACTCCAATAAAAAGAAGCAAACTGGATACAGTTCCCACCATAACAATTAAAACAAAATGATGAATATATCTAAATGACTTTGATGCAATGGCAAAGGCTATCCACATGATAAAACTACCAATTAAGCCAGAGACGCTTCCGCATTTTAAACTTGCTATATCCATATTTGTAAATATCGAAAAATATATATCATACTTTTTAGGATCGTTTTCGAAAGGTCGTAACGCATCATAAGAATGCCCAAAAGCGACAATGTAGGCAACTATAGAAAGTGCGATAATAAAAAATTGTTTTGCTTTATTGATATAATCAGTTAGACATAACATCACTATTGTAACTAACGCCAGTGATATTCCCGGGGTAATAATACGGGGCGTGTATATACCTTGGACAGGGTATTCATAAAAAGTCACAACTGCGGAGTATAACGCGCTAATGATTCCTAAAATCACGTAAATAAGCAATTTACGGTATCGATTTGAATCAAAGCACTGAGTTAAAGTGATATCAAACCGAGCTAACGCCGGAGGCCTATTTTTCTTTATTTTTTCGATGTTGAATATGGCGAGAGGCTTGTAATGACCTTTATCATTCGGCATTACTTTCAAATACAGTTGATAACTGGAAACGTCGTCTCTAGCTTCTACCTTGCGCCAAATGCGCTCGTCGGCTTCGATCGAGTTTTGATTGTGAGGAAAATTTTTTATGTAAAATAGATAGCTACCGATTGTATCTTCGCTTTTAACTTTCTGCCAAATCTGTTCAGCTGCAGGGTGCGAATCCTGACTCATATTTGTAGCAGGCCGCGTAGAGACTACCTCCGGAAACGTTTCATTAGATACAAAGGATGCGATCGCTTTCAAAAGTTGTGCGCGATCCTCGACGTCATCAGCATGCAGCACGTCGAACGGTGGAGGAATATCAGCATGTGTCGCGCCGCCGCCGAGTACCGTAATTAGCTTGCCTTGTTGTTTAGCCCGCGTCGCCTCGGAGACAACCCAGTCCGATTTTACCGAAGCCGGCGACCAGATCACGATCACAGCCTTGGCAGCATCCAACTCGCGTAGGATCACGGTGCGGAACGTCTCGCCGGACAAAAGGCTCGTGTCCCACCACACGGTGTGGCCGCGCGCTTCGAGGTCCTTCGCCAGCGCTTCCGTCAGCGCGCGATAGGCCTTCGAATATGAGATAAAGATGTCCGCCATGCCGCCCCGCTCCCGGTCGCATGTGAGCCGAGAAACAAGGTTAGGTCAAGTCTTCGTCGGGCACATTGCGGGTCGTCAACGATAAGGGCAAATCCATGCGACTACGGAATTCCTCAAGCAACATTTTGCGAAAGACTTTGATAACTGCGCGCGTATTGCCGATCAACTTCTGCCTATGTAAAATAAGACCGTGTGGAGAGCCGCAACTGACTCCCCACCAAAATCCTGCAAGACCGTAACACGTCGCCTCAAGCGGCTTCGTTCTGCTGGGCAGCCTGTTCGGCAACGGCCTCGTCGTGCTTGCGCTGCATACGGCTACCGCGCGTGAGCGACTCGGCAACTTTTTGCAATGCAATAGATTCGTCCACGTCGAGTGCTGCGGAAATCTCACGGGCCATGCGATCCAAGGCGGCTTCGTAAAGCTGGCGTTCGGAATACGACTGCTCTGGCTGGCTGTCTGACCGGTACAAGTCGCGAACCACTTCAGCAATCTGCATCAGATCACCTGAATTGATTTTCGCTTCGTATTCCTGAGCGCGGCGGCTCCACATGGTACGCTTGATGCGCGCGCGACCGCGAAGCGTGTCCAGAGCGCGGGTGAGAAGAGCTTCGTCCGATAATGGGCGCATGCCGGCACTTGCGCTCTTCGCAGTCGGCACACGAAGCGTCATTTTGTCTTTATCGAAGGTGATGACAAAGAGTTCGAGCTTGCAACCTGCTATTTCCTGTTCCTCGATTGCGATGATCCGTCCCACTCCATGCGTCGGATACACCACATACTGGTTGCTTTCGAATCCGTGACGTTTGTGACATTTGGTGGTTTCGGGCATACTCATTCTCACTCTTTTTATTGGGTTGAAAGGTTTCTCGAGAATTAACTCGACTCGGTTTGTGATCCCTAAATCTTATAGTGCCCGGTGTAGAAACCAAGGTGACACCTGTAAGCCGAAAATGATAGAGAGCGAGCACTGCGAAGCTCGCTATGAATTTCTAATCTTTTGCAACTCTTGCGAGTGCTTCACGCTACCGCCTATCAAATAGTATCAAAATACGCCCATTTTAGGAAGCGTTGATAATCGTTAACGTTCCTTAATTCTCGTCTTCATCCTTGAATCTTCTGAATAGTGTTAACAAAGCAACGGTTTCGAAGAAACTTCAGCTCCGCGCCGACCTTTGAACCTTAACGCGGACGCCCGGAGCGGGGCGCTCAAACAACACCGATGACCGGAAACGGTAGAGCCGAGCCGGCCGCCCCCCCGTTCGCTCCGCAAGGCCGCCCGCTGGTTCCACGAGACCACCGCTCTCCACCAGTCGCCTGAAGTTCTGCTTATGCAGATAGCTACCGAGAATCGCTTCCACCACCTTTTGTAGCTCCAGAAGGGTAAAGGTTTGCGGCATCAATTCGAAAATAACAGGGCGATACTTGAGTTTGCCGCGAAGCCTGCTGATGGCTGTCGCCAAAATCCGCCGATGATCAAACGCCATCGGGGTGCCGAATTCAGGCAGGTCAGTCCAATGCCGGTGCGACAGGCGGCCATCCACCAAGGCTTCGGTCACGAGTCCGGCCTCATAGAGCAGTTCGTAACGTTCCAGCACTTTCTCATCATCCCATGGGAAAGATTGCCCAAACGAGAGGCGCAGCCGCTGTAGACGGCTGAACGCGCGAGCGGGTGCCGCTGCCACCTCTGGCCGCGCAGCCCATTCCTCAAGCCGGGGCTCGATCTCTCGCGTTATGATCGCAGGCTTGCCCTGTCTCCAGTCTTCCCAGGGGAAATGATCGTACCAGGGGCTCCACCGTGCTCCCTTTGCGATCAGGCCGTCGTCTCCTTTTGTCAGCGCGAGATACCCGATGGACACCACGTGCAAGCCGTGATCGTCTGGCGTTGCATGCCTGCCACGGTCGCCAAACGTATAAAGTTGCTCGACATAGCCAAGATCGAGACCGGTCTGATCGCTCACCCACTCCCGCAGGCCAAGCTCAAGTGTGCGATGTTTTACGGGCGTAAAAAGACCGAAGGGAAGCGCGGAAAAAGGCCCATCCACAAGCGGCCCCGAAACCAGCAGGCTATGAGGCTCACGGTCGTAAATGGTCGCAATCGCGGCGTTCAACCCGATTTCAACGGCGAAATCGACCGGAACATGGCCCGAATATGGATTGTGACGTGTGGACGGGATCGGCATCTCAGTGGAAATCTGTTATGACGCACCTCTTGTGCCGGTCAAAATTCGCTCTACACCGAGACTATGACAAGCCGCCTTTGCAGGGACGTGACTTCATTTGATCCAAATACTGATCGGCTTCAATCCGCATAAACTAACCGATTGTAACGTCGCGCTGCACGGTCTTTATCGTGACCGAATACCCGGCGACGACATCGATCAATGTCACAAGCAGGATAATAAAGAAAACCGACGTCGCCGCCTCTTTCCGGATGATGAATTCCACAAGACAGACGATGAACAGGACGAGCGATAAAGCGTGATCGATAATCGTGTACTCGGCCCTGCGCGTGGCCTTGATCACTTCTATGAAAAGAAGCAAAAGCGTAATCGCGATGAGAAGATAACCCAAATTCAAAACCCAGACCGCCCCGGATATGAGCGATAGGGATGCCACCGATTGTTCGAAAACTGCGCCCGGTTGCTCGGGATTTCCGCTTGCGAAAGCAATCACGTTATAAAGAAAAAAGGATATGAAAAGCCACGGAAAGGAAAGCAACATCACAGCCCCCTGACAGCATTGAAATCCGGTCAGATCTCCTCGACCGGCTCCAACACCTGCATACCCCGATACTTTCCCGATTTCAAATCGATGTGGTGAGGACGGCGCAATTCGCCAGAATCTTTATCTTCCACGTAAGTTGCCGCTACCAACGCATCTGCGGAACGCCGAAAGCCGCGCTTCATGCGCGATGTTTTCCTCTTTGGGACTGCCATAACTCGGATCCTGATCGATCAAACAGCGGATACATGCGTAAGCCAATAACCGGCACGCCGACCCCATTTTTAGCACAACAAACACATACAATCGAATTGCGGACTTGGCTAGTCCCTAAACGCGCGTCGCGAGCGCATTATCGAAGCCGCGTTTCGATCGCTGCGGCCATCGCGAGAAGCGTTCGGGCCATATCCGCGTGAAGCTGTTCGACCATTTTTCCATCTACGGTGATCACGCCTTTGCCGATGTTCTCGGGCTTCTCGAAGGCAGCCACGATTGCCTGCGCCGCTTCAATTTCTTCCGTTGATGGTGAGAAAATCTCATTGCAGGCCGCGATCTGATTGGGATGAACGAGCGTCTTTCCATCCATACCAAGCATTCGTCCCTGCTCGCACTCAGCTCGAAATCCCTGTTCGTCCGAAAGCGTATTGTAAACCCCATCGATAACCGTCAGGCCGAACGCGCGCGCCGCCGCGACACTCATCATCAGCCAGGGCAGAAGAGCAGTTCGTGGCTGATTGGCGATCACCCGCGTCGCCTTGACGAGGTCGTTGGTGCCTAACACAAAGCATGTGAGAGGAAGCACGTCTGCTTTTGCGGCGGCGGCGATCTCTTTGATGTTCAGGATCGCGAGCGGCGTCTCGATCATTGCCCAAAGCGCGATCGCATTTTCACCCGGCGCGAGCGCGCGTGCAGTCTGCAAATCCTGCACCGTTTCCACCTTCGGGATCAAAATCGCGTCCGGCTTTGCCCTGATCGCGGCATCGAAATCGGCATGACCAAATGGCGTGCTCCAGCCGTTGATGCGGATGATGACTTCGCGGCTTCCAAAACCTCCCGCCCTGACAGCATCGTGCACCTGCTGACGAGCCATATTCTTCGCGTCAAGCCCCACACTGTCTTCCAGGTCGAGAATGATCGCATCGGCGTCGAGTGATCGGGCCTTTTCGATGGCCCTCGCATTGGAACCTGGCATATAGAGCACGCTGCGGCGTGGTTGCATGACCCATCTCCTTAACTTTGCGTCAGTTTCCCAGATGTAATTCGGGTCCTTTTTCTGGTCACCTGATCTAAGTGCCTTACATGTATGTTATTATAACCGCGATTTTGATAAATCCAATTAGCGAAGCGTCTGGTCGAAAAACCCGAAAGGCAGTTTATGGCGAGAGTTTTATCGATCTCTTCGCAGGTCGTCTATGGTCACGTGGGAAACTCGATCACCACGTTCGTGTTGCAGCGCTTCGGTCATGAGGTGTTTGCCGCGCCCACTGTCATTCTTTCGAACAGACCCGGTTATGACGCGCTTGCCGGGATGCGAATACCCGCAGAGACCCTCGATGCAATACTGGAGGCCGGTCAGACCAACGGATGGCTCCATGATCTCGATGCCGTCGTCACCGGGTATTTGCCGAGCGTCGCGCACGTCAACCTCTGCGTCCGCTGGATCACGAGGCTGAAGCAGCGGCAACCAAAGCTGTTTCACCTTTGCGATCCAATTCTCGGCGACGATCCGCAAGGGATGTATATCGACGCCGAAGCGGCGGCCGCTCTCAAGGGGAAGCTATTGCAGCTTGCGGATTGCGTCACGCCGAACCGGTTCGAACTTGCTTGGTTGAGCGGCAGGGCCGTGGAAACCGCCGAAGCCGTTGTTCCCGCCGCACGCAGTTTGAGGCTTCCCAAGGTGCTCACGACATCGGCACCCGGCGCGTCTTCTGACGAATTACGGAACGTTTTCCTGGATGAAACTGGGGTGACCGCGACCGCGGTCAAACGGCGCACCGTTCATGCGCACGGAACCGGCGATTTTTTTGCGAGCTTTTTTCTGGCGCAGCTCCTGAACGGCAAACCGCCGGCACAAGCACTTCAGGCTGCGACCGTTGCCATGGAAGCCGTTCTCGATGCGAGCGAAGGGCGATCCGAACTCGCCCTGACCGCAAGTCAACACGCATGGATGCCATCGAGAGAACGAGATTGAAGGCCAGCGAAGTGGCGGTTCTGACCACGACTGTTGCGGGGGTGGACGGCTGTCGAGGTGGCTGGATTTGCATCTTACGCCATATTTTCCCGCCCTATCATGAGCGCGCGTTCCTTGCGAAAAGCATCAGCGAAATTCTGGACCATCCCGACGCGCCTGCTGTGATCGCCGTCGATATTCCGATCGGGCTGCCCGAAAAAGCAGGCGTCGGCGGTCGCGAATGCGATGTTGCCGTTCGCGTCAATCTGGGCAGACGATCCTCCGCAGTGTTCGCGGTTCCAGGGCGTGCCGCCATCGCTGAGGCCGATTATCGCCGCGCTTGCGCGGTAGCATTTGCCAATTCGGAACCTCCCCGCCAAATCTCGAAACAGATGTTTTATCTGTTTCCCAAAATTCGCGAAGTCGATGCGATCCTGACGCCCGCCTTGCAAAACCGCGTTTACGAATGTCACCCGGAGGCCGCATTCTGGGCAATGAACGGCCGTCAGCCCTTGCTCGAACCCAAAAAGTTGAAAAATAAAATGCATATCGCTGGCCTGGATATGCGCCGGGTGTTACTTGTGGAACAGGGGTTTTCGCAGGATTTCCTGCGGCATATGACATTTCGGCGCGGCGACGCCTCCCCTGACGATTTCCTGGACGCCTGCGCTTGCGCTTATACCGCCGCGAGGATCTTTAACAGTGACGCAATCCGTTTTCCCAGCAACGTGCCGGTCGATGCCCGAGGCTTGCGCATGGAAATCTGGGCGTAGCGAAGCGGCATTGGGCTTGAATAAACGCGCTCACATCTGCGCAGAACCCGCCCATAACGCATTGCGAGACTGTGTGGGATAGGGTAATGTTTGCATCGCTGCACCCATAGCTCAGCTGGATAGAGTACCAGATTCCGAATCTGGGGGTCGGAGGTTCGAGTCCTCCTGGGTGCGCCAACATTCGTTCAGCGCTATTATTGCAGATCCAACGGCTCGTATTTTCCAGCCTCCGTGAGCATCGTTCCCCACACCTTATGGGAGCCTTGATGTTCGCCCTTGCCGAAGGTGATCGGTGTTCCAAGACCAAGGTCGAAATCTCGCATGTTTTCCAGCGCGTCGATCACCCGCTCGGTGTCGAGTTGCGGTCCGGCGCGCTTCAGAGCCTCAATCAACACGCTCGCCATGACGTACCCTTCCAGAGACACGTAGTCGACAGCCTCTCCCGGAAAATACTTCTGCAAGGCTGTCTTGTATTCAAGGATCAGGGACGAATAACCGCTAACCGCTGGCACGACCTGGGTTACGATGACGCCACTGACGTATTTTGGCCCGAGCATCGTCAACTCCATAGCCAGCGCCGTGCTGCCCACGAACGACACGTTGGTGTAGATCATCCCCGGAAAGGAATCGCGCGTTTTTTCAATGAATTTAGCCGCGGCGCGATACGGCGCGACCATGACGATGGCCTTGATCGCCGGTGCTGGCTGCTTTTTGAGCTGTGCCACCGCCTCTTCCACATCGAGCGTGTTCCGCTTGAACCCGAACCGGACAATCGGCTTGTCGTCCCCGCCGCGCAGAGTCCGCATGGCTTTCGCCACGCCTGCAAAGCCTGAGTCGCCGAAGGAATCCTGTTGTGCAAAAACCGCGATCTGCTCAGGTTTGAGACGTTTGACTTTAACGAGATATCGCACCACGGCTTCGGTTTCTTCCGTGTAACTGGCGCGATAGTTGAACACATACCGGTCGGGCGGATCGCGCCGCAGCACGCTTGCGCCGGAAAATGCGCCAAAAAACAGCATGCGACGCTCAAGGGCATAGGGAACCGCAACGACCGCCGTCGGTGTTCCGACATTCCCAACAATCCCGAAGACCTGCTCCTTGTCGTAAAGTTGCGTCATGGTTTCGGCGGTGCGGGTTGGTTCGTAGCCGTCATCCGCTGTAATCAGACGGAGCATCCGGCCATTGATCCCGCCCGCCTCATTCGCCTGACCGAAAGCGGCCTGAATGCCGAGCTTCATATTCTGGCCGAGTTCCTTCGCCGAGCCACTGAAAGGTGCGGATATGCCGAAGCGAATTTCCTGGTCGGTGACGCCTCGGGGTGCGGTTCTTAACCCCGATTGCGTCGAAGTCGGCGCTGGGGATGCCGCTTGCGTTTGAACCTGAGCGGCGGAAGCCACTGGCGCGGCTGGCGATTCGCCTGTTTGGTTTGCTGCCCTCTCCAGTTCCACGATGTCGCGCTCGGTTAATTTGCATGTTGTTTTTCCGCCCGAGAGCTCGCGTCGCCCATCAGTCTCGCTGGCATCGAACGTCTGAACAAGAATCGCGAATTCTTCCTTGCTGGCGGCGGATGCGATGGCGACAGACATGATCTTGTCCGTGAGCGCTTTCACGCGTTCAGGCGCAATATCCTTGCAGGTGTTGGCCGCGCCCAGAACCTGGCCCACCCGTGAGACGAGTTGCTTTACAACGCCCAGACGATCCTCGCGCGGTGCGCCACCAGCGTCGAATCCAGAAACTAAAAACATGGCTGTCGCGAGGGCGACTTTATGGCGCATGATGGCCTCGTTTGATCCATTCTTCATGATGCATTTTCACATCAAGGTTCAAACTTAGGCTAAGTCGTGTCGATTATATAAAAACTGCAAAGCGCGCATAACTTAATTCAACCGTAGTTAAAACGCGTCACCACATTGCTTTTGTATACATTACACGTTGTAATACTGCCGATACCACGCCACGAAAATCTCCATCCCGGTTTCGATCTGCGTCGTTGGCCTGAAGCCCGTATCGCGATGAAGATCGTCGATGTCGGCAAAGGTTGCGATGACATCGCCGGGCTGCTTGGGCTGAAACACCTTGATCGACTCGCGACCCACGGCACGCTCTATGCACGCGATGAAGTCAAGCAACGGCACCGGGCTGTTATGCCCGATGTTGTAGAGCCGCATCGGGACGCCATCGGCGTCCGCGTCAGGTGCTCGGTCGAAAACGCGCATGACACCCTCGATGATATCGTCGATGTATGTAAAATCGCGCGCGTGCTGGCCGTTATTGTAGACGTCAATGGGTCGGCCTTCGATGATGCTTTTCGTAAAATGAAACGGAGCCATGTCCGGACGGCCCCACGGCCCGTAGACGGTAAAAAAGCGTAAACCAGTCGTCGGCATTTCATTTTGATGGCTGTAGACATGCGCCATCAGTTCATTGGCCTTTTTGGACGCGCCATAAAGACTGGCCTGATTGTCGGTGCGGTCGGCTTCGCTATACGGCATCTTCGTATTGAGGCCGTAGACCGAACTGGATGACGCGAACACCAGATGTTCGACTGCGGCTTTTTTGCATTCTTCGAGAACGTTCAGGAAGCCCACAATGTTTGATTGAACCACAGCGTGTGGATTGAGAATCGAGTATCGAACCCCGGCCTGGGCGGCAAGGTGAACGACGCGCTGTGGTTTCGACATCCGGAATGCGTTCGCAACCGCGTCCGCATTTGCCAGATCGGCCTCCATGAACCTGAAGTTATCATGCTGACGCAGCCTTTGCAGGCGGGCGTTTTTTAATGCCGGATCGTAATAAGCGTTCAGATTATCGAATCCCGTGACGTGGTGCCCTTTAAGTAGCAGAGCCTCCGCCGTATAAAGCCCGATAAACCCCGCAGCCCCCGTCAGCAAAACATTCATTTGTTGTCTCTGTCGTTGAAACTGAGGCCCTGTCGTTTAACGATGGTCCCGGCAGGCCAGCCCTACCACTTCCAGCGCACTTTGATACATCTCGCAAAATTCTTTAGGTTCTTGCACAAGCGCTGCAAATCAGGCGAACATAAAACTGTGGATGAATGGGGAAAACTCTCATAATGGCAAAGGATAACAAAACCGCAGGCAAGGGTGGCGCTGGTGCGGTCTTGACATTGCCGCTTCCGGCAAACGTGTCCCGGCTGCCATCGGCTGACCGGCGGGATAAATTGCGGATCATCGAAGCGTTGTTGTTTGCGGCGGCGGAGCCATTGGACGAGGCCTCACTTGCGAAGCACCTTGGTGCCAAGGACGATGTGACCCAGCTCGTGGAAGAATTGCAGACGCTCTACGCGGGACGCGGCGTGAACCTTGTGCGGGTTGCTGGCCGCTGGGCTTTCCGCACCGCCGACGATCTGTCTTTTCTATTGGAGCAGCATTCCGTCGAGCAGCGCAAGCTGTCCAAGGCCGCCCTCGAAACTCTCGCGATCATTGCCTATCACCAGCCCGTGACACGGGCCGAAATCGAGGAAATTCGCGGCGTATCCACCTCCAAAGGCTCACTGGACGTATTGCTCGAAATCAATTGGCTGCGGCTGCGCGGACGGCGTAAGGCACCCGGTCGGCCAGTAACCTATGGAACGTCAGATTCGTTTCTGGAACACTTCGGCTTCGATTCCATCCGCGATCTGCCGGGCTTGGCTGAACTTCGTGGTGCGGGCCTCCTCGACAGCAACCTTCCACCTGGATTTGCCGTGCCGGAACCCGATGACAGCGTGACGCTGCGGCAGGACGAAGACCCGCTGGAGGATGAACCGTCGGGCGTTCACGAGGCTGATCCGGCCTCCGACGAGGATGTCGCCAAAGCACTTGCTCAGGAACGGGTCGCAGCACGCGGCTAAATTTTTACGGTTTTCGGTTAGAAACGAGCCATAAAATTGGTGGCGCAAGGTGCGCGGAGAAAAGGTTTTCGCGATGAAACAATTCGAACGCCGTATGGAAGCGGCGATTTTCGCTAGCCGCTGGCTCCTGGCCCCGTTTTACGTGGGGCTTGTTCTCTCAATCGGCTTGCTCCTGATCACATTCGTGAAGGAACTGTTCCATTTTCTGCCCACGGCGTTCAACGCGAAGACGAGCGAGGTCGTCGTGACTGTCCTTGCACTTGTGGATCTCGTCATGGTGGCGAATTTGATCCTTCTCATCGTGTTCGCTGGCTATGAGAATTTCGTTTCCAAGATCGATACGAGCAGAAGCGAAGACCGGCCGGAATGGATGGGTCTCGTCACGTTTTCCGACCTGAAAATCAAGCTCATGGGCACCATCGTGGCGATCTCCGCCATCGATCTTCTTAAGACTTTCATCAATGTCAGCGGCTACTCCGACGCCGAGATCGGCTGGCGCATGGGTCTTCATTTGACGTTCGTCGTTTCCGGGGTTTTGTTCGCACTGATGGATACGCTGGCGGCTTATAAGCCTAAAGACGATAAGGGGCATTGATAAGGTGTCGGCGCGGCATCGCCTTTACGAAGATCGCGGGCAAACGCGGGTTTACTCGACTTATAACGCAATGAGGCTTATTGATCGCGTGACGCGACTTGACACCCGCCGGTATGGCGGCCACGTACTTGTCAATTCCAGTGCAAAACCGCTCGTGCTGCCATCCTCTGGCAAAGCGGAAGGAGTTAAGATGGATGCGATGCCTCAAAATTTAATGTATATCACGTGGGGTCCGGGCCAGTTGCTGGTTGTCGGGCTGCTGATTGTGGTCCTGTTTGGCAGCGGCAAAGTGTCTGCCCTTATGGGTGACGTGGCCAAGGGCATCAAGAGTTTCAAGAAGGGCCTTGCGGAGGATGATGCGCCGGCAGCGCCCGTGACGCCCGCGAAACCAGTCGAACACGATTCGATGCGGACTGAGGTGAAGACGGGTGCGACGAGCGAGACAAAGGTTTAAGCTCGCCAATAGCCCGTTCATTCCAACAAAGGCTGCGGTCGCTTATGTTCGATATTTCGTGGTCCAAGCTTCTGGTCATCGCCGTTGTCGCGTTGATCGTGATTGGGCCTAAAGAATTGCCCGCCATGCTGCATGCTTTGGGTCGTACCATTGCGAAACTCCGACGGTCTGCGGACGATTTTCGACGTCAGTTCGAGGATTCGATGCGTGACGCGGGTTATCAGGATCTCACGAAGAACCTGCACGATTTCAAGCAATTGAACCCGGTTAATCAACTTCGTTCCGGCATAGAGCGGGCTATGCAGGCGGAAACGGTTGCTACGCCGCCGACGCCTTTAGTTTCACCGTCGTCTTTAGATGTGGACCCTACTCACCCTCCTGTTGAGGCATTCCGACCGGATGCACAATCCGGTGCCCTAGCCGCATCGGATGCGACAGTCACTGCAACACCATCCGCAGTGCAGACTGCAGAGACTGCTATCGATCCGATAACTGCACCTTCGACCGATCAGCGTGCCACGCCTGGCGTTCAGCATTCGGAGGTTACGGTGCCTGTTACGAATGGGTTGGATACCTCGAAACAGGTTATTCACAACCCCGCCACACCGCCTGTCGTTTGAAAGCTGACGTATGACCGTGGCCAACCCAAGCGACGAACTGGACGGAAGCCGAGCGCCGCTGCTGGATCATTTAATCGAGCTGCGTCGGCGACTGATCTACTGCGTCGTCACGGTTTTGGTTTTATTTCTATTTTGCTATATCTTCGCTCAGAACATTTATAATTTCTTGCTTATTCCTTACAAGCTTGCGGTTGGCGGTGAAACCAACATCCGCATGATCTATACCGCCCCACAGGAATTCTTTTTCACACAACTCCGGGTGGCGTTTTTCGGTGCAATCGCGCTGTCGTTTCCGGTGATTGCATCGCAGCTTTACCTTTTTGTAGCGCCGGGTCTGTATCGCAATGAGCGACGTGCGTTTCTCCCGTTTCTCATTGCAACTCCGGTCCTGTTCACCTTGGGCGGCGCTCTCGTTTTTCTCGTGATCATGCCGCTGGCCATGCGGTTTTTCCTGTCCATGCAGCAGACCGGGCCGGGGCAGGTTCAAATCGAACTCACCGCAAAAGTCAGCGAATACCTGAGCCTGATCACGACATTAATCCTGGCGTTCGGAATCTGCTTTCAGTTACCGGTGTTGTTGACGCTACTGGCTCGGGCCGGGTTGGTGACATCCCACTGGCTTCGCAAGCAATGGCGTTATGCCGTCGTCGTGATTTTCGCGGTCGCGGCGTTCTTAACACCCCCCGATGTCATGAGCCAGATCGGCCTCGCCATCCCGACGCTGCTTTTGTACGAGGTTTCGATCCTGTCCGTGCGATGGGTTGAACGTCAGCGGGCACGCGAGGATGCGGCGGCCCGCGCGGCGGATCAAAATGATGGGGTGTAAGGCCAAATCAGGCGCGTTCTGAATGTGACGCTTGACCACGACCGCCGCCACGTTTATTTAGCTGGAGTCAGTGAGCGCTGCCGCCACTTCAATTCCGCAAGATTAAGGTTTTCCATGTCTCGCCAGTGCGAACTTACAGGCAAAGGTGGCCTCGTCGGCCATCTCGTTAGCCACTCGAACATCAAGACGAAGCGTCGCTATTTGCCGAATCTTTGCCAGGTCACCCTCCTGAGCGACGTCCTGGGCCGCGGCGTGCGGTTCCGCATCAGCGCGAACGCATTGCGCACGGTGGAACACCGCGGCGGTCTTGACGCATTTCTGATCAAGGCAAGCAACGACGAATTGTCATTGAAAGCCCGTCGGCTGAAGCGCGAAATCGCCAAGAAGCGCGGCGACATTGCATCCGTTGCGGCGTAAATCGTGATCGGCGTTTGAGTATTCTCTCAAGCGGACAGTTTCGCAATCAATTCGGCTCTGCCTCCCCGATCCGGGATGGTGCATGAAAATGCATTGGGAACGGCTTTAAGAACCTGTTGTTGGATATGGAGAAACAACAGGCGGAGTCTGTAGAATGTCCAAAGTCTCGATTATCGACATAACAAAATCTCTCAAGGGGATGGATTTCCCGGCACACCGGGATGATATCATCGAGCATGCTCGCGAAAACGGTGCAGGCGACGATGTGATCGCAATGATGAATGACATGCCGGAAGACGACTATGCGTCAATGTCGGATGTCATGCATGCGTTTGGTGAAGCCAATCGCGCGGAAGGCGGGCGCTAAGCGCAGGCGGCGGCGTTAGCGCGTTTGCCAGACCGGTCACGCATACGCCGCCTCTCGATATTGAATAGAGGGCTGTTCCTGTCATCCGCAACGTGCGGCGACCGACCAGGGTTCATCAGGGATCTGCCGGCAAGCTGTGTATGGGAACGAATGGATAACTTTAAGCTCAACGAGGCTTGTTCGTTGGGGCGCATTTCGACTTACCGTATAAGGCACCGGCACGCCAATCTTTGCTTCCTTTTTTTGAAGAGGGGATATAGAGATATCAGCCTGTTCCTTTTCTATGGTGACGTGACGCCAATTGAATGGTTCAAGGCGTAAAACCTTTTTTGAACCGCGTTACGAGAATGAACGCCTGCACCTTTAAGGTTGGGTTTGGAGAGGTGGCCGAGTGGTTGAAGGCGCACGCCTGGAACGCGTGTGTGCGGGTAACCGTACCGTGGGTTCGAATCCCACTCTCTCCGCCAATTGCTCGACGCAAGCGATTGATTTATAAGTATTTTCAGACTTCAATATTTGACTGTTACCACATTTGTTCCCACGGTGCGTGGTTTATGGAATGCCTTGCAGCTGTCTCTTATCGCGGTGTGCGACTCCTTTGCAGTTGCTTTAATTTAGAGTATCTAGGCTCCCTGCTGACGCTAGTGATCCTGGAAGCGATCATCCAACTGCGCAAGGCTGCAGCCGTAAACGAGCAAAAACATACCTCTCACGCACCTTGACCCTGTCACTCCTACATCGAGTGCAACGGCTGCTATTGCGTATTTGGACAATTTGGCCAAAATCGACGGCGGACTAGCAGGAATCGCTCTATGAAAGCTCTGTGGTTGAATACGCGACGTAATGCTGTGATCGGTTGATAGATCTAGCACGCGTCGAACCGGTGGTAGTCGCGAAGCAATGGCAGCCTAGTCGTCGTGATCATGGGGACGAGGAGTAGGACGGTTGAAAATTTTTAAGGTAGCCGCGTCGATAGCCGCCAAGCAAGAGTGGGACGGCAGAACGGTTAATCAAGCCATCGGCGACAAAGTCGCGTTCGACGGCGACTACATGGAAGATAACCTAGGTGCGCGTTTGCATTTCACGCCGACTGGTCGGTCTCATTCAACGGATCCCAAATCGAGTGAGCCACTTCCATGGCGATAAGTGCACTCGAATGCGATCTTGAGGCGGCCTTAGTCACAAAGCTGCGCGACCTCAAGTATGAATATCGTCCGGACATCCGCGACCGCGCCACGCTGGAGCGGAACTTCCGCGAGAAGTTCGAAGCGCTCAATCGCGTCCGCCTCACCGACTCCGAGTTCGCCCGCCTAATCGACGAGATCGTCACGCCCGATGTATTCACCGCTGCCCGCACACTTCGCGAACGCAACAGCTTCACCCGCGATGACGGCACGCCGCTGAATTACACCCTCGTCAACATCAAGGACTGGTGCAAGAACGCCTTCGAGGTGGTTAGTCAGCTGCGCATTAATACGGATAATAGCCATCATCGGTACGACGTCATGCTCCTGATCAACGGCGTCCCCGTTGTTCAAATCGAGCTGAAAACCCTCGGCATCAGCCCCCGCCGGGCCATGGAGCAGATCGTCGATTACAAGAACGACCCCGGCAACGGCTACACCAAGACGCTTCTGTGCTTCCTCCAGCTGTTCATCGTCAGCAACCGCGACCGAACCTTCTACTTCGCGAACAACAACACCCGGCATTTCGCTTTCAATGCCGAAGAGCGCTTTTTGCCCATCTATGAATTCGCCGATGTGGACAATAAAAAGATCACCCACCTCGATAGCTTCGCCGAGACCTTCCTCGCCAAATGCACCCTCGGGCAGACCATCAGCCGCTACATGGTGCTCATTGCCAGCGAGCAGAAGCTCCTGATGATGCGCCCGTATCAAGTCTATGCGGTGAAGGCCATTGTGGACTGCATCACCCAGAACTGCGGCAATGGCTACATCTGGCACACCACGAGCAGCGGCAAGACGCTTACCTCGTTTAAGGCCTCAACCCTGCTCAAGGACAATCCCGATATCGAGAAATGCCTCTTCGTCGTGGACCGCAAGGACCTCGACCGGCAGACGCGCGAGGAGTTCAATAAATTCCAAGAAGGCTGCGTCGAGGGAAACACCAATACCGCCTCCCTCGTGCGCCGTCTCCTCTCGGACGACTACGCCGACAAGGTCATCGTCTGCACTATCCAGAAGCTCGGCCTCGCGCTGGACGAAAACAGCAAGCGCAATAAGCAGCAGAAGAAGGACGGCAAACAGACCTACAAGGAGCAGCTCGAACTGCTCCGCGACGAACGCATCGTTTTCATCTTTGACGAGTGCCACCGCTCCCAATTCGGCGAGAACCATCGCGCCATCAAGGAGTTCTTCCCGAACTCCCAGCTCTTTGGTTTCACCGGGACGCCCATCTTCGAGGCAAACGCCACCTTAACCAAGATCGAGGATCAGCAGGCCTATCTGAAAACCACCGCAGACCTCTTCCAGAAGCAACTCCACGCGTACACGATCACACATGCCATCGAGGATGCGAACGTCCTGCGATTCCATGTGGATTTCTTCAAGCCAAATGGCAAAAAATTGCCGAAGCCGGGCGAAC
This sequence comes from Rhodomicrobiaceae bacterium, assembly GCA_965247345.1. Taxonomy (GTDB): domain Bacteria; phylum Pseudomonadota; class Alphaproteobacteria; order Rhizobiales; family Rhodomicrobiaceae; genus Rhodomicrobium. The sequence goes on along the minus strand of CBDFGZ010000021.1, from coordinate 133,343 downwards.
CCCTCGCGAAGAAGGCCGTTATCGAGGCCATCCTCGCCAAGCATGACGCGGCCACCGGCCAGCGCCGCTTTAATGCCCTGCTCGCCACCGCATCCATTAATGACGCCATCGAATACCACGCGCTGTTCAAGACCATGCAAGCGGAGAAGCAAGCCCGCGATCCCGACTTTCTGCCGTTAAACATCGCTTGCGTCTTCTCTCCTCCCGCCGAGGGCGACAAGGATGTGCAGCAAATCCAGGAAGACCTGCCGCAGGAAAAAGCAGACAACGCGGTCGAGCCAGAGAAAAAGAAGGACGCCCTCAAGTCCATCCTTGCCGACTACAACACTCGCTACGGCTCCAACCACAGCATCGGCGAGTTCGACCTCTATTATCAGGATGTGCAAAAGCGCATCAAAGATCAGCAGTGGCCCAATGCCGATTATCCCCACACGCAGAAAATCGACATCACCATCGTGGTGGACATGTTGCTCACCGGCTTCGATTCCAAGTTTTTGAACACGCTCTATGTGGATAAGAACCTCAAGCATCACGGCCTGATTCAGGCCTTCTCCCGCACCAACCGCGTGCTCAACGCCACAAAGCCCTACGGCAACATCCTCGACTTCCGCCAGCAGCAGGACGCCGTCGATGCCGCAATCGCACTTTTCTCTGGCGGATCAGCGGGAGAGAAAGCCCGCGAAATCTGGCTGGTGGAAAAGGCCCCCGTCGTCATCCAGAAACTGGAAAGCGCGGTGCAAAAGCTAGACGCCTTCATGAAATCCCAGGGCCTCGATTGCGCCCCGGACGCCGTGCCCAATCTTAAGGGCGACGCCGCCCGTGCAGGCTTCATTGAGCGTTTCAAAGAAGTCCAGCGTCTCAAGACGCAACTCGATCAATACACCGACCTGACCGATGAAAACGCCGCCACCATCGAGCAGATCCTGCCACGGGAAAACTTGCTCGGCTTCCGGGGCGCTTATCTCGAAACCGCCCAACGTCTCAAGGCCCCGCAGGGCAAGGGCGCAGACAAACCTAGCTCGGACGTGGACCAGCTCGATTTCGAGTTCGTCCTGTTTGCCTCCGCTGTCATAGATTACGACTACATCATGGGCCTCATCGCCCGCTTCTCGCAAGCGGCACCGGGCAAGCAGAAGATGAGCCGCGAGCAGCTGGTCGGCCTCATCCAGTCCGACGCCAAGTTCATGGACGAGGGCGAGGACATCGCCGCCTATATCGCCACCGTGAAAGCAGGCGAGGGCTTGAGCGAAAAGGCCATCCGCGACGGCTACGCCCGCTTCAAGGCGGAGAAAGACGCAGCAGAACTGGCAGACATGGCGCGCAGGCACGGGCTAACTACCGCCGCCCTGCAAGCCTTCGTGGACGCCATCCTGCAACGCATGATTTTCGATGGCGAGCAGCTCACTGACCTGATGGAACCGCTCGGCCTAAACTGGAAATCCCGCCGCGTGAAGGAACTCGACCTGATGGCCGATCTCCTGCCCCTGCTAATCAAACGTGCCAAGGGCCGCGACATCTCCGGGCTCAGCGCCTATGACCAGTGAGGCGCAAACCACCGCCATGAAAGACGCCGGCAGACCCGCGTTGACGCCCAAGCTGCGCTTTCCGGAGTTTCGGAATGCGGAGGGATGGGAAGAGACACAACTCCGGACAATTGCGCGCCCTGTATCTGACAGAGCAGTAACTGGAGACGACGACAATGTATTGAGCCTATCGGGAGAAAATGGCCTTGTCCTTCAGAGCGACTATTTTGGCAAGAAGGTCGCGGGAGATAGTGCAGAACGATACCTCAAACTTGCTCGCAACGACTTCGTCTATAACGACAGGACGACGAAAGCGTCAGTTTATGGCACCATTAAACGGTTATCAAAATACGACGGCGGAATCGTTTCACCGATATACAAATGTTTCCGGTTTGAACGCGATGAGACGCCCGAATTCTGGGAGCGGTATTTCGAAGCCGATGCGCATGAGACTCAGCTTGGCCGCCTAGTAAACGAGGGAGCGCAAGCAGGGCGGTTCAACATCTCAATCAGTCAATTTCTCTCGACTTTGGTTTGGCGACCTCAGGAACTCGAACAACGAAAGATTGCCGACTGCCTGACCTCCGTGGACGAGTTGATTGCCGCCCAAGCCCGGAAAGTGGACGCGCTCAAGACCCATAAAAAAGGGCTGATGCAGCAGCTTTTCCCCCGCGAAGGCGAAACCCAACCCCGCCTCCGCTTCCCCGAATTTCAGGATGCGGGGGAGTGGGTAAACACGCCTATGGGCATGCTTCTTAGCGGTGCCCCCGACTATGGGGTGAATGCCGCAGCAGTTCCCTTTTCCGAAAACCTGCCAAAATATCTTCGCATCACGGACATATCAGATGACAGCCGATATTTGCCCGGTACGCAGGTTTCTGTCGATCTCGATGCTACGGATGACAACTATCTGGAAGAAGGCGACATTGTCCTCGCCCGAACAGGAGCCAGCGTTGGCAAGTCGTACCGATACCGGAAAGAGGACGGCAGATTGGTTTTCGCCGGATTCTTGATCAGGGTTAGGCCCAACCCAAGGAAATTGATTCCAACCTACCTTGCAAATTTTCTTACTAGCGGTCAGTTTTGGAAATGGGTTAAAGTTACTTCCGCGCGTAGTGGGCAGCCAGGCATAAACAGCACTGAATACAGCGCGCTCGCTATTCCGTTGCCGCCGGATTTGGCAGAACAACGCCGCATTTCGGACTGCCTCACCTCCCTCGACGACCTCATCGCCGTCCAAACCCAAAAACTCAACGCCCTCAAGACCCACAAGAAAGGACTGATGCAGCAGCTTTTCCCATCCCCGGAGGAGGCTGAAGCATGAGCGGCAAGCCAAAGATTTATCGCTTCCCGAACGTGCGGAAACTTGTGACCCGCTTGCGGGACGACCTGACCAGTGGCAATCAGGACTTCGTCTTGCTCTTCGCCTACAACGGCACGGGAAAAACCCGGCTGTCTATGGAGTTCAAGGAGACTGGGAAGCGCAAGAACGGCAAGAAGCCCGACACGCTCTACTTCAATGCCTTCACCGAAGACCTCTTCTCCTGGGACAACGATCTGGAGAATGACAACGAGCGGCGTTTTCACATCAACTCGGATTCGAAGTTCTTCAAGGGTCTCAAGGATTTGGCTCTTGAAGAACGCATCGGCGATTACCTTAGCCGTTACGCGGATTTCATCTTCGACATCGACTACAACACGTGGACCATCAGCTTCCGCAAGGACGAAGCCGAGGCACGTCAAAATCTCTCGTGGTGAGGAGAACATCTTCATCTGGTGCCTCTTCATGGCCATATGCGAGCGGATGCTCGACGGCGCGGAATCCTACGCCTGGGTGAAATACATCTACATCGATGACCCCATCTCCTCGCTGGACGACAACAACGCCATCGCGGTGGCAAGCGACCTAGCGAAGTTGCTCCGTAGGGCGAAGAGCCGCACCAAAAAAGAAACGGTCGCCGGGATTGAACGGTCCGTGCCCGATCCAATCAAGACGGTGCTCTCGACCCATCACGCCTTGTTCTTCAACGTGGTTTGCAACGAGCTGAAGAAAGAAGCTCACAAGAAGTATTTCCTGCACCGTCCAGATCGCGGCGCCGTCTACACCCTACGGGCGACGGACGACGTGCCCTTCTTCCACCATGTAGCGATGCTGGCGGAAATCCAGAAGGCGGCGTCAGATGGGAAGCTCTACACTTACCATTTCAACATGTTACGCAGCATCATGGAAAAAACAGCCACATTCTTCGGCAATGATGATTTCTCCTCGTGCATTCACGGGCTGGACGATGAGGTGCTCTACGCACGTGCGCTCAACCTCCTAAGCCACGGGAAATATTCCATCTACGAGCCCAGGGAAATGGTGGAAGACACCAAAATACTCTTCCGCGAAATTCTCAGCGCTTTCCTCAACAAATACCAGTTCGCTCTGCCGGACATCCAAGAGAAGGCCCGAGCCGCCGCGCCCGCACCAAACCCAGCACCCGAACTGGTAGCCGCCGAATGAACGACCGGAACCAAAAGCAACTGGGCAAGACGCTCTGGAACATCGCCGACCAACTGCGCGGAGCGATGAATGCTGACGATTTCCGCGACTACATGTTGTCCTTCCTCTTCCTGCGCTACCTCTCGGATAATTATGAGACGGCGGCGAAGAAGGAGCTGGGGCGCGACTATCCAGACCCTAGCGCCATCGGCAATGGCGGACGTTCCCCGCTGTCCGTTTGGTACGAGCAGAACCCCGACGATGTAGCGGCATTCGAGAAGCAAATGCGCCTAAAAACGCATTACGTTATCCAGCCGCCTCACCTCTGGAACAGCATCGCCAATATGGCGCGCACCCAGAGCGATGAATTGCTCATGACTTTGCAGGAAGGTTTCAAATATATCGAGACCGAGTCCTTCCAGAGCGGCTTCGACGGCCTGTTCTCCGAAATCAACCTTTACTCTGAAAAACTCGGAAAGACTCTACCCGACAAGAACAAAAAACTCTGCTCGATCATCTCGGAGATCGCCAAAGGGCTGTCGGAATTCTCCGCCGACATCGACGCCCTCGGCGACGCCTATGAATATCTGATCGGCCAGTTTGCCGCCGGTTCCGGAAAGAAAGCGGGCGAGTTCTACACCCCGCAACAGATTTCCGACATCCTCTCGGCCATCGTGACGCTCGACAGCCAGGAGCCCGCCACCGGCAGGAAAGATCGGCTAACCAGCGTGCTCGACTTCGCCTGCGGCTCGGGATCCCTGCTGCTCAACGTGCGCAAACGCATGGGGCCGCACGGCATCGGCAAGATTTACGGACAGGAAAAGAACATCACCACCTACAACCTCGCGCGCATGAACATGCTGCTGCACGGGGTGAAGGACACGGAGTTCGAAATCTACCACGGCGATACGCTGACCAACGACTGGGACATTTTGCGCGAGCTGAATCCGGCCAAGAAACCCGCGTTCGACGCCATCGTCGCCAATCCGCCTTTCAGCTACCGATGGGAGCCGGCCGACGCGATGGGCGACGACGTGCGCTTCAAGAACTATGGTCTGGCGCCAAAATCCGCCGCCGATTTCGCCTTTCCTGCTGCACGGCTTTCACTTCCTGAAAGACGAAGGCGTGATGGCCATCATCCTGCCCCACGGCGTGCTCTTTCGCGGCGGCGTCGAAGAACGCATCCGCACCAAGCTGCTTAAAGACGGCCACATCGACACCGTCATCGGCCTGCCCGCCAACCTGTTCTACTCCACCGGCATCCCCGTCTGCATCCTTGTGCTCAAGAAGTGCAAGAAGCCCGACGACGTACTTTTCATCAACGCCGCCGAGCATTACGTGAAAGGCAAACGCCAGAATCAGCTCACCGACGAGCACATCGCCAAGATCATCGACACGTATCAATTTCGGAAGGAAGAAGACCGCTACTCCAAGCGCGTCGGCATGGAGCGGATCGCCGATGAAGGCTACAACCTCAATATCTCCCGCTATATCAGCACCGCCGAACAGGAGGTCGGAATCGATCTGTCGGCCACGCACAAGGAGTTGATCGAAATCGAGAAGCGGATTCGGGAGTCAACGACTAAGCACAATGCATTTCTCAACGAACTTGGACTACCCCCACTGCCGACATCCAATTCCCCTTAGGACACCGGAAGTTCGATTCTGTCGCGTTTCTCGATACAACACGACTCCGAAAAACGACCGTTTATCGGAGGATGCCTTGCCTACACGATCAAAGCCCGGAAGTAACAACATTTTCGCTCCGAAAACCGTCTCTTGCTTTATCGTCTCCGATAATGTAACTTTGAATTGAGTTTTCGGGGAATCTGCAATGACAGTCGAATTGGTCGGTTATGCGAGGGTGTCGACACGCGAGCAGAATTACGAACTGCAGCTCGATGCGCTTCATGACTTCGGTTGCAGGAAGATCTTCGAGGAAAAGCTATCGGCGGCGAACCGCGATCGGCTCCAGTTGAAGGCTGCGCTCGAGTATCTTCGCCCCGGCGACACGATCGTGGTCTGGAAGCTTGATCGGCTGGCGCGCTCCTTGAAGCAATTGATTGAGACCGTTGAAATGCTGTCGGAACGGGGCATCGGCTTCTCCTCGATCACAGAAAAGATCGATACGACGTCGTCGGGCGGGCGGCTAATCTTTCATGTGTTTGGTGCGCTCGCCGAATTCGAGCGATCCATCATTCGGGAAAGGACAACTGCGGGGCTTAATGCGGCTCGCGCAAGAGGGCGCGTTGGCGGAAGGCCGAGGGCTTTAAGTGCCGAGGATATTCATATTGCGAAGGCGCTGTTGAGAGACGGGGCGCTCACCGTCGCAGAGATTGCGCAACGGCTCGAAGTTGCGCCGTCGACCCTTTACAAGCACGTTCCGCGGCCGCGCTCGACGATCGAATTTGGCGAGCCTGTTTAGAACCTCTCTGGAATTTGAGTTTAGCAAAATTGGGGCGTAAAGGCGTACGTTGAGAGCGAAAGTTGAGTCCGGTCTCATGCCTTTGCGGACATTCAATAAGGTCGTGAAATTTGTTGGTGAAGATCGGTCTTGGACCTCCAAAACTGGGCAAAGACGACCGGCAAACGCATAAGGCGTTATTAAAGGTCATGAGACATCACGCCGCTATCAGCCCATTTGTTTACTGTAGTACTTGCTCCTCAAACCGGCGCGGCGCTATGACAGAATGATCCACGTCTACGCGTTGATCTCGTGGCAAAACGTTGTCCTGAGTTTGCGATCACGGTATTAAACAAATCTGGAAAAATGAATTATGGCAACGAGCTATCTTGTTCTAGCGATCATCCTTGCCTTTACCCTCAATAATGCCAATCGCTGGGTTAGGGCGGGCGGCACATTCTTGGCGGCGCTCGGTCTCACCATGATCGCCTTTTCCATATATCTTGCCAATGTCGACGGCACCTTTGCGGCAGTGCCGGTTGAGCCGTTGGACCGGTATAAGCCGTTAATCCTAAACATTCAGGCCATCGTCGCTTCGGCCGCAGCGTTCTTTCTGCTGTGGGCGGCATGGTTCCAGGCCAAGCGCCGTACGCCTGTACCCATCCCGCCGCTCAACGGCACGGCGGGGTTTGGCCTTGTCTCGCGTTATTTTCATTGGATCACGGCAACGCTGATCCTCTGTCTCATACCCATGGGTCTCTTCATATCGGTGCTGAAGGCGGGGTCTGCCGAGCGCGCCGATTTCCTTGGCGCTCATCAATCGTTGGGCCTGATTGTCCTGGTGCTGGTCGCGTGCCGGCTGTCATGGCTGCTGGCAAGCCCGCCGCCAGCGTCTTCTCCCGATCTCAAGCGGTGGGAAAGACAGGCGGCGCATGCGGTGCATATCGCGCTCTATGGGCTTATTCTTGCATTTCCGGTGAGCGGTCTTTTCATGAGTGCTTACAGCGGCGAAACATTGCAGTTTTTCGGGGCAACGCTGCCCGCGCTCGTTAGCTCGGATCAAAACACGCATCGGGCTGGGCGACGGTACATAATCTCGTTTTGCCGGGCGTGTTCTATGCCATCATTTTCGCGCATATCGGCGCGGTACTGAAACACCGCTTCCTGGACCGGCGCGCCTCTGACGTCCGGCGCATATTGACATAACCGTTGCTGATCTTGACGCAGCGGCGGCCTGTCTCATAGGCGCTGATCCGGGACACAGCAATGACCTTGTCGCTATCTTTCAGCGGCTTGCGCCACGAGACGGTGCTCTCGCGATTGCAAACGCACAGATAATCGCCGCAGTCATTACTGCTCCTTTAGCTTCGGTCGTCTTGATTAAAAACTACGCAAATAGGCCGCGAGCCGTTGTCGAGGTGGCGGTTGGGCTCATCTTGGCCATCCTCGCGATGCCGCTTACGTTTTTCGCTCTCTATTTTTGCGGATCGCATAGCATCCGGCATCTACTCAATTCGAGCCGGACACTCCAAATCACGTCCACAACGTCGGCCCTTCGTGTCAGCGCGCCATATGCCGTTGCGGCAAGCATTGGTATCATTGGCTTTGCGCTTTTCGGCAAGACCAGCCCGATGGGTTCCCGTCGTCTCAAAAGTCTGTTCGTGGGGCTTGCAGCGCTAACGGTTCCTCATGATCCTCGGTCATAAATCTTGCGTCACCTCGTCGTGCGGTTAAGGTTTCCTAGCACGAACAATCCACATTGGCCCGCGCGCCACGCGAAATTCGGTTTTACTTTTTACAGCCACAAGCCCGGCTGCTTTCAGGGTGTTTGCGTAGCCCGTTGTCGGGACATAGTCACCAATCACGACAGTACCGCCGGGCTTCGTGACACGCGCAATCTCGCGGCATGCACGATCACGTTCGGCCGTGTCTTTGATATTGTGCAGACAGAGCAGTGACGTCACCACATCAAATGTTTCGTCTGCATAACGAAGCTCGCGTGCGTCTTCAGTTTCGATTTCGATGCGATCAGAGACGCCTTCGATGACAGCGTTCGTTAGAGCACCGTGTTGGGTGTTGCCTGAAAGATCGCTGGCGTTCCAGATATCGATGCCGATCGCCTTTCCTGTGTTCAAGCGTTTGGCGGCCCCAATCGAAAGCAGCCCGCGCCCCGTTCCCACATCGAGCACCATCTCATCGCCGCGCCACTTGATTGCGCCGAGCATCCGATCGCGGATTGCGAATTTTCCAGTTCCGGCATAAATGAGCATGGATAGGGCAAGCATCAGGGGTATCGCGCCCAGAACAACGAGAAACCATCCGACACCGAACAACCAGAACGGCCCAAGTGAAAGCTGCGACACAGCGAACCCAACTGCAATAAGAGCTGTAGCGCAAAAAAGCAGTGTTTTTACAATGCCCGGCGCATCGACGCCGTAATAAGGGTTCCGATTGTCTACTTTCATTTTTCCTCATGGGCGAGAGAGCTGAGCAGTCAAGGACTGACCAGCCGAAGTGCTGGAATGCCTGCGAAGATTGGTAGGGGTTGTGATGCGTTTCCGATCATAACCTGCCTTCGGCGAAAGGTCGCACATGGCAATTCACGACTTCAGCTCAGGTGCGTTCGTGATCTCGAAAGTGGATGTGTTCGACGCCGTTGGGGATGTCGTATGATCACGTCGTCACGTATGAGATTACGCCACTGACCAACATTCTCTGTTTTGGGTCTTGAAAATGTTATCAAGGTCTGGACGATAGCTTACTTGAGTAGTTACATTTTACTTAAGATCGCGCTTTGCTGCGGTCAGACTCAAACGCGAAGGCTGCGTTATGCCGCACGAAAGTCCGTTATTGTCCCATCGCGACAAAACGGCATAGTCCGCTTATAAACCATTGCGAGCATTGCCAAAATCAACATCTCGGCATGTGGCCCTGGCTGCGTGAAAATATCGAGTCAGATATGTTTCTCCCCACGCTTTGTAGTTGGGGGGACGATGATGAAGCGCTTTGTTAAGGGAGCTGATCGCGGGCAATCGACGCTATTACCCGAATGCCTCGATGATTGGATCGATGAGAGCAATCCCGTTCGCGTTATTGACGCATTTGTTGATGCGCTCGATCTTGGCGAACTTGGGTTCGAAGGCGTGCAGCCCGCCTCAACAGGTCGTCCTTCCTATCATCCTTCGGTTCTTTTGAAGCTTTACATTTACGGCTATCTAAACCGGGTGCAGTCGAGCCGTCGTCTCGACACGCTCACCGCGTTTTCACGCGGCCAGGACCCTGAGCAGACGAACCGGCCATGTGGCAATATCTCTCTTCGGAACGGTCATCGACGCTCATTGCCCAGCGGCCTCAAAATCGTGCGACGAGACGGACAGCGGCGAGTCTCCTCTTGGCCCGCGGGTAGATCCCGAAAGGGCCGCGTTCTTGTACTACGGGGGTTTCTTTTGCACCCACGAGGAGCCGCAACATGAGGGACTTATTTCGCCGGTTGGCAGAGGGCACGGCCCATGCGGTGGGATCGCCTCCAGCCTTCCTGTTAGCGGTGCTTACCATAGCCGTTTGGGGGGTAACGGGTCCCTATTTCAGATATTCTGACACCTGGCAGTTGTTCATCAATACCGGCACCACAATAATCACCTTCTTGATGGTCTTCCTGATCCAGAACACACAAAATCGAGAAACGAGGATCGTGACGCTAAAGCTCGATGAATTATTGCGTGGTATGGAAGGTGCAAGGACCGGGATGGTCAATCTGGATCATATGTCCGATGAGGATCTTGAAGTTGTCCAACAGGAATTTACGCGCTTGCGAGAGAAGTATGCACCTTTGGTCGACGATGACCTCATTCATGTGCAGCGAGTGTTAGAGCAACGAAAGCAAGAGAATTAGCGTCCGTAAAATAGTCACCGCCGTTGTCCAGCGAAAAGGCTTCATTTGTTTGAAGCGAGAAAGATCCTACTCTCCACATTTGATAACATTCAGCCTTGCGCGAGACCGTAATTGGCCCACTCCAGCATTTATAAGCAATTACAGACCCTTCCGCACTTGACAGATAAGAAACCTATCAACCGGCGGCTACCTCAAAAGCTTGGACAAGACAACTAGGTGACTGTTTTCGATCAAACGCGTGGCGGGCCATTCGTCGAAAGGCGCGTTTTCGGGCTCCAGTCCGGGTAGCCACAGCATGTCTCCAAATATTCGGACGCAATCTTCAGGCTCAACGGGTTCGTAGATTGGTTTGGACCGAAGCATATCCAATCCCGGTCATCTGCTTGTTTTCGTTCGGAGCAGCGGCAATGGTTTCGCCGCTGCATTTGTGATGCCGGTGCTAGAGGGAAAGAAGATGATGATACGGATCACATACATAAGCCGTGCGACGGAACCAATGCCAGCTGAAGAGCTTCTTTTGCTTCTTCAGCAATGCAGAAAGAACAACTCCCCGCGCTGCGTGACCGGACTGCTGCTTTACGGCAACGAGACCTTCTTGCAGGCACTTGAGGGCAACGAGACTGTCCTCGACGAACTCATCGAACGGATCAGGGAAGATCCTCGCCATGTCGATGTTCAGTTGCTTCACCGTACGCCAATCGCACACCGGCAATATTCTGACTGGAGCATGGGCTTCAAGCGCGTGTCGGATGGCGAGCTAAAGCGTGTCGAAGGGCTAAAAAACTTCGGTGAGAAGGACTTTACCTTCCAAAATCTTAGTCAGCGCGACGATGTTGTCGAGAGACTCATGGACTATTATCGCATGCCATACTCAGATGACGTGGCGCGCGAGCTCGATGAAAGAGACAAGATCATTGAGCACCTTGAGCATGAGCTTGCCCAAATAAAAGGCAGCGTTCAGGTTGCGAGCCTGGTTCTTGAAAGCGTTGTCGATGCCGCAATGAAGGGCGTGCTCGGCAGGGGTCATATCGAACTTTGCAGATCGACTCTGGATGGGCTTAAGCAGGTCTAACCGTAACCGGCGGGCGTTCTCACCCTTGCATGGACGAGGCAGCGAAAGGACTGCTTGTGGCCCATCACGACGGATTACGTTAGTCCGCGTATAAACCATTGCGAAACATCCGCGAAATTAAGAAATTCAGCTTTTACCAAGCAGCCGTCAAGGACGGCGTAACCGGCAGCTGAGCTCGTAATTCTGACGACCGTACGGTGACGCCTCCGAACCAATCTCAGGACCTTCCATTGCGCCGCTCTTAAATACTTTATCGGGCGTGTGGGCTTCGCCGACACGCTTTTCCAAATCGACGGGGACTAAGTCGCTGAGCGGTTGAACGTGGCTCCATCGACCCTCTATAAGCACCTGCCCCGGCTACGCTCCACGATCACGCTCGCCGACTCGGTTTGACACGGCGACGATTTCCGCTTCGCAATCCTGTCGGAATGAGGATGGCTTTGAGCTTTTGGTGGCTGCCGCGCCAGTTGTCAAAGATGCGATTTACGGCTTCAGCTTCGATGATCGCGTGGGCTCTATCAGAACCCAGGGGTTTCGGTGAAAGTATGCAGCCCTGTCTCTTCGCCCATGTCGGAATGGACCAATAAAAGCTTATGCTTCCGCTCGTTAGCCGTTTCGCGCGTGTATAGCGCGGCAGACGCCTTGGATCGTAATGAAGGACTGGCCGTAGCCCCGAGCGTGAGGGCAACCCGATGAGAAAAACGCCCGTTGCAACATTGGGATTGCATTTGAGCCGCGCCGTAGCCCTCATTGGAAGCGTCCCAGATGCCGCATGGCGCGCTGCATAAAGAAAACGTCCGCGAGTTCACCGCGATCGTCGGCTTCGACCTTCAATCCCTCGAAGGTCTGCCAATGCATGCCCTTCGGCTTCTCCCAGATCGGATCGTCCATTGACGCGCTCGCGCCGAGCTTATGCCTGACTTTCTGGGCGCGTCGCAAGGCGCGGTCGTAATCGCTCTCCTCTTGGCTGCCATAGGGTAGCTTAATGCAGCGGCGGCAGAGAAAGTACGGGATACTCGAATAGAGCTTGGCCGCGCGTTGATCACACTTAGGACAAACAAACCAGATGCGCTTGCCGCCGAGATGGCAGGGCGTCGAGGTGAGATGCACCGGCTCCTCGATGGTGCGCCATTCTTCACCGGATGCGCGTTGCCGATAGTCGAGGATGACAAGATCGGTGCGAACGCGGACATCGATCCGGTTTTTCGGTTCGCCGTCGACCGACCAGACCCAGGAAAAGCCACGACCCGCTTCAAGGAGACCCCGCCGCTTCCAGTCCCTGACATCGACCGCGATGCGGTCATCGAGCGTTGTGCGTTTATTCCAGCGATACCAGTTGCCGCTTCCGGGGCCTCCCATGAGCGCATCCTTTTTATCCGAAATCATTTGGCAGATAACGCATGAACTTGGGACGCAAAACAGCAAAAATGTCACGCTAGAATAAACGCTTAGGCGCTTTTCTCGATCATCTGTTTTTTCATCCTGCGGTAGGCCGCCCACCGTTCCTGGTTTGCGCTTTTGCTGATCCGGACGCTCGACCGGCCTTGGTCTTAGGGCCGGTCGACATCCCACCATGATTGGGACAGCGGCCGGATTTCAAAGCCTGGCGCTGACAGGGCTGATCCTTTCGGGTCTTTGCTCCGCAGCGAGGTCGCTCCGCTTTAGGCCGGCGCCAAACAGGCAAGGGCGTTGGATGTGCGACATTTACTTCCTCGTCGTCCCAAGGAAGGCGAAGCGCGAGCATCTTATCGAGGATCGTGTCAACAACGGAATGGGGCTCGGATTTTTCATCCAAGATCATGCGTAGCATCCCGCGATTTTTGCGTCCAGCCATCTTTGAATTTCCGTCGTGGAAAAAGTAATACCCCAAGACGCCCACGCACGCACGCGCGTACGGGTACGAAAATACCTACCGAAATGTGCCCTGAGTTGGCCAATAACGCGAGAGCGATTGGGGATTTAACCCAAATAAAATTCGGCGGACTTTAACCAGTCTCGCGTCGAAGTGTTGTCCGTTCATCCTTGAGCGAACCCGCCTCGGTAACGTATGATGGAGATGTTTCCGAGCCGTTCGTTTCTATGGAGTTTCGTGATGGCAAGCGGCGAAGGCTGGCCAGGTCAGATGGCTGGCTTCGTTCCATGTTGCGGTCGTGACTAGTAACAGTACCGCGGGTAGACATTGCTTTTGCCGTCTTGCCGCCCAGTCGGATAACGTTCTGCGCGTTTCCCGTGTGTGCATCCCTAAGGTCTCAGTTGGGTCGGGAGCGGCTGTCACGGGATTCTCGCGATCACTTGCGCGTTATATCGGCTCTAGGATCTTATTGCTGACCTCTTCACCAGACCAAAGCAATGCCGCAGTTGACCGGACTCGGCTATCGCGAGGATCTGGACAGTCACGTTATGCTACCGGAGCGAGGTGGAGATAGCAGACATTGCGGGGTCAGCGAGTGTCTAATGGTGAAATTCAGAGCGTCCAACCGTCCTCGGCAGCGAGATCGATCCACATTTGGCGAACGGAACCCGCAATGTCTGAAAACTCTAGGTCATTGCCGTTCGGGCCTTCCAGCATCACGCGAGGCGTGCCCCCGTACGGACCGGGACCGTAGGTTCCCGCGCCATAGGCCGTGCTTTGAACGACTGTGTTCGCGGCATGGGACGGCGCATGCGTGTGGTGGGCCTTGGCCGGGTGCTTTAGCTTCAAATGCTTGGCCGCGTTAGCGATTTGCCGGATCAGCTCAAAATCCGGGTGAAGATCACGCAGGGCATTGGCGAAGTCTTTCTCGGATGCAACGGGCTTTGGTTTGTTGTTTCCCATGAAGGTGTAATTTGCCCGTATGTAAGTCTCGTTATCGACATAGACCCAATCGGCCGTATGGAAGAGCGAGATCGCCGCGTGAAACGCAAAGCGCAGATCGTCGATCTTGTTAATGAATTGATTGTAATCGGGTTCGACCACGCCTCGCCAAAAATCGGTGTAAGTCGTGAATTTGAAAACCGTCATGTCAAATTCCTTACTGAAGCAGGGTGCGCCTCCTAGCTTCGGCTGTTCGCTCTTTTAAGGGCGGCGCCGCGCGCCCACAACCCTATTACAGCCGTTCTTGCGTTAAATCGAAGCGGCCATCTCCTCACTTTTTGCAACAAGAAGTGGCACTCCCAGTGCCGGAATATCAAAGTCCGGCGCTCCGATGTCCGCCGCCCGTGCCATCAGCGCATTCACTTTGTCCGTAAGTAATCCTGGCGTCTTTTTGGCCATATGCTCTCGGATGACGAGGTAGGGATTGTATATCAGTGCATAGGTCTCAGGACCTGCGGTGCCGCTCTTCAAATCAATAAACCAAAGTTGGTGCAGCGCGCGAATTCGTTCGCGCCAACTTCGCTCGCCGCGCTGCCCGCCGAAGCCTGCCAAAAACGCCATTTCTTGATGTCTCAGCGTGACGAGACATTCCTCTTCATACGACTGGCACCAGATTTCGAGATAAACCATTGAAGCGGGTTTGCCTTTTGTAAGATCGTCAATGATGCTCATAATAAGCGGCATGGTGCGCGGGATATTGCGAAAGCCATCGTGGTCCTTGGTCCAAATATCCTTCGCCAGCAGGTCGGGCCACAGCCGAGCCCTGAGGGCAAGCTTGGACTCTTTGGCCTTGTTCTTGGCTTTCTGCTTGGCGAACATGTTCATGATCAATCCTGTCAAACCTGGAGGGAAAGAAGCCGGTTTGGACCCGGCCAAGTGCCGGGGCTACTGATCCTTCTAGCTTGGGTGTGGACCCCCAGCCGTGAATCATCCGACACATGCAATCTCCCAATAAAACATAATAATATCAATAGCTTAGAAAATCTCACTGGTTTTGCCGTTTGCACTTTTTAGCAAACTTGCTGGAGGAGAATATCTAAAAATGCCAACTCAAATGTTGAGATTGCACATGAAATCTTAAAATGATTCGTGTTTTCAAACAATTAATCGGAAAAAGCAGTGATTGCGTGATTGCGTGATGCGTAATCGCCGGTGCTCGCGGTGCTCCTGTGCAGCGAATTTGCGGGTTGGTCTTTTCGAAAGGCGGCTTGTACAAGCTTGTCCAAGCGATATTCAAATGTCCGCAATTGCATCCAACCGCCGATTGTCGTTTGAGTACGGTCAACCATAGGCGATGTTGGCAAGTGGCTCACCTTCACCGGCTGAAGCTCAATCCATGCTAGTCCGCAATGCGATCAGAAAGCGGGCTCGCCAATGTAATAAAGTTTTTTGGTCGGCTTGGGCCGCTTACGGCCTCAAGCACCATACAAGATTTGCGATTATACTGCTTTAATCACCATCATCGGCTGGCAAAGGGTTCAATATCAAGGGGTCGTCATTTTTGGGCGCGTTGACGCGGGTGGAAACCGGCCACATCCGCATCTCGTTTGCGGGGTAAGGCACGAGCAAATCGCTTGGATCGGGATCGAGCGGCGAAAGCCAGCGATCATAGGCGGCGGGCGGTATGATCACCGGCATACGATCATGGATCGTAGCAATCATTTCATTGGATGGGCAGGTGATGATGGCGAAGGTGCGAATGATGTCGCCGGTATCGGGATGCCGCCAGCTTTCCCAAAGGCCCGCCAGTGCGAAAGGCGCGCCGGTTTTTAACCCGATGGCGAAGGGTTGCTTCGGCGGAGTTATTTTGCGCCATTCGAAAAAACTGTCGATCGGGATAAGACAGCGCCGCTTGGCATAGGCGCTGCGAAAACTCGGCAGGGTGGTCAGCGTTTCGGCACGCGCATTGATTGGCTTGCGTCCGCCTTTCGCACCCTTGCACCAATGGGGAATGAGACCCCATACCAATCGGTCGCGGTGATATTTGCCGGTCTCGGGATGATGGCGAATGACCCACAAATCTTGTCCCGGCGCGCCGTTATAGCGGTTACGTAGCGCTGCTTCCGGATTGGCGGCTTGGGTATCGAGCGCGATACCGAGGTTGGCTGGTGTCCCCCAGCGTGGTGTACGGCGGTAGGGGTTGTGGGCGGGGTGGGCCCTCCACAGCCCGCGCCGTCCACAGCCCCGGTTAACGGGCGCTGGTAGTCATGGTCCGACTCGCTGTCTGTTCGGGTTGCGAAGCTCGAATCGGCAGGGACCGAGACCATGACCATGGACAGACTGCTCCTAAAAGACCTGATTGAGAAGGGCTCGGACAACGATCTCCTCAGGGAGATGATGACGTTTGTCGCAAACCGCATGATGGACCTCGATGTCGAGAGCCTCACCGGCGCGGGATATAACGAACGATCCGTGCACAGATCGAACCAGCGCAACGGCTACCGCGAGCGCGACTGGCATACCCGGGCCGGCACGATCCCAGTTGCGATCCCAAAGCTAAGAAAAGGCTCGTACTTTCCTTCGTTTCTGGAGCCGCGCCGCACCTCGGAGAAGGCGCTCGTCGCAGTCATTCAAGAAGCTTATGTGCAGGGCATCTCGACCCGGTCCGTCGACGATCTCGTCAAGGCCATGGGCATGACCGGCATTTCTAAAAGCCAAGTGTCGCGGCTTTGCGAAGAGATCGACGGGCGCGTGAAGACCTTTCTTGAACGCCCTATCGAAGGCGCTTGGCCATATCTTTGGATCGACGCGACCTATATTAAAGTCCGTGAAGGCGGCAGGATTGTCTCGGTCGCCGTAATAATCGCTGTCGCCGTCAACACCGATGGCCGCCGCGAAGTGCTTGGCATGGCGATCGGGCCGTCGGAAGCCGAACCGTTCTGGACTAAGTTCTTGCGCTCGCTCTCAGCGCGGGGATTGCGGGGCGTGAAGCTTGTCGTCTCCGACGCTCACGAAGGTCTGAAAGCGGCCGCCAAGAAAGTGTTCGGTGCGAGTTGGCAGCGATGCCGCGTCCACTTCCGCCGCAACGCCATGGCCCACGTTGGCGCGAAGCAGCGGCCAATGGTGTCGGCAGCCATCAGCACTGCCTTCGCCCAGGAAACACGCGAGGCCGCCCACGCCGAATGGCGCGCCGTCTCAGACCGCCTGCGTGAGAGATTCCCAAAACTTTCCAAGCTCATGGACGAAGCCGAGCACGACGTGCTCGCCTATATGGCGTTCCCGAAGGAGCATTGGACCCAAATCCATTCCACCAACCCCATCGAACGCCTCAACCGCGAGGTCAAACGCCGCACAAACGTCGTCGCCATCTTCCCGAATGAAGACGCCATCGAACGCCTCGTCGGCGCGCTCCTGCTCGAACAAAACGACGAATGGGCCGTCTGCCGGCGATACATGACCCTGGAAACTTTAGCGGGCCTGAGCGATGATCCCAACGTCAGCGGAAAGGCTATCGCCACCGTCTGAACCCGAGCAGCAGAACGCGGAGCATGACAACATCCTACACCACGTCCCGGGGCACTATCAGTTCCTTAACCATCTTGATTCCGCTCGTTACTCAGTTCGCCAATCCAATTCCGGTTCGTATTTTGCTGGTTTCGGGATTTTTAATTTTCAACGTTGTCAGCCAAGGATGTGAAGTCCTGAAGGCGAGACTCGATGATAACGGCGATCAAATCCTGCAGGGGTTGGTTGACGCCACCCGCCGCCGCAGCCTGGTGCGGGTCGAGGGTATGCCGCGCTGTTTTCGGATCGTAGGAGGCCTTATAAGTAGCCACACCGTCGCGCATCGCCTGCGCAAGTTCTTCAACCGCGCCATCGTTCAACATTGGCGTTCCTACCGCTAGCGCCGGAATGCTTTACCAAGCGTCTTCTCAGCCCATTCCAAGGGATCCGAGAATCCCCCCATGAGTGTCGTGGTTACCAAAGTCCGTATTTTCGGATCGACACCCGCCTTGATGGCCGCGGCGTCGTAGCTAAGCCGGAATCTGAGGGTTTTCTCGTCGAGGGAGGCTTCGTGCGCCTCGTGAGTGTCTTTGAACGCTTGCGCGAGTTCCTTAACTGCCTTGTCGTTCATGATGCTTATCGTCCTGTCTTTTTGGTTTTGGCGTTGGCGTCGATGGTCTTGTTCGCCCCTTGCAGACCTTCGGAGTAAGCGAGACACAAACGCACGACCATCGTCAGGTCCGGATCTGGGCAGGTCTTGGCAACGGCTTTATCGAGATCGATCGCGTATGTCTTCGTGGCTGGATCGAACGACTTTTCGTGTTCGACGAACGCGTTTCGAATGAGGTGAGCGAGTTCGAGTTTTGCCTTGCCGTCCATGTTGACGTCACCGCCCCACGCTTTTGGTTTTTGGGGGCGCGATCTGTTCGGCGGCAATTCTCGCGTCGTCTGGCCAGTAAAGAATCAACCCGATGAACGGGGCCATATCCTTGTCGGCGCCAGCCAGAAGGGCGGCTTGCTCTCGAGGTATTCCATCGCGGTCGATCCGAAAGTCCCAATTCTGTGCTTGAATTTCGATCGCTTTGAGAACGATCTCAGCGAAGTCCTTTTTCGCTTTCTGGTCCATGTCTCACCTTTGAGGTTTCCTTGTTTCTGAATGATACGAAGGAACTCTTCCCGTCTTGATGACCTCCTGCAGGGTTTTGACTTCGAACGCGTCCAGGACGGAGTCGAGCGCTTTAGCCCTGGTCTTCGACGTAGGGCGTCCGCCGATGAACGTGTTAGCAATGAGATTCATGTCGTTTTCTTTGACGGTCTTATCCGCCTTCAAGTCGAGAAAAACGCGCTCGAAGGCTTTGAAGTGTCCGACTGCTTCATTCAGCCGATTGACGTAGATCTGTAGCCTGGCGTCCATTGTTCGCTCGAATCCCTGTGTAAACATCGTACATAGACCATCAAGACGTTGCTACCGTTTTCTTCCGCCTGGACGTGACGTGAACGGGTGGACGTTTTTATGAGGCATCGGTAAAAATCTCGCTGCGTTGCCAGCGATAACCGCCGCGCCGCGTTGACCTTCCGCATTTGCGACTAATGGCATAACAGCATGGGGTGTCTCACTTTCCCTGCCGACGGCCCTTATCGCGACCGGGGGACGCTCTTCTTCGGCGACGGTTGGAACGGTCTCTTCCGGGACGGTGCCTTCCGCCGCCCCCCGTTTGTTCTGCTCTTCGAGCCGCAGTGTCTTCTCGATCTCGGAAATCCGCTGTGTGATGGCGTACAGGAGATCAGTGCGGGCAAACGCCGTCGTAGTCAGTTGGCGTTCGAGCCGGGGCAAGTCGGCGATATCTTTTCGAAGTTGTTCTTCCTCTTTCGCGAGGACAGCTGGGATTTGACGGATTCGGTTCTCGATCCGTCTTACCAAGCCGACCGGATCGACGCCGTCGTTCAGGACATACTCATCGGTTGCTTTCTCATACCGGCCTCGTCCTTCGATCGTCAGCCCATAGGAGAGGCCCAGGCTGCCGTGCCTGACGGTTGCATAGACCGCGAAGCCCGCCAGCGCGCCGCGATCGCCGATGTTGTGGAACACGCGTCGCGACTGCGGCACTCGGCTTTAGATGTCGGCTTGCCGCGATTTTTGACTGCGGTCGGCGATACCACTGCCGCGCTTTCCCAATTTGAGAAATTTACTCTCAGCAAAGCTGCGGACATTCGCTCCGGCTTGGAGCCGACCGTTTCCCCGGCTTTGGGCCGATCGAGGAGATGAGGTGATCGAGAACCCGCATGCCGATGCTTATCGCAAAAACTAGAGAAACCTTCAGAAGCCGCGCTCGACAAGCTGTACAAAAGGGAGGGCATCGATAGCAGCCATCCGTTGATGAACCCGGCCGAGATGCAATTCCGGAGTGAACACGCTCGCTGTTCCGAGATGATCTCGCCCACCATTCCGACCTGAAGCCTCCCGCGGTTCCGGCGCGATCTCGCCCGGTACTCCGGGAAATTTCCGCCCATTTGAAGACACCTCTGCTGACGCTTTTTAAAGTCCCCCTTTTTCAGGGGAAGGGACTGGTGGTGGCGGAGAGGATCGAGATTTACAAGCTGCGCGAGATTGTCATGTTGTTAGCTGTAGACAGTCAACGGCGGTTTAAATCTGACCCGGGGGTGTCGGTTTCGGCGACTTGAATCTGACCCGTCTTATGTTTCAGCCCGCCTCGTCCTTGGCGTCTTTAATTCTCCCCGGCCGCGCCATGATCCCAGCCCGTCGCTTATCCTTGAGGCGATAGCTTTCGCCTGCGATCTGAACGACGGTCGAAGGGTGGAGGAGGCGGTCCAGCATGGCTGCGGTCAGCACAGCATCGCCCGCGAAGGCCTCCTCTCAGCTGCCAAAGGCAAGGTTCGACGTGAGGATGATCGAACCCTTTTCGTAGCGTTTCGCCACGACTTGGAAGAAGAGGTTCGACGACCTAGGCCGGTCGGGTTCGGGCGGCAGTCGCCTTGGTTTTGAGCGCATGTCCGCGGCGATCTGCCAAAGACGGGCCGGCGCGGTGTTTGCAATCGAGGCTTCCCGTTTCGTGCTTAATGACCGCGACAGGAATCCTCTGATCGAGTTTTGCGGTGTTATCGGAAAGATCATTATCGACGAAGATGGGATCTATGACCGCGTCATCCTAACGATCGCTTACTGCTCGACATGAAGGGCACGATGAGCGAACTCGAGTTGTCGATCCTGCGCCAAAGTTCGCTCGAAGCCTTGAAGCAGAAAGCGCGTCGCAGCGAACTCTTCCTGATGGTAGCTACCGTTTATATTAAGGTCCGACACGACCGAATCGCCAACGACCCGGATCACAGGGTCCGCGAAGCGATCACCTTGGTCTTTTCAAAAATCGCTGAGGTCCTAGGCATCCGGCAGGTTCATCTCTAGTTCCGTCATGAGCGGATCGCCTTGTCGGCCGTAAGTTACACCGTCGGCGACGGACGCGGCATCCTCTGGAAGCTGTCTGTCTACAACACCGTCCACCACATCCTGACAAATCCTATTCACGCCGGCGCTTACACGTTCGGCCGCACCGGCAGCCGGGTAACGATCGAAGTCGGCCGCAAGCGCGTGGTCTGCGGCTGCGAGCGCGAACGAAATGAATGGGACGTCTTGCTCAGGGACCATCATGAAGTTATCTCTGTTTGGGCGGAGTCCTGATCGCCGATAACGCTAACGGCAAGGGTCTTATGGCGCGCGGATCGGTCCGTCGTGGAGAAACTTTGTTGGCGGGTCTCCTCCGCTGCGGACATTGCGGGCGCAAACTTCATGTCGCTTACGGGGGAAAGCACGCCGAGGCCGGGCGATATCACTGTAAAGGCAGCTCCCTGAACCATGGCGGAGACCGCTGCCTCTCATTCGGCAGTCTTCGCGTGGGATCAGGTTGCCGGCGTCGAGGCCGCTCTCGCGATGATCGAAGCCCGCAAAACGGAAGCCGCTGAGACAAAACGCAGCTAGAGCTTGCGCTTAAGCAAGCGCGTTATGAATGCGCTCTCGCACGCCGCCAGCATGACGCGGTCGATCCCGATAATCGGCTGGTCGCTCGCGAACTTGCGCGCCTCATGCCCGATCGCGCCATCGCATCGGTGCTCAACCGCGCCGGAAAGCGAACGGGCCGCAACAATGGCTGGACGAAAAGCCAGGTTTCAAGCTTGCGAGTTCGCCCCGCCGGATCGCCGTCTATCGCGATGGCGAACGCACCGATAGAGGCGAGGTTACTCTCAACGAGGCGTCGGGCGAACTGAACGTGAGTCTGATGACAGTTCTGCGCATGATCCGCCGGGGTACCCTCAGCGCACGCCAATTATGCAAAGGCGCTCCTTGGTTTTCCGAATGACGGATCTTAACGCCGGTGCGGTTCGAACAGAAGCCGTGGGACGAAGACGAAGTCCGCTAACTCAAAATCTTGATCAACAACCCTTGTGTTCTAATGACATCGTAAGATGAGCATTATGAATCACGATTGGACGCGCCAAGCAGGACAAAGTTTTCGGCGCGTTCGACAAAGCCCAACGACGCCAGTAGGCTCGTCAAGTCCTTCGGGGCCCCGCGTGCGGAGGCGGCGTGCGTGAGGGCGCTCGGGATCGAGGTCCGCACCTACGGCTCGGTTCGATCCATCCTCGATAAAAACCTCGACGCGCAGGCTTACAAGCGGCCCCCCAGATTGCGCGGCGATCCTCCATCCCAACATCCCGGGACCGCGGTATTACCATTGAGAGGGATTATGCTTACGCATCCGACGCTCCATAAACTCAACGCCTCGTCGCTTTTCGGCATGGAAAGAAGAAACAACCGATTCCGGCTTGCCGAGTGATGCTCAGTTCTCGTGTGCAGGAACTTGAACAAGCGCTTCCATAACAACATCCGCCCTGTATTTAACATGCAGATCTAGAATTGAAGCTAGTGCCTCGCCGTTGCGCTGCTTCAAGGCGGCCATGATATCATTGTGTTGTTCAACGGATTGCCGCCATTGTTCTCGTGATTTGCGCACCGCAAATCGGATGCTGTGAGTTCGGATCATGAGTTGATGGTATAGCGCCGTCAGCGTTCCATTACCTGCAACTGCAAAAATCGCCTCGTGGATGTCACGGTTCAGCTTCTCGTAAGGTAAGCATTCATTGCGGTTATAGTGCTGAACCATACGATCGTGCGTCTGCTGGATAGAGGCTATTTCAACATCAGTGATCCGTCCGCAGGCCACCTTCCCCGCCAGCGCTTCCAAAGCGCCCATAATGGGAAACAGTTCTTCGACTTCCTCAGGGGTAATCCGCGCGACAATTGCGCCGCGATTTGGCAACAGCTCAACAAGGCCTTCAGCAGCAAGAACCTTCAAAGCTTCTCGCATCGGTGTCCGCGAAACCCCGAACTACCCGCATAGGTCTGTTTCAATAATCCGCTGCCCCGACGTTAACGAGCCATTGAGGATCATATCACGCAATCCAGCAGCGACGTCGCTGTGCAGCATGCGGCGCACGATAAGTGGGTAGCCATTCATTACGACGTCTCCGCGGGGAGGGCTGAGAACTCGCACTCGATTGTGCATTTTAACACGGAACAAGTTTTGCCGTCCAACTTTTGCATGCACATTCTCGCAGCCGCTGTGCCGTAAACCCAATAGCGCCATCCCAAAGGCTATGGAAAAATAGACAACACTAAATTTTTTGGACAGGCTTTGGTCAGGTATTTTGAATACAATGAACAATCAGTCGCTGGCATTATTTTATGTTTTGGAGATCAACTCATGGCCCTTTCCCCCGTTTCCACCAACACGGCAGGACAAGTTCAGCCCGACGCTGCGCCAAGCACAGATACCTTCAGCGCCGCGCTCGAGGCTGCGGATAAATCTCCCGGCATTCATGCGCTTAGTGCATCAACGCTGACACGCCCAATCCAAATTGCACAAGCGCAGCCTGTTTTTCTACGGGTAGGTGATGCGGTGATAAAAGTATTGACCAACGGAAATCTAACTACGTTTATTAAGGTCCCCGGATTACCAGCTTCCGCCGCCTTAGCGGTTTTAGGAGATTTAATCTTTCCAGCTTCTACTCAGACAGATCAGCTACAGGCTGCTAACGTTGCGGCTATTGCAGCAGCTAACGGTTACGCAGCTCAGGTATGGACGAATAATAGTGGCCAAGTGCAGGCTTCGGTTGAAACTCAGAATGGCCGGGTACTGATCTGGGGCAGCAACAGGTTCCAGCAAACCGTACCTGTAAATCAACTACCGCCGCCTCCGCAGCCATTTGCCCCGACCGCAACCGATGTAACGCCTGTTCCAACAATTACCTGGACATCACCTGACGGGACCGCAAACCCCATTGACCTTTCACATAGACCAGGCCAACCACGTCTACCGTTGACGGGGCCAATCCAAGTTATACCCTTGCCGGACCCCATCCCGGGAACAGATACCGGAGACGGGACAACGCCGTCAACCGATCCTTTGGACAACCCGACAACCGTCCTCCTGCCCCGCACACCTACAACGACAGCGCCAATGCCCACACTGGCAGATAACGCTTGGGTCAACACTCCGAACTTACCAGCAAGCAGTGTTCCGACTTTAAGGCGTGTGTTCCAGCTTAATGGCATCACAGACGCGAATCAGAAAGCCTGGATCGCCTTGGTTGCTTCGACTGGCTTATATAGCGCATCGGAGAGCGTAACATTAGTTGCGCAGGCGGCGACGGCCGGCAAGCCGGGATGGGATAACCTTGCTGCAATCATCAATGCGGCTTTCACCGGTAACCTGCCGCCGCAGACCACGCCGCCAAGTGATCCGGTGCCTCCGCTTCCTCCTTCCACCTTGATCGATTTTAACGAAATCGCGAGAAGAAACGGCATCAGCGTTGACGATCTTAGAAGGGTTATCGGAGGCTGGGGTAACACTACACCTTACACTCTTGCCGACGTTGAAGCAGCAGCGAAAAGCCTAGCAAATCAGCTAAAAATCTTCCCAACTGGCGGCTACGGTAGGCCACTACAGCAGATTGATGCAATTGCTGTCATTTATGGAATGAATGCGGAAGACTTAGCACAAATAATCAACCAAGCTCCGGCAGCGCAGATTGATCAGCTTCCGCCTCGGGTTAGAGAAGCCATACTAAATAAATTGAATGATTCTGCCCTTTCTAATGATCCTAACCGTCCCAATGGTGCTTCTGCTAATGTTCTCAGTGCTATCTACATCATAAATGGCTCTCCGCTGCATGGGGCTGTGAATGCTGCCGATTTTGCGTCGGCGGACACATTGGATGCGTTAGGATATGTCAGTTTTCTTAGCTTGCGTGGATATTTAGATGCAAACTTTGCTCCTGATATAGCGGGAGCACTGTATAATAATTTATCAAATCCTACAGTATCCAATCTAACAGTTGATCAAGCTGACGAGTTCACTAAGGCTGTCAACGCAGCGCAAGATCTCTTAGGACAGCTTTATAACGGATCTGTGCCTGGAAGCTGGCAGAGTTATATTCCCCGAAGATCGTCTCCTGCAATATTAGATCAACGATTTTCCCAAAACGGGATAACCGATGATGGTGCCAAAATGAATATTGCTCAGCGTATCTTTTATTTAAATATAACGCCTAGCGAAGCAATAAATGACTTTTTAAACGGCATACCATTTGTTAACATTTTGCCATCGAGGTCCGATCCTGATGTATCGGCAATAACGGATGGAAGTTGGCGCACGGGTCATATAGGCACACTGCAGAATCCTTTAAATGATATTCAAGCCCAACAACTATACAATCTATTTCAGTCTACAAATATAATAGATCCTGTTATTCAATATAATATTTCTCAAAATGTTATATTTAATGCCATGACGCCGCAGCAAGCTGTTCAGAATTTTATTATCTCGTTACCAGGAGTTCCAAGCGATGCAATATTTGCAAATTCAGATCGCCAAATTGTGTACAGGCCTAGAGCGTCAGTCACAGTACCATTTTTAGGTACAGTTACAGTTTGGGGGCAAATTAGCTCCACTCCGCCTTCTCCTGATGCGGTAAAAGCAGAGCAAGCTGAGATATTCTCTGAGATGGGTGCCTGGATAAGAGAGCAATTTACTACTCCACCCAATACAGTTTCAGAGCAAGCGTCCGCGAAAGAAAGGCTTGCTAATTGGTTAAGCAATCGATTTCCTGATATGGGATTTAGTATTGATCAGAAAGGGTTGAGCCCTACTCAGGTTTTAAATCCATTAAAATGGGATTGGCAATCTTTATTTAATCCCGCTCAGGTTAACGGCGGTAATTATATAGAAGTTGGAGATATGGATGCAGGCGTATCTAACGGGTCAATTCTAAAAGATGATCAGGGTATTTATAGGTTAAATACACAAGTTGTGGATGGCAAAACGGTATTAGCTGCGAATTTTAATTACACCTTGGGAGATAGAAAAGCCGGAAAAATGCAGTTGCCGACAGATTTTATAGTGCCAACCGGCACAGTAGACTTTTCGGGAGGTGTGACGTTAGAGACAAAGCGAACTCTTGAAGCGGGAACGGAAATAAATACCGACTTACTTAGGGCGATAAATATCGGATTAAACGACCCTTCAACATATCAATACTGGAAAGATGCAAATGGCACAAGTATTCGGTTTGTGAGGCAAATAAATTTTTCTGGAAATGTGTTGGGTGTAACAACTAACATTGCTAATCTATATAAACTTCCTGATGGCTGGAGCAATCTTGATAGTAATTTGCCAAATATTTATATTAAAGATGGATATCGTTACATCAGTCAGGTGACGGGAACGCAAGCTAGTTATTCCACTGGATTAGGCGATTTTACGACACAGTTTAGCACCGGAATGATTGGAGTAGGCGCAGGATTTACATTAATTCCAGGTCTAGATGCAAGCTTTAAAGGAGGTATTCAGATTGTTTCGAGACCTGTGGCGGGTTCAGCAGATATTCCCGATCCATATACACGGCCTCTACCGCCCGTCGGAGGCGTTTACGATATAGTGTTTACAGGAGGGCGATCTCAGTTATCGTTTAACTCGGTCGCTCTAGGCAGCGCGCCCGGGATGGCAGACATTAGAGTTAACGGCAGGAACTACAGTGTTCCAGATGCGGTAGCGCGTGCAGTTAACGGTGAGCCGCTTCAGCTTAGTGATCTTTCTATAATTGACAAATGGATATCTGGCCCAGGAAAAAGCTTTAATACGGATGGAAAGCTTATATTCGATATACGAAAATCTATTCTAGACGGGCAGCCGCTTGAAGAAAGTATAAGACGAAGATTAATGCTAAACGTAAATGATTTTATCGAGCGCCAACAGCAATCTGATGCAGGCACAAATACTTTATTGGCTAGTCTTGATGATCCCTCAATTATATCGGACGTTTCTGCACCGTTAATCGACGACCCGCTTGCTGATTATATCGACGATCCTTTGATGAATCTCGACGGTGTTGACCCTGACTACAGCTTCCTTCTGAACGACGGCGCAACGGCGGTTCAACCCTCTCCTTCTGACGCGGCGCAGGCGTCGGAGGCGCTGCAGGATCTGTCGACCTATCTTGGCTGGATCAACAGCATCGTATCGAAGCTCGATCCTGATGCTGGGGCTGTTCTTGGGCAGGCTGTGAGCCTGTCAAATGCGGGCAGCACGCTTGTGGCCTTGATCAACAATCCGGCTGCGACGTCGGTGCAGATCGATGCAGCGGCGTTGGCGGTGTTCAACGCGGCTGCGGCATTCTCGCCCCAGATCGCGGCCATTGCGCCGTATGTCAACACGGGCCATCAGGCCTACACCGTGATCCAGGGGCTGACGACGGGCTCGTTCGCCAACGGAGCAGCGGGTGCCGGGGATGTGACGTCGCTTGCGTCCAGCATTTCCGGTCTGGTGCACGCGCCTCAAGCTTTGACCGACGCGCTGACGGCGGCCTCTCTCGTGTTCCGCGGCATTTCGCTGTTCTCGCAAATAGGGGCGGGGGTTGCCGTTGGCGCGGTTCCCATCATCGGCTGGGTGGTGGGGATCGCATCCTTCGTCATGGGCTTGCTCATGGCCAACCAGGAGCATTGGACCAAATGGCAGACGCTCATGAAGAACGTTAGCGTCGATGGCGGACAAAACCCGATCACGGGCCAGATTCTGCAGAACGACAGCGTCGATCAGAAGACCTCCGACCGGCAGCGCAACCGCGTGGCTTATACAGGACAGGCTTCGGAGGCGCCCATCCAGAGTGCTACGTTCTCGCTGGTGCCAGGGTCGGCCCCGGGCGGTGGCACGCCTCTGACGATCGCCTCGATGGCCTTGATGACCCAGTATAGCGACGGCAGTTCCGACTCGATCCCGGCCGCAACGCTTGCCGACGCCAACCAGGTCACGCTTGCCGACGGTATGGTCCTTACCTATCGCGGCACCGACGATAGCGGCCAGCGCATCTTCTCCGCTTACGACCCCACCAGCGACAGCGGCACCCCAATCTCGTTCATCGACACCCAACTGTCGCAGGCAGCGCCTCCATCCGGCCCTGCTACCAGCTACACCTTGAGCCTCGACGTGACGTTCGCGTCTATCAACCCTGATGTCGGCACGGTAACGAAAACCCAGACCTTCACAGTGACACCGGATCAGGCGGCGCAACTGCAGGCCGCGTTCGGGGCAGCAAGCGGCACCATCGGCGGCAATGATGCGCGCGGCGCAAGCTTGAAGCCGTTCATCGATCAGATGGGGACGGTACGCTGGGAGACCGATCACACCACGCCCAACGTCTATACCTACGACGACTTCAACGGCGACGGCCTTCCGGATCTCATGCGTCAGGGCATCCTGCACGGTCTGTTTGCCACGGCGGACGACAAGTATCAGGTCACCCTGAACAGCAGCAGCTCCGTGGCGACGCTACCTCAAACCGCAGGGCCGATTACCACAGTTCCGGGCCTGACCGTGCTGGGGGACCGCATCTCAAGTTACGCCATGACCGCAAACCAGGCGATCGTTTCGGCCAATGGCCGGTTCATGGCGGTGATGCAAGGCGACGGCAACTTCGTCGTCTACGACCGGTCCACAGGGACAATCCACCTGGAGCACGGGGACGGGAGGCAAGGCCGCCGGCGGATCTCTCACCATGCAGGGGGATGGCAATCTTGTGGTCTACGCCCCCGGCGGCAGTTCACCCTGGGATTCCAAAACCCATGCCGACGGCGTGAACCGATCCTTCAACCTCGTCATGCGCGACGACGGCAATCTTGTCGTCTACGACAGCCAGGACAACGCAACCATCTGGTCGAGCCAGAACGGCCGGGACACCACGCCGGTCCCCAATCCGATCCTTACGCCCATGTTTACGTACACCGCCGACAACCAGGCGGACGCTTATGCGGTGGGCGCGCGTGCCGGCGTCCTTATGCTGTATCTGGCAAGCCACCCCGAACTCTACGATCTCTACTTCAGCCAGCCGCAAACCAACGCCACCCGGCAATCTCACCCTCATCTATCAATGGGCCCGCGATCATGGCGTGTTGCCGCAACTCGATCAGCTTCTTGCCTTATCCGGACCGCCGCAAGGGGCGACGGTTGCGGATCAGCTTGCGGACATGGCAAGCCGGGGCGATCAGATCGGCCAGCTCAAGACGGCCCTTGGCATCACGGTCGATCCCTCGGTGATCAACCAGGATGCCGGGACCGCAGCCTACAGTCATGGCGATACCCTGCGCGCCCTTGATTATTACATCCGCAACGGTAACGAAGTTGGCCAGGCCGTGAATGCCGATGGCTTAGTGCTGCCCATTTGGCAGCAGAGCGGTCTTCTTCTTCCTGCACCGGTCGTTGCACCAGTCTTAGCCACCGCAGATCCAACCCCTGCCCTAGCCGTGGTTCAGGCACCTCTTGCTCAAGCGCAGACCGCAGGGTTGACAGTCCTTGGCGCTGAAGTTTCAAACAGCGCGATCAGGGCCAATCAAGCCCTTGTCTCAGACAACGGCCGCTATGCGGCGGTGATGCAGGCCGATGGCAACTTTGCAGTGTACGACGGCGTCAACCTTATATGGTCGACGCAGACTACAGGGGCGGCCGCGGGAGGAACCGCGGTCGTGCAGCGCGACGGCAATCTCGGCATCTACGATGCGGACCGAAAAGCCCAATGGTATTCCGAAACAAGCGGGGGCGCTGCCGCCAATCGCGCCTTCACGCTGTCCATGCAGGACGATGGAAACCTCGTGATCTACGATAGCCGGGACAACAGCGCCCTATGGTCCATCCAAACCGGCGTCATCGCCAGGGCCGCAGCCAATGCCGCGCCTCAGGCTCCCGCACCTCAGGCTCCTGTCAGCACGACAGCGCCTGTCCCCGTGGCCGTGAAGCCATCAACACCCCAGCCTCAAGCTGCAACCGGGATCACCGTGCTTGGAGCGCAGATCTCGAACACTGCCATGGCCGCCAACCAAGCCCTCGTCTCGACAAACGGACGCTATCAGGCAATTATGCAGGCCGACGGCAACGCCGTGGTCTACGACACCATCGCCAACAAGGCGATCTGGAACTCGGGAACGGCTGGTAAAGCGCAAGGCGGCTTCCTGAATGTCCAAACCGACGGTAACCTGGTCGTTTACGACGCCGCCATCAAAGCGCAGTGGGACTCCAAAACAGCAGGCGGCCCCGCAACCAACCGCACCTTTACGCTTGCTATGCAAGATGACGGTAACCTCGTCATCTACGATAGCCAAAACGGCAAAGCCCTCTGGTCGAGCCTCACCGGAACCATCGCAAAAGCCACCGGCAACGCCATCGCAGCCTGAGGCCATCCCAAAGACAGGCAACGGAAGAGCACACGTTCAATTGCCTTAGGGGGACCAAAGAAATGGGAGCACTGCTGTCGAATCCGTCCGAAATCAACTATTAGAGAACCGCCTTGGTAAAGCAGGTTTTGGTGCGCAGTTCCGGTTAAAGCACATTAGGCCCTGTGGACAGATTCTGACCTGAGCCCCAACTTTCCTCCAGTCATAAGTGGAGTCCTGGATGTCCTGAACCGCTCCCATTTTCATCCTCGCCGGATGTTAGAGTTTTCCGGGTCTTGAACCGCTCCCATTTTCATCCTCGCCGGATGTTAGAGTTTTCCGGGTCTTTCGCGCCAAGCGGGCTGCCGGCTTGGTTGCGATTGACGAGCGTTATCGGCGTCTTGTTGCCGATCGCACCGTGTGGCCTGACCTCATTGTAGTCCCTGCGCCATCGCTCGAGTTTCTGCCTGGCGTCGTCGAGCGTCAAGAACCAATCTGCGTTCAGGCACTCGGCCCTGAGCCGGCCATTGAAGGCCTCGATGAACGCGTTGTCGGTTGGCTTGCCAGGGCGTGAGAAGTCGAGCATAACGCCCCTCCGGTAAGCCCACAAATCGAGATCGCGGGAGACGAACTCCGAACCCTGATCGACCCGAATGGTCTTGGGGTAGCCAACCACGCCGCAAACACGATCGAGCGTTGCCACCACATCCTCGGCCCGATAGCTGAACCTTGGATCGAGAACGGGCGAGAAGCGCGAGAACGTGTCCACCACGGTTAAAATCCGCAGCTTGCGGCCAGTTGAGAGCTGGTCATGAACGAAGTCCATTGCCCACGTCTCAAGTGGTCCCGTGGCCTCCTCGCGGTCTTCTCTGAGCTTCGCCTTGACCCGCCGCTTGGGCGTCTTGTTGCGCAACTGCAGGCCTAACTCGTTGTAAATCCGATAGGTCTTCTTGTGGTTGATCACAAAGCCCTCCCGCTGAAGCAGCACATGCACACGCCGATAGCCATAACGCACCCGCGTCTGGCTGATCTCCTTAATCCGTTGTTCCAAGGGAGCCTGATCGCGCCGGCGAGATTTGTAGCGGTAGGTCACTGGATCGAACAAAAGCGCCGAGCACGCCTTGCGGATCGACACCTGCCAATCGCCCACCATCTCGTCGACCAGCTTGCGCTTTCGAGCAGGCCTTAGAGCTTTCGCTTGATGACATCCTGAAGCATGGCTTTGTCGAGCGACAGGTCCGCCACGATCTTTTTCAGGCGGCCATTCTCCTCCTCAAGCTCGCGCATGCGCTTCATCTCAGACGGCATCATGCCCGCGTATTTCTTCTTCCAATTATAGTAAGTCGCTTCGCTGATCCCCGCTCTGCGGCAGATCTCTGCAACTGGCGCCCCCTCTTCCCCCTGCCTGATGATGAACGCCTTCTGAGCATCCGTGAACTTCGACGCTTTCATCCTTCCCGATCCCTTCCAGCCCAATGGAAAACGACCGGAAAACTCTAACGCAAAACGAGGACATTTGCGGGGAGCAGATCATCGCTGCTTTCCCTGACTTGCGATCCCATCCTGATGGGTGCCGGCGAAGGATGTGAAAGCGAACTCGCCGGTGTAGGAATGGCGCGGATGAACCGAAATTTTGTTGTGTAGTTTGACAATTGCGGCAAGGCGCGGAAGTCAGAGAGATCAAGGCCGGGATGAACGCCTTGCGGATACAGGTTCGCGGCAGGGACGAAGAGGTCTGCATTGCCGGACCGTTCTCCATTGCCAAACAGACAGCCGTCGATGCGATCAGCGTCTGCGAGAAGGGCCAGTTCGGCGGCTGCATTTGCCGTTCCCCGATCGTTATGGGGATGGGCGCTTACGATCACGGCCTCTCTGTGTGCGAGGAATCGACAGAAGTGTTCGATCTGGTCGGCGTAAACGTTGTGACTTGCGATCTCGACAGTGGCCTCAAGATTGAGGATCGCCGGTTCTTCCGCCGCACCGAGAGACCGCCCCCGCCCACCATGCCGACGAGACCGCCGATGGCCAGCCCTTTCAGGGACAGATTGGCCAGTCCTAGGAGCGGCAAACGTTCGTGAGCCGCGATTTCTTCCGACCGGATCAGTCGCGAGGCCAAAGCGCTGCCACAAGAAAAACGCGGTGGCAAGCCGCGTGTCGACGACACTGATGACAACAGAACCGCCCAGCATTCCGATCAGCGAGCCGGGATCATTTGTTGAACGCGGGCCAGTCCACGCTTTTCTTTTCGGCATAGGCGCGGGCGGTCGAGATGGATGTGAACATATTGATGGCGTGGGGCTGGCCACCGCGATCTTGAATGCGCAGACTTTCTTCTGGAAGCTCGATGCGGTGTGCGTTGTGAACGAGCCGGTCGAGTATGACGTCCGCATAGGTCGGATCGCCGATCACCTGATGCCATTGTTCGACGGAGAGCTGGCTTGTGACGATCGTGGAGCTATGGCTGCAACGCTCTTCGACAATCTCCAGCAGATCATAACGCGCCTCGGAGCTGAGCGGAAGTATGCCAGTATTTTGACCGGCTGTATGGCATTTAACGATTAAGTTGGAATGTAAAAGGAGACTGTGCGCAGCAGCCCCCTTTTTTATTAATTCATTTCGTTCTTAATATCGGTAGTAATAACGATACCGTGGACGGTAGTAGTAACGATATGCAGGCCGATAGTAATAATACCGCGGGCGATAGTAATTATAACGATACCGCGGACGATAGT
This sequence comes from Rhodomicrobiaceae bacterium, assembly GCA_965247345.1. Classification (GTDB taxonomy): domain Bacteria; phylum Pseudomonadota; class Alphaproteobacteria; order Rhizobiales; family Rhodomicrobiaceae; genus Rhodomicrobium. Next base: position 100,168 of record CBDFGZ010000021.1, on the reverse strand, counting down.
AGTAATAATATACCGGCTGAACAGCCGCTTTCACTGTCGCGGCTTGAGCGGCAACGACAGTCGACGCTACAGCGGCGTTAGCGCTGGATGCGCCATTACCAAGGACAAAAGCGCCGATCACGGCGGCGAATGCCAAAGCGATAAGCCTTTTCATGAGTATCACCCGTTTTGCAATCCTCCCTCGGCAACTTGAGCATAACAGAAGGATGGACTTGCCGAAAAGTTCTTTTTTCGGGTCACGCTAAAAATTTTTCAGATCGAAGCAAAGCGTGGTGCCCGTGATACGGAAACTCGGAAAGCGGCTCGCACTCTTGCTGAAAATGCTACAGCCTCTGTCTGGTTTTCCGCAAGCATAAGTCATGGTGCCGCCTCCGAGCCGACCCAACGGTTATTCAGCCGCGGTCGACACTGGAACGCTATCCAAATTTTGCGCGCGGCAAAACTTGGCATATGCTGCGTCGAGCCGCAACAGCTCGCTATGAGTGCCGCGCTCGATGATACGCCCGCTTTCCATCACACAGATGAGATCGGCGTTCTTGATCGTCGAAAGGCGATGCGCGATCACGATAGTGGTCCGCGTGGCGCTGAAACTGGCGAGTGCCTCCTGAACAAGCCGCTCCGACTCGGTGTCGAGCGCGCTTGTCGCTTCATCGAGAAGAAAAATCGGCGCGTCCCGCAGTATGGCGCGCGCAAGGGCAATGCGCTGCCGCTGCCCGCCCGACAACCGCATGCCGCGATCACCGACAATGGTCTCATACCCCTGCGGCAAATCGAGGATGAATGCATGCGCGGCGGCGGCTTTGGCTGCGGACACGATCTCGTCGAAAGGCGCACTCAAACGACCAAGACCGATGTTGGCCGCAATCGTGTCGTTGAACAGCGTGATATCCTGACTGACAATCGAGATGGCATCGCGGAGCGATTCGACGGTCACATCGCGGATATCTTGTCCGTCGATCAGGATCGACCCAGAGGTTACATCGTAAAGCCGCGGGACAAGGTTGATGATCGTCGATTTACCGGCACCGCTCGTTCCGACCAGCGCAACGGTCGTTCTTGGCGAAATTTTCAGATCGAAGTTTCGAACCGCCTCCGGTGCATCTACCGTATAGGCGAAGGCCACGCGGTTGAATTCAATTGCCGCGTTGCTCACCACAAGGGACTTGGCCCCGGGGGCGCTGGCGATGCTTGGCACCTCGTCGATAACCTCGTAATAGCGCTCGGCACCCACAAGACCTTCCTGAACGCGTGAGTTGAGGTTGCCTAAACCGCGAATTGGCTGGGCTGCCATGAGGAGCGCACTGACAAAACCTGTAAAATCCCCGACCGTGCTCGAGCCCTTCGAGACGCGATAAGCCGCGAAACCGATAACACCTGCCACCGCCGTGCCGCCGATGACTTCAAGGATCGGATTGAGTGCAGCACGGGTGCGGACTGTCTTCAACTGAAGCTTCGTCACCCGATCGAATTCGTCGCCGACCTTTTTTGTTGCATAGGCCTCAAGCCGGAAGGTTTTCAACAGACGGATCGACGATAGGCTTTCCACAAGCGCGGCCGTCGTGTTGCCTGCCTGGCGCGCGGAGCGATGGGCATTGCGATGGATGAGACGGCCCACGATCACGATGGGAATCGCCGCAAAAGGATAGAGTATCAGCACAAAGAAAGACATGACCCAGTCAAGATAGATCATGGATCCCGCAAGCGCGATCACGGTCAGAACATCCTTGATCGCGTTGGTGAATATTGCGGTCACTGCACCCTGAATGCTGCCAAGGTCGTTGACAACGCGCGAAGTCAACTGACCCGGCGCGTCACGGGTCAATCTGGCGTAATCCGCATGAAGGATGCGAGCCAACAAGCGCTTCTGCAAAGCGACATTCAGCCGGATGCCGATCCGGCTGGTCAAAATCGCCTGGAGATAATCGAGAAGCCCTTTTGTCATGGTAACCAGAACGATGGCTGGGAGAATGATCCATAAGCCGTCAAGCTTGCCCGAAGCCAGCATGTCATACGAATACTTGATGATGAGCGGGTAGGCACCCGTTGTGCTCGCCAGCAGCGCGATGACGACGAGGGCTGCGAGCAACTGGGGCAGAAACGCCCGAATCTGGTCGCGCCAAAGCCGCCGGGCGACCGTTAAAGACCGCTGCCGCTTTTTGGCCAGCCCGAGAGTTTTGTCAGCATTTTCATGCACCATGATCGACAGGCAGCCTTATTCCGATCCGATTTCAGGTTGGGCGCAGCATGCACACACCATCCCGGATGTCAAACTCAAGGACCAAAATGTATTCTTCACCTGGAAAGGGGCCGGTTCCAGAGTGGTCAGCTTCTAACTTTTTCATCCGCAAATCGAAGTTGACTCAAAACTCGGTTGGGGACCAGGGAGAAAGCGCTTGAAGATAGCAATCCCAATCAAGCGAGGCATTATTTTAAGGTCTATCCTCGCAGAACTTGACGCACACAACGCGGAAAATTTTCTTGGAGACGGCACCCATGTCACTCACACAGAGGGCCCTTTGGGTCATAGAACGCAATCAATATCGCAATCTGTCGCTAGATGAGATTGCCCAAGCATGCGACGTGTCGAAATATCATCTCGCTCGCGCTTTCAGTTCGTCCACTGGGTGCTCTGTCATGCAATTCGTAAGAGGGCGACGGTTGTCTGAAGCGGCGAAGTCGCTGGCAGCAGGCGCGTCGGGCATCTTGGACGTGGCACTACAGTACCACTACAGCTCACACGAAGCATTTTCCAGAGCATTCAAGGCGTATTTTGGTCAAACGCCCGAGGCGGTCCGTGCTGGGCGCTCTTTGGATGGTCTGATGTTGATCGAGCCACTTCAACTCCGGGATCACTCAACCGTCGCGCTCAAGAAGCCAACGATCTGCGAAGGTAAGGGCATTCTGGCGATTGGACTGCCAGGGCGGTATTCACTTGGCACCACCGGAGGCATTGCAGGGCAATGGCAGAAATTCATGGAATCCATGTTTGGCGAGATCGAAAACAAGACTCCAGGCATCCCTATTGGAGTCACTTTGAGCGTGGATGACGAAGGCAACTTTGATTATGTAGCAGCAGCCGAGGTCAGGGCTATAATCAACCTACCCTCAGACCTTGTCAAAGTGCAAATCGCGCCTCGTCGTTGGGCGATATTCAAGCATGACGGACATATCACTACCTTGTCAAAGACCTACGCGGCAATCTGGGATCGCTGGTTGCCCGATCACGGCTACAGGGTTGAAAACGCCCCAAGTATTGAACGCCACAAAGAAACGTTCGATACGCGAACAGGCAACGGCGGCGTCGACATATGGATTCCGATTTAAGTCTGTTGCCAGTCGTGCGTTGTACGGTGACGCGATCCCGAGCCGACTGGTGGTCACATCAAGTCGATGGCCGTTCATGCTCCGCCAGCACATGGCCCGCAAGATAAAGAGACCCTGCGACCATGATGCGGACAGGGCCGGTCGACTGCTTGCGGCTTTTGATGATTGCCTGTCTCAGGTTCGTGGCCGGGTGAGCTGCGATTCCAAGCTCACGGGCAACCGATGCGAGGTCGTCGGCTGCATAGGCCTGAGGCTGACCCGGAATGCCAATCGTGGTGACAAGTTCAGGCAAGCCCTGAAAATGGCGGATAAAGCCGCTGGCGTCCTTGGTCGTCAGCATACCGATGATGAGGTGTATCGGGCTTGCCACCCTTTCGTCGAGGTCCGCCAAAGCCCGCGCTACCGCCTCACCTGCGGCTGGATTGTGACCGCCGTCGAGCCAGATCTCCGATCCAGCGGGGGCTAGTTCATGCAGTTGCCCCTGTGGCAGGCGTTCCAGGCGGGCAGGCCAGACCGCCGAAGTCAGTCCGTTCGCAAGGCCCTTGTTCGAAATTTCAAAGCCGTTCAGTTTGCGCGCCGCCGCAATCGCAGTGCCCGCATTGTCGAACTGATGGCGACCGAAAAGGCGGGGCAGCGGAAGGTCGATGAGCGCGTCGTCATCCTGAAAGACGAGACGGCCTTGCTGCTCATAGGCATCCCATTCGCGGCCCGCCGCATAAACAGGGGCGCGCAGACGTGCGGCCTGCCGGTCAATCACTCGAAGTGCTGCCTCGTCCTGTCGCGATACGACAACTGGACAACCGCGCTTGATGATACCTGCTTTTTCCCCGGCAATGGCCTCGATAGTGTTTCCAAGAAAATCACAATGATCCAGCGAAATGGAGGTCAACACGGTCATCAGTGGATTCTCGATCACGTTCGTTGCATCGAGACGGCCTCCGAGGCCGGTCTCAAGCAGTACGATATCCGCCGGTGCCTCGGCGAAGGCAAGAAACGCGGCCGCCGTCGTGATTTCGAAAAACGTGATCGGCGCACCGTCATTGGCGGCTTCCGCGCGCGCAAGAATATCGGCAAGCGAAGGTTCAGCGATGGTTTTTGCGCCGCCCGGGCCGGCGAGCAGGATCCGCTCATGGAACCGACGCAGATGCGGAGAAATGAACGCATGCGTCCGATAGCCTTCGGCTTCGAGCATGGCGCGAAGGAACGCGACCACCGATCCCTTGCCGTTCGTACCGGCGACGTGGATGACCGGCGGCAAGCGACGATGCGGATGGCCCAGCGCCTGAAGGAGACGTGTGACGCGGCCAAGCGACAGGTCGATCAACTTCGGGTGAAGCCGCTCAAGTTTCGCTAGCAGATGTTCGGTCTTCGGTGATTCCACCCTGTTTTCCTGTTCAAGCGTGGATGTCCACATCAAGAGATTTTAGAATGCGAAGCGGCTCAGACCGGTTTTGCGACTGCTGGTGTCGAGTCTTTCGCCTCGGTCACCTTCGTGACGGTCGCTGCAAGCTGTTCAGCCGTGGCGGGTAGTTTAATCTCCGAAGCAGTCGATTCCGCAGCCTGTGCCGCTTTTTTGCGCAGCTTGACATTGTTCATGCCCACGCGATGTTTGCGCTCGGTGACAAGCAGACTGCACAAGCGGCTCAGCGTATCGCGCAGATCATGACGATGCACGACCATATCGATCATGCCATGCTCCAGCAGATACTCCGCGCGCTGAAACCCTGTTGGGAGTTTTTCGCGAATGGTCTGTTCGATCACGCGGGGCCCGGCGAAGCCGATCAGCGCGCCCGGCTCGGCAATATGAATATCGCCCAGCATCGCGTAGGACGCCGTAACGCCACCGGTGGTCGGATGCGTGAGAACGACGATGTACGGCAGTTTTGCTTCGCGCAGGCGTTGAACCGCAACCGTGGTTCGCGGCATCTGCATCAATGATAATATCCCCTCCTGCATTCGCGCCCCGCCTGACGACACGAACAGGATGTACGGAACTTTCAATTCCACCGCTTTAAGTATGCCGGTTACGATTGCCTCACCCGCCGCCATTCCAAGCGATCCACCCATGAACGAGAAATCCTGCGCGGCCGCGACGACGGTCAGACCATCCAGCGTTCCAGCACCTGTCAAAACCGCATCCGCCATGGCCGTTTTGACGCGAGCATCCTTGAGCCGGTCAGCGTAGCGCTTCTCGTCGCGAAACCTGAGAGGATCGGTGGGCACGTCTGGGGCTTGAACCGGATCGTACCTCCCCGCATCGAACAAAAACTTCAGACGAACATCGCCCGGCATACGCATGTGATAGCCGGAGCCGGGCACGACGAATTGATTGGCTTCGAGGTCTTTATGAAAAACCATCTGACCCGTCTCCGGGCATTTGACCCAGAGATTCTCAGGCATCTCCCGCTTTTGCCATAGCCCTGAGATTTTCGGCCTGACGACGTTGTTGATCCAGTTCACGAACGATCTGCCTTTATTTCTATCGCGATGCGGCGCGAAGACTTCAAACTAGAGCATTTTCCAGCAAAAGTGTGAGCGGTTTTGCTCCTCGAAAATGCGATTAAACAAAGACTTAGAGCGCTTTCATGACTCTGATTGAGTCGAAAGCGCTCTAGGGCACGCTACATTTATGACTATGAGCCCGGTTGTCGTCCCCGCATCCTTGGATAAACTCAGGATGTGAGGCGGAAACCCAAGTTGCTACATAGACCGCTTAGGACATCGATTCCCGCCCCTTGTCTTAAACTTGTCGCGTGACGAAAGAATAACGTGATCCTGTATGACCGCAAACGCGCACTAGTCTGCGTTCATACCAGCCGAGATGCCTTTCACAAGGCCTAAAACGACCGACACTGTAACGTCGGTGGCGCGGCCCGCGCCGTCAAGGCTCTGAGCGATGGCATCCACGAGAACGGAGCCAACCACCACGCCATCCGAAACTCCCGCGATGGCTTTTGCCTGCTCAGGCGTTCGCACGCCAAAACCCACCACAACGGGAAGCGCCGTTTGTGCCTTGATCCGGGCCACGTTCGCCGAAACAGCAGCCGTGTCCGGCGCCCTCGTGCCAGTCACGCCTGCGATAGACACATAATACACAAAACCGCTGGAGTTTTTCAGAACACTCTTGAGACGATGATCGTCGGTGGTGGGTGCCGTCAGACGAATAAAGCTGAGTCCTGCGTTCAGCGCAGGCAAACACAGTTCGTCGTCCGCTTCCGGCGGCATGTCCACAACAATCAAGCCATCGACGCCTGCGGCGATCGCGTCGGCGATAAAAGCCTCGGTGGGATAGATGTAAATCGGGTTGAAATAACCCATGAGGATGATGGGTGTATGGCCGTTTGCGACCCGAAACTCACGCACAAGATCAAGCGTCCGCCGCAGGGTTTGCCCACTTTTCAAGGCGCGCTGCGACGAACGTTGGATCGCCGGGCCATCTGCCATCGGATCGGAGAACGGCATACCGATCTCGATAATGTCCGCGCCCGCGCCCGGCAATCCCGTAACGATAGCGCGGGCTGTCGCGTAATCTGGGTCGCCCGCCGTCACGAAAGTGATCAAGGCTTTACGCTTTTCTTCGCGGCAGCGATCGAAACATGCGGCGAGGCGGGATGTCGAGTGATCCAACGTAATATCCTATTCAGATACTTGCTGTAGAAAATCCCACGCGAGATTATCCGAACATCTTACAGCAAAAAACTCAATCTTGTCGCTAAACCCTTTACCATCGCTTATGGCTCCGGTCGCCTTCAAAGTTCCCTGAGCATCTCGATAATAATTCACCTTGGTTCTCGTTTTCCTCTTCTGTGAAACCGACACATCGCATACCTCACTGGCATCTAATTGAGTGAACGAACATTTATCCGTTTCATCGACGACGAGACGCAATTGGAGGTCGCGCACCAAGGCGATATACCGACCGTCAGCAAACTCGATCGAGAAATCGTCACGACACATTTGAGCGTAGCTCTGAGCCGTCGGCTTCCGCCGCGGCCAAATCCAGATGCCTGCCCCCACTGGACTGCCATCCACTCTACTCATGCCGGTGCTCGTTAACGCTTCTGCTAAACTCTTCGTTCACGGGCGCTACTGCTTTAACCCTGCTCATCATCCCACTTGACTGCATTCGGGGCAAATTGTTCACGACGACTGCCATCACAATCACGATTACGATCCTGATTACGGTGCTGTTAAGCAGACACTTCATGCAGATCTAGGGTCTGTTGAGATTCAGGATTCACAATTTTTGCGAACAGTGATTCAAGCTCCCGAAAGGAGTTTTTCATGGATCGCTTTATTTTGACGGATGCGCAATGGGCAAAGATTGAACCGCATTGTCTGGGCAAGAAGACCGATCCAGGGCGGACGGGCGGTGATCCGCGTTTGTTTTTGGAAGCGGTGCTGTTTGTTGCAAGGACGGGTGTGGGATGGCGCGAGCTCCCTCCGCGTTTTGGCAACTGGAACACGGTGTTCAAACGGTTTCGCCATTGGGTGAAAGCCGGAGTTTTTCAAAGGATTTTTAATGCCGTATCGGAAGAACCGGACATGGAATACGCCATGATCGACGCGACAATCGTCAAAGTGCATCGTTTCGGTCACGGCGCAAAAGGGGGACTCAAAATCAAGCCATAGGTAAGTCGAAAGGTGGTTGGACAACGAAAATCCTGGCCATGACAGACGCACTTGGCAATCTTGTGCGCTTCGAATTGCTTCCAGGAAACCGGTACGACACCGTCGGCGTCGCACCTTTAATCGCGGATGTCGAATTCGGCGCCTTAATCGCCGACAAGGCCTTTGATTCGAACTGGATTATAGAAACCATGAACCATCGAGGCGCGAAAGTCGTCATATCTCAGCATCCAAGGCGATCAAAACCACGCCAAATCGATAAAGAGATGTATAAATGGCGTCATCTGATAGAGAATTTCTTCTGCAAACTCAAGGACTTCAAGCGAATAGCCATGCGATGCGAGAAAACCGATACAAGCTACACCGCAATGATCTACGCTAGTTCAGCCGTCATAAACTCACGATGAATCTCAACAGACCCTAGAGCGGTTCCCGATTTATTTTACCCATATCCGGCGTTTTGAAAGAAGTTTTGGCATTCGAGCGGCGTGACGTCATCGATCAGTGTTCCTGTTCGTCTCCAGAGCCCGTCGAGCGAGCGTTCCTTGTGTCGCAAGTGCGCTTTCGATCTGGAAAACGCCTGCTCGATCGGGTTGAGATCGGGGGAGTACGCGGGCAATTAGAGCGGTTCCCGAAAAGTGTGACGCGGTTTTCGGATAAGAACCGCTCTTGCTAAAAGAGTAGAGCCGATCAGCCGATTCCTTTGAATCGGGATCGGCTCTGGCGCAATTGGCATCCAGCCTGTTCGATGGCGTGCCGCACCGCGTCGCTTTTGTGGGCGCTGAGGTTGTCCATCACAACAATGTCGCCTGGCTTCAGTTGGGGAACGAGCCTTGATGATACAGGCTTTAGAGCCGATCCCCCGATTCCTTTTGATCGGGATCGGCTCCAAGTCCGAAAGCGCGGCGCACATTTCTTTTAGCGTGATGAGCGCAAAATTCACGCTGACACCGGTTGGTATTACGCAATTCCCATATGAAGCCAGAATGAGAATCGCGATTTTGTTCGAATTTGGAGCGGTTCCCGTTTGAATTGAATCGACAGGGGATTCACAAGATGTGCGAGGCAGTGGAGTCTGTCCTGAACAAGGGGGCTTCATGGTTTACCCGGCTGATTTGCGTGTTCTCTATATTCGGGCGGTCCCATGCGGTACGATCTGCCCGCAGCGAGGCCAAGGTTTTCCAGATCGGGGCGTCGACGGGTGTGAAGTGGATGCAGGCCTATCGGGTGGACGCGCGCGCGCACGCCAAGTCCCATGGCGGAGGGATGGCGCTCGCCCGCTCCAAAAGCTACTGCTTTATGATAGCGACGACGCCGGCGCGTTTACGTCCGGTAGGAAGAGCATTGCTGCAATGCCTTCTCAGTTTGGATAGAGGGTCGGGTAGGAAGGGACTCGGTCAATTATTTTGCGGTTTGCTCCCGTTACTTCGCCAGTTCGCGCGACCGCGTTGCCGCCGCCGCGACGGCATCGGTCATCAGGTTTGTCAGTGATGGTTCGCCCATGAGCACGGCAAGCCCTGCCGCAGTGGTTCCGTTTGGCGAGGTCACGTTCTCGCGGAGTTGAGTTGCCGGGAGCGTGGACTGATACATCAGTTCTCCCGCTCCGGTCACGGTTGCTCTGGCCAGGTGCATCGCCACTTCGTTCGGGATCCCGGCGGCGCGTCCTGCCGCAGCCAGGGCTTCAACCATGTAAAAGACATAGGCTGGTCCAGATCCAGACAACCCTGTGATTGCGTCGATCAGGCCCTCGTCGTCGACCCAAACCACGTCACCGACGGCGCGTAGAACAAACTCGCAGATTTCACGCTGAGATGGAGTGACATACACGCCGGGATAAGCGGCGGTTATTCCCCGTCCAACCTCAGCGGGCAGGTTCGGGATACTGCGCACAATCGCAGTCTCAGCCGGAAAGTGATGGGCCATACCAGTGATCGTCCGTCCGGCAGCCACCGACAAAACCACCGTATCACGCTTGATCAACCCGCCAAGCGTCGGCAAAACGTCATCGAAGCTTTGAGGCTTTATGGCCAGGACCACAACATCCGGATCGCGGGAGGGCGTAGCTGCGATGCTATGCGCCAGTAACAAGCGTTCCATGTCTGGGGCCGGGTGCGGTTCGGTCACTGAGATCGAAGTTGGTTTAACGCTCCGCGCCAGCCAACCCCGCAACATGGCACCGCCCATGCGTCCGGCACCCACAAGATGTATCAATTTATCGGCTACATCCATGCTCGCTCATAAATTTACATTCGCTTTACAGGACCGGGTTCGCGCCGATACCAGTGATCGCGAAACTGTGGCTGCCCGGCAATAAAAAACTTGCGCTTGCTGTCCCCGCGCCTGTCGACAACGCTTCGTATAAGGCGCGGGGACCATAGGCGTTTTATTGAGACGGTGCCTACGCTTGCCCCGCGGTTGCAAAGATTGTGCTGGCCAAGGCGTCTTCCGCACGTTTTCCCGCCCAGACGACAAACTGGAACGCCTGATAATAGCGTTCGCACGTCTCCAACGCAGCCTGCAACAACGCCTCACATTGACGAGCTGTCGGCTCGGCTCCGTTCAGCATCAAGCCCTGACGATACAATAGCAACCCCTCCGAAGACCACATATCGAAGTGACCCAGCCACAACTGTTCGTTGATGAGAACCAGCAGCCGATACATCTCATTCATGCGGTTGCGAGAGACTTTGAGATCGAACGCACAGGCAAGATGCAAACTTTCCAAATCGTCGCGCCAGTTGAGCGAAATATGGTATTCGCACCAGTTGCCTGCGACGGATAGCGTCAGTTCATCATCACTTGAGCGTTCGAACGTCCAGTCCTGTACACACGCAATCGTCTCCATCAGATCGACGGGGTTCGAAAGTCGGCTGAAATCCTGTCTCGCGACAGCCATGCGTCTCATCCCTCTATGGTGCTGCGGAGTGCGTTGAACGGTCCCTCTGAAGCCGCCGCTTCATCCGTTCAACTCCACTGCATCGATATCCCGCTATGCGATGATCCGGCGTCTCCGCGCAACCGCCCTCAGGCTGTTCTCCACGGGGAAAGGTGGGTTTGGGAGATATCTTCTGTTACCTGTGTCTATGGCCCCATCGTCGAATCGAGGGGCGGAACATGATACTGGACGGCAGTCGGCTCATGCACAGCGGGTTGGCTTTTGGCAAGGGCGGCTTCAAGTTCGGCGACGCGAAGCGACAAGCGCTCGTTTTCCGATCTTGCCTTCTCGGCCACGGCCTTCACCGCCTCGAATTCCTCCCGCTGAGGCACATCCATGGTGCGCAGCAGACGTTCGATCTGACTGCGCGCGGCGTTCTCGACTTCGGTTCGGGCCCCTTGCGCCGCCGTTGCTGCGCCGGTCATGAGTTTTGCGATGTTATCGAAAAAGGGGCCTGTGGTTTGTGTCATGAGTGCTGCCTTTTAAGTTATGGCGCTTGCTGAGAACACGGTCAGGCGATAGCGCATCGCATTCAAAACCCCGCATTCGCAACAAATCGACACTGGTTTCTGCTTTCAGGGTAATCGCATTCGCCTTCCGTGTCGAGGCAGCCAGAGCTATCGAAACACACCGCAGGCCTCGCGCGATGAATAATCGTCACGAGTCGAGTGAACCATGATCGCGCGATTGACGAGGTCTGCCAGCACCAGCCGAGGCACGACGATATCCTCGACCGCTTTGCCGTCCGCCGCCACGATCAGGTTCGGTAGGTTGCCCAGGTGGCTTCGATAAACCTTCTTTTCATTTCCGACAGTATGCTCCGCGAAAAGATGGCCTCCCGCGGCCAGGCCCGGACCCTGCTGGCCGCTCTTATCTTTTGCACCGCAATCCGGATGTTCATGGAGGTGAAAGGCATGGGCACCCGGCGTCAAACCATACAAATTGATTTTGAGCAGAAGTGCCGGTTCTTCCCGATTGCCAAATTTAATATTGGTATTTCGCGCGGTTATCGTGCCTGCGGGGATACCCAGGCCAGTCGTGGAGGTGCGATCAACGGCGACTTTGAATTCCAGTGGAAAATCGCCGCGCCTTAAGAATTGATCGAAAAGCTTGTCGGCCTTTGTGTGTTCGTGGTCTTGTGCCCACGTAAATCCTGCGGAAATGAACATGGTTAACACGCTTGCGGCAATATAGCTGCGAAACATATGATCGAATCCAATTGCGGCTTGAGCTGCCGGGCGGGGAACGTTCGATGAACTCACCTCCACGGCTGGAAGGTGATCGATTGTCCATTCTCGCAACAATCCTGCATACAATAGACGGCGGGGAAGGTCTGTTCCATTGCTCAATAGTTTGATCGGGCGTAAAAGAAGCCAAAACCGGGCGCGGCTTTGACCGCCGCGCTCCACGAAAGCCCTCAATCTCCTTATATGATTGCGTTCTCCTTATATGATTGCGTTTGCGGAAGGCAAACCGCCTGTGGTTTGCCTGAAATGGCCTAGTCGCCACCACTGAACGACGCGGGCATACGACGCTCCGAAAACGACGAAAGCAATACGATCGATCCTGTCGTCTTTCGCGCCTCAAGATCGCGATGCGCCTGCGCGGCGTCAGCCATGGCGTATGTGTGGTTGACCTGCACCCGCACGATGTTAAGGCGCACCATATCCATCACGTCGTTGGCGGTTTCCAGAAGCGCTTCGCGTGTGGCGATGTAGGTACCGAGCGTTGGTCGCGTTGCAAAAAGCGATCCCTTGGCAGCGAGAGTGCCCATTTCGAACGCCGGCACATTGCCCGACGCGTTGCCGAAGCTCACCCAGAGGCCGCGGGGTTTCAGACAATCGAGCGACTTCGGAAAGGTGTCTTTGCCAATGGAGTCGTAGACCACGTCGACGCCTTTCCCGTTCGTGATTTCCTTGACGCGGCTAACGAAATCCTCTGTTTTGTAATTGATGACGTGCGTGCAACCGTAGTTGCGAGCCAAAGCCGCTTTTTCGTCGGACCCGGCAGTTCCGATGATGGTCGCACCAAGATGAGCAGCCCATTGACACGCTATCAGGCCGACGCCGCCTGCCGCAGCGTGCCAGAGCATCACGGTGCCCTTCGTCACGGGGTAAGTCTGTTTGAGAAGATAGCGCACCGTCATGCCCTGCAGCATCATCGCCGCAGCCGTTTCATACGAAATGTCGTTTGGCAACTTAACGAGACGGTTGGCGGGCATTAGCGCTTCTTCCGCATACCCGCCGCCGATGGACCCGGCATACGCGACCCGGTCGCCTACCGCGAGATCGGTGACAGCCTCTCCGATGGCTGTGACTTCGCCAGCACCCTCACTGCCGAGCGTGAACGGGAACGACGGCTGCGGGTAAAGCCCGGTGCGATGATACACATCGATAAAATTTATGCCCGCCGCATGTTGTTTGACTTTCGCCTGTCCCGGTCCCGGTGCCCCGACCTCAATCTCTTCCCATTTCAAAACTTCCGGACCGCCGTAGGCGTGAACGCGAATGGCACGCGGCATCGATACCTCAATGATTGAACGTCTGACCAATCGTAGACGGCGATGTCCGCACGTCCACGATCACATGAAGTTGAGCGGCGATTATGCGCGAGAACTACGAGCGCCTCAATCTAAATACTCCGAGAACGGGATAATGATCCGAGTTTGCCGCATTGCCGCGCGAGATGGAAACGGCATCCACATCGCGCGACACGAAAACCTGATCGATGGGAAATTGTGCGAGATACACCGGCCATGCGGGCCAGGTCGGAAACCACGCACCCGCCCGGTTCAGGCCGGACGCGCGCTGGAAACGGGCCACGAGGTGAGACCACGGCGTCGCATTCCAATCGCCGCCAATGATAACCGCGTTGCCTTGCGCGGCCTCTTCCCGCGCGAAGGCTGCAATTTCATCAAATTGCTCAGGCTGCCGCGATTTTGATGGAACGGCGATGCGAAACGGCCCGATCCGCCAGGAGTAACCAACCGGCAAGAAGAGATGGACGCCCATAACCGTCGTGACGCGATTGCCCTGGCGAAATCTCGCATAGACTGTGCTGACGCTCTCCAGATTTCCAGCCTTCGCGCTTTCCCACGGCTTTCGCGACAGGATTGACGCCTCACAGGTCGAACCCCAGCGAGAGCGGTCGCAACGGGCTTGATAGGGAAAGGTATCACGCAAAGAATCGAGCACCGGAAAAAAGTAATGCGACGTTTCCAGCAGGACGACAACGTCTGCATCGGATTGACGCAAGGCCGACGCCAGAACGTCCTGCCGCTCGTTACCTGCGTACACATTATGGAACATAATCTTAAGTTCGGCATCGAACGCCGCCGCCGGTGCGATCTTGGAGACCTGAACATCGTTGCCGATCAGAATATTCGATAACGCATGCGGGGCGGCAAGGACCATGCCGAAACCGCCCAGCAAAATGGCAAGACCTCGCCGACGCCATAACAGCGCTGCAACCGATACCACCGCAAGCGCCGCGGCATGGTAGGCAAAATGGACGAACACATCCAGTTCAGGGATTACACCGCCCAAACCACCCGCAGCCAAGACAAAGCAGCAGACGATTAAAATCAGTAAGGCTAAAATGGACCGGGTCGCGGTGAAAGCATTAACTCTTCGTGTCATTGCAATCCGAGTGTTGCCCGCACTGGCTATGAACGCGGATGGGATGCAGCATAGTCATTTCTCCGCGAATTCGATTTGATTGTTTTATAGAGCTAGAGCGCTTTCGGTTTAATCAGAGTCAAGAAAGCGCCCTAGCTCTTTTTTTATCGCATTTTCGAGGAGCAAAACCGCTCACACTTTTGCTGAAAATGCTTCAGGCCGAATTACGATCACAGGGATGAACCCTTTTTAGATGCATTCCTCACGCTCAGTTGCCCAAGCTTTCTTCCAGTCCAGATGCCATATAAAACCGACGCAATGAACAGTGGCGGCTTATAATGCCAGAAATAAAAAGTGAGCACGCTGAACACTAAGCCATGAGTGGACCCACTCACGTCGACTGTACGATTGTCAACAAGCCACGCTTGAAACAGGAACGGAGCCACGATCGCAAACGGTATAATCCCGATGTTGAGGTCGGATCTGGCGTCCTGGAATGCGATAAAACCTGCGCTGATCGCTAACGGCCAGGACACTAGGAATACATAGAATATTGTGCGAAGTATCTGCTGCTTGCTGGGTTTAAGCAAGTCTGGAAGCTCGCGAAGTGCTTCTCCCGCGATGGAATGCTCTATGAAATAGGCATACAAAAGTTGTGCAACGAGAAACAAGGCCGTGATCACGCGGAGTTCTTTCCACATGCGTTGCGACGACAGCGCGTCCTCTTCCGGCGGCACATTTGACCCTTCTCTATAGGACATGCAGGGGCGAGGTTATGTTTGCCTGACCGGGATGTCGATAGGCAATCTTATCCACATCTGTTTAACGGCTTGCAATTCACCGCAGCTCAGCCACAGAATATAATAGTCAGTAAAAGGGTTACGTATGACGACCGAGACGTTACTGGCTTTGATCGCTTATGCTTTTGTAACGTCCATCACGCCCGGCCCCAACAATCTGATGCTGTTGTCCTCGGGAGTGACCTATGGGTTTGTGCGATCCATCCCCCACATGCTCGGCATCGGCCTGGGCTTTGTCCTCATGGTCATACTCGTCGGTCTTGGGGTAGGCAGCCTATTGCAGTCGAATCCACGTTTCTATCTGGCGATGAAGGTCGCGAGCCTGATCTACATGCTATGGTTGGCATGGAGGATTGCAAACAGTGGCTCTGTGTCTGATAACCATGTTGCAGCGGACGCACGCCCGATGACGTTTCTGCAGGCCGCGCTCTTTCAGTGGGTCAACCCAAAAGCATGGGGCATGGCTTTGACGGCGACCGCTGCGTTTACGATCCCCGAACATTTTTTATCGAGCCTTCTCATGACAGCAGCCGTCTTTGGTCTGGTAAATATCCCATCCGTGGGAAGCTGGGCGGCATTCGGGCTTGCCTTGCGCGGCCTTTTCCGCAACCCACGCAACGTTCGTGTCTTCAACGTGGTCATGGCTTTGCTGCTGGTGGCTTCCATGGCACCAGTACTCATGGAACTCGCAGGCTTGTGGCAAGGGTGAACGGCTTTAGAGCGGTTCCCGAAAAGTGTGACGCGGTTTTCGGATAAGAACCGCTCTCGTAAAAATAACTTAGAGCCGATCCCGATTCCCTCAAATCGGGATCGGCTCTAGTCGTTCATCACGCCAAGCTTTGCACGCAAAATCGTGTTCACCGCATCCGGGTTGGCCTTGCCCCCGGTCGCCTTCATCACCTGCCCTACGAACCACCCGAGCGTCTTCGGCTTAGCCTTCACCTGCTCGACCTGCTTTGGGTTTGTGGCGATGATGTCGTCCACAACCTTTTCGATGGCACCCGTATCCGTGACCTGCCGCAAGCCGCGCGTCTCGACGATGTCGCCAGGCGCGTCGCCGGTCTCCAGCATTGCCTCGAAAACATCTTTCGCAATGCGACCCGAGATCACGTTGGATGAGATGAGATCGACCAATTCGCCAAGATGGATCGGGGAAATCGGACTATCAGTGATTGACCGGCCAGACTTGTTCAGCGCTGCCGAGAAATCGCCCATGATCCAGTTCGCCGCAAGTTTCGCATCGCGCCCCTTGGCGACCTTTTCGAAAAAGTCCGCGAACGCCCGGTCGGCGGTCAGCACGCTTGCGTCATAACCGGACAAGCCGAAATCGCCAATGAGACGCGCCCGTTTTTCATCGGGAAGTTCAGGCAGCGCGACGTTCAGTTTGTCCACGAACGCGGCATCGAACGTCAGCGGCAGAAGATCGGGATCGGGGAAATAACGATAATCGTGCGCTTCTTCCTTGGATCGCATGGAGCGAGTCTCGCCCGCTTTCGCATCGAACAGCCGGGTTTCCTGATGGATCGAGCCGCCGTCTTCGAGCACATCGATTTGCCGACGCGCCTCATATTCGATGGCCTGCCCTATGAACCGGATCGAGTTCACGTTCTTGATTTCGCAGCGCGTGCCAAGTTTCGCGCCGGGCTTGCGAACGGACACGTTCACATCCGCACGAAGGCTGCCCTGCTCCATATTGCCGTCGCAGGTGCCGAGATACCGCATGATGGTGCGAAGCTTGGTGACATAGGCTTTCGCCTCATCTGAGGAGCGCATGTCTGGCTTCGACACGATCTCCATGAGCGCAACGCCGGACCGGTTGAGATCCACATAGGAATATTCCGGGTCCTGATCGTGCAGGCTCTTGCCGGCGTCCTGCTCCAGATGCAGACGCTCGATGCCAACCTCGATGGAATACTCCTTGAGATCGACCGTCACCGAGCCTTCGCCGACGATAGGATACTTGTATTGCGAGATTTGATAACCCTGCGGAAGATCGGGGTAGAAGTAGTTTTTGCGGTCGAAGACCGAACGATGATTGATCCGCGCCTTGAGGCCAAGCCCGGTGCGAACCGCCTGTGCCACGCATTCCTCGTTGATGACGGGAAGCATGCCCGGCATCGCCGCATCCACTAGGCTGACGTGTGTGTTGGGCTCGCCGCCGTAGGCGGCCGACGAGCCGGAGAATAATTTCGACTGCGACGACACCTGCGCATGGACTTCCAGACCGACGATGACTTCCCACGCGCCGGTTGCGCCTTCAATCAGACTGTCTTGCCGTAGCTGTGCCATGCTTGATCCGCTTGAAATTTTTAGTTGTTTAACATAAGCCTTGCCTCGTGCCCAAAGACAAGCGCCAGATGAACGGGCGAATGCTTTGAACCTCACTTTACATGCGTTCAAGGCACGACAATTCCGCATGCCAATGGCGCGGTCGTCTGTGCCAGCCACGATCTTGTTTCACTATCGAGCATCGGGCTAACGTCGGCCATAACTCGCCGATGATACGCATCCAGCCACGCAATCTCGTTTGCCGACAAAAGATTGACGTCGATCAATTGGCGATCAATGGGTGCAAGCGTAAGCGTTTCGAAACCAAGCATGGGAACTTCGCCACCATCGATTGGCGCGGCAGGGATCACGGCCATAAGGTTCTCGATGCGTATGCCGTAGTGGCCTTCGCGGTAATACCCAGGTTCATTGGATACGATCATGCCAGGCTCCAGCGCCACCATGCTGTTGCGCGAAATACCCTGAGGCCCTTCATGTACACTGAGATAGCTCCCGACACCATGGCCTGTACCGTGGCCGTAATCGAGGCCTGCGTCCCAGAGCGCGCGCCGCGCAAACGGATCGAGATCGACGCCGCGCGTCTTGGCCGGGAACCGGGCTGTGGCGATAGCGATGTGGCCCTTGAGCACGAGGGTGAAATGCCGCCTCATGTCAGCGGTTGGTGTGCCGATGGCCACCGTGCGGGTCACATCCGTCGTGCCATCGCGATATTGCGCTCCGGAATCGACGAGAAACAGCGTGCCCGGGTGAAGGACGCGGTTTGTTTCGGGGGTCGACCGGTAGTGGACAATGGCCCCGTTCGAACCAGCCCCGGAAATGGTATCGAAACTCAGGTCCTGCAATTCCCCTGTCTCACGGCGCAGCGCCTCAAGCTTCTCGGCTGCACCCAGTTCATCGATAACGCCAGCTTGCCCGTGCTTGTCGAGCCAGCAATGAAACCGGCAGAGCGCCACAGCATCGCGATGATGGGCATTTCGGCTTCCCTGCAATTCCACCGCGTTTTTGATGGCCTTGAATTTCGCGCAGGGGTCCGGCGCTTCGATCAGCGTGGCACCGGCCGCCTTGACGATCTCGGCAAAGGCAACCGTGGTGCTGGCCGGGTCCGCCATGATTTTACCCGTCCCGATCAACGACGAAAGCGCGCCCGGCAACGTCTCGATGGATTGGATATTGGCAAGGGCTTCGATGACGGCCCGGTTCTGTGTCGTGATATGCTCGGCAGACGCGAACAGTGTCGGCTTTCCGCTGATGGGCACGAACGCGCGCATCAGCGCACTAGGCGTGTGCCGCACATCGTGGCCGCGAACGTTGAAGAGCCAGGCGACCGCGTCGGGCGCCGCGACAAGCAGGCCATCCGCCTTCCTGTCCGCGATTTGGGCCTGAACGCGTTTGATCTTGTCTGCGGCACTTTCACCGGCAAAAGCCTCATCATGGATCACGAGAGGGAATCGAGCCGCCGCGGGTCGATCCGTCCAGATCCCGTCGACGATATTATTCGTCGCCGCGCGAAGCTCGAACCCGCAACGCTCCGCCGTCTCACGCAACGGTTTGAAACCGGTGAGCGTATGCAGGTTCGCGTCGAACCCGATCACGCTTCCGGCGGGCGCGTTCACCGATAGCCAGTCCGTAACAGTTGCCGCCGAGTCATAAAGCTCAACGGCATAGTCGGTTTCGCTCACCTGCGCTTTGGCTTGCAAACTATAACGGCTATCGACAAAAAGCGTGGCCTTCTCCTGCGTGATGATGGCAATGCCCGCAGAACCAGTGAACCCCGTCAGCCATGCGAGGCGATCGTCCGAGGCTGGAACACTTTCGTTTTGAAACGCGTCCGCTTTGGGGACGATGACGCCATGCAGGCGCTGTGTATTAAGGGCAGTGCGCAGGGCGCTCAACTTCTCCGCGGTGGTTGTGAGGTCTGATCCCGGCATGATGTCACCCCTTTGAGCCTTAACAAACGCGGACCAGAACCGCTGTCGTCCAACCCTCGTCATGATCCACTGCAATCTTGTCAAAACCGCGCGCCAGGTAGCTGCACACGACTTCGCGCGCCTGATTGTCGAGAAAACCCGAGAGGATGACGCGACCTTCGACAGCGAGCGCCGCGCGGATCGCCGGTGCAAGCGTGATGAGAGGCTTGGCCAGAATATTCGCGATCACAAGATCGAAGCCAGCTTGTGGAAGTGCTGGACGAACCCCGTTGCCCTGATCCACTGTTACCTTGACACCGTTCCGCAGGCAGTTTTCCCGGGCAACTGTCACCGATACCGGGTCGATGTCGACAGCGAGGACGTGCGCGCGATGTTGACAAGCTTTTGCGGCAGCGATGGCGAGAACGCCGGAGCCTGTGCCGAGATCGAGAATACGGTGTGGGCGAGTATACGATGAAATGCGGTCGATGGCACGGAGGCAGCCCCGTGTCGTTCCGTGATGCGCCGTGCCGAAGGCCCGGCCCGCATCGATCTCTATGGCCCAGTTCGTGGACGAAGCCTTGTGCCGGTCATGGCTGCCGTGGATGAGAAACCGTCCTGTACGCACCGGCGAAAGGGATTTCTGCGTTTCTGCGACCCAATCAGTGACCGGGATAATCTCCTGGATCATTCCAGCCTTAGGAACAAGATTACAGCGTGTCAACAAATCCGCAACCAAGGTCGCGTTCGTGAAGACAACACCGTCGTCATACCATTCGACGGTCCAGTCGGCTCCCGATTCCGCGATGACAAACGGAAAATCAGCAAACTCTTCGACTTGCGCCACGACTTCGCCAGCCGCGGAAGCGTCGCGTTCCGATGCAAATGTCATGACTGTTTTCAACGTGTTCGCATTCGGGCGCACTTATGCAGACCTTGACACATACGATCCTACTGCAACACGTTCGTCGTCGATATTGCAACATATTCCCGCCGTTCCCGCCAAGCGCAAAGGGAGGGCATCCGTCTACCAAGATTTCTCAGGCTGCGAAAGGGGTCCGGTCGGAGTTTATCCTTGTCTAAACGCCGACGATGGCATGGGCGACCGCGATGAACACTCGTAAGCGCACCGCGATCAGATCCAGATCAAGCCCGTTTGATCGCGAAACTCGATACATACTCGGCGGGTTTGGCGGAATCGAAGGCTTTGCCCATGACCGAGAACGTTTTCGTGGCTGTGGAGGGTGGCGTTAACCCCGCGTCCTTCATGGCGGCTGCGGCGTCGGTAGCCAGATAAACCTGTTTCGCAACAGCAGCATAATCCACGTCGCCCTTGATCTGGCCCCAACGCTTCATCTGCGTCAGCGTCCATATGGCAAAGGATTCGTAAGGGAACGGATCAAAGGAGACGCGATCCGGCACATTCTGTACCGCGCCAAGCCCGTCGGCATATTTCCCCGTGAGCACCTGCTCAAGAACGGTGACTGGCGCGTTGAGATAGTTCGTCGGCGCGATGGTGGTGGCGATTTCCTTGCGGTTCTCGGCCTTGGAGGCGTAGGCGGTGGCTTCCATGATCGCACGCAGCAGTGCCTTGTAAGTGTTTGGCATGGTGGTGATGAAATCCTTGCTGACCGCGAACGTACAGCATGGATGCCCGTCCCAAATTTCTTTCGACAGAATGTGAATGAAGCCCGCGCCATCGTAAACCGCGCGCTGCACGATGTTGTCGGGCGCAAGAAACCCGTCGATGTTGTCGGCACGAAGGTTTGCCACCATTTCCGGCGGCGGTACGGAGCGCAGTTGCACGTCGGTATCGGGGTCAATCCCGTTCTCAGCCAGATAATAGCGCAGCAGATAGTTGTGATTGGAATAATCGAACGGAATGGCGAACTTCATGCCTTTCCAGGATTTCGGGTCGCGCTTGTCTTTGTGCTTATTAGACAGGCAGATTGCCTGACCATTGATGTTTTCTATGGCAGCCACGGCGAATGGGACCGGGTTGGAGCCAATGCCCAGAGATATCGCCAGCGGCATCGGCGCGAGCATGTGGGCGGCGTCGTATTCCTTGTTGATGGTTTTGTCGCGAATAACAGCCCAACCCGCCGTTTTGACAACCTCTACGTTCAGGCCCTGCTTGGCATAGAAGCCCATGGGTGCCGCCATGATGATCGGCGTCGCACATGTGATCGGGATAAAGCCGACTTTCAGGTCTTTTTTCTCGGGCGCACCATCAGCCGCAAACGCTTCGGATGCGGTGCCTATAGGGAAAAAGTCTGCGATGGCGGCGGCAAGCGCCGCCGCGCCCACGCCCTTGACGATGGCCCGGCGCGTGGCAGCATTTGGGAACATGGCACGCGTAACGGCTTCCTCGATAAGGCCGGTTGCGCCCGCGTCGCTGTCCATGTCCGGCACTTTCGCCGCAACCGCGCCGTGATGGCCATGCTGTCCACAGCCGCATCCCGCCGGATGATCGGATACGTCATCCATGCCGCTTTTTGATTTTTTTGTCATACGCTCGCCCCTCGAAATCGCTTTTGTGCATGACCGTTTGCATGCAAATGCGCCCACCAACCACCTGTCGCAAAGGACGTGCCATAGTGCTGAAACTAGGAATTATGCCTGCAATTTCCATAGTTTAGGTTCATGGCAAAGCCACACTTCGGATGTAATATTATACCGTTGGCTAAAATGCAGACAGACCTTTCTGTGCTCGTTCGATTGACTGTCGGTTAAGGCTGCAGCTTTTTAATCCGGCCAGGCACCGCAAATCCGTCCGCCCCGCGTACTTCGACTGTTTGGTGAATTGCGCATCGGGCTTAACAAAGCCAGTCTACGAAAAACGAACAGCGGTGATATCCGCGTCAGGCTTTGGGAGACAGTCATGGCCATGACAATCAACGAGTACGACTATGTCATCGTCGGCGGCGGGTCGGCGGGCTGTGTAATTGCAAACCGGCTGTCCGTTGACCCGCATATAACCGTATGCCTTCTTGAAGCGGGACCGGCGGATAAGAACTTTCTGATCCATATGCCAGCCGGTTATGCCGCACTCATGAAGCTTGGCTGGGTGGACTGGAAATACCATACCGAGCCGCAGGCTGAACTGAACGGACGCCGGCTCTTCTGGCCGCGCGGCAAGGTTCTGGGCGGCTCAAGCTCGATCAACGCCATGGTCTACATTCGCGGGGTGCCCAGCGATTACGACACCTGGGCGCAGTTGGGTAATCGAGGCTGGTCATGGGATGACATGCGGCCGTATTTCAAATCCTCCGAAGCCTATATCGGCGAGGCTGACGATCATCACGGCGATAGCGGCCCGTTAGGGGTTTCCCGGCCTGGCGTCAAAGGCGAGCTGAGCAAAGCCTGGATCGAAGGCGGACGGCAGGCCGGATATCCTTACACGCCAGATTTCAATGGCGTGCAACAGGAGGGGTTCGGCCCCATCGATTGCACGACCGCAAACGGTCGCAGGTCGAGTGCCGCCGTCGCCTACCTGCGCCCGGCTTTGAGCCGTCCCAACCTCACGCTGATCACGAAGGCGCAGGCAACCCGCGTGATCCTTGAGAAAGGAAAGGCCGTTGGTGTCGAATATGCACAGAAAAAGCGCCGCTTCGAAGTCCGCGCGTCGCGGGAAGTCATTCTTTGCGGCGGTGCGATCAACTCACCGCAGCTTCTGCTGTTGTCGGGTATCGGCCCTGCTGACGAAATCGCCGCGCACGGGATCAACCCGTTGCTCGACCTGCCAGGTGTGGGAAAGAACCTGCAGGATCATCTTCACGGTGCCATCAAGGTCAACGCCACGAAGCCAGTCTCGCTGTATAGCGTCGTGAAGACAACCGCGCTGCCCCGGCACGTGATCCATTACCTGTTCACCCATCGCGGCCCTTGCGCAACCATGGGGCTCGAGGCGCTGGCGTTCCTAAAGTCGCGGCCCGAGGTGATCGCGCCCGACCTGGAATATCATTTCGCGCCAGTGCTTTATGCCGACCACGGTCGCATTATCCTCAAATGGCATGGCTACATGGCCTATTATAATATGCAGCGGCCCCAAGCGCGTGGGCAGATCACGTTGAAGTCGGCCGATCCGTTGGCTCATCCCGCCATACAGCCCAACTATTTCTCCAACGAAGCCGACCGGCGCACGCTGCGGGACGGCTTCAAGATTGCCCGCGAGGTTTTTCGTCAACCGGCGTTCGACCCTTATCGCGGCGATGAGTTCATGCCCGGCCCTGAAGTTCAGACGGATGCCGACATCGACGATTATCACCGCGCCACGGCTGAAAGCATTTACCATCCGGTTGGCAGTTGCAAGATGGGCATCGACGAGCACGCCGTGGTGGACCCTGAACTTAGGATGCATGGCCTGTCCGGTTTACGGGTGGTGGACGCGTCCGTCATGCCGCGTCTGATAAGCGGCAACACGAACGCCGCCACCATCGTCATCGCCGAGAAGGCTGCGGATATGATCCTTGGGCGTGTCAGCGGGGCAGGTCGCTCCGTCCCATGAGCGCCGTGTCTATCGCATGGGCGGCCTGTCGGCCCTCACGGATCGCCCAGACAACGAGGCTTTGCCCGCGCCGCATGTCGCCAGCAACGAACACCTTGTCGCGCGAGGTCCGATAATCGCGGTCGTTGGCGCGCACGTTGCCGCGTCCATCGAGATCGAGGCCGAGTTCGGCAACCGGGCCGTCATGGAGCGGCGACACGAAGCCCATGGCCAGCAACACGAGGTCGGCGTCGAGTTTGAAATCGCTGCCTGGCACCGGCTTCGTTGTAGCGTCAACTTTGTTGCAATGAAGGGCCGTCACTTGCCCGTCGGCATTTCCCTCAAAGCGTACTGTGGTCACGCTGAAGTCGCGAGCAGCCCCCTCGGCTTGACTGGATGAGGTGCGGAGCTTCAGGGGCCAGTGCGGCCAGGACAGCGCCTTGTTCTCTTTCTCTGGCGGTTGCGGCATGATCTCAAGCTGAGTGACCGAGATGGCACCTTGCCGAAACGACGTGCCGATGCAGTCGGAGCCCGTGTCGCCACCGCCGATCACTACGACGCGTTTGCCTGCGGCCAGTATCGGCTCGACATTCCATAAGGGTTCGCCAGAGACGCGGCGGTTCTGCTGAGGCAGAAAGTCCATCGCGAATTCGACGCCTTTCAACTCGCGCCCGGGGATGGCAAGATCTCGCGGCTTTTCCGCACCACCGGTGAGCAGCACCGCATCGTGTTCCGACTCCAGATCGGCCATTGTCTTGTCCTTGTCCGCGCCCACGCTCACGTTGCAATGGAACGTGACACCCTCCGCCTGCATCTGCGCGACGCGACGTTCAACGATAGTTTTTTCCATCTTGAAGTCGGGAATGCCATAGCGAAGCAGCCCGCCCGGCATGGCGCTTTTCTCGTAGACATGCACGTCGTGGCCAACGCGTGCGAGTTGCTGCGCCGCTGCCAGACCGGCAGGGCCGGACCCGACGATAGCCACGCGCTTGCCGGTTTTGTTTTCGGGCGGCTCCGGCACGATCCAACCCTCGTTCAAGGCGCGGTCCGCAATGGCACATTCGATGCTCTTGATGGTGACCGGTACGTCGTCGATGTTCAGCGTGCATGACGCTTCGCAGGGAGCCGGGCAAATGCGACCGGTCATCTCCGGGAAGTTGTTCGTGGAATGCAGGTTGCGCGACGCCTCGCGCCAGTCGCCGTGATAGACGAGATCGTTCCAGTCCGGAATCTGGTTGTTGACCGGGCACCCGCGATGACAGTAAGGAATGCCGCAATCCATGCAACGCGCGGCCTGTTTCTGGACCTCGGGCTCGGTCGGCGGCAGTACAAACTCCCGGAAATGCCGCGTGCGCTCCGAGACCGGAGCATAGTCCCGGTCCTCGCGCTCGATTTCGATGAAACCTGTGATTTTGCCCATAGTCTAACTCGCTGATGTCGCGGAGGTGATTGACGTGCTGGCGAAATCGTCGCCCTTGAAGAGCAGAGGCGCGTTCAATTTTTCTGCGAGGGCGAAGGCCACGCAGTCGCAGAGATTGAGTCGTGCCTTTGAATGGAATCCTTTGCCGAAACGCATATACGCATCGTGAGCCAATTTTGAATCGTTAGACTCGAAGGATACGATTTCCACATTAAGGGATGCTAGCAAGCTCATGACGGCAGTAGCGCCTCCGGGACCTCGTAGTCGAGAGGCGACCAACATCGCTTCGTAGACAGAAACCGCGGATATGATCGACTTGCCGTCGTCGATAATGCGATTAATCGAAACCTCCTTTTCAGGCTCCTCGTTCAGGATCGCAATCACAATCGACGTGTCTATCACAATCATTTCGGAAGTCCCCACTCGTCCCATTCGAGGATCGTATGAGGGTCGCGATTATCAAGGACGGGAAGCTTTGAAAAACGCTCGACGATCTCGTCGACGCGCCGTAACATCTCCTGCCTTTCTTCTTCTGTTCGCTTGACTTTCAGCAATCCAGCGTCCCGCGCGGCTTGCTCCACCGCATGCCGAATGACATCACGAACCGGCTGCCGCTTTATAGCCGCGATCCGATGTGCAAGCACTTTAGTCGGCTCGTCCAACAATGCGGCATCCAGGTTTTCATTCATGTTCGCCACCTAAGATCAAATATACGCGGTTAGCGCCGCGCACTGGGGATTGTGTTCTGACAGCAATAAGCTTTCTGACCCGTCACACAGCTTTTGCCATTGCCGGACCTGCTGAAGCGGCGGGTTTCCTCGCCGGGACGACAGCGACCTTTGCAGAACGGGGCGGTGCCAGACCAATAGCAGGCCTCGAATCCAGCCGGGATGCGGGTTGGTTCGCGGCAACACGAAATTTGATAACCGGTTGTACACTTGTTGGTAAAAGGACGCCCCCGAAAAAGTTGCGGCTTCCATCCGGACGGGCAACTTCCGTTACAAAACGGCTGAGTTCCAAACCAGCGGCATTCCGCAGCTTCCGCATTATTTGAAAAAGCCGTAAATGCAGTGGCAATTGCAAATAGCGCGAAAGCAAGCAGGCGAAAAATACAAATATTTTTATTCATTGCATACATCCATATCAACGTCCCTCGTTACTCCGCGGCCCGTCCAATCGCGATATCTGCATGCGGCGCGGGCTTCGGTGCAACCCGCGCGATACGTTGCAGCGCCTTGCGATACTCGGTCGGCATCACCTTTACAAATTTTCCACGATAAGCCGCCCAGTTGTCCAGGATCGTTTTCGCGCGCGTGCTCGCGGTGTAACGGGCGTGGTTTGCGATCAGATGCTTCAGCCGCGCTTCGTCACCCTTCGTCATGTCGTGGAACAGGTTCACGAAATCGAAACGCTCCAGACTATCGCCACTGGCCTGATCGAAGGGTGAGACGTCGCCCGGATCGATGGGTTCAAGCTCCACCATGGCCATATTACACAGGCGCTCGAAATCGCCAGCCTCGTCGAGAACATAGGCCACACCGCCGGACATGCCTGCCGCGAAGTTGCGCCCGGTTTTGCCCAACACGACCACACAGCCGCCGGTCATATATTCGCAGCCGTGATCGCCGGTGCCTTCAACGACCGCCACTGCACCTGAATTGCGAACCGCGAAGCGCTCACCAGCTACGCCCCGGAAATAGCACTCGCCAGCAATCGCGCCGTACAGAACCGTGTTGCCCACGATAATACTCTGTTCAGGCACGATTCGCGCCTTCTCAGCCGGTCGGATGATGATCTTGCCTCCAGATAAGCCTTTGCCCACGTAGTCGTTAGCCTCGCCGGACAGATCGAGGGTGACGCCCTTGGCGAGCCATGCGCCAAAGCTTTGTCCTGCGGTTCCTTTGAGCGAGATCCAGATGGTATCGTCGGCAAGCCCTTGATGACCATAGGCTTTCGCGATAACGCCTGACAGCATCGCGCCGGTAGCCCGGTCGGCGCTGCTGATCGGCAGTTCGAGTTTAACGGGTGAGCCGGTCTCGATGGCGGGACGTGCCAGCTCGATCAACTTTCGGTCGATGACTTTGTCGATGGGATGCTTCTGGTTTTCGGTGTGATGGATCGTGACGCCTGGTGCCGGTTCCGGCTTGCGGAACATGCGCGTGAAGTCCAGCCCTTGCGCCTTGAAATGGGAGATGGCGCGATCTTTATCGAGCCAGTCCGAGCGGCCGACGAGTTCGTTCACGGTCCGCACACCCATTTCCGCCATCAGCCCGCGCAATTCTTCCGCAACGAAAAAGAAGAAGTTGATGACGTGTTCCGGCTGCCCCTTGAACCGCGCACGCAAGACCGGATCCTGGGTCGCGACGCCGACAGGGCAGGTGTTGAGATGGCATTTGCGCATCATGATACAGCCCGCAGCGATGAGCGGTGCTGTGGCGAACCCGAACTCGTCCGCACCGAGCAGCGCCCCGATCAGCACGTCCCTGCCTGTGCGCAAGCCTCCATCCACCTGCACCGCGATGCGGCTTCGAAGACGGTTCATCACCAGCACCTGCTGGGTTTCTGCAAGCCCGATTTCCCAAGGGCTGCCCGCATGCTTTATGGATGTCAACGGCGATGCGCCAGTCCCGCCCTCGAAACCCGCAATGGTCACGTGGTCCGCCCTCGCCTTCGCGACGCCCGCCGCCACCGTGCCGACGCCGACTTCCGCGCCGAGTTTCACGCTGACGAGAGCGTCAGGGTTCACGTTCTTCAGGTCGAAGATAAGCTGCGCGAGGTCCTCGATGGAATAAATGTCGTGGTGGGGCGGCGGTGAGATCAGACCCACACCCGGCGTCGAGTAGCGCACGGCGGCGATGATGTCGTCCACCTTGTGCCCTGGAAGCTGCCCGCCTTCGCCCGGTTTCGCGCCCTGCACCACCTTTATCTGCATCATGTCGGAGTTGACGAGATATTCTGTCGTGACGCCGAACCGGCCGCTTGCCACCTGCTTGATGGCCGAGCGCATGTTGTCGCCGTTGGCGAGCGGCACGTAACGATCCGCTTCCTCGCCACCTTCGCCGGTGTTCGACTTGCCGCCGATGCGGTTCATGGCGATCGCAAGCGTGGTGTGGGCCTCGCGGCTGATGGAACCGAAGGACATGGCACCGGTGGAGAAACGCTTTACGATGTCGACGGCGGGTTCGACCTCATCGATGGCGATGGGCTGCGTTGCCGATCTCGTCCGCCAACTTCACGCGGAACAGCCCGCGCAAGGTCATCAGCCGCTCGCTCTGCTCATTCAACTGCTTTGCATAGCTGCGATATTTGTCCGGCAGGTTCCCGCGTACCGCGTGCTGAAGATCGGCGACCGTGTCCGGGGTCCAAGCATGCTCCTCGCCGCGAATGCGGAAGGCGTACTCGCCGCCGACTTCGAGGGCATTGCGAAGGGTCGGCACGTCGGAGAAGGCCTGGCGATGGCGCTCAGCGGTTTCGGTCGCGATCTCCTGCAGACCAACGCCTTCGATGGCCGTGTGCGTCCCTGTGAAATACTTCGCGACAAAATCGGTCCGCAAGCCAACGGCATCGAAGATTTGGGCACCGCAATAGGATTGATACGTCGAGATGCCCATTTTGGACATCACTTTCTGGATGCCCTTGCCGATGGCTTTCACGAAGCGGTACGAGGCCTCCTGTGGTGTGATCGACACTTCGAGATCGGCGATGTTCGCTTCGATCAGTTCGAGTGCCAGGTATGGGTTGATGGCTTCCGCGCCATACCCGGCAAGCGTCGAAAACTGATGAATTTCGTGGGCTTCGCCGGTCTCTACCACCAGGCCTACACTTGTGCGCAAGCCTTTGCGGATGAGATGATGATGCACGGCGCTCGTGGCCAGCAGTGATGGGATCGGAATACGCTCTTTCGAACACGCCCGATCCGACAGAATGATGACATTCCAGCCTTCACGCACCGCAATTTCAGCCTGATCGCAGACCCACTCTACAGCCTTGTCCATGCCGGTCGCGCCAAGGTCTGCCGAATACGTGATATTGATGGTGAACGTGCGGAACTGGGAGTCGGGAACCGTGGAAATGCGACGGATTCGTTCCAGTTCCTCGTTCGTCAATATCGGTTGCGACACTTCCAGCCGTTTGAATTTCGTCGTACCTTGGAGATCGAGAAGGTTTGGTCTCGGCCCGATGAACGACACGAGGCTCATGACCAGTTCTTCGCGAATGGAATCGATGGGCGGGTTCGTGACTTGCGCGAAGTTCTGCTTGAAATAGGTATGTAGCAGCTTCGACCGCGATGATAACGCAGACACCGGCGTATCCGTGCCCATGGAGCCGATGGCTTCCTGGCCGGTTTCGATCATGGGCGCGAGCAGAAACTTCCAGCTTTCTTCAGTGTACCCAAACGCCTGCTGCCGGTCGAGCAGGCTCGCGTCGGTGGCAAGCACCATCGGCGTGTTTTTATCCACGTTCGGCATTTGCGACACGCGAAGCTGCCCGCGATCCAGCCAGTCCTGATACGGGTTCGCGGTGGCCAGTTGCGCCTTGATCTCTTCATCGGATACGATCCGGCCTTTTTCCAGGTCGATGAGCAGCATCTTGCCCGGCTGAAGCCGCCACTTTTGCACGATGTTTTCTTCCGGCACGGGCAGGACACCGGCCTCCGAAGCCAGGACCACGCGGTCGTCGTTGGTGACGATAAACCGTGCTGGCCGAAGCCCGTTGCGGTCGAGCGTTGCACCGATCTGCCGACCGTCCGTGAACGCAACCGACGCCGGGCCGTCCCACGGCTCCATCAGTGCGGCATGATATTCATAAAACGCGCGACGCTTGTCATCCATGAGCGGGTTGCCAGCCCAGGCCTCCGGAATGAGAAGCATCATCGCGTGCGCAAGCGGATATCCCCCCTGCACGAGAAATTCGAGCGCATTGTCGAAGCACGCCGTATCCGATTGCCCTTCATAAGAGATCGGCCAGAGCTTGGAGATGTCGTCCCCGAACAGGGGCGAGGACACGCTCGCCTGCCGCGCCGCCATCCAGTTCACGTTGCCGCGCAAGGTATTGATCTCGCCGTTGTGGCAAACCATGCGATAGGGGTGGGCCAGTTTCCAGGACGGAAACGTGTTGGTCGAGAAGCGCTGATGGACGAGTGCCAGAGCCGACTTGAAGCGTGGGTCGTGCAGGTCGAGGTAATACTCTCCGACCTGATACGAGAGGAACATGCCCTTATAGACAACGGTGCGGCAGGACAGGGAGACAGGGTAAAAATTAATGTCTTTCGGACCGAAGACCGAGATGACGCGGTTGGAAATGATCTTTCGCGCGAGATAAAGCTGGCGCTCGAATGTGGTTTCGTCGGCTGCGGTTTCAGGCGCGCCAATGAAGACCTGCAAATGGCAAGGCTCTGAGGCCAGAACGATCTCCGGCAGCCCGTGCGGGTTAACAGGTACATTCCGCCATCCGAGCAGCGTAAACCCCTGCTCTTTTATGACCTCCGCGACGATGCGTTCGCAGGCTGCACGGCGCGTTTCATCTTTCGGGAAAAAAATCTGACCGACGCCATATCGACCAGCGGCCGGAAGTGCAAACCCAAGGCGTTCGGCTTCATGAGCAAAAAACTCGTGCGGTATTTGAACAAGGATACCTGCGCCGTCGCCAGCCAGCGAATCGGCGCCGACCGCGCCCCGGTGCTCCATATTTAGCAGGATTTTCAATCCGTTCTGAACGATCCCGTTGCTTTTCTCGCCCTTGATGTTGGCCACGAACCCCATGCCACAGGCGTCATGCTCCATGGATGGGTCGTATAGCCCTTGTGCCTCAGGGGGACCGAAGGTGTTGCCGGCTTCGCCTGAAGCGCAGGTTGGTGAAACGGTCATGTGCAAAAACCAATAAAGTTCTGGATTGATGGATCGGCGGTGTGTACGAACAAGTACGTGTTCGGATCGGTGTTCCTGACCACGTTTCGCTTAAGCGCGAGCTTTTGCCGCCGCAGGTGTCAAGGCTTTGTGCGTCACAGCGTCGGTCTCTCGTTTATCCTTGAGCTTCATGTTTATTTGCCCATTGTTGTTTTTCGGCGCGCAAAAACCCGATCCCGATAACCATCTGTTTTACAAACAAATGTTGATCAGGCCGGGTGATACGGCGGGACGCAGGTTGCTGCGCATATTTTCGTAGTGTGCCAGAAGTTTTATACCATGACAAGCACGTTAACTTTACTAAAATTAAAGTTCATACAACGTGGCAAGTACGCATGCATTCATTTAATTGGCGTCGGTAATTTGAAAAGTTTCCATCTGATACAATAACGCTCGCCATTCCTACGATGACGGGAATGCGTTCCCGGATACCAGAAATGTCGAGATACGGACACCCGCCCCAAGCCTTCGCGGCGGCAGGCTTTCCTGAAACTGACTTTCAGCTTCAGTCTCAACCTATTTAGTAAAGCGGTAGCGGAAAATATCGCAGAAGCAGCTCTTCGTAGCGGCCCGAAGCTTTGACGCGAGCAAGCGCATAGTCGAGCACTTCGCGAAGCCTCAGGTTCCCTTTGCGAACAGCAATGCCCACGCCGTCACCGAAGTAACGAGGGTCTATGTAACTGTCGCCCTTGAAGTCGCAGCATTTTTGTGAGTCGCTTCCCTGTATCCAAAAAATCAGCGAAACCCCATCCCCAAATAGCAGCTCGACAGCGTCGGATTGAAGCGCTTTGCGAGCCTCATCCGCAGTAGCGAAGGGCGTTACCGTGGCTTTGTTGAAGAAAGCCCGCAAAAACGCCTCATGGGCGGTCCCCTGCACCACCGCGATTTTCCTCCCTACAAGCGCGTCGGGCGACGGCGACTTGATCGCAGTCCCTACTTTGCCAACAAAGCGCGCCGGCGCCGTGTAATAGCGGGCGGTGAAATCCGCCTGCTCCAGTGTCCTGGCGTTGATCGTGATCGAGGCGATCACCGCGTCCGCTTCATTCTTTTGCAAGGCTGGAAAAAGGCCAGTCCATTCCGCGGGGCTGATGTCACACGGGATAGAAAGCTCAAGACAGATCGCTCGTGCCAGATCGATATTGAAACCGGCGAGGCGGCCGTCCTCATCGTAGTAGTTGAAAGGCGGATAATCGGTGTCGGTTAGAACCCGCAATCGTGGCAACCACGAGAAATCAGGTTTGGGACCAAGGGTATTTTCCCGAAGCTTCTGTGGTGTG
This sequence comes from Rhodomicrobiaceae bacterium, assembly GCA_965247345.1. Lineage (GTDB taxonomy): Bacteria > Pseudomonadota > Alphaproteobacteria > Rhizobiales > Rhodomicrobiaceae > Rhodomicrobium. The sequence goes on along the minus strand of CBDFGZ010000021.1, from coordinate 67,578 downwards.
GGCGTAACCGCGCGCTGAGCCATTGCTGTTTGTGCGCCAAGCTGCAAGACCGCGACTGCACCGAACAAAAGCACACACGCAATCATCGTCCATCGAGCAACGCTAGAGTAACAAAGATCGCGACGCAACCACGGGTTGTTTGACAGCATGGCTATCCTGTTCTTCAATTTACTGAACGCACTGTTTATCATTTATGTTGAGAATACCGCTTTGTCAGTTTCTGTCATTTCATCGATCCCGTTCGAGCCAGTAAACCGGTCGGACAATAGCAGTCTCGAAAGGGACCTTCTTTTGTCCATGGGATGGCCCGCATCCGTCATAGACGATTTGGAGTGCGATGCCAAATCCTCAGGCACCGCACTGACCGAGGTCGCCATCGCATCGGGCTGGGTTGGCGCATCCGAACTGTACGACCATCTTGCCCACGCGTTATCTTTTGCGAAGGGCGACAGCACATGCCGGATTATCCTTTCCGCAGCACCCCCGCGAACATGGACGATGCTGCAAAAACCCGAAGCGGTGTCTATCGGTTCGGGAAAGGCCGCCATCAATGCGCAGGCCATGTCCATTTCCGCGCTGACGACGCTCGCGCAGGGCCTTGGTTTCGACCGTTCGCATCTCACACTCCTGACCCGGCAGAAATTTATAGACGCTCTGGCCGATACCTATGGCAACGCGCTCGTTTCGCGCGCGGTTTTCGGCTTGTTGCGACGGCATCCGCAATCCAGCGCAAAAACCGGTCTTCTCACATGGCAGGCGGTTTTCGGTTCGGTAATGGCGGGGCTGGCGTTGGGAGCCATCGCGGTCGCGCCACGTGAAACTATTTTTCTCGCCGAGATCGGCCTCTCGCTCGTCTTTATTCTGGCCATTGCCTTGCGGTTGGCGGCGGCGGTCGCGCTGCTTTTTCCGAGCGTATCCTCCGTGCAGCCCAAACCCCTGTCGGACGTGGATTTACCCCGCTACACCGTCTTCGTACCGTTGTTTCGAGAAACGCAAATCTTGCCACACTTGGCCAAGGCGTTATCCAACCTCGATTATCCGGCGGCGAAGCTGGACATAAAAATCATCCTGGAAAGCATCGACCGCGAAACCATCGATGCCGCGCTGCGCGAGACATTCCCCGGAAACATCGATTTCATCGTTGTTCCCGACTGCCAGCCACGGACCAAGCCGAAGGCCCTCAATTATGCCCTCCAGTTTGCCACAGGCTCACTGGCGGTAATCTATGATGCGGAGGATCGCCCGGAACCGGATCAGCTTCGCAAGGCCGCTGCTGTCTTTGCTGCGGCCCCTCCGGAGCTTGTGTGCCTTCAGGCGCGGCTGCATTATTTCAATGCGACTGAAAACTGGCTGTCCCGTCAATTCACGATCGAATATGCCTCATTGTTTCGGGGTCTCCTTCCCTTCCTGAGCCGGTTTCGGTTGCCGTTGCCTCTTGGCGGAACATCGAACCATTTTCGCGGCATTCGGTAGCAAACGCACCAAGTGGCACAGCGACGGAATCGACGCACGGACTCGTTAAAGGATATTTTTCAACAAAACAATTACTTGCGCGGACAAACAAAACTATTGCGCGCCAATCTTTAAGTTAGCAACTTCCAACATATGGATGTGATCGTGATTGAAATAGATCGTGAAATACAAAATCTTGAGAAAGAGCTTCTCTCGAACCCACATTTCGTGCGTTGGAGGGCGCTTGCCGATCTCAAGAAGAAACACATTCAACATCTAAAAGAGGTGCGTGCGTTGCTGGGAAGCCAGCAAGCACAAGATGAAAACCCCGCAAACCCCGCTGAGGTCCGCGCTGATGATGACACCCAAGAAACAAATGAGGTTACTATGCAAATTAAAACCAGCCCTACAGAACTCATCATAGAACATGCGAGAAAGGTTATCCGCGACCACGGTGCGCCGATGCCGTTCGGAAAGCTTTACGACGCGATTGTCAAATGTGGCTTTGTCATTGGGGGCAATGATCCACGATGCAACCTTAGCGCCAAGCTATCGAACGCCAAGGATCGCATTTACAACGCGAAGCCGTATGGATGGTGGCTTCCTGAGCGAAAGCAGGAACTCGAAAGCCGCGCAAACGGTGTAACGCGGCTTTCGTAATTTATCAGCTTTGCAGTCGTTGAGACCAGTTCTCCAAAACACCTCAACGAATGCGTCAACTTGAACGGAAAGGAGGAAGCATGGCTTGGAACACCATCCGGTTATTACCGGATACCTCTTAGGTTCTACTGATTCGTAGCGCCTTAAAGCGTCGTGGTCCAGTCCATTTTGGACCACGACGCTGATTTCTAATTCAGCGTAACGTCACGGACAGTCCCGGTCTTGAACACGATTCCCTTGGCGTTTCCATCGTCATCAATGAGAAACTCGATGCCAGCCGCTCCCAGCGCATTCGCTATCGCATCGAGATTGTTCGCAATGGGCGTTCGCCGTCCCTTCTCAAAATCCCGCACCGTCGATAGCGAGACCTTCGCCCGTGTCGCCAAGTCTTCTTGGCTCCAATTGAGCCACCCGCGCGCGGCGCGGCTATGTTCTGGTGTAAGCATGTATCGAATCTATAGCGGCAACTTATTTTTGTCAACGTCAACGAAAAGCGTTGACCTTAAGGATATCAACGTTTATATATTATCTCAACGAAAAACGTTGAGGTTAGTGTCGTGGCTCAGCATTTCCTTCTTTCAGCACAAGCTCGCACCTTGTCCCTTCGCGCGGTCTATCAGGCTGGCGAAGACAAGGCATACGAGACCTTTTGCCAGCTTCGTTGGGCTGAGACTGAAGGCAAGCCCGTTTGCCCGCGTTGCGGCTCGCTAGACGCATACTCGATCACCACGCGCCGCAAGTTCAAATGCAATGATGCAAGCTGCCATCACCAATTCAGCGTCACAAGCGGCACGATCCTCGCCAGCCGTAAGATGGCCTTCGTAGACCTTCTCGCAGCCGTCGTGATCCTCGCCAACGCGGTTAAGGGCACATCAGCCCTTCAACTCTCTCGTGACCTCGATTGCCAGCCTAAGACGGCTTTCGTTCTCGCTCACAAACTTCGCGAAGCCCTCGCGTCCGAAATCAAAGAAGCTATCTTGTCCGGAACCGTCGAAGTCGACGGCGCGTATTTTGGTGGTCATATCCGCCCCGCGAACGAGAAGGTCAACCGGATTGATCGCCGCCTTGCTCAGCATCAAACGGGCAAGCGCCGCGTCGTCATCGTCGCTCGCGAGCGCAAGGGCCGGACGATCACCACCGTAACCCGGTCAGAAGCGGATGGCGTAGCGTTCGTTGAAAAGCTTGTGACGCCCGGCTCGGTCATTCATGCCGACGAAGCAAGCCACTGGGATATCCTTCACACCAAGTACGCAACCCGCCGCATCAATCACCAAGAGGCCTACAGCCTTAACGGCGCTTGCACGAACCAAGCCGAAAGCTTTTTAGCCCGCCTTCGCCGGATGGTAAGCGGTCAACATCATCACGTTAGCCCGCAACACCTTCACCAGTACGCCATTGAAGCGGCTTGGAAAGAGGATCATCGCCGGCTGTCGAATGGCGCGCTTGCGCATCGTGAGCTTGGTCTAGCGTTGGCCCATCCGGTTAGCCGGAATTGGGCTGGATATTGGCAGCGCAGTGTCTAGCGTTAAAATTGCAAACGTTTGTTGGTGATGTTAGAATATGATAATTACGCAGCCCTAACGCTAAAAAATTCGCATATAGCCGTTAAATTACTATCATGTTGTCAATTTTTCTGTATGACTATTGACAGACGTGCCAACTTTCGCATTAGCGTGCGCAACCAATCCACATGGTAGCTTGTTAATGCCTTTGTGAGGGATTGGTGATATGCAAAGTTCGAGCAAGAACATTATATATTTTTCCTCCGCCAAAGACCGAAGGAACCGAATCATGGCCACGACCGAGAGAAAAAAATTAAACCGTAGATATAACCAGTTGCGCACCAGTGGGTTGCGCGACGTAAAGTTTTATTTGGGTGAAGTTGCGGGAATAACTATTGAACAGGTTTGCGCTGAGGTCAATCGCGTGTTCGATATCGTGGACCGTGGCGAAGCTTTTGAAAGTGAAGACTGGGGACACTCTTACAATTGAGTTCTTAGGCTTGCCATCCTGAAGAATCTCCTTTAAAAAAACCTTGCATAAATTGTGCAAGGTTTTTTATTGGAAGCGAGCGATGTATTCAGAAAAGTTAGCTACTGTTATTGATGCCGTTCAAGATATTAAGTTAGCGTTAAAAACATACTGCTTATGCTCTGATAAGCTTCCAGTTTCTATAAAAGACTTGCGGTATGCAATCGAACACGCGCGAAATCTAAAAATTAAACGATTATTTTTTAAATCCGAATCCAAAATTCTCAAAGGTATGATGAGACATTTTGGAGATACTGTAGAGATCTTAATAAGATCTGACCTTGATAAATATACCTCAAGGTTCGTCTTCGTAAAAGAAGTCGGACACGTAGTATTGATGGACGCAAATAATATAACAGCCAAACCTGATGCTCTATTAGAGCAGCTTATTCTAGACAAAAAGTTTATTGGAGCATCAACGCAAACTCCTGATGTAGAGGCTGAAGCTTTGGCTTTAATGGTGGCAATAGAATTGCTTTTTCCTTATGAAGATCGCGTTCACGATAGATCAAGGTTAGATGCGGGCGAAACATCAATATCAGAGCTCGCAACTCATTATGAGCTTCCTGAGGACATCATCGAACTTGGCGTAAGCGAGAGTTATGCGGATTTGGCTTCGAAGCTATGGCGAGCGGAAGACGCCGCCTAAAGGTCTCGTGCCGCCTTCCAAATTCTTACCCCACTTCACTGGTGCGGGCGTTCAAGAATGCCGCACCGCTGCCGTTCTGCAAGCACATGAATTAGCAGCGCCGCGACCGCTTGCCGTTTTTCAGCGATTAGCGGACCACATAATTCCTCCCTGCACGTCGTGAACCGATTTAATCGCGCCTTTATCTCGGAGAGGTCGCAGAGCCTTTCCAACCCTTCGAGTGAGATCGGCAATGTACCTTTGATCCCTTGGATCATTGCCTTGTAAGGCAATGAGGGCGTGGGCGATCTCCCGTGAACGCAAGGGCCTATCAGCGCCCCGTAGTTCGTCCAGGATGGCCCGAACCAATTCCCCGCGCCCGAAGATCACTTGCCGCTTCTGTCGCGGCATCATGCCTTCTAAGTCGCCGGAGTGGCCTAGAGTTGCGAGTGTCCGGTCTAAGGCTTGAATGTCGTTTCTGATTTCCGCAAGGCGGTCGCGGCAACGTTCCGCTTCGGTTAACATCTCGCGTCGCTTCGTTAGAAGCCCGGAGATCGTGTGCTCATAGGCTTCTGTGCGCGATGCGCGAAAAACATGTGTATCTGCCATGGCTTACCATGGCGAAAAACTGCAAATCACTCTACACTTAGCTTGGTGCTCTTGCTACCGAATGCCGCATTTTCGCATCGATACCTTGCGCAAGCTCGGGGCCTGGGACCCGTTCAATGTCACCGAAGACGCGGACCTCGGCATGCGGCTCTACCGGGCGGGATATCGCATCGCAACCCTCGACTCGACGACTTACGAAGAAGCCTGCTGTCAGGCCGGACCATGGGTTAAACAGCGAACCCGCTGGCTCAAGGGCTGGATGCAAACCTTCGGTGTTCACATGCGATCGCCGACCGCAACTCTGCGCGAGATGGGTTTTTTCGGATTTCTTGCGTTCCAGGCCTACTTTGCGGGCATCATTCTGTCTTCGCTGGCTCACCCGATTTTTTACGTCATCCTCACCCATGAACTTCTGGCGGGAAGCCTGTTCAAGACGGAGACCAACATCGACGCGTTGATCCAGGGCATCGCGTTTGCGATTTTTCTCGGCGGGTATGTGGCCAATATCATGCTCGGGGCGTTCAGTCTTCGCGGCACGCGGGACCGTGGCCTGTGGCTGCATCTTGTGTTTATTCCGGTCTATTGGCTGTTCGTGTCAGCAGCCGCCTATCGCGCGGTCTGGCAACTTATCCATTCGCCGTTCTACTGGGAAAAAACCACCCACGGGGTCAGCAAAAGCCTGTCTCGTTGACGCGACCACGTTTAGCCTGTCTGGCATCGACGCGCCGCACGCCGAGAAAAACCGAAGCCGGTCAGGGCGTGGCTGAGAACGTGCGGATCAACTCCATGAATGCGCCGGTGGCCGTCTCGATGGAGCCGCCATTGTCGACGGCGGCGCAGGGGCCTGTCACGGCGTAGCTCGTATCGGTTGCCCGCATAACGCGGCTGTCGATCTCGAACAGCGATTCACGCCCGCGTGCGCACAGCCGTTCGCGCAGAACCTCAGGCGCCGCGTAGATATGGATTACTTCGGTCCTCGCCCATTTTTGCCGCGCAAGACCAACCACTGCCCGCGATACGTTTACGATCACATGTCGTCCTGCTTCCAACTCGGAAACGATCTCACCCGGGATGCCATACGAGAGTCCGTGGGCAGACCAGTTCAGCAAAAAACCCCCGCATTCCGCCCGCGCCAGAAACTCGGTCTCCGAGATGCACTCGTGGTCTTCACCAAGCGTCGTATGTCGCGTGATGATGCGCCGCGGAAAACAAAACGCCGGGTCGCCGTGTAGTCTTTGGCGCGCCTGATTGATGAGCGTGTCTTTTCCGGACCCTGACGGCCCCACAACGAGGATCAAAACACCAGGATGTGCGCCCGCGTGCGTCATGCCACACGCTGACCTCGGGACCAAACCTCTTCGATGATAGGAACGCCGCCCGTGTCGCGGACGCGCACCAGATCGGCGCGCAAGCCGGGCTTGATTTCGCCCCGGTCGTGAAAGCCCATGGCGCGCGCCGGATTTCGCGTGACGGTCGCTATGGCGTCGTGAAGCGCCAGCCCGACCTCATGATGAACCTTCAACGCGCTCCACAACAGTGACGATGGCACATAATCGCTGGAAATGATGTCGAGATATCCGAGCCGTGCCAGCTCGGTCGCCGACACGTTCCCCGAATGCGATTTGCCCCGCACGATATTCGGTGCACCCATGAGCACTTGCAGGCCACCCGCGTGGGACGCGCGTGCCGACTCGATGGTTGTAGGAAATTCGGCGACCGCAACCCCGTCGTCGATGGCTTCGCGCACATGATCGAGGGTGGCATCGTCGTGGCTGGCCAGCGGAACGTCGCGCGCCTTGGCGGCTTCGACCACGTAACGCCTGTTTGATGCCGCGAACTTCGCCGAACTTTCCGTGCGCGTCTGGATGAAGTCCGACAACTCCGCATCCGACATGTTGAACTTGCCCTGATAGTATTCGGCATAACGCGCGATATCGACGAACTGACGCTGACCTGGCGTGTGGTCCATAATAGACATTAGCTTCAGACGCGGATGCTCCATCAGCGGAGCAAGAATTTCCGGCAGAGCCTGATAGCTAATTTCGCAGCGCCAGTGTACATAGTGGTCAGCCTTCAACCGACCGCGCTTGATCTGCTCACTGAGCGCGTCCGTGATATCCCGGAGAAGCCCGTGCGCGCGAACCGTCCGGGAGTGTACCTCGCCGACACACAACGCGTTCAGAACCGTGGTTATACCGCAACCGACCAACTCCCGGTCATCAGCGACGATAGCCGCGTCGAGAGGCCAGAACGCTCCTGGCCGTGGCTGGATATGCCGCTCGACGTTGTCGGTGTGCAGTTCGATCAGGCCCGGGATCAGGAGATCGCCGTCGCAGTCGATGGCGTCGCGAACCGCCGACCGCCCTTCGTCCACCGCGACCATAACCTCGTCACGGACCACGACGTTGCCTATAAACGTCCGATCAGCGGTTACGACCTGAGCGTTGGTAAAGATGTATTCAATTCCCGTCATTGTCACCGCTAAGATTTTCCCGTTAAAATTTCTGCTTACCTTATTTCGCCATCTGATTCGAGGGGCCGCGAAACAGGTTGTCTTGCTCCGCTGCTCGGTCCGGCATGGTAAAGGTCTGCGTCGCGATCCGCTCGCCAACGGCGGTATCGTGAAAAATCCCAACGATCGCCGTTTGATTGCAGCGCGCTTCCTCGATCAGTTCGATGACGGTCTCCCGATTTTCAGCATCGAGTGAAGCCGTGGGTTCGTCCAGCAACATGAGCGGAAAACCGGCGCAAAAACCACGCGCCACATTGACACGCTGCTGCTCGCCGCCAGAAAATGTAACCGGTGAAAGTTGCCACAGCTCTTCACGGATGCGCAACCTGGTCAATAATTCCGCCGCGCGATCCCTGGCCCTCGATTTGCTTTCGCCGCGGACGGCAAGCGGTTCGGCGACGATATCGATGGTGGGAACACGGGGGATGACGCGCAGGAACTGGCTGATATACCCGATGGTGACGCGTCGCATCTCCCGGACGAGTCGTGCTGAAGCGTCGCCCATGTCCACCCACTCGTTGCAGTGACGGATGGCGATCATACCGGCCCCGCTTGCATAATTTCCGTAGATCATCCGCAGAAGCGAGCTTTTTCCGGCACCCGACTGCCCGGCCAGCACGAGGGCCTGGCCGCTTGCGACCTCCAATGACACATTCGACAGCGCCTGAACGCGCGCGCCATGCTGAACATGAAGAGTGAAGGTTTTCGATGCATTTCTTATTTTAAGCATGTGACAAGATTAAAGCTTCGATACGACAGCGTTATGACCACAACCGGGATGGTCGTGCTACGTGATCCTTGCCACAAATTCCTCGATGCCGAACAGAAAAATACCCGCGCCACCGATAATGAAATGTGACAGGGACACCGCCAGCAGGGAATTTGTGCGCGCGAAAATCCAGCCCCAGAAAATGCCGGGCACGAAAGCGGCGATGGCAAACTGGAAGCTGATGTGCGCGTGGGCGGCCGAGAAGACCAGGTTGGAAACGACAATGGAAAGTGCGCGCCTGTTCCATTCATCCCCATGCAAGAACGCGTAGAGCGGCGCCTGGATGGAGCATCTCGCAATGAACTCCTGCACGGGGGTCAGAACGAGGTACAGGCTCACCGCCGCCCAATACCATGGAGACAGCATGACCTGCTGCCCACCCACCTTCACGTCCGCAAAACTGATCACCGACAGGCCCCGCAAGGACGGAACGGTCTCGATGAGCAGCCATTTAAGTAAGATGCCGCTCGCGATGAAGGCAGCGGATGCCTGTAGCGAAAAGATAACGCCCTGCTTCCAGTTGCCAAAACCGATCCCGAAGAATGTAAGCGGGAATTTACTCCGTCTGATAACCGGCAGAAAAATTGCTGCAAAAAATACGATAATGAAGGGGCTGGCTGCGAAATTCACCATAAGGTAGCTCTCGAAGGTCGGGATGGCCCTTAGCGCAAGGGTATAGAACGAGAGCAGACAAAGCGCCGTTACAATGATGTTGGCCACGGCATTGCGATAACGCTCCCCCTCGGCGTCAAGACGGACGCGATCCGCTTTTTCGTCGAGGGATTGGCGGAGGCGGTTGGTGGCGTTTCTCTGGAGGGCACCGATAATCACATGCCTCAGTTTCGCGCTCTGAGAATTCTTCTCGCCCGGTGTGAGATCGAGCATGGCGACCGTCAACGGCGTCTTGGCGATGACGGTCACGGAAACGGGCTTTCCGTCCAGAAACGGCATTTCGCCAAACACATCGCCCTGCTCACGCACCGCGATTTCGTAATCCATGGTCGTGCCGGTGTTCGGCGAACGCGCCTTTTTACACAACGACGCCTGCCCCTCGATGACGATATAAAGCCGGTCCTGGCCGGGCGTTCCCTCCTCAAGGATTGCTGTGCCAGCATCACGGGTTGTAACGACGAGACGACGACGGACTACAGCCAAATTTTGCGCGGACAGTCCTGAGAGCAGCGGAATTTTGTCGAGTAAGAGGGTCGAAGCGGATAACGATGGCATGTGCGCTCCCGTAAAGGACGATTCAATTGACCAACCGCACAACGAGAACGCAAGTCACAATGTCGGCAAACCCAAATCGACAAATCTATATCGGCTTTCACGCCAGCGTGCGGATATGATAATTACTCTGGCTTAAGCTCGCGGTGTGGATGCTGGCCAGAACCACCACCGCGACGCAATCTTTGGAGCTACGGCCTCTTCAGCCTTCGTGTTCTTTCGTTCAAGCCGGTCCACATAGCGAAAACAAAGAAAGATCGCGAGAAGACCAAATCCAATTGCGCCCAGCATTTGAGCCAGAAGCACGCCCTTTGCGCTATAGGTGGCACCGATCATCACGAGCGGTATGGTGCCAATCGTTGCGCGGCCCCAGTTCAGGTATGCGGCGAACTGTGGTCGGCCGAGATTGTTGAACCCGGCGTTTGCAATGAAAAGCACGCCCATAAACCCGAACAGCGGCGTGAGCCACAGGCAGAAAAACCGCATGAGTTCCCGCGCCTGGCCTTGCGCTTTCATCAGCGTTGCAACCTCGGAATAGCTGATCGCAAGAATAAGCCAGACGACGGACGTATAAATCGCTGTGAATAGCAGCGCGTTGTTCAGGGCGCTGCGGACACGGGTGAAGTTTCGCGCACCAAGATTTTGGCCGATGATCGGAGCGACCGATCCAGTCAAGGCGAATATACCGACAAAAGCCACAGGGATCAGGCGAGATACGATGGTCCACCCGGAAATCGCCTCGTCCCCGAATGGAGCGATGGCACCAGTCACATACGCGTTCGCGAAAGGTGACGCGACGTTCGTGATCACCGCAGGTATGGCCACCGCGCCCAGCGCACGTGTATCGGCCCAGAAACTGCCGCTTGTGTCCGGCGATAACATGTTATGCACGTTGCGGACGCCATAGATGCCGGTCATCATGAGTACAAAGCGCGCAATCGACGATGCAATCGCAGCCCCCTCGATGCCAAGTCCGAACCCGAAGATGAAAATCGGGTCGAGGATCATGGTTGCTATCGCGCCAAACAACGTCACCCACATGGACCGGCGCGCATCGCCCACCGAGCGCAGGACAGCCGCCGAAACCATGCCCGTCGTCAGAAACGCGGTCGACGGAACCACGATCTGCAAATAGGTTACCGCGAGTTCCTGGGTTTTGCCTGTTGCGCCGAGGATGGCGGTGAAACTGCCCAGAAACGGCCACAGCAGGGCTGCGACAAATAGTGTCGCGGCAAATGTGAAGATGTGTACGTTCCAGGTCAAACGCTTCGCGCGCGCCATGTCATTTGCGCCAAGGGCCGGGGCGATCAACGCAGTGGCGGCGATGGACAATCCGATGCCGAACGAAATCAAAAAGAAAAACAACGTCGTCGCATAGCCTGCGGCCGCCGCAACTTCCACTTGACCCAACTGATTGAGATAAAAAATATTGATGAAGTCAGCAGCAAAAATTGCGAACAATCCAGCCGACGCAGACGCCGTCATCACAACGATATGCCGCATGGTGGAGCCGGACAGAAACTTTGCCTGTCCGGTGGAAGGTTGAGGAGCTTTCATGGAAGTACCGTTGTCTGATGTATGCGAAAAACGCCGTGATGGACGGTTTCTCAAATGTAGTGGTTATCGCTCTAATGATGAGGGTAAAAATCTTTGAAACGCTATTCCACCATTTTGCGCTTTATTCGCAACACAACCGGCGTTGGTGCCAAGCCGCATATGCAGCGAGTCTCCGGGCAGGCCAGCACCGGCACTCATGCCTGGTTGTGCTTCATTCCAAGGTCCTGAAAACGCCCATTCGCGTCACAGAAGGGCCGCTTTCCCGTGTGGCGTGTGGACACTTTGGTGCGGCATCGATAGTTTATCATTATCGAACCAGAGGCAGCGATGTTCATCTATCTTCCCATCGCGGAAATACCGATCAACGCGCTGATGATTGTGGCAGTTGGCGGAGCCGTGGGATTTTTATCCGGAATGTTCGGCGTCGGCGGTGGCTTTCTGATGACTCCGGTGTTGATCTTCATGGGCATTCCGCCTGCGGTCGCGGTCGCCACGTCCGCCAACCCTTTGGTCGCCACGTCCATCACTGGTACAATAGAACAATACAGACGACGTAACGTGGACCTCAAGCTTGGCTGCGTTTTGCTGGCCGGGGGCGTGATTGGCGCTTTCACCGGCGTGCAGATCATCAAGACGTTGCGTCAGACGGGACAGGTCGATCTTTTCGTTTCACTGCTTTACGTGGTGCTCATGAGTACGGTCGGAACCCTGATGCTGGTGGAAAGCGCGCGCGCCGTGCGAAAGCAGCGACAGGGGCGATCCCCGTCAGCACGGCGGTCTTCACAACATAACTGGGTTCATGGCCTGCCGTTCAAGACGCGCTTCAAGACGTCGAAACTGTATATCAGCGTCCTGCCTCCTGCATTTCTGGGGGGCATCGTTGGCCTTCTGTCCGGAATTATGGGCGTGGGCGGCGGCTTCGTCATGGTCCCGGCCCTGATCTATCTGCTTCGCGTGCCAACGAACCTCGCCATTGGCACCTCGCTGTTTCAGGTCATCTTCGTGAGCGCGATCGCGACGATTTTTCACGCCGCATTCAACCAGACGGTGGATATTTTTCTGGCCTTGTTGTTGATGACCGGGGGGGTGATTGGAGTGCATTTCGGCGGTTTGGCCAGCCAGCGGCTTCGCGCCGAGGAACTGCGTCTTCTGCTGGCGCTTCTTGTCCTGAGCGTCGGCGTGCGCCTGAGCGTGGACCTGCTGGCAAGTCCGCGCGATGCCTTCAGCGTAACGGCAACGGTAGCGTCGTGATGTGTATGGCAAGGCTGGCGTGGGCGTTTCGATTGGTCGTGGCTGGCTGCTTGTGTGCGGCCCTAGCGGACCGGGCCGATGCGCAAGTAGCGCCTATTATCGAGGGCGACGCCTCGGAAAATTATTTCACCATCAAGCCCGATTTCGACGGGTCCAGCGTTGTGGTGTTCGGAGCCGTGGACCGCAGTCGGCTTAACGGCAGATCTTTCGATGTGGCGGTCAGTGTGCGCGGACCTGCGAAGTCGGTGACGGTGTGGAAGAAAGAGCACATCGGGGGTATCTGGATAAACAATCGAAGCCGCATTTTCGATGCGGTTCCGAGCTTTTACGCGTGCATCGGCACGCGTGCTGTCGCCGACATGGCGGATCGCACCGAACGTTCGCAATATGAACTGGGGATGGACGTTCTTAATTTCGTGGTCGAGAGCGACGCGGAACGGGCCGAAAACAAGGAAGGTTTTCTAGACGCTCTTGTTCAGTCGAAGCGCAAGAGCGCATTATACAAAGAACAGCCGGGAGCGATTGAGTTTCTTGGCCGCAGTTTATTTCGAGCCAAGGTCTTCATTCCTCCTGCGGGCGGTGCCGGACTCTATGCCATAAAGATATTTCTCATCGAGGATGGGCGGATCGTCAGCTCCACCGTCTCACACGTGCGGCTTGAAAAGGCCGGGATCGAGAGATTTTTATCGTCGACCTCCTTGTCCGATCCATGGTTCTACGGTCTTTTTGCTGTGTTGCTTGCCGCAGCCGTTGGAGGCGGTGCATCGCTTCTGTTTCCGAAGAAGTAATACCGTCATTTGCCGTGCCATATCGGATGTTTTCTCGCCCGATGTGTTCGCTGTTCTGGCTTGCGAAGTTCAACGACATGTAAACAGCGAGCGTTTGCGTAAGGCCGGCGACGCGGAAAATCGGGATTCGGGACCCCATGTCCGGGCTTGCCCACCTTTCATGGTTTAATGCCCGTTTAAGCGCTTGATGCTATTGGGGGTGCAGTCTTCAATCCGTGTATTGTAAAGAATGAGGTCGATCATGAAGAAGTCAGTACTCGCATTCATCAGCCTCCTAGCGGCCTGCCTGATCTCGGGCAGTGCATGCGCAGGTCCCGTCAGCGATGCTAAAGTCGTTGCCATGTCTCAATCCGCGATCGTCATGAGTTGTTACGGAGACTGCGACCGAACGTTCCGCCGTACCCGACGCCACCGTATTCATTCTCGAAAATATGTGCGTTCGGCAGCGTCGATTCGATGGAAACGGGTTAGCAGTGTTTATCGGCCTTCATGCGGATGCCACGCCTGCTGTTCCCCAGCCCATCTCTTCTCATATGACGACGACGCAAGTCCAATCGACAACCTGTTATCGGGCGGCTTGTTTTAAGCCGCTATTACCGCCTGGCAGGGGGGTACCCTCCCCGCTCGAGCCGGGCAATCGACCATTGCATTCTCTGACAACAACCCCTTAAATTAAATTGTATAGTTATCAATTCCTTGTCAGCCTGTGACCATACAGCAGCGTTCTGTTGATCATTAACTCTCATCAAACGCTGATTTAGAAAATGATATATCGCACCAAGTCCCTCCATTGTCCACTTCCGCGCGTTCTGAACACGAAGTGCATAGCGCAGGCGGTCGTGCGTCACAAGTGGTCCAGACGTCGGCAAACCTCGTTCCCGATCCTATGTAAACGGCGCGTCCATCCGTTTCACCGCACGAATTTAACGAGAGTGAGATCAGACGCGGTCTGAAAGTAAACGCGGGTAACTCTTCCGATAAGCTTGCGTTTGTTTAAGATAAGCCCCAGCTCCGCTCAATTGTATAATGAATTATTCCTTTTTATTGAAACTTTTTTCATCTTCATTCGTAGGATTTAGCAGAGACGTCTAAAGCTTGGGAGAACATAAATGCAAAGCGAAACTGCGTTCGTGAAAGAAATAATGACCGCCATAGATAAATTTGCGGCAACCAAAGCACCTGAAGAATCTCAGGACTTGCATGCATTTTCCGATAAACTCGCGCTGTTGCTCGACGCAACGGTTAAGCAGGGCTTCGAACCGGTCAACGTGGTGGTGGTTGCAGAGATGTGTGTGCTGAACTTCCTCAAAAGGCAGGAAAATACAGAATGATATTTTGAATACAGTTGGTAACCGATCTGATCGCGGGAGGTGACTAAACCCGCATGATGAATTCTTAATGCAATATTCAATGCATCTTGCCCAGTGATTTGGAAGCCACAGACAGTTTCGAGTCGTGCAATCAGCCCTGTTTTTTGTTAACTCTTTCTCCAGGATACGGGTAGTCTCACGCCTTGAATTGAAGTGAAAGGGTCAGTTCGTGATAGCAAAGCATGAGTTTATATCGGACATCGAATCGGCGACTGGCAAACTGACCATGAACGTGAGTTCGTGGGAACTGACTGCACTAAGTAGTTTTTATAAGGACTTATCGCTTTTACTCAACGAAACTCGACCCAAAGTCAGTGCTCGTGACACGTGCCTCATCGCGGAGCTCTCCTTGGCCTCATTTTTGCTGCGTAACACTCTGCAAGAGAACGAGGGACTTAGGCATCATTGTATGAACCAGAGTAGCGAACGAGCGCCATCTCGAACGATGTATCCTAATGCGGACGGCACCGGGTTCTATCTGCCGCCGCCGAGTTTGACTCCAGGTCCTGCCTCATCCTTGTAACTTCCGAATGCGTGTTTCGGCAGCAACCGTTGCTGTCGCCACCGCGCAGCCGCTTCGTCCCCGACTGTATCGATGTTCAGAGCGCAGTCCTAGGTCGTCGCCATGGACGAGTCGAACGGCTTTGAAACCATGGTGGCGACCGTGTAAAACACGACCGAAACCATTCCAAAGACGAGCTACAAAGATCGCGAGTTGGTACGTCGAGCGTTTTTTACGATTCCCGTGCGCGAAAAGAACGGTGGCCTGAAGTCAAAAGCCTGTATGCTCGGCGCTGGTTTCGACACTTGAAACTTGCGGAGGCATTTGCAGAACTTCGCAACGCCGCCATCAACTGATAAACGGAGATGCGCCCGATGAACGCCGTTGAACTGGCACGCGATCTGATCCGGTTCCGCACCATCAACCCGCCTGGCGATGAAGCACCATGCGCGCGCTTCCTGGGCGCCATACTGGAAAACGCAGGGTTCTCGACGGATTTCGTGTCCATCGGCGAAAACCGCGAGAACCTGATCGCGCGCATCGGCGGGTCGACCAGCGCTTTGCCCATCTGTTTCTCGGGGCATACGGATGTTGTGCCTCTGGGGGCGGCGGACTGGAGCGTCGATCCCTTCGCGGCTGAACTCAAGGACGGAAAACTTTTTGGTCGTGGCAGCACGGACATGAAAGGCGGCGTGGCCGCATTCGTGGCGACAGCCGTTCGGCTCGCGCCTAAGCTTGCATCGACGGCGGGTGTGGTTCTCGTCATAACCGCCGACGAGGAGCTTGGATGCGGCGGCGCAAACTTCATTGCGGCGCAAGGGGTTTTGCCAAAGGCCGGTGCCATGGTGATCGCGGAGCCGACCTCAAATCAGGTCTTAGCGGGCCATAAAGGCGTCGCTTGGCTGGAAGCCGTTGCAACCGGTGTGACGGCTCACGGTTCGATGCCACACAAAGGGGTGAACGCAGTTTATAAAGCCGCGAGAGCCGTGCTCGCCCTGGAAGCTTTCGACTTTTCGCGCTATTCGCATCCGGTGCTCGGACAATGCACCCTGAACGTGGGCACGTTGCGGGGCGGTCTGAACGTGAACTCTGTGCCCGACGAGGCCAAAATCGGGATCGACATCAGGCTTGTTCCCGGTGTGGACCGTGAGGCTCTGATCCGCGATCTCGATAAGGCAACCAACGGCGAAATCACCTTCGCGCTTCGCAGCACTCACAGCCCGGTCTGGACCGATCCTTCCGATCCGTTTATTCAGGAGACTGCCGCGATCACACAGGGTGTGACCGGTCACGACACCGCTATTTCCGGTGCGGCTTATTTTACGGACGCAGCCGCCCTAAAACCCGCGATGGGCAACCCACCGACCGTCATCCTGGGTCCAGGCGAACCGGATTTGGCGCATCAGACGGATGAGTATTGCTTCGTGGATAAAATAGAGCAGGCTGACGCGATCTTCACCGAGATCGTGAAGCGCTGGTGCAAGCTTTAACTTTAACGGCTCGACAGGCTACCTCAACGCGGCCGTGATCCGGGGTGGGCTTGCTTTGATAACGGAGTAAGTCAACTCGTTCGAAATTGTGGTCGCTTTTCTTGTTCGGTCATAACTGCGTTCAAGCCTGTGAACAGCCACGCGTAAGCCCGGTGCTTTAGCCATGGAGCACGTTCGCGAGGGCTCCTCCATGACCATAATCATCGGCCTTGTCGTTACCCTGGTTTGCATGCTCGGCGGATTTGCGGCCATGGGCGGACACATCATCGTCATCTGGCAGCCGTTCGAATACATCATCATCTGCGGCGCGGCGTTGGGCACATTCATCGTGGCCAATCCCATGAAGGTGATCAAGGACGCAGGCAAGGGCATCGGCGAGGCATTCAAGAACTCAGTCCCAACCACGCGGGATCATCTTGAGGTGCTGGGCCTGCTGTATAGCCTCATGCGCGAGCTGCGGTCCAAGCCTCGTAACGAGGTTGAGGTGCATATCGACAGGCCGGATGAATCCACGATTTTTCAAAAGTTCCCGAGGGTCGCGGCAAATAAGGACCTGACCACCTTCATTTGCGATTACTGCCGTCTCACCATCATCGGCAACGCCAGAACCCACGAAATCGAAGCGCTGATGGATGAAGAAATCCAGACTGTGCGGGCCGACAAACTGAAAGCGTATCACTCTCTCGTGGCCGTGTCGGACGGCCTGCCGGCTCTCGGGATCGTCGCGGCGGTGCTTGGGGTCATAAAGGCGATGGGCGCGCTGGATCAGCCGCCCGAGGTTCTTGGCGCGCTCATTGGATCGGCGCTTGTGGGTACGTTCGCAGGCATTTTCTTTTCCTATGCTGTCGTGTCTCCCATCGCGACGAAACTGAAGATCGTGCGCGAGAAAAAAGTCCGTTTGTACGTCATCGCCAAGCAAACGCTGCTGGCGTTCATGAACGGTGCCATGCCGCAGGTCGCTCTTGAACACGGCCGCAAGGTGATTTCCGCATATGAGCGACCAACCATCGATGAACTCGAACGGGAAACAAGCGGCGAAACCGGGGCAGGCGAGGCTTCCGGAAAAGCAGCCGCACGAAAGGCATGACAATGAAACCGATCTTCACGCCTCCATCTGGCGATGCGTCCGACCTTCCGTCTGTGGATGATGCAGTGTTTCTACCGGGAGCCAACCAGACAGGCGGCAACGATACGTCGGCGCGGTCGTCCGGGCAGTCGGGTAAGCCTGCCGACAATCTGGGAATGATCATGCGGATCCCTGTCACCATCAAGGCCGTGCTTGGTTCTGCCGTGATGCCGGTGGCGCAACTCGTCCGTCTAGGCCGCGGGGCGATCATCCCGCTCGACCGCCGTGTGGGTGAGCCGGTGGATGTGGTGGTGAACGGGCAGGTCGTCGCACGTGGAGAGGTCGTTGTTCTTGATGAAAACGGGTCCCGTTTCGGCATCTCGCTGACAGAAGTGATGACACGCGACTCCCGGTCGAACGTGTAGCGAACCTTGCGATGGCGGACGAGACCGATAAGGACAGCAAGACCGAAGACGCGACGGAAAAGCGCATACGGGATGCTCTCGACAAGGGACAGACGCCCACGTCCCGGGAGCCGGCCTATGCCGTGTCCCTCGTTGCGATTGCGGCCGCTATCGCCTTTCTAGCCCCAGCCATGGCTGACGCTTTCAGTCGCACACTCGTTCCATTTCTCTCGCGTCCGGAAGACTTTCCGCTGGAAAATGCTCCCGATGCGATTCGCGTTCTCAGTCAGGCGTTGGTGTCCGGAGGATCGGTCGTGTTGGGCATCACGGCGATGTTGTTCGGGGCTGGTGTGGTTGCTTCGTTTGTGCAGGGGCAGCCTCGCCTTGTCTGGGACCGTATCATACCGGACAAAACGCGGATTTCACCCGGATCCGGGCTGAAGCGGATCCTTGGATGGCAAGGCGCATTCGAACTCTTCAAGGGTGTCATCAAGATCGGAGCCGTCACTGGAGCCGCGTATATCGTCCTTCGCGGCTCCGCTGGCCGGTTGTCTGGTGCCGTATTTCTCGAACCATCAGCTTTGCCGCACGCGGTTCAACGGCTGATTGTCAGCCTTGCTCTTTTTACCGCTGCCGCGATTGCCCTCCTGGCCGGCGTCGACGTGGTCTGGTCGCGGCGGAAGTGGCAGCGGGATCTTAGAATGTCGAAGCAGGAAATCAAAAATGAAGCAAAAGAGAGCGAAGGCGATGTCGCTCTCAAAAATCGTCTGCGAAGCGCGGCGCGGGCGCGAATCCGAAAGCGGATGATGGCAAATGTCCCTCGCGCCACGCTGGTGGTCGTCAATCCCACCCATTACGCGGTCGCGCTTCGCTACGTCCGGCAGGAAGGCGGCGCGCCGGTTGTGCTCGCGAAAGGTAAAGACCTGATCGCGTTAAAAATCAGGGACGTCGCTGAGGCGCAGGGGATCACGATTTTCGAAGATCAGCGTCTCGCAAGGTCACTGCACGATGGTGTGGAAGTCGGGCAAACGATTCCGCCTGAATTTTACAAAGCAGTGGCTGAGATTATCATTTTCCTCAGTTCACGGTCCAAACCCCTCCCTCGATCCTGATATGAAAACCATGATCCTGCCAACGTCTCATCAAATCGCGCAAATGGAACGGCTTCTTGGCGAAAGCCTCCGTCATGTGGCATCCGATCTTCGCCTCATCGATGTGGAAGACTTCCTGTCTTTCATTCGCACCGGGCAGATCGCTAATCTTCGCACCATCGTGCAATCGTCCACCGAACTTTTTTTCAAGCCATCGACCTTGACGCTGGCTGAGACGGCAGAAGCTGCAATCGCATGGGAGACCAAACCTTTCGTCGTTTTGACCATGCGGTTTCGCGCGCGCGGCATTTCGGTGTCGTTCCGTTTGCGGTTGGGGGACCGCGAAGCCGGTGTCGACATCGGCAGAATCGAAGTCGATGGCGATGCTGTCACAGAGCAGACTGATCTCACAGAACGCCTCGCAACCGCGCTGAAACACGCCCAGATCCCAGCGCGAAGCGGCGTCGCGTCGGTCGTGCGCTGAGGAAACGCAGACCCGGATCGCGCCGCAAGGTTGAGGCAAGATGACTCGGGCTTAGTCTGTAGGTAAGTCAAATTTGAGCATACCGAGGCGACCCCATATCATGGACTCCGGATCAATCTTCCAGTTGGCATCGCAAAAGGCATCGTGGCTCGCGGATCGCCAGGCCGCAATTGCCCGCAATGTAGCTAACGCCAACACCCCATCGTATCAGGCCGCCGACGTGGCTCCATTCGAACGTGCGCTTCAGGCGACGGCGCTAACCTCGTCATTGACACATCAAGCGCATTTTCATGGGTCTAGGCCGCAAGCCTTTCACCCAGCCGGCGACGAAACCGAGGCTGGCCAGGACGGGTCGCACTCGGGAAACACGGTCAACCTGGAGCAGGAGATGCTGAAAGCGAACGATGTGCGCGGAGCATTTGCGCTGAATGCCGGGGTTCAGAAGGCGTTCCATCGTTTGACCCTTGCAAGCGCGAAAGGATAAGCCGTGGACGCACTTCAGCAAAGCTTCAGAATCGCGTCATCAGGCCTTCAGGCGCAGTCGACGCGGCTGCGCGTTGCTTCCGAGAATTTGGCAAATGCCGAGTCCACCGGAAAGACGCCAGGAAGCGCGCCTTACGCGCGAAAGACCATCAGTTTTGATTCGGCTCTGGATGAAGCCACGGGTTCGGACCTCGTCACAGTCTCCGAAATCGGCCGGGACAATTCGCCGTTCCGGGTCGAGCGACATCCTGGACATCCAGCCGCCGATGCTTCGGGCAACGTGAAGCTTCCCAATGTCAACCTTCTCGTGGAAATGGCCGATATTCGTGAAGCCAGCCGAACCTACGATGCCAACATTCAGGTGATCCGGCAGGCGCGCGAGCTGACATCCATGACCATCGATCTCCTGAGGACAACCTGATGGCTATCGATCCGATCTCCATGTCGGTTTTCAAGGCGTCACAAGCTGCCGCCGCGTCGTCACCTGGGGCAAGCGCGGGCGCTGCCCTTGGGGCGAATTTCTCCGAGATGCTGGCAAGCCTGGCATCCGACACCGCGCAGGCGGTGCGGACGGCGGAAAAGACCTCCGTGTCCGGCCTGACCGGGCAGGCGACGACACAGGCCGTTGTCGAGTCGGTCATGGAGGCGGAACGGTCGCTCCAGACCGCCATAGCTATCCGTGACAAGGCGGTATCAGCCTATCTCGAACTTTCGCACATGGCTATTTAGAGGAGAAAAAATATGCGCGCCTTGGCGATTGCAGCGACCGGCATGACGGCCCAACAACTGAATGTTGAGGTTATCGCGAACAATATCGCGAACATCAACACCACCGGGTTCAAGGGGGGCAAGGCTGAGTTCACGGACCTGCTGTATCAGGCGGAACGAGTTGCGGGTACCCCAAATCGCGGCGGACAGGAGGCCATACCCGAGAGTTCGCAACTCGGTTTGGGCGTCCGCGCCGTGGCCATCCGCAATCTACATACGCAGGGAGCGCTGACGAAAACGGGAAACCGGCTCGATCTTGCGCTGAACGGGCGCGGATGGTTTCAGGTGACCGGGGCGAACGGCGAGACGCTTTATACCCGTGACGGCGCGTTCAGCAAGAATGCCGCAGGCCAGATCGTGACCCTTGACGGCTATCACGTCGCCCCAGCGATCACCATTCCCCAGAACGCAAGTTCGGTGCAGGTCAACGAGACGGGCGAGGTCTTCGCCGACACGGGGACGGGGACATTGCAACAGATCGGGCAACTCACGCTCGCAAACTTCACGAACGAGGCCGGCCTTGAAGCGCTCGGCAATAACCTTTTCCGCGAAACGCCCGCAGCGGGAGCCGCGCAGGTACAGGTGCCGGGCAGCACCGGTGTCGCAACCCTCAACCAGGGGTATCTCGAAAGCTCGAACGTCGATCCCGTGAAGGAGATCACGGCACTGATCACGGCGCAACGATCTTACGAAATGAACTCTAAAGTCATCCAGGCGGCGGACGATATGTTCGCCACCACAACGAAATCCATGCGGTAGACCATGCGATTGTTAGCTGTTGCTACGATCTTGTTCGCAAGCAGTCAAAGTGCATGGCCCGATCCGCTTCCCGTGCTTCGGTCTACAGCCTACCCCGGAGATGTGATCACCGCGCCCATGCTGTCAAGCGTCGACGGTAGGACTTTTCACGTCGGCCCGTCGTTCGCAACACAGCGCGAGCAACTGATCGGGAAGATGGCGAAGCGAACCATCCTCTCCGGCCAGCCCATTCCGACTGCGGCCATTCGTGAGCCATACACGGTTCGCCAGGGTAAGCCGGTTCCGGTGATCGGTACGGTCGGCTCACTCATTATAACGAGCACCGCAGTGGCAATCGAGTCCGGGAGCGTCGGCGAGATTATCACCGCTCGCAACCCGGAAAGCGGTGCGATCCTCAGGGGCGTCATTCAGCCCGACGGCAGCCTTAGCGTTGATGTGCGATGAAGCGCGCCACGATCCTTGCGCTGACCGCTTTGATTGCTGTTCCTGCGGCGTTCATGTCCCCGGCTGACGCGGCGACCCGGATCAAGGATATCACCGCTATTCGCGGCGTCCGTCCAAATCAACTGGTGGGTTACGGGCTGGTCATCGGCCTCAATGGAACCGGCGATAGTCTGCGGAACAGCCCCTTCACCGCGCAATCCATGCAGTCGATGCTCGATCGCATGGGTGTGAACGTGCGAAATGGCAACGCGCGCACGAAAAACGTCGCGGCGGTCATCGTGACGGCGGAGTTACCGGCGTTTGCAGGACGAGGCGGACGCATCGATGTGACCGTGTCATCCCTCGGCGATGCGACGTCTCTTGCGGGCGGGTCCCTGATTTTGACACCGCTTTCAGGCGCGGACAATGCCACCTATGCTGTGGCGCAGGGGCCTGTTGCGATATCGGGCTTTTCATCGGCTGGCCGCGCTGAAAGCCTCATTCAGGGCGTGCCGACCACGGGGCGAATCGCAAACGGCGCGCTGGTGGAACGCGATGCTCCGGGAGATTTTCGCGAGCAGAAATCCTTCACCATCGACCTACTCAATCCAGACTTCGGGACTGCGGTTCGCGTGGCCGATGCCATCAACGCCTTCACGATCCAGCGTTACGACGGCAAGGGTGCCCGCGCCAATGACCTTCGTTCGATTTCACTTGTCAAGCCGCCGCCGATCAGTGCCGCACGGTATATGGCCGAAATCGGGGAACTTCTCGTGGAGCCGGACGCGCCTGCGCGCGTCGTCATCGATGAGCGGACAGGCACCATCGTCATCGGGCGCGATGTGCAGATTTCCACGGTTGCTGTCGCTCATGGCAGTCTGACGGTTCGGGTGACTGAAGCGCCGAAGGTCGTTCAGCCGCTACCGTTTTCGAGGGGCGAGACCCGGGTTGTCCCGCGAACCACGATCTCGGCGGATCAGGACCTGGGACCGGTTGCGATTGTGAACGGCACCAGTCTTCAGTCGCTGGTAAACGCGTTGAACAGGATGGGCCTCAAGCCCCAGAGCATCATCGCGATTCTGCAGGCGATCAAGTCCGCAGGTGCGTTACAAGCCGACCTGGTGGTTCAATGACACGTGGCTTGCAGTTTCTCTCCTTTGTCTTTGGCTTCACGACGGTCGCGGCGGCCTTTGCTCCTTGGGCGATAGCGCAGGACGCAGCGCCGCTCACCTGGACTCCGACAAGCGAACGCGTCGTCGAACGGCCCAGCACCAGGAATAAGAAGAAAACACCTGCCGCCGGTGCCGCAAAACCACAGGCAGTCGCGGCTCCGGCCGCACAGCCGATACAGGCGACCGCTCCCGCGAGCACATCCACCACCACGCTCGCCGCGCGCGATGGCTCGAGCCGAAATGCGGCACCGCCGGCCGGGGCAGTCTCGCCGCCGTCGCTTGCAGCTTCGGCGGTGTCGCAAAAGTTCTGTGAAAACATCGCGGACGCGGCCGCTGACGCCCGTTTTGCGGCGCAGAAAGCGGAGATGGCGCGCCTTGAGGAAGGCCTAAGAAGCCGGGTGCGAAAACTTGAAGACAAGCGCGCCGAATTCGAAACCTGGCTTGCCCGGCGTGACGCCTTCATACGCAAGGCCGAGGACAGTATCGTGCGTCTCTATAGCCGGGTGAAGCCGGAAGTTGGTGCAGCGCAACTCGCGGCTTTGGACGAGGAAGCCGCCGCAGCCGTTCTGATGAAACTGAATGAACGGCGAGCGAGCGCCTTGCTGGATCAGATGGACGCTGAAAAAGCGGCGCGGTTGATCGGGATTCTTGTTGGCGCCGCGCAGAAACGCACCGAGCAAGCCACCCCCGTTTTACCGGTGGCTGCTTCGGGTGCGGAAAACACCGAGACGCAAGAGCCAAAGTCCATGAAGCATGTTCGAAACGGCCTTATGGCTTTTGCGACCATGGCGCTTGGCGGATGCACATCCGCCATCCAGGACTTCGCCCGCGAACCGCAATTGACCCCGATCGGCTCCGGACTTGCACCCTCAAGGATTGAGTCTGCCACCGTGCCCGCGCCGAAACCGACCCAGGCGGTTGGAACGTCGTTCTGGCGTGATGGCGCGGGAGACCTGTTTCGCGATCCGCGCGCGGCTAAAGTCGGTGACATCGTCACGGTGAAGATCTCGATCAAGGATCGTGCTTCGCTCGACAATTCCACCAACAGCAAGCGGAACTCGTCACGCGATCTCGATCTGAAACTGAATTATTCGCTGAACACCGCGAACGTGAATAAGCACTTGCAAGCCAAGGGCGATGGTGAGTTGAACCCGTCCATGTCCTCGAACACCTCTTCCAAAGGAGAGGGAGCCATTTCTCGTTCCGAGAGCATCGACCTTCTCGTTGCGGCTGTGGTGACGGACGTGTTGCCCAACGGAAATCTGTTGATCAGCGGCAAGCAGGAGGTGCGTGTCAACTCCGAGGTTCGCGACCTGGGCGTTGCCGGCATCATTCGCCCGCGCGACATCTCAACCGAGAACAGCATTTCCTATGAGCGCATTGCCGAAGCACGCATTTCATACGGTGGACGCGGCCGCGTCACCGAAGTCCAGCAACCCGGCTGGGGTCATCGGCTTTTCGATAATCTGAGCCCCTTTTGAGGTCGCCCATGGCAACAGAGACGAAGAATTCTTCCGGCGGTTTAATTCCGGGCTTTCTGGTGGTCACCGTTTTGTCGGCGTTGTATTGGGCTTGGCGTGGGCTGGTTTGTGGAATTGACCGAATTTTCGAGCCGGCCTCTGGCGGCACATTCTTCGCCAAAAGGGGAAACGGGCTTGGAGACCACGCGTCTGAAAGCTTTAAGCCCCGTACTCACAAACCTGGCACCGCCGGAACAGGCTTATATTCGTATCGAGTCCGTGGTCCTGGTCGATGCGGACGTACCGGACGTAAACGCGCTTGCGGCCAGACTTGCCGACGATTTTGTGACATATCTAAAGACACTTACGCTTGCTCAGATCGATGGTCCCACCGGGTTCGCTTTTCTCAAGGAAGATTTGAAGGAACGCGCACGCGTGCTAAGCGCGGGCAAAGTTCGCGATGTTCTCTTCAGTGCGTTTATCGTTGAATAGGAGTCTTCGTGACGAAATATTTAATAGGTCTCAACCTCGCGCGCGCCTCTTGCCACGAGGGGGTTCCTGATCGTGAGGAGCGGCCTTGGCCATCTCTCGAAGGGGCCGGTGTCACCCCTGCAGGACCTGTTCCCAGTCGTACCCTCAGGGATAAACGCGGCTTAGTGTTATGCAAGCCAATCGTTTTTGCGTGCGCATCGGTTGCGTTTCTCATTGGCGGTGACGCGGCCATGGCTCAGGTTTCTGGCGCGCAAGGCATTCAGGGTCTCCTTCCCAATGGCGATACGCCGACAGCAGGCCGCATTATTCAGGTCGCGCTCGCGGTCACGGTCCTATCGCTTGCACCGGGTATTCTGGTGATGACCACATGCTTTACCCGATTTATCATTGCGCTGTCGTTCCTGCGCGCTGGTCTTGGTTTGCCGTCCACCCCTGCAAACATAATTCTGATCAGCCTGGCGCTGTTCATGACTTCATTCGCCATGGCGCCCACGTTCGACAAAGCCTGGGAAGACGGCCTGAAACCGCTTCTCGACCAGAAACTGAGCGAACAGGACGCTTACGACCGCATTACCGGACCGTTTCGCTCGTTCATGTCTGCAAATGTCCGCCCTAAAGGATTTGGATCTGCTGACCCAGTTAGCCACGCCGGATGCAAGCAAGCCTGTAGCCGACGGACCTGCACTTCGGATTTTGATTCCCGCGTTCATGATTTCGGAACTCCGCCGCGGCTTCGAAATCGGTTTTCTGATCATGCTGCCGTTTCTGGTCATTGACCTGATTGTCGCGACACTTACCATGTCCATGGGCATGATGATGGTCTCGCCGTCCGCGATCTCGCTTCCGTTCAAGGTCATGTTTTTCGTGCTGATCGATGGCTGGAACATGCTGCTGGGCGGGTTGCTCCGCTCGTATTCGTAAGATGTAAATGTTTTGTAAGTGGCTGATCGACCCACGAACTCCGGTCAATGTCGCGACCGACGGTTGCCACCGAGATGCGCGTCGACGGACGTAAACCTGTCGTTCGCGGTCAGGAATTCGATTTTTTTAATATTTCATGCACCAGTTCCTGCGAATGGCTGAAAAAGTTAAGGCTTTATTAAGACTTTTTTGTGCAATCTAAGGTTGTGTCGGGTTGAGTCGTGTTATTTCGCTCAAAGGTATGATGCCGCCCTGCCATGCCGCAATACGCTGGAATGTTCCCCCTGTAACGCTGAACCCAAAGGGACGCTTTCCATGTCTTCCGTTTTAACGAACGTTTCCGCCCAGACCGCTCTGGCAACCCTGAATGCCACGCAAGCTTCGCTGCGCACCACGCAGAATCGCATTTCCACAGGCCTTCGCGTCAGCTCCGCCGCAGACAACGCGGCTTACTTCTCCATCGCCACCACACTGCGTTCGGATAGCAGCTCGCTTTCCGCCGTGGTCCGATGCGTTGAATCTCGGCTCGTCTACCATCGATGTCGCATCCGCTGGCTTGAAAGCGGCGACCGACATCGTCGGTCAGATCAAGGACAAACTTGTCAGCGCGGCAAGCCCTGGCATCGACAAATCGAAGGTGCAGTCTGAAATCGGACAGCTTCAAAAGCAGCTCAAAACCATCGCGGACGGCGCTTCATTGAGCGGTCAGAATTTCCTATCGACGGACTCAACCGCAACCGGATACAACGCGAACCGGAATATCGTGTCCTCATTCTCGCGGGATGCTTCAGGTGCCGTAACCGTCGGGACCATCGCCGTCGACACGTCGCTTACAAAACTGTTCGACGTTTCGGCCAGCGCAACGGCTGTTGTTACAACTGGCGCGACCGCCAGCGTGGTCAACTCCACAATCACGACCCCTGCAACCCCTGCCGTTGCCCCCCGCGACAACATTCGCGACCGGTAACTTGCAGATCGTTTTTGGTGTCGCGACAAACGCGGGCAACACGACCTCGACAACAGGAACCGTGACCGTGGGATCGAACCTGTTCGGATCCGCCTTCAATACCACGACGGCCTCCAGTAACGTCACGCAGACAACGGCGACTGCAGCAACCGATGCCGCGGGTCTCGCCGGAACCACCATCTCATCCTACGACTCGTCCACCAAAAAGCTGACGCTGACGACGACGCTTGACTCAACCATCGCCGGCGCGACGCGCTACACGACGGTCACTAACGTCGTTTCGAACATCGAAGTGGCTGGCCTGGGCATTCTCGATAAAAAAGACACGACCACAACCGGCACGTCAAACGGCTTCACGGCAACCGGCAACTCGTCGATCACGTCGCTAGACATCTCGGGTCTCGATGGGTCCGACGCCAGTTTGGCCAAGATCAACGCCTACACGAAAATCGCCGACTCTGCGATCACCAAGCTTGCGACCGCCTCGGCAAACCTCGGTGCGGTGAAAGCCCGTGTCACGCTGCAGCAGTCGTTCGTATCAAGCCTCAAGGACTCCATCGACAAAGGTGTCGGCTCTCTCGTCGACGCCGACCTGAACGAAGAGTCGACGCGGCTTCAAGCGCTTCAGGTTCAGCAGCAGCTCGGTGTGCAGTCGTTGTCCATCGCGAACCAGTCAAGCCAAGCCATCCTGAGCTTGTTTAAGTAAGACTGAGTAACCGTAGAGCCTGATGAGCTTATACCGAAATCAACGTGGGTCCCGCGAAAGCGGGGACTACATGACCACATTCTCGTGTTAAGAAAATAGCTCCCCGCCAATGCTTACCGTCATAACAACGGGGGCGGGGACGACTGTCAGGAGCAGAACATTATGATCTCTAATGTGAAATCAGAGTTAAGAACCCGCAAAATTTAAGCCTGCTCCACTTATACGGAAGCCTACGCCTTTTGGTCATGGCCACCCATGAGGAGCCATCCAGAGAAACAATCCGGTAGAAGGCAAATAGTCTGCATGGCCGGGTCAAGCCCGGCCATGACGCGCTTCCGTTAAAAATGATCAGACTTTAGCGCGCGCGCTCCAGAATCGAGCAAAAGTTTGCCACAGCCGCCCCGCCCATGTTGAAGACGCCAGCAAGTTTCGCGTCGGGGATCTGCATCTCGCCAGCCTCGTTCATAAGTTGCATCGCCGCCATGATGTGCATGGAAACACCCGTCGCGCCGATGGGATGGCCCTTCGACTTCAACCCGCCTGAGGCGTTGATGGGCAATTTGCCGGTTTTTTCGGCCCAGCCCTCGCGCACGGCGATGTGCCCCTGTCCGGGCTTCGTTAAACCCATGGCTTCGTATTCGATGAGTTCGGCAATGGTGAAGCAGTCGTGGGTTTCGGCAAGGCTGAGATCGTCGAGGGTGATGCCAGCCTCGGCAAGTGCCGCCGCCCAGGCCCGCCGCGCCCCGTCGAACGCGGTCGGGTCTCTGCGCGAAAGCGGCAGAATGTCGTTTGCATGGGCAGTCGCGCGAAAGCGGATCGCACGCGGCGCACCGTCCACCGCATCCTCGGCCATGAGCACGATGGCGGCCGCACCATCCGTGATCAGCGAGCAATCCGTGCGTCGCAAAGGATGCGCGGCATAGGGGTTTTTCTCCGAAATCGTGTTGCAGAACTCGAAGCCGAAGTCCTTGCGCATTTGGGCCAAGGGGTTCACCGCGCCATTTTTGTGGTTCTTCGCCGCAATATGGGCAAGTTCCGCCGACCGGTCCCCATATTTCTGGAAGTAATTCTGAGCGATGCGCGCAAAAATGCCTGCAAAACCGCCCTCCACATCCGCCTCTTCCTTGCGATAGCTGGCCCCAAGCAGGATATCGCCGGTTTCTGCCGTGGTCGTCGCCGTCATTTTTTCCGCGCCTACGACAAGTGCCGTCTTGCCGCGTCCGCTTTCAATGAAATTCAGCGCCGCATACAGCGCCGCCGATCCCGTCGCGCAGGCGTCCTCCACGCGAACAGCAGGCTTACGCGCGAGAGCAGGCTCCACCACGCCGGGCAATGCGGCCTGAATATCCTGCTTTGAGAACCCGTTGTTCATCACGCCGACGAACACGCCGTCGATATCCTCGGGTGCCACCTCAGCATGATCCAGCGCCGGGCGAACAACGCGTGCCATCAAAGCTTCTGTGTCCGGCTCTTCCAGCTTGCCGAATGGCGAATGTGCCCACCCTGTCATCAATGCCGAACGAGCCATGGTTTCCTCCGCGATTGTTTTGCGCCATTATACCGCCGCGCGCGTCGTTCATAAAGTACGAACTTTCCCCTATGTTGCAACCGCCAAGAAGACCGATCTGTCTCTTTGTGTTTGGCTGCGGACGGTAATTGGGCTATAGGTACGGTATCATTCACCCTTCAGGAGATCATCATGGCACTCTACACCGCGCATGCAACATCCATCGGCGGCCGCAACGGGCACACCAAATCCGATGATGGCGTGATCGATTTTGCGTTGTCCATCCCGAAGTCGATGGGCGGCGAGGGCAAAGCGGGCGCAACAAACCCAGAAGCTCTGTTCGCGAGCGGGTATTCAGCGTGTTTCGGCCAGGCGCTTGTGGTGGTCGCGGGGCAGAAGAAACTCAAACCCACTGAAGTGCGCGTGACGGCGGATGTGTCCATCGACAAAACGCCCGAAGGTGGCTTCATGCTGGCGACGAAACTGACAGGCCATTTGCCCGGGGTCAGCAACGAAGACGCCCACATGCTGATGGAAGAGGCACACAAGATTTGCCCCTACTCCAATGCAACGCGCGGAAATATGAAAGTTGACTTGCTGGTTGCTTAGTTCACCGGGGCGGAACACTGAAGGCGATCTTTAGTGTTGACACAATTGCGAGTGATCTTCCGCCTGATGCCTTTTCAGAGCCCGGAGACCTGAAGCCATGATTGATTTAAGACGACTTATCGCCATTGCAGGCGTGACACTTTGTACTGACGCAAGCTTTGCCGAGGTCGTGTCACGGAAAGTCGGTGTTACCGAGATCAATTTGGCAGTGCCTGCGGGCTTTTGCGTTCTCGATAGCGGTAACTATCGAGATGCCTTGTTTATTTCCACCGTGACGCACTTCCTTCAAGGGACGAATAAACTGATACTGTTAAGTGCAGACTGCGCCGTTCTAGAAAAATGGCGAAGTGGAGATAATAGCGGGATACGCAAGTATGCCGTTTATTACACGCCGAATGCTTTCGAGAATCTCACGTTGCCCGGTGCCGCCGATACGTTGCGCAAAGGTCTTTGCCAGGAGATGAGGCAGCAGGGGGAGTCCACCGTCGATGCCGCAAAAGCGCTGATTGCCGAAAAAGCAAAAGCGATGAGTTCCAAGCTTGCGGTAAACAACGTCAACTATATCGGCGTCGTGGCTGAGGACGAGCATGCCTGTTACTCCACCTTTCTGCTCGGTCTGAAAGATGGTGGCGGCAATGACGTTATGATGTCGGGGGTGATAACAAGCACGATCATGCGTGCGAAGCCGATATTTATAGGAATTTATGACAGCTACCAAGGCCCGGAAACATTGCAGGCGGGGGTTGATCGGTCAAAAGTTGTGGCTGCCGAACTGGAAGCGTCGAACCGTTAAATCATGTCAGCTCAGATGCCCGTCGTGCCTAATCCGGTTGTAACCGCAAGGGGAGTGTCCGTCGGCAACGCGCTGCCACTCGCGCTGATCGCGGGTCCCTGTCAACTCGAAAGCCGTGCCCATGCGCTGGAAATGGCGTCAGCTCTGAAAGAGCTTTGCGCGCGGGTGGGCATCGGACTTATCTATAAAACGTCGTTCGATAAGGCAAATCGCACAAGCTCCAAAAGCCAGCGCGGGATTGGCTTCGGTGCCGCCCTTCCTATCTTCGCCGAGATCAGAGAAACATTCGGCATGCCAGTCGTGACCGACGTTCATGATGCGATCCAGTGTGCGACCGTGGCCGTGGCTGTGGACATTTTGCAGATTCCTGCATTCCTTTGCCGCCAGACCGACCTGTTGGTGGCGGCCGCGGAAACGGGTCTCGTTGTAAAAATCAAAAAGGACAGTTTCTCGCGCCCTGGGACATGAAAAACGTCGTCGCGAAAGTGCTCGGTGCCGGTAATCCGAACGTGCTCATGACGGAACGGGGCGTTTCGTTTGGTTACAACACACTTGTTTCCGATATGCGGGCGTTGCCAGTTTTGGCCGAAACGGGATGCCCTGTCGTTTTCGATGCGACACACTCGGTTCAGCAACCGGGGGGACAAGGGACGTCGAGCGGAGGAGAGCGCCGTTTTGTTCCGGTTCTCTCGCGTGCGGCGGTCGCAGTCGGTGTAGCTGCGGTTTTTATCGAAACACATCAGGACCCGGATCGCGCGCCGTCCGATGGACCCAATATGATCGCGCTCGCGGATCTTGAGCCGCTGTTGCGTGAGTTGATATCGCTGGACCGAATAGCCAAGGCTCGCCTCGTATAACGCTGAATCAGGTTCCATTCACATCGCATCGAGCCTCTTTGTTGCGGGGGATCGAAGCAGTTTCAAAATATTTTGCATGCAGAAATATGGGCCCGCATCAGCTTCGTCATGAAGATGGAAGCGGGACCACAACTGAAATCGTCGTAATCTGAACGCGACCCACCAGAATGATGCCACACCATGGTTAGACCGGTCCCCGCTTGCATTCGCGGGGACCGCCGCCGGTTGTTTGATATGTAAAACCTCACTGGACATATAAGAGCGATCGCGTGGACGATCAAACCGAAAGCGCTATTCCTTCATGTCAACGCCATAAAAGATGTGTCGCGAAAACGGCGATATCTTGAAGTCGATGACCTCTTTTCGAACAGGCTTGAGCTGAACCGCGTGCGCGATGGTAAACCATGGCGCTTCTCGCTTGAACACGACTTGAGCCTCTTCGTAAAGCTTTGTGCGTTCGGCTTTATCCGACGTCGTCTTTGCTTTAATGACCAAAGCCTGAAACTCCTGATTGCACCATTTTGCGACGTTGCCACCGTTATTCGCAGCCGCTTCGCAGCCAAGAAGGGTGTGCAAGAAGTTGTCCGGATCGCCATTGTCG
This sequence comes from Rhodomicrobiaceae bacterium, assembly GCA_965247345.1. Classification (GTDB taxonomy): domain Bacteria; phylum Pseudomonadota; class Alphaproteobacteria; order Rhizobiales; family Rhodomicrobiaceae; genus Rhodomicrobium. The sequence goes on along the minus strand of CBDFGZ010000021.1, from coordinate 35,172 downwards.
CCTGTCCAGCCGAGCATGCCGGTTTGATGCTCACCGGCCTGCATCCGCTTTCTGTATTCGCCCCATTCATACGTCTTGATCTCGGCCTTGACTCCGATTTTAGCGAGGTCGGCTTGCATCAATTCTGCGATGCGTTTCGCATTCGGGTTATATGGCCTCTGCACTGGCATGGCCCAGATGTCGGTCTCGAAGCCGTTGGCATAGCCCGCCTCGGCAAGTAACTTTTTGGCGGCCTCCGGTTCGAATGGGTCATCCTTGAGGTCAGCCTTATAGGACCAGATAATCGGCGGCATCGGATTCGTCGCAGGTACACCTGCCGAAAGAAATACCGCGTCGATGATTGCCTTCTTGTTGATCGCCATGTTCAAGGCTTTGCGAACCCGAAGATCGTCGAACGGCTTTTTCTGTGTATTGTAGGCGAGATACCCGATGTTCAGCCCGGGCTGTTCCAGCAGGTTGACATCTTTGTTTTTGCGAATTGCATCAATATCGGCGGGGTTTGGCAGGTTCATGACATGGCATTCCCCTTTTTGCAGTTTAGCCCAGCGCACCGATGCATCGGTGGTGATCGAGAAAATCAGGTCGTCGATCTTGGCTTTGCCTTGCCAGTACGCGGGGAAGGCCTTGTAGCGAACAATCGCATCCTTCAGATACTGCGTGAGATAAAAAGGTCCGGTGCCAATCGGTTCGAAATCGATTTTTTCCGGTGTGCCTGCTTTTAGAAGCTGGTCTGCATACTCCTGTGACAAGATTGCGGAGAACGCGAGCGCAAGGTTGGAGAGGAAGGGTGCCTCCGGACTGTTCAATCTGAACCGAACTGTATAATCATCGACCTTATCCAGACCGACCAGCAGCTTCGACATCCCGGTGTCGTTAAAATAGCTGTGGTTCGAGCTTGTTACTTTGTAATATGGATGTGCTTCCTTCCACTGACGCTCAAACGACCAGATCACGTCATCAGCGTTGAAGTCGCGTGTCGGCTTGAAGGCCTTGTTGGACTGCCACTTCACCCCTTTTCGCAGAAAAAAGGTGTAGGTTTTGCCATCGTCCGAAATCTCCCACCGCTCGGCAAGGCCCGGGATGACGTTCGTCGTGCCGCGGTCGAACTCCATAAGCCGTTCATAGATCTGATGGCCAGCATCGAAAGACGTGCCGGTGGTGTTGATGGCGGGATAAAAGTTCTCAGGGCTTCCCTCGGAACAGTAGACGAGCGTCTTCGAAAACGCCGGCGCCGCCAGCATAAGCGTGGCACCCATTGCAAGAATTCCAGCTCGCTTCGGCCAGTGCCGCGCGGGATTAAGCATTTCTTGTAGAGACATAAAAACCTCTTGCTTGATCTTGAAGTCGCCAGTGGCGACCTCGATGCAGTTTAGGCATCAAGCCGACCGGTTAACAGAAATATTTTTCATTCATAACAAGCAGAAGACCCGTAGAGCGTTCGCCCCGGTTGAACGACAGCGGTTGTTCCGATAGCTCGGTCCATTTACACCGTTCAGTAGGCCCACGTTCCTTGGCGATTTAACATGAGCGCACAATCCACCATTATCATTTTTTAGGTGGTGGCAAAAACGAGGTCACATCGTATTCAGTGTGCGCTCTCCTCAGGCCGCGTCTTCTATGAGTTGTCCAGCGGCGACCGGGTCGACGCTTCCGTTCGCAATGACCCATACAAAAAGGCCGTTTTGGCCAAGAAATGGATCGAATTCCTCACTGAGAACATTCAAACCCGCTGAATAATTTCCAAGCGAAGGTAAAATCATACGCATCCCGTTGGTCACAAAACAGCGTCCCCGGTCGACGTGACCATAGTGAGAAATCTGCGCCACCGGATGCAGTGAGCCAGAAATTTCGTTTGCGACCGGAGCCTTGACAGGGTCGGCGCGGAATTTGATACCACTCAACGTTATGTTCGATGCAACCGAAGTTCGACCGCTCAGTTGCGCTGGAATTTTCATATCATTTGCCACCCAAAACCAGTCCCGGTCTTCAACCATGTCGCTCAGCCAATCGAACTGGGCATGACTAAGCGACGCCTCGGATGTTTCATTGAAGCTCGCGCCGAGTGCGATAACCCTTTGAGGATTATAGCGGTCAAGCGATTCCTCAAGTTTCTCGAACGCCGACGCTGTGTCGAACGGAGGAAGAAAGACGTTTTCGCTTTGTAGATAGGAGCCTCGCGACAGATTGAGGTCGGCAACGATCAAAGTGTTTTCCGCAGGCCAGTAGAGAGCCCCTGTCCGGTCCGCGAGAAACGATTTTCCGCAGAGCAGGACGCGGCTCGCGTTAGCGTGCCATGCTGGTTGATCGTGCGGCCGTGAAAGCGAAACCGTCTGCATCGAACGTTGTCTCCGGCGGTCGTCTCAGCTTCTAGGCGGATTGATTAAACGCCACACGGGCCAGGTCTGGAAAACTCTGCCTACATGCGGCGGGCCTTCAGCATTTACCCCTGAACCGGGAGTCATCTTACATCCTCGCCGTTTACGAAGGTTAATATGACTGAGTCGGAACGATATGGTTACAAAAAAACAACACACATCGGGCGTTTTTCCAATGTGCCTGGTCTGGAAGACCTGTGCTATTCAAGCCACTAGACAGATCACCAGGAAATCGGTCGGCCCCGCTCCGGATGCCGGTATGGGAGGCCCGTTGTATCATTCACCGGCAGGCGCAGCTTTAGACTTTGCACGAGGCCCCTTTCCTTTTTCCCGAACGGTGACCTGTGGATCTGTCCCGCGATCTGCCTGAGAAGCAAGTTGCTGCCCGTTGCCTGCGGATGTGACGGAAGTCTTATCCGACTTCGTCTGTGGCGCAACGCTGGATGACGCGCCCGGTACCGCCTTGCTGTAATCGTTGAGGTCGAAAGCGACGATCAGCCAACGGTCCGCCACCTTGGACATCTGCAGCCGGAACGTGGTCGGCGAAGGGGCTGTCTGAATCGCACCCTCCAGGGTCAGAAGGCCGTTTTCGTTCAGGTAAGGCGCGCGGGCAAATTTGACGGGCGCAACGACAGCGGGTGTGAGGATGATTTTCGCCTGACGCATGGCAGCGTAATAGTCAGAGTAATCCGACGGATTAAACCTGTTGCGAAGAAACGGGGCGGTCATGGCGTGAAAGACTGTGTAGTTTCCGGTTGCGTTGGCGTGGTCAAGGGCGAGCAGGGTGGATCGCACCAGCATTAAGGCGGCTTTGATATTGTCGTCATTAACGGGAAAAGCCGACGCTTGGGGCTGCGGCGGTTGCCCTTGAGCAGGGGCCGCTGTCGTCTGCGCTGCGCAATGAGACAAAGGCGAAAAGAATGTAAGAATGCATGCGGCGATAGGCATAAGAATGTGAAAATAGCAGCGACGCAACGCTTGCATAGCAACAACTCCGGGGATTGCACCAAATGCGATTGCTCGCAGCACGGCAAAGCGCTGCGAGCGAAACCGAATTACCAGGTCAACTGAGCACCGACGCGGCCTGACGCCGTTCCGCGGTCCACGCCAAAGCCGACGGCACCGGTGATGGCAAGACGGTCGCCGGTTCCGAAGAGGTTCTTGCCGACGACACCCTGCACGCCGATGCCGATCGCGCTGTTGCCTTCGAAGTTGCCGTAGTTGACAGCGATACCGAAGCGCTCACCGGCAACGAGGTCTGGATTGACGAGGGCGGTTGCGATGGCAATGCCGTCTCTGTCGCGGTTCAGACGGTCACGAAGGCCCGAGTTCAATTGCGCCCAGCCGATCGAGTTGCTGGCAATCTTGTCTCCGGTGACAGCACCGTTGGCGATCTTGTCGGTGGTCACTGCACCATCGGCGATCTTGGCCGTGGTCACGGCACCATCGGCGATCTTGGCCGTGGTGATCGCGCCATCTTGTATTTTCGCAGTGGTGATGGTGTTGTTCGTGATCGATGCCCCATCGATGGTTGCGTTGACACCGAGCTCGCCGAGTTGTGTTTGCAACGCTCCGCTCAAGTCGGCAAACGTGATGCTCCCATCTGCGATAACACGGCTGTCAACGGACCCGGTGGCGAGTTTAACGTTAGTGACGCTGTTAGAAGCCAGTTGCGTGGTATCGATCGCGCCCGCAGCGATGTTAACGCCTGTGAGAGCGTTTGCACCCTGGAAGCCATTAATGCCACGAAGGCCGTTAACGCCACCAGTTAAGTCTGACTGCGTTGCGCCAACCGCATTCGCTGCAATCTGCGTCGAGCCAACCGAACCGGCCGCCAGGTTTACGCTCGTGAAAGCATTCGCGCCCTGGAAACCGGTCACGCCCCGAAGGCCGTTCGCGCCTGCGGAAAGATCGACCTGCTGGCTGCCGACGCTGCCGTTGACCAATGCGCTTCCGGCAACAGACCCGGTTGTCAATGCGCTGCCGTTTAGCTTGCCAGCATTCGCAACTGAATTCAGGCCCTGATAAATACCAGTCGAGTTGATACCAGCCGCACTGAAGTCGATCTGATCGGCACCTACTGATGCGTTAGCGATCTTCGCTGATGTGACCGAACCGTTCGCGAGAGCACGAGTTGAGACAGAACCAGTAGCATATTTCGGTTCCGTAATCGAACCGTCGACCAGGGCGCTGCCGTTAACAGTATTGTTGGTCAATACCCCGCCATTCAGCAGGCCGACGTTAACGGCGGCATTCAAGCCAACGCCCGCTCCAAGCAAGCCGGTTGAAACGTTGCCGATGTTAAGAGCACCGGCCGTTAACTGACCCGTGGTGTTCAGGGCGCCCGTGATCGTCGTCAGATTTGCGCCGTTGAGAAGGCCCGTGGTGTTGTTGAGCAATCCCCCGGTTCCTGTACCAAGATTCAGTGCACCAGTTGTCAACGCACCGGTGCCGTTCAATGCGCCTGTGATCGTTCCCAGGTTTGCGCCGTTTAACAAACCGGTCGTGCTATTGAGCAGGCCGTTCGCACCTGTGCCGAGGTTCAATGCGCCAACGCTGACGGAGTTGTTGGACAGTATGGCTCCACCTAACAGGCCGTTGTTTCCGACCTGGTTCAGTCCGCTGAACAAGCTCGCGGAGTTGAGGGCGCCGTAACCGACGGTCCCGTTGCTGAGGATATTGCCACTCAATGCGCCGGTTAGCGAATTCAGTCCGTTCGTGGTATTGAGCAAGCCGTTAGCGCCCGTGCCCAGGTTCAGGTTCGAGACGCCGAGACCTGTCAGGTTGGTCTGCAAGCCCGTGATCAGACCGCCTGTTGGATTTAATAGACCCGCACCAGTGTTGCCAAGGTTAAGGTTTGCTCCTGTCAGCCCCGTAAGGTTGCTTTGCAAGCCCGAAAGCAGGCTTGTCGTGTTCAGAGCACCGTACCCGATACCTGTGCCTGCTCCGCCCGCTGTATTCAATGCGCCAGTCAAGCTTGTAAGATCGATCTGCGCCGCACCGACAGAGCTGTTATTGAGAACTGACCCCGGCAATGACTGCGCGGCGCATGTCACTCCCGTTAGGCCGCCAAGCAGGTCTGTTAGTATTCCAGCGTTTACCGTGCAAGCGGCATAAGCGTGCTGCGAACCCGCCGTGAGACCGAAGCCAAGGGCGACAGCCCCCGCCATCGCCACTCTGGTGGCTTTCTTTCGAAGCCCAGATTTACGTAAAGCCATCGTTTTTCCTTTTCGTTCGAGACCCATAAGAGGGTGCATCGTTCGTTGATACACTAATAAGTTGTGTTCGCGGGCATGCCGACGCACACCCGAACGCAATACGCCAGAGCAAAATCCGAAGAGGGCAGCGGCTCTGAACGCCGCCCGATGAGTCTCTTTTACAACTTCAATCCCAGATTGCAAAGAGCCATCGCGCCCCTCTTCACGTAAAACGCTGCTTCGTTGAGGTTTCACACCCGGTAGTTGCATTAACGATACAGCCTGAGATTGCGCTCTTTGTTTTGCTTGGCGGTGATACCCCTGTTCATTAGCCCTTCGGTAACTAAACGCGGATATCTTGCAATCAGGAATTGCAAGCGCGTTGTGTGCGGGAGAGTTTGGCTATGAGGTTAAAAACTTTAGCGTGCATCGCTGGGATGACGGCCGCACTCATGAATGCAACACCGGCCGCCGCCGGAAGCGCATCAGTCACGTTTAGCGCAACCTTCGCGGGTGCTTGCATCCTTACTGTGCTTTCCAACGGGACGCTCGCCCCCAACGCGGGATATACCATCCTCGATTCAACCCAGGTTGGCGGTCTCGCCGCGACCCTCAGCGCTACGGCCACGTCAAGCACTTTTCAGGTCACAGCGACGACGCCCGCCAGCTTCACCACCGCGCCGAGCGGAGGTAATACCTCAGTGAGCTTTTCGACGCATTATCTGGGTACCGGTGCCACCACGATCAGTTCGACGCTTGGCGCAACTGCGACCACCCTCAACACCGGCATCACCGCCCTTTCGATCAATCTCGCCGCGACGAAAAGCGTGGGCGTCTTCCCGGCCGGATCGTACCAGGCGGACGTCACCGTCAACTGCAGCTAAGGAAGAAGCGATCATGCCCCGTCATTGGAGTCTCACACTCGCAACAGGACTGGTCGCGCTGGGCGCGTCTGTGCAACCCGGTTCCGCACTCGGCATCTGTACGCTGGTCGTCAATTCGAACGGCCAACTGGCGCTGAACGTCAACGCGGATCGGCTCAGTTCGCTGAACTCGGGCGGGTCCGCCGGAGCCGTGACCGCCACGGTTGTCGGGCTCGGCATCACGATCCAGATGACGCCGCCGTCCAATTTCACGGTCGCCCCGTCCGGCGGCAATAATAATGTGTCGTTCACCGCGCAGATGCAGGGATCCGGTGCCACGTTGCTCGGCGTCACGCTTGGCACCCTCTCCCTCAGTCTCAATGCGGGTATCACGAACGTCAGCTTCGATCTCACTGCGCAGAAATCGAGCGGCATTTTCCCGGCTGGCAATTACTCCGCCGACCTCGGAGTGCGCTGCACATGAACCTTGTCGCAACAGAGATTATCAGACTGATCGGCATGGCGGTCCTTGCTGCTGCGATCACCCTCGCCTCATCAGCATCGCGCGTGCGGGCTCAATCCCTGGAACCCATGCGCGGCAAGGTGAACAGCTTCGCGGACAGGTTCGCTCTTCAGATTTATCCCGGCAATCCTTACACGCACACGATCAAACTCGACGTTCGTGTCTATGACGAAAAATACAAACAGATCGAGGCCACGGTGTTTCCGGCCTCCTTCGTGATCGGCGCACAGGAGAAGCGGCGGGTTGTCGTGCTTGTCCCGTTCGCAGGTCTGCCTGAACGTCGCGTGAAAGTGTGCGTGGAAAGTCTCCCCGATCCCAATCTTGTAGCTCGTATAAGGACTCAGATATGTGCCAGTTTTACCGCGCGCAATTTGCGGTTGCCGGGCTTGCCGCAGTAATCGGCATGGCGTTGCCCACCGTTGTTTGTGCTCAAGAGTATTACAATTACAATCAAAACTACTCGAATCGCTATGGCGTCGATCTGCCGGCAATCCCGATCCCCAACGGGCAGGACGAGATCCGGGCAGCCGATGGCACCCATTGCAAATCGACGGTGGCCAGCAATGGCGCGTATTTCGACACCGGCGTGATCGGATCGAACACGCAGGGCAGCTTCAATGCCGGCGGCGTGTATGGTCGCATCGTGGTGCCGCTCGGCGAGCGTCCGTCGAGGATCGATTGCCGTCGTCTGTACGAGCTGGAGATCGAACGTCTCCAGATGGAACTGCAACTTGCCAAAATGGGTCTCGGCGGGCAGCGAGCGCAGGGTGCGAATGCCCGGCAACCGGAGCCAGCGGTTCAGGCTGCACCTGTCGTTGCCCCGACGGGCACTTACATCAAGGCGGCACCCGTCAAGAAGATCAAGCCCTGGACCACGGAAGTTGTTGCCGCAAACGCACGGTCTGGCTCAATCGCGCCATGAACGCGTCGAAAACTCTTGCGCATTACGTTTTTTATGGAATAAATTATTTTCCATAATAGAATGTATGCGTTGGAGCGCTCTGTATGTCGAGTGCGATATCGACTGACGACGATTTCGTCGAAACACGCTGGGTGGATACGTCTGGTGGGCTGGATCAAAGGCCGGAGGCTGAGCGTAGTCTTTCACCGTCGAGTGCAGCGCTGCCAGTCGTGTCGCCGCTTGCGCCCGCAGTGCAGTCTAATGCTGTGCAATACGCGCCGCTGCCGACACCCGTGGTTGGCAAACCGGCTAAATCGCCCGCTGTCTATCCTGTTAGTGCTGGCGATCTTTTCAACCGTCATCAAACGTCTCTGAACACGCTGGCGGAGCAGGCAAAAAACCGGTTGGCTGGCATCGTGCGCAAAATCGAGGCGCAGGAGAAGAAATGCGTGACACCGCGATTGGATGACACCCTCCAGCAACTCCGTTTTCAGCGGCAGAAAGTGCTCGTTTCGCAAGGACCGCAGCTTGCCGACCTCTTGAATAATGAGAAGGCCGCCGCAGAAGACCTGAAGCAGTTCAGGCAGCGAAACCGGCTCCAGCATGAAGCGCATTATCCGGCGTCGCAGACGTTATCGCTCAGCATTTTGCTGGTTCTGGTTCTCGTCGAGGCCGCGATCAACGGTGTCCTGTTTGCCGAAGCCAGCGACATGGGTTTGCTAGGCGGGTGGATGGAGGCCATGGTTCTTGCCATGACCAACGTTGGAGCCGCGTTTCTGCTCGGTCGCCTCGTTTTACCGAACTTGAACCGCCGTAGTGTTCTTGCGAAGGTGTTTGCCGGCGCGGTCGCACTTTGCTTCTGTCTTGTGATCCTTGCGGTAAATATTGCCGGTGCCCATTACCGGGACTTCAAGGCATCGTCGTCTGGTGCAGAAGCAGTGAAGGCGGTCGTGGCAACTGGCAGTCCCGCTGTTAACACGTCGCAGGTTCTGCCCGCAAACGAGGGTCGCGCGAAGCGAGGCCACGCAATGGACGCGAAAGGACCACGAACGCCGGTCGCTTCGTCGAATGCCAACAGTTCAGCCTCAGGCGCTGGCAAATCTGCCATCGGCGTCTCACAACCACAATCCCCGACCGAAAAAGACGCAATCCGGCACGCCATCGCCAATCCGCTGGATATTCAAAGCTTCACGAGCTTCTTTCTCGCCGTGATCGGACTTTGTGCGGCGGCCATCGCGGCCTGGGATGGCTACAAACTCGACGATCCGTTTCCGGGCTATGGACGGCGTCATCGCCGGTATGTCAAAGCGCGCTCGCTGACCGCCGAAGGACTGCGCCGTGTGCTCCATCAGTCGAACTCGATCGTCGGTGGTGCCAGCGAGGCTCTCAATCGCAGCATCGGCGCTTACGCCCACGAGATATCGGCCTTGCAAAGCCTGGGCCACGCCTATGACGGCGAGCGACAGACACTTCAATCTGAACTCAATCTCGCCGTTGAGAATGCCGAAAAAAGTATCACTCATGCTCACAGGCTGGCTTACAAAGTTTCGGCTCCGATAGCTGACGAACAGTTCGCGTTATCGACGCCAGCTTTGCCCTCGCTGAACGAGAAGCATCAGAAATCTCTGGAAAGTCATGAGCGAAAGCTGAAAGCACTGCAGAAAAGTGCGGCGAAGGAGCAAGCCGACATCTTGAACCTGTTCGAGAACGCGTCCGCCGATTTTCAGAAACTCCTCGATTTAACTGGGTCCACGAGTTTGCAGGCGGCGGCTGGACCCGAGGTTTCGGATGCGGCTGCGCAGAGATCGGGTGTGCGGTCGACATGAAGGCGAAAGATGTTGTGGGGATCCTGATCGTCATTGCGGTATTGGCCGTTGGAGGCGGCGGGTTTTACGCCGCTCATAAACTGAAAGCGGCGCGCATTGATGCCGTGACACTTTGCCCAAAGGCGGCACCCGTCTCCCAGACGATCATTTTGATCGACCGGACTGACCCTCTGACAAAAACGGAGCAGGCGCGGGTACGTGCGATTGTCGAAAGGGAACGCGAAGCTTTGGCCGTGGGCGCGAAAATCGCGGTCGCCGTCCTTCGACAACCGGAACGCTCAACAACGACAACCGTTGAAACAGTGGCAGCCCTTTGCAACCCTAGAGCATCCGCCGACCCGCTTACCGGAAACCCGTCGCGCGTGCGGGCGCGGTATGAAGCGTCGTTCGTTAGTCCCCTGGAACGCGCGATGGAAAGTGCAGCCGGTGAAGGGTCGGCTCCGACATCGCCCATCGCGGCAGCAATCTCTGCCGTGGTCGATCAACAGGTGAAAGACCACGAAGGTACGCCTGGGAAACTCATTCTCATCTCGGATTTGCTGGAGCACACTGAGCGCGGTTCGGCCTATCGAGGCACGCTGACATCAGAAGTTTTAGCGGCTGAAACAACCGCCAGCTTTCAAACCTGGCTGCAAAAAAAGCGCGTGGAGATAGAACTCATTCCAAGGCCTGAACATCAAAAAGCGCAAAGTCTCGCCCGTCAGATCTGGACAGAATATTTTCGGGCGAGGACCGGCGAACCGCCCGCAATCACAATGATCTCGCCAGCTACCGTTCAGGCGACGCCTGCGCGCAACAGATCGTGAATATGGACGATGCCCACCGGAATGTCATTCGCAACAACGAATAAGGCGGTGATGCGCGACGCGTTGATGATGTGAAGCGCGGTGCTCGCCAAAGTTTCCGGGTCGATGGTTTTTGGCGCAACCGTCATGACTTCCGACACGGGACGGCTTAACAAGCCGGGAGCCATATGACGACGCAGGTCTCCATCGGTCAGTATCCCGACCAGTTGCCCGTCCGCATTTATAACCCCAAGACAGCCGAAACTTTTCTCGGTCATGGTGACGAGCGCTGAACTCATGGGTTCGTGAGCTTGCGCAAGGGGCAGCGTACTTCCCTTGTGCATGATGTCGCCAACGTGCTTCAGATTGGCTCCAAGCTGCCCCCCCGGATGAAACGCCTTAAAATCGGCAGCGGTAAAGCCGCGCGCCTCCAATAGGGACATGGCGAGGCAATCCCCAAGCGCCAGTTGCACCAGGGTCGAGGTTGTCGGCGCAAGTCCATGGGGACAGGCTTCCTGCACCTGCGGAAGAAGCAGAAGCAGATCGGCTGCACGTCCAAGGGCACTTTCCGCGCGGGACGTCATCGCCATCAAAGGCACGGAAAATCGCCGGGAATACGTAAGCAGGTTGGCCAGCTCTACTGTTTCGCCCGACCACGACATGGCAAAAATGACGTCCCTGGGCGTAATCATTCCGAGGTCGCCGTGACTGGCTTCGGCAGGGTGCACGAACTGCGCGGGCGTTCCCGTCGAGGCGAGTGTCGCGGCGATTTTCTGGCCGATGTGCCCGCTTTTGCCCATTCCGGTCACAATCACGCGGCCTTCGCACGATTTGATCAGATCTACGGCTCGCTCAAACTGGACCGCCAAGCCATTGGCAAGGGATTTCTGAAGTTCGCCGAGACCACGCTGGGCGAGGTCGAGGGTGCGGTGCGCAGCTCTATCGACAGCCGGAACAAATGAAGGGTTACTCCCGTGATTATGATTTGCCCGATTCAAAGTCATGTAACCTCACAGGGAAGCGGCAGCAAAGTCTCAATTCATGAACGACCCTGCATTTGCCGATCAACGTCCGCATCGATATTTGAGGTGCATACTAAGCCTGCGCTAGCTTGCAAACAACTCTGTTTCCAAAAGATACTGGTATCGTGGGAATACGGAGGCTGACACCCATGGTATGAGTCGCTTTGTCACCACAGGGTCGTCTCTCATCATAAATATTGGCTCGTGTCGCCGATGCAATTTCATTCACGCAATGTCATTTATGCGAAGCAGATAAATCAGGTGATTTTTTAGGGTTTTTTATAATCACGATGTTATAAAACGAGGCAAAAAATGCAGAAGGCCTTGATCTTGCCGTGCCAAACTGCTAATAGCCGCATAAAAGTCTAAGTTATTGTTAAAAACAGTGGCGTTTAAGTCACTGCATGATATCCTGTACCTATCGTCAAGGTATAGGAGTGTTCGTGATGCGTACGGGATTGCTTAAAAAAACCGTTGTAGCGCTTGGGCTTACCCTCGGTGCGGCAACCGCAACATATGCTGGTACAATTGAAAAGTACTCAGTGCGCGATTGGGACATCTTCGCGTACAATGATGACTCGACAAAAGACTTCAGCCATTGCGCCATGGCGGCGTCCTACAAAAATGGCGTCACTCTGATCTTCTTCATCGACAAAGATAAAAAATGGTACATGGGGCTGGCCAATTCCAAATGGACTTTAACGCCGGGCAGCCAGTATTCTTTCTCGGTCAACCTGGATGGCGCTGTCGGCAGCAACTGGCAGGGCGTTGCGGCCACGACCAACACTTTGCGAGTGCCATTGCCGGGAAGCACAACGCTGTTCGAGCAATTCAGCCGGTCGAACCTGCTCACGGTCACGGCACCTTATGGGACGTTTCGCTTCGAACTGTCCAACTCCCGCGCAGCCCTCGACGCGGTGGCGGCATGCACCGCTCGCCATATCGCCGCCGAGCCGCCACCCGCGAACCCGTTCGAGCGAAGACCGACTGCGCCTCAGTCGGCTGGCGTGTCGGAAGCGTTCTATTCCGAAGGCGCAATCGTGATGACGAACATGCTCTCCACAATCGGGTCGACCGGACACAAGCTTCTGCCGGTGGACACGTTGCGGGAGAAGTTCGCGGGCGATCATGCGGTTTGGATCAGTGCAACCGCAGCGGGAAGCCTGCGCATCCTGCCGAAGGCGGCATCTGCCGATAGTCTCAGTGCTGAAGTGATCGGGCTGTCCGCGCAACAGTGTAAAAACAAGTTCGCCACCGGCAAGACTGGCGCTGGACCGCAAATCGTGAAGATCGCTGTTCTCTGCCAGGACGCGGAAATGAAGACACAGAACTACCACTTCATCATCCTGCCTCGCACGACCGGCGGCTTCTATCTCTTCTCGGTTTACGCGTTGAACGAAACCTCGGAGTCGACCTCGACTGCAGCACAAGTAGGCGATCTGATCATGGCGTCTCAAAAGAAGTAATAGCCCGACAACGCAGTCAGCACAATGAAGGCTGGCTGCGCGGTGATCATTTGGTCGATAACAAGAAAGCAATGCTCGTCGCAGTGGCCGCTACCGCGCGGCCATTTTGCATTCGTGGGCGGGGGCCGGTGTTGCCAAACATGCGCTACTGTGCCGCTTTGTTCATGCGATGAGCGATCAGATCGTCGACCACGGCTGGCTCCGACAACGTCGACGTGTCGCCCAGGTTCGAAAAATCGTCCTCTGCGATTTTCCGCAAGATGCGCCGCATGATCTTTCCCGAGCGGGTCTTCGGGAGACCGGGCGCGAACTGGACCAGATCGGGCGTGGCAATCGGGCCGATCTCCTGGCGCACCCAGTTTCGAAGCTCGGTCATAAGCTCAGGCGTGGGCTGCACCCCATCCATGAGTGTGACGTAGACGTAGATGCCTTGCCCTTTGACGGCATGGGGATAGCCCACGCAGGCGGCTTCAGCCACCTTTGGATGCGCGACCAGTGCCGATTCGACCTCCGCCGTCCCCATGCGATGGCCGGCCACATTGATCACGTCATCAACGCGCCCCGTAATCCAGTAATAGCCATCTTCATCGCGGCGGCAGCCGTCCCCGGTGAAATATGTGCCGGGATAAGCCGAAAAATACGTCTGCACGAAGCGGTCATGATCGCGATAGATCGACCGCATCTGGCCCGGCCATGAATCGAGGATGACGAGATTGCCCTCGCCGGGGCCTTCGATGATCTGGCCTTCGGTGTTCATGAGTGCCGGTTTGATCCCGAAAAACGGCAGCGTGGCCGAACCTGGCTTGAGATCGGTGGCCCCTGGCAAGGGCGAAATCAGGATGCCGCCGGTTTCGGTCTGCCACCACGTATCGACGATGGGGCAGCGACCGTCGCCCACCACGTTATAGAACCATTCCCAGGCCTCCGGGTTGATAGGTTCCCCGACGCTGCCGAGCAACTTCAGCGACTGACGGCTGGTTTTTTTTACATGCGCCTCGCCTGCGCCCATCAACGCGCGAATAGCCGTCGGTGCGGTATAGAACGTGTTGACCTTGTGTTTGTCGACCACATCCCACATGCGCGACGGCGAGGGGTAATTCGGAACACCTTCGAACATGAGCGTGGTCGCGCCATTGGCGAGCGGACCGTATACGATGTAGCTATGGCCAGTGACCCAGCCCACGTCGGCGGTGCACCAATAGATGTCGCCGTCCTTGTAATCGAAAATGTATTGGTGGGTCATCGCGGCGTAGACGAGATAGCCCCCCGTGGTGTGAAGCACACCCTTCGGCTGACCCGTCGAACCCGAGGTATAAAGGATGAACAGCGGATCTTCAGCGTTCATTTCCTCGGGTGGACAGTGTGCGCCAACATCCGCCATCTCGTCGGCAAGCCAGAAATCGCGGCCTTCGACCATGGACACATCGCCATTGGTGCGTTTGGCCACAAGCACACGCTCGACGCTGGGGCATTTCTCAAGAGCCTTATCGGCATTCGCTTTCAGGGGGACTTTGCGCCCGCCGCGCATGCCTTCGTCGGCTGTAATGACGAGATTGGACTCGCAGTCCTGGATGCGCTGGGCAAGACTGTCGGGCGAAAAGCCGCCAAAAACGATGGAATGGACGGCACCGATCCGCGCGCATGCCAGCATCGCATAGGCCGCTTCCGGGATCATGGGCAGGTAGATCGTGACCCGGTCGCCTTGCTTGACGCCGTATTTTTTCAGGACGTTCGCCACGCGACAGACACGCTCGTGAAGCTGCCGGTAGGTGATTTTGAGGTCCATGGTCGGCTCGTCGCCTTCCCACAGAATGGCGACCTGCTCACCGCGTTTTGCGAGATGACGATCCACACAGTTGACGCAAACATTTAACGTGCCGTCTTCGTACCAGCGAATGTCCACGTGATCTTTCTGATACGAGGTATTTTTCACCTTCGTGAACGGGCGCATCCAGTCGAGACGCTTGCCCTGCTCCCCCCAGAACGTATCCGGATCGCGCACGCTGGCTTCGTAAGCGCTGCGATAGCTTTCCGCATTGATGTACGCGGCTTTGCTCCACGCTTCGGACACCGGGTGCGATTTGGCCGTCATCGGTTCTACTCCTGCTTATTCGTTTGGGTCAGTATGTTGATCCGTGCGCTGTGCCGCAACAGGGCTATGGTCGAAGATCGAGCCGTTGCGTACATTATCCCGTTGGCGTGCGACGGAAAAATCCGCTATGAGCTTTGTCACGATGCAAACCCGGTATCATTTTGCTGTGAGTAGAGACCTGTGACAGACACATTGACCATCCAGCGCGCCCAAGAGCTGTTACACGCTGCCATGCAAAAAGCGGCTGCCGATTTCAAACGGCCCATCTGCGTTTCGATCTGCGATCACACAGGGGTTCTGCTCACATTCGCGCGTGGCGACGGTGCGCCGCTGCGAAGTGTCGCCATCAGTCAGGGCAAGGCCTATACCGCTGCACGCATGGGCGTAAATACGGATGCATTTTTGGAGCGACTGGAGCGCGAAAACATTCAGGCCAGCTATTTCTGCGACGATAAAATGACTGCCCTGCCAGGCGGCGCGGTGTTCAAATCTATCAACGGTGCGGTGTTAGGCGGGATTGGGATCAGCGGTTTGACGTCTGCTGAAGACCAGATTGTCGCGAATTTTGTTGTGGCTATGGTTTAAGCTCAATCTATCCCACGCATACGTACCGATCACTTAGTTAGCTGCTTCGAAACAAGCGACTAAACAGGCTTTACTCTATGCAAATATAACCCGCACGCCGCATCTGTTGAGAAAAGCAAACTTCCCGTCGCGGTTGGACAGATACCAAAGCCGTCATCCATCTGGTCATTGGCGAACACCTTCATCAATTCGGATAGAAACAGAAACGTCTCTTCGTTACCCTCGAGGAGTATGCTTTCGGGAAACTCGGAATCCTCATCTAAAATTTTGATCATGAGATTGATTTTCTTATCCGCGTTATGTCTGCACACGGCATCAGGTCTCATCTATTCTCACTAACGTTATGAACGACCATTCGACAATTCTCATAGCAAAAAGGCCCGTTTCCGGGCCTCTCCAATTCAATCGCTATCAATCTAAATCACTTAATTCCTGTTACCGAACAACTGCAACAGCGACAGGAAGATGTTGATGAAGTTCAGGTACAAGCTCAGGGCTCCCATAATCGCGCTGCGCCCAAGCGAAGCTTCACCAGATTGTGCGTAGCTGTAATACTCATCCTTCAAACGCTGCGTATCGTAAGCCGTCAATGCTGCGAACACGAGCACGGTGATCGCGGATATCACGGTCTGGAGGATTGGGAACGGAGTCTTGTAAATGGCCGAAAGCACGATGCTCACGAGCGATGCGATAATCACCCCGAACAGACCCATCATGGCGAAGCTGCCAACTCCAGTCAGATCACGCTTTGTCGTGTATCCCCAAAGGCTTAGCGCGCCGAACGATGCCGCGGTCACGAAGAATATCTGCGCGATGGACCCTTGCGTGTAGATGATGAAGATCGACGAAATCGAGGCCCCCATCAAAGCAGAAAACACCCAGAACACGATCTGAGCCGTGCCCGTGCTCATAGAGTTGATGCGAGCAGCAAACAGGAAAACAATCGCGAGCGGCGACAGCATCAACACATACTTCAGCGGCGAGACATACATCAGATAGCCGAAGTCGGTCAGATAGATGTTCTTAACACGAACGGCCGCACCGGCTGCGGTCTTGGCGGCGAGTGCCGGATCGGTCGTCACGGAAAACGTATAAACGAGATAAGCGACCACGCCGGTGATGACGAGGCCAACGGCCATGTAGTTGTAAATGCGAAGCATGTAAGCGCGCAGACCTTCATCAATCGCGAAGGTGTCCGTGCGGGTTTGCGCCTGACCCGGATAGGCCCGGGATGAATTCCAGTCTGACATCGTGGACTCTCCTAACGTCAAAAGATCTGCTCTAAACACGCACCGTGCTCTGTTATCGCAGACGGCACCACTTAAAAAATCCGCCGTCAAGCGGAAGGTCACTCGGAACGTAAATAGGACGCGGGCTTCACCGAAAGAACTCTGTAAGTTCCGATTGCTCCCAACGCTAGCACAAATATGGTTTCGATCAACGACGGCTGCAATAGCGCCGTGGCGGACGAATGAAAGCTTATGCCCATGACTAAGGTCGTAATCGCGTAGGCCGCAGCAAAGCCAATGGCGATAGCTACCGCTGAAAGACCTGTTGCAAGGATCGCATATTCCAGGCTGTGCGCAACCACGATCTTTCGTTTGCTGGCGCCAAGCGTGCGGAACACCACCGCCTCGTATACGCGTTTTTTCTGAGCGGTCAGAAGTGCGCCGCCGACCACCAGCGCGCCCATGATCAACGTGACACTGCTGGCGAGCCGCACGGCACGCATGACCTTTTCGTAAACACCGTTCACCGCGGCCAGCGCATCCTTGACGCGTATGGCGGAAATTGTCGGGAAGGCCACGGCAACGGCCTTCATGGTCTGCGCCTCAGCGTCGTTATGGTCCGCCACCGAATCAGGCCAGGCCAGCGTCGCGAGGTAATTGAACGGTGCCGCTCGAAGCGTATTGGGTGAGAACACCATCACAAACGTGATTTCGACCGATCCCCACTGCACTTTACGGAAATTGGCGATCTTTGCCGTGATGTTGCGGCCAAGGACATTGACGGTGACGGCATCCCCGATTTTCAGGCCAAGTTGCTTTGCGATGTCGGCTTCGAAGGACACAAGATTTTCGCCCTTGTGATTGGGTTCCCACCATGCGCCCTCCACGACGTGCGAACCATTTGGAACAGCCTCCGCATAGGTAAGGCCCCGGTCGCCGTTCAGAACCCATTCGGTCCCTGACGGGGCCTTGAACTGCTCGACAGGCGTATTTCTGAGTGCTGCAATGCGCCCGCGCAACATGGGGGCCACCGAAAGTTTCGCGCCCTGTGCGGATTTCTGCACGGTCTCTTGGAAGGGCGTCAGGTCGTTTTTGCTGATGCCGATGAAGAAATGGCTCGGCGCATTTTTCGGAAGGCGATTTTGCAGTTCATTCGTAAGTGAGGCATCCACGAGCGAGACCGCCGTCAGCACTGTCAGCCCAACGCCGAACGACAGCGAGATGGTGCGCGCCAGACTTCCCGGACCACCGATATTCGACACCGCAAGCGCCACCTCCGCGTGCCGCGACTTAGGCATGGCCTGAGCCAGCCGACGCAAGCCCAGCCCCACGGCCCAGAACAGCGCGAAAACACCGAAAAGCGTCACGCAGGTGATTGCAGCCACGCGCTTTTCATCCGAAAACACGACGGCAACCAGCGACAGCGCGATAAGGGACCCGACTGCGATTGCGCCATAAATAAGCGGCGGGAATCGGGAAGTCTCATCGCCGCTGGTCCGAAAAAGTTCGGCCGCGCGTACTTCCTGAGCGCGGCCCAAGGGCCACAAGATGAATGGCAGCGTGCTTAAAGCACCAAAAAGCGCAGCGATGAACAACGCGCGCCAATACGGCCCCGGTTCGATCCCGATGGGCACCAGATCGCCAGCCAATCGCATCAACAGAAATGGAGCAGAAGCCGCGATCAAAAGGCCAAATGTGATGCCGACCATAGCCAGCAACACCATCTCCAGGAAAAATACGCGGAAGATGATCGATTGCGTGGCCCCCATTGCCTTATAGGTCGCAATCGATTTCCGGCGACGCTCGATAAAAGCCGAGACCGCGTTGGCGATTCCGATGCCGCCCGTGAGCATCGCCGTCAGCCCGACCAGCGTTAGGAATTCGTTCAACCGCGATATTGCACCGCTGATACCCGGTGAGGGGTCGCGCGAATCACGGGTCAAAAAGCCTGCTTCGGGAAACCGCGTCACCAATGTTTCTTTCAGCGAAACCGTGGACTCCGGCGATTTCAGACGATAGCTCCAGCGAACGAGGCTGCCCGGTTCGACGAGTCCTGTGGTTTGCAGAGCCTTGACCGACATCAATACGTGCGCCCCGAACGCAGGTCCTGCCGACAGTCGATCAGGTTCCTGCTCGATCACTGCGGTCACCGGAAAGCTACCCCGACCGATGGTCAGCGTGTCCCCCACCTTGACCTGAAGCTGGTCCAGTAATGAGCGATCCACAGCAATTCCAGCCATATCGCGTATCGACGAATTGATCGGGACGTTTCTGTCGAAAGCCAGCGAACCGTACAATGGGTAAAGATCATCCACCGCTTTCAGATCGATCAAAGCCTGCCCGCTGCCGTCCGGCTTCCGCGCCATTGCGCGAAGCGTTGCGACCTCACTGACCGATCCGTTTTCCGAGAGGAACGCACGCTCTTCGGGCCGCGCCTGCCGGTGGACGAGCGTCGCTTCCGCGTCGCCGCCGAGCAAGACTTTCCCCTCCCGATGAATGGCATCCTGAAGCGCGGCCGAAATGGTGTTGACCGCGCCGATGACGCCGGTTCCAAGGGCGATGCACAACAGCAGGACGTAAAACCCGGAAAGTCCACCGCGCAAGTCCCGAAGCGCGATGCGAAGCGGCAGAGGCAGCACAGATCTGCGGTGAAAGCGCGTGTCGATGGCGGTCATGCAAATGCCCGGTCGTAGGCCTGACTGGCGATCACGCCATTCTTCATGGTGACGACACGCTCGCACCTTGCGGCAAGCTGAGGATCGTGCGTGATAAGGATGAGCGTCATGCCGAGCTTCCGACGCAGCGCAAAGATGAGGTCCATGATTTGCCCGCCGGTTTCGCCATCAAGGTTTCCGGACGGTTCATCAGCAAACAAGATCTTTGGTTCCGTCGCCAAAGCGCGGGCCAACGCCACACGTTGTTGTTCGCCGCCGGAAAGCTGCCCTGGGACATGATCGAGGCGCAATGCCAGGCCAACTTCGCTTAACGCGGCTTCAGCTTTGGCAAAAGCATCGGCGCGGTCGAGAAACTCCAGCGGTAGCGCCACATTTTCCAGCGCCGTCATGGTCGGGATCAGGTGAAATGACTGGAACACGATGCCGATGGTTTCGCCACGAATGCGTGCCAGAGCGTCTTCACCCAGTGCCGTAAAATCATGCCCCGCGATAATGACTTTACCCGATGACGCCGCTTCCAGCCCAGTCATCACCATGAGCAGCGAGGATTTTCCCGACCCGCTCGGTCCAACCAGCGCCATAGACTGACCTGTTGCCACATCAAGATCGATACCTCTCAAAATTTGGACCGGGCCAGCGCGGCTCGGGAGGGTGAGATGCACGTTTTTTAAGTCGATCAGGGGAGAAGCCGGTCTTGTCGCTCCCGTTATCACGTCTTTCATGTACGGCGGAACCCTGGAGTAAAAGCTATGAACGATAAAGGCATTCATCTTCGCATCTCCGCCATGTGGCTATGGATTGCGGCTTTTTCGATGGCGGGCGCGGCGTTTTGCCCTGTGTCGGCTCAGACCTCGCCGGGAACCGGGCGTCCCGTAAAGCCGAACGACGAGATCGTCATTCTCGGTTTTGGCGACAGCTTGATGGCGGGCTACATGCTACCGCCTGCGAAGTCGTTCCCTGCCCAGCTTGAAGCGGCCCTTCGTGCGAAAGGCTATACGGTTCGCGTGATCAATTCGGGCGTGTCAGGCGACACGGCGGCAGATGGTCTGGCGCGGCTCGACTGGAGCGTGAGCGAGAAGATCGATGCCGCCATCGTGGAGTTTGGCGCAAATGAAGCGCTACGCGGTCAGCCGCCGTCTGCCGCGGAAGGAGCGATAGACCAGATCGTCACGCAACTCAAAGCGCGCGGCGCGGAGATTTTGCTTGCGGGCATGGAAGCGCCGCGCAACTGGGGCACCGGATATGCGGATGAACTGCGCGCGATATATCCGGGGTTAGCCGCCAAGCACGGCGCGCTGCTGTATCCGTTTTTCCTGAATAAAGTCGCGACAGTGCGCCCCCTGAATCTCGCCGACGGCATTCATCCGACAGCGGACGGCGTGGCGGTGATCGTGCGCGAAATCATGCCGGACGTGGAGACGCTCATTGCCCGGGTTCAGGCTCGCCGCGCGCAAGGTTAGCGTTATCAGCCTCGCGCGCAAATAGGACACCAGAGTGTCATGGCCGGTCTTGATCCGGCTATGACGCCAATGATGCTTGCGCGCACGGATATTATTCTGGATCTAGCTGTACAGTCACGGAGAGCTTATTCATCACAGACCGAAGGCTTGCGAAAGGTTGCTCGCCCGCGAGCGGCGCGTCGCTTGCCTGAATGGCTTTTACGCCCGCGCGACCGTATTCTTCCTCGATCCGCTTAGAGGTCCAGGCGCGCACCTGACGCGCGCGGTTCTGCGCTAATCGGTCTTCGGTCAGCATCCATGCCTGATGGGCCTCGATTTCTCCGATCAGTTTCTCAATCCCGGAAGCGTTCTTTACCGACACGGCCAGACAAACCGGGGCTAAGCCATTACGGTCGCCTCCCGATAGACTGAGCGCGCCCTGAAGGTCGGCCAAAGCGCGCGTCGCCACCGCGCCCATGTCGGCTTTTGTCACCACCGCGATATCGGGGATTTCCAGAATGCCGGCCTTCATGAATTGCAGCGCGTCGCCGGAGCCGGGCTGAACGCAAAGCACGATGGTGTCGGCGACGAGGGCAATGTCGGTCTCGGATTGTCCAACGCCGACGCTTTCCACGATCACAGAATCATAAAGCGCCCGAAGCAGGACCACGGACGGGAACACGGCGTCGGAGAGTCCGCCAAGACGCCCGCGAGCCGCGATGGAGCGGACAAACACGCCCTGATCGGCGGGGTCGGTTTGCATCCGAACGCGGTCGCCAAGGAGCGCGCCGCCGGTTCGTGCCGATGACGGGTCTACAGCGAGCACGGCCACCGTTTTATCCCGCGCCCGGTAGTCCCGGACAAGGCCATCGATCAGGGTTGATTTCCCTGCACCGGGCGGCCCGGTGATGCCGATGGTCATTCCGGCACGCCGTGTGCCGAACGCCTCGTCGAGCAGTTGCAGCGTTTCGTCGGCGATGATTGAGTGCTCAAGACGCGATAGCTCGGCGGCAACTGTCACCTTGCCGCCGTGTCTTATCGCGTCAAGCCGTTCGGCAAAAGGTTTTGCTCCGTCGAAGTCAACCATTTCGGTACTGAGACAGAATAAGCGCCTTGCTAAACGGAACCGCAATTTTCATTTCGTGCCCCCTCACCGCTCAAGATCGCAGTGGCCGAACGTTACGCGGTGCTTGCCGGTGCCTTGGTGCCTGCTTTCGCGTGGATGGCCGCTTGTGCCGCTGCAAGGCGCGCAACCGGCACGCGAAACGGCGAGCACGAGATATAGTCGAGACTGATGCTCTCGCAAAACGCGATGGACGCCGGATCGCCGCCATGCTCGCCGCAAATGCCAAGCTTGATGTTCGGCCGCGTGGCGCGCCCGCGCTCCGCCGCGAGCTTGACCAGTTCGCCGACGCCATCCACGTCGATGGAGACAAACGGATCGATCTCCAGAATGCCCTGACGCAGGTAATCGCCAAGAAACGATCCCGCATCGTCCCGCGACAGGCCGAACGTGGTTTGCGTCAGGTCGTTGGTTCCGAACGAGAAAAATTCGGCCGACTGCGCGATTTCAGCCGCACGAAGGGCCGCACGTGGCAGTTCGATCATGGTGCCAACCTGATAGGAGATTGATGTCGCTGACGCGGCTTCGACTTCCTTCGCCACCGTCACGATGATCGATTTCAGGATGTCGAGTTCCGCTTTCATGGCCACAAGCGGAACCATAACCTCAACCATCACAGGCGCTTGCGTCCGCCGTCCTGCCTCAACCGCTGCCTCGAAGATGGCGCGCGCCTGCATCTCGGCGATCTCGGGATAACTGATCGCCAGGCGGCATCCGCGATGCCCCAGCATGGGGTTCTCTTCGCTCAGTTCGTTAAGCCTGCCGCGCAGAACCACTTCGTCAATGCCCATGGCTTTGGCGAGTTCGGCGATTTCCACGTCCTCATGGGGCAGAAACTCGTGCAACGGCGGATCGAGCAGGCGGATCGTCACCGGCAACCCGGCCATGATCTCGAACAGTTCAACGAAGTCGCGACGCTGCATGGGCAGAATTTTCGCGAGTGCCGCCCGCCGCCCGGCACCATCGGAGGCGACGATCATCTCCCGCATGGCCATGATGCGATCCGTATCGAAAAACATGTGCTCGGTTCGGCATAATCCAATCCCTTCGGCCCCGAAGTGACGGGCTTGCTCCGCATCGCGTGGCGTTTCCGCATTGGCGCGAACTTTCATGCGGCGCAGGCACTGTCAGCCCACTGCATCAGGGTTGCGAAGTCTCCGGTGAGTTCCGGTTGCACCATGGGAACCTGCCCCTGCATTACTTGCCCCGTAGAACCATCGATGGTGATCAGATCGCCCGCTTTGAGCGTCACGCCGGATGATGTCATGGTCCCCTGGGCCTGATTGATGCGGATCGTGCCGGCACCGGAAACGCATGGGCGCCCCATACCGCGCGCAACGACAGCCGCGTGGCTGGTCATGCCACCGCGCGCGGTCAGGATACCAGCCGCCGCGTGCATGCCGTGGATATCTTCGGGACTTGTTTCCGCGCGCACAAGAATGACGCTTTTGCCCTGCGCCTTGAGGGCTTCCGCAGCGTCCGGCGTAAAAACAATCTCTCCGCATGCAGCACCCGGCGAAGCGGGCAACCCTCTGGCAATCACGGTCCGGGGGGCTTTTTCGTCCAGGGTCGGGTGTAAAAGCTGATCGAGTTGCGTCGCCTCGATGCGGGAAATCGCTTCCTCTTTCGTGATCAGACCTTCGTTGGCCATATCCACGGCAATCTTCAAAGCGGCCTTTGTGGTGCGCTTGCCACTTCGGCATTGCAGCATCCAGAGTTTGCCTTCCTGGATGGTAAACTCAATGTCCTGCATATCGCGGTAATGGCGTTCCAGGGTCTCGTAGATACGTTTGAACTCGGCAAAAGCGGAGGGCATCAGGGCTTCGAGCGAGGGTTTCTCGCTTCCGCTTTCCACACGGGCGTCTTCGGTGATCGGTTTGCGGCGTGCGAATGCCCGCGACCACATCCTCGCCTTGCGCGTTGACGAGAAATTCGCCGTAAAGCTTGTGCTCGCCGGTGGAAGGATTTCGCGTGAAAGCGACACCGGTTGCGCTTGTCTCACCACGATTGCCGAACACCATAGCCTGCACGTTGACAGCCGTGCCCCAGCTATCGGGAATGTTGTTCAACTGGCGATACCTGACCGCACGGTTGTTCTGCCAACTGTCGAACACAGCCGCGATTGCACCCCAAAGCTGTTCATGAGTATCTTGCGGAAACGGCCGGCCGAGTTTCTTTTGAACCGCCTCCTTATAAAGGCCAACGATGGTCTTCCAATCGTCTGCAGAGAGGTCGGTATCGAATTCGTAGCCGCTCTGGTTTTTGTAGTGCTCAAGAATTTCATCGAAGACATGCTTCACGTCCAGCACGACGCTGGAATACATCTGGATGAAGCGCCGGTAGCTGTCGTAGGCGAAACGCCGGTCTCCGGAATGAACCGCAAGCGCCTCGACTGTCGCATCATTCAGCCCGAGATTGAGAATGGTGTCCATCATGCCGGGCATCGATGCGCGGCTGCCGGACCGGACCGAGACCAGGAGCGGGTTGGATGGATCGCCGAACACCGGGCCGACCAGCTTGCCGACATCGGAAAGAGCGTGGGTTACGGCCTCGTGCAGCCGATCCGGCATTGTGTTTCCGGCCTTGAAATAGGCCGTGCAGACTTGCGTCGTGATCGTGAAGCCGGGCGGAACCGGCAGACCCAAGTTTGACATTTCTGCAAGATTTGCACCTTTGCCGCCAAGCAGATCGCGCATTTGCGCGGTGCCATCCGCAGACCCCGCCCCAAAGCGGTACACTTGTTTTGTAGGTGCCGGTTCGGTCGGGGCCGCTATCGACAGTCCCTGATCGCGCGTTTGGGTTTCTGGCATGTCGGTGAAAGCTACCGCTGGTTCGTTCATGGGCAAGGGACCTTTTATGGAAGCGGCAAAGCTTTCGGCGATGCGTATATTGGTTTCAATAATTCGCGCGAAAAAATCAAAAGCGGTTCTAAGCGGCATCGGGGTACACACTTACCTATTTTGGAGGGCAAGAGCAGCGCGGTCTTTTCGTAATCCCGGGTCCAACGTTTGTGCCAGACTTCCGCATGCTTGTAACTCAGATGAAATGCGCGCTCAAGGGTCGTAAAATCTGCGCAGATTGTGGTTTGCCAAACGGCCTGCCAATTGCGATTTCAGTCAAAAACGAAACATCATAATGAATGCCGCTTTAAGTTCTCAGTCGGGCTCATTCAAAACTCCGGATAACAGATATCGTTTCATAGGTCTCATTCGATTGGAGTGTACTGCGCGATTCCATGCGCTGCGAAGGCTCCGCGAATCGGTTAAGCGTATCTAAAGAGCAATGAGGGCGGCGATGGCGAATTTCAACACACACCTGGCGGTGGCGGCAGTCGGAAGCGGCTTGTGCGCGACTGTGGCGATGGCCGGGCATGCCGCGCCGCATCAATATCTTCTGACCCTGGTTCTCGCGGGAAGCATCGGCGGCATTCTTCCCGATATCGATCTGGAAAAGGCGCATCCGTCGCGAATGCTGTTCGGCGCGCTGGGAGTGATTTTCGCCTTCGTGGCCCTGTTCAGCTTCAAAAAACAATACTCGATTGTCGAACTCTGGGTCGTCTGGATGGCGGTCTACCTGTTCGTACGTTATGGAATCTTCACAATCTTTCACAACCGCACCAGGCACCGCGGCATCTTCCATTCGCTAATTGCGGGAGCGTTTTTCATGACGCTGACGGCCATCATATTCGAACGGGTCTTTGATCAGCCGACCGCACTCGCATGGCTTACGGGGCTGTTCGTGCTGATCGGCTTTATCATTCATCTGGTGCTCGATGAAATCTATTCCGTGGATATCGAAGGCGCGCACATCAAGCGATCGTTCGGTTCGGCTTTGAAGCTGTTCGATTATCGCTCGGCGCGTGCGTCCATCGGTATGGCGCTGGCATTTTCGGTCGCCATTGCTCTTGCTCCAGCCTCAAGAGATTTCGAAGATATGGTGCGCGCGCCAGTCCTGTTCGCATTTCTGAAGGACCGGATGCTTCCCAAGGGACGCTGGTTCGAAGAGCGCATGATCGAAACCGCATCGACCGCTGAGACTGTCGCACCTGAAGCACGATCGCCAACGGCCGATCAGTAGATCAAGAAAACGCATCCGCGTTTTCGTTCGGAAAGAGGATCAACCCGATGAAGCCTCTATTTCTGGCGAAAGGGTTCGGTAAGGGTGTGTTACCCTTCACATCAATGACGATGGCATTAATAGCCAGGGCAAGAATTTGTTTCCTTGTCATGCAATTCCATTACGTATTGGCGTTTGCCTTCCGCTGATATACATTCGCCGACTTACTGGAAAAGGCGCGCCCCCTCCGAGTGGCGGGGTCGACAACCTTTTTCGTTTGCTAGTATGCGTAATTCGGAGATTGACATGGCGGATGTCGCAAACCTGAAACACTGGAACTACCACGTCGATTTCGAAAATCTGGCCTGGGCTTCCTTCGACACGAAGGGGCAGTCCCAGAACACGCTCGGGCGCGAGACGGTTGAGGAACTGGAAGCCATCATCCGTGCAGTGGAGCAAGCTTCGGCAACGAAAAGCGTGCGCGGGCTTATTTTCATGTCAGCCAAGGAAAAGAGCTTCATCGCTGGCGCTGACATTAAAGAATTCGAGAACATGCTGACAGAAGCCGAGGTTCTCGATGTGGTGACTACAGTGACGGCGATCTTCGATCGGGTCGAAAAATTGCCGGTCCCGGTGGTCGCCGCGATCCATGGTTTCTGTCTTGGAGGCGGTCTTGAGTTTTCGCTGGCATGCCACTACCGGATCGCCGACCGCGAAGACGGCACACGCATCGGTCTGCCAGAGGTGAAACTCGGCATCATTCCGGGTCTCCATGGAAGCGCGCGGTGGGTCCGCCAGACCGGTGCCATGAACGCGATGCCGAACATGCTGGCTGGGCGTATGGTTCGCCCCAATCAGGCGCGGGCCATCGGTCTTGTGGATCAGTTGGTGCCGACGCGCCATGAACTGAGATGGGCTGCGCGCAAGGCTGTCCTGCAAAATCGCCGTTCAAAACCGTCGGGCGGCATCGTCAACACTGCCATGATGACTTTCGGCAGGAGCTATCTCGCAAAGCGCATGCGGACGGAAACCTCGGAAAAAGTTCGCGAAGACCATTATCCCGCGCCATTCCGGCTGATCGACCTGTTCGAGAAATACGGTAACAATTATGAGGTCATGCGGCGCGAAGAAACAAAGACGTTTGCGCCGCTTATGATTTCGGATCAGTCCCGGAATCTGCGCCGCGTCTTCATGCTGACCGAGATGTTGAAGGCTGAAGCACCCAAGAACTTATTCAAGCCCATGCGTGTGCATGTAATCGGAGCGGGAACTATGGGCGGGGATATTGCCGCCGTATGCGTGCTCGCAGGCATGGAAGTTTCCCTTCAGGATAACAGCCAGGATGCCGTCAACCGCGCACTGGGACGGGCGAAGACCTTGTTCCAAAAGCGCATGCGCGGTCGCGGCGACGCTGCAAAGGCGTCCGCGCGCCTCTATGCGGATGTCGCGGGTTCACATGTAAACCGCGCTGACGTGGTGATCGAGGCCATCTACGAAAATCTTGAGGCGAAACAGAAATTGCTCGCAGACCTTGAGCCGCGATTGAAGCCGGGTGCGGTCATGGCGACAAATACGTCATCGCTGCCGATTGAGCAGATCGCCAGCGCGCTGAAGGATCCTGGGCGACTGATCGGATTGCATTTTTTCAATCCTGTTCCGTCGCTGCCTCTGGTGGAAGTCGTGCGCGGACCGCAAAGCCGCGACGACGAGATTCGCAAAGGAGCGAGCTTCGTCACCCATATCGACAAGTTTCCACTCATCGTCAAATCTGCGCCGGGGTTTCTCGTGAACCGGGTTCTGGCTCCTTACATGTTCGGTGCCATCGAACGGCTTCGCCAGGGTATGCCTCGGGAGAAGATCGATGCGGCAGCCGAGGCCTTCGGCATGCCGATGGGCCCTATCGAACTCGTCGATGTGGTTGGGTTGGATGTGGCAGCCAGTGTGGCACAAGTGTTGAAGCTTCAATCGCCGGAGGACCATCCGCTGGTTCGGCTGGTCGCTCAAAAGAAACTAGGCAAGAAATCCGGCGAGGGGTTCTACCGATGGGCGGATGGAAAAGCGCAGAAGCCGCAAATGCGCTACGACCCGCAGGAGCTTGCCGTTCTCGGGCGGGAACTTGTGCAGCCGCTGATCGATGAGTGCAAGCGCGTCCTGGAGGAGGGCATCGTGGCGAGCGCCGATCACGTTGACGCAGGCGTTATTTTCGGAACGGGCTTTGCACCTTTTCGAGGCGGCCCCTTGCATTATTCTGCCGTGCAGCCACAAGGTGTGGCGTCTTCGCAACAGCACACAGAAACGAGAGCGGCGGCCTGATAACGTCGATAAATGTCTTGCCTCAGCTAAAGGTTGCGATTATTTTCAACCATAGGTTATGAAATAAAAAATTACAACTAGAACGAGCTTTGTAATGCTCTGCAACGGTGGCAATCATGAATAATCACAAGCCGCACCTCGTCTCCGTACCGTTACCTGAAAGTTCACCGGCCACACAAAATCTGATGTCGTCAGAAATAAAACAGATCCCGACTGCTGAGGAGTTAGGCAGCGAAGAGGCGGCTCAATACATTGCAGAATTGCTGTCTTCACTTCAGGATGTTGCAGCTCGGGCAAATTTGGAAATTCTGTCCGATCTGATTTACGTGGCAAAGGAAGAAGCGACCTTGTGCTGTACACCCGCTCGTTATGCACAGAGCGCCTGACAAGATACTCGTTTTATCGTGGATGACTACGAGTTTATGACAGCATGGCCACAACGAAAAATGAGGCAGATTGTCGATTTACCGTTGTGGCTATGGCCGGTCCTGTTCGCTTTCCAGAACCGTTTTTTTTGAAACTGAACCCCATGCGCAAGAGGTATCGAGACACCGCACTTCTGCCGGTCGCAACCCCTTGCCCGGACCGTTCTGCGCAAATTCCTAGAGCGTAATACCAGGCTCGCCTGTGATCCGGCTGTTCAGCCAATCCGTTTGGGAAGCTAACCCGCAGCGTCCCCGCCGTGCGACCTGGGCGAAGGCCGTGCCTCGCGCTGATAGGCTTGCATCTCCTTAACCGTGGCCGACGCGCTGATATCAAAAAGCTTTGCGCCTGACCGCGCCAAAGGGCCGTTCCCGGCCGCACGAATGAGACCGGTTCCTGAAAAGTGTGACGCGGTTTTCGCATAAAAACCGCTATTGTATAAATAACTTAGAGCCGATCACCCGATTCCTTTTGATCGGGATCGGCTCTAAACGAACCCTCAAATCTTTCGAGCAAGCCATCCAGGTCCCCTCTCGGGAGGAGAATCAACTGCTTCGATCAATTTGTGGACCCCTTGCGAGACCCTCAAATCGGGAACCGCTCTAAACAAACAGAACCTAATGTCTGGACGCAAAAAAGGCGGTAGAAACCGCCTTTTTGATTTTAGCGACGGCGATCCCAACGGTCGTCGTCGAAGTCGCCAAGACGGTTGAAGCAGTTCTGAAGCTGCTCCGAGCGTTCGCGGAGTTCACGACCAAGCGTCTCGCGACGAACGAAACGGCACCAGTTGGAATGCGCACGCGCATCGGTCTCCCACTGACCTCCACGATAACCGCAGCGGTACTCGCGGTTTGCCTCGGCTTGAACGCGGGCGATCTTCCCGTAGACATCGCAGCTTGCGCGCTTGCCTTCGGCGTTGTTTCCGCGATCGTCGCGTTCAAAACGAAATCCTTGCGCGGAAGCGGTCAGACTCGTCAGGCAGGACAGCGCAACGATCATTGCGGCAGCGATTTTCAATTTCATGTCAAACTCCAAGGTTGTAAGTGCAGTGGCAGAAAAAGTGCGGTTGCCCGCACGCCGGTCGAGATCAACGACGCTCGTAACGGTCGTCGTCGAAATCGCCAAGCTTGTTGAAACACTGTTGAAGCGACTGCGCGCGGTTGCGGAGTTCTTCGACAAGGGTTGATCGGCGGACATAGCGGCACCAGTTAAAGTGCGGGTCACGGTCAGCGATCCATTGAGGTCCACGAAAATCGCAACGGTAGTCACGATTGGCCTGAGCCTGTACGACGGCAATACGGGCGTAGGTTTCGCATGCCGCGCGTTTGGCCTCGTCACGATTGCCGCCACCGCCGTAGCCGCTTCCACTGGTACGCTCCTCGCAGGCGCGCACTTCGCGATCGCGGTCATCTGCTTCGCGGCGTGTCACTTCGCTTGGAACGAAACCGCAGAATGCGCGGTGTGCGTTGAAATCGGTGATCCAGCGAGGCCCTTGAAAACCGCAACGGTCGCGAAGGTTGGTTTCTGCGGCCTTGACGGCACGTTCTGCATATTCTTCGCAGTATCGGTCTTTGCGATCCCCAAACTGAGCGGACGCGGATGTTGCGCTGAGGCCAACGGCAAATGCGGCCGCAACAAAGGCAAAAGATATGCTGAAGATAGATTGGAATTTTAGGGAACGGGGCATGGATGCTCCATGGTGATTAATGCCCCTTCTCGTTATCCGAGATTGTGTTCAAATTTACGACAACCGCGAAGACTTTCAGTGGTGTCGCCTAAAGTTCGACGCACGATTTCGCGTTGCGCCGGGCACGTAAGGGTATTACATGACATATATGCCGGATCAGCACCCGTTCCCCATCGAGGACCACGACCACGCCCGATGTCTCGTCGAAGCATTGGATCGCGCCATTTCCCGGTCCACCGCTCAAGGGATCAAGTGGACTCCGTTGCGAGAACGGGTTTTTCTGCACCTCGCACGCTCGCATAGACCTCAAAGTGCATACGACCTGATAGAGAGTTTGTCGGCGGATGGTAAACAGCTGTCACCAGTTTCCATGTATCGCGTCCTTGACGTGCTCAGAGGGGCAGGTCTCGTCCATCGCCTCGAAAGCCGTAACGCGTTTTTTGCGTGCCTTACCGAGCACGACAACGAAGCGGCAACCATCGTTTTTCATTGCGAAAGGTGCGAGCGCGTTGCGGAGAAGGATGCACCCGCCGCGTCGAGGATGATTTCGGAAGCAATCGACGCTGCAGGTTTCCAGGCGAAAAGCACAATCTGTGAGGTGCAGGGGGTTTGCAAGCAATGCGTCAGCGCGTCGGCGGAGTTCAGCCGGTGCTGACACGTGCTCCGATGGAGAAAACCGCGACCGATTTTGTCAACGTCGACGAATTGAACACGCCCGAGGAATTGAACGCGACCGGCGCTGAAGAACTCGTTGCCGTGTCCGACGCGGTCGTGGCTTACAATGGAAAGCGCGCACTCACAGGCGTTACAATCGCGGTCCACCGTAATGAGATCGTCACGCTGATCGGGCCAAATGGAGCCGGGAAAACGACGCTTGCGCGTGTCTTTCTGGGGCTTACGCCGCTGACCTCCGGTGTGCTTCGCCGAAAGCCGTCGCTGCGCGTAGGCTACGTTCCGCAGCGCTTTCCCGTTGATCGCATCATTCCCTTGTCCGTTGCACGGTTCATGCGTGTGAACGGAGCGGGAGATGAAGCATTCATCGCCGAGTGTCTGAATGAGACCGGAGCCCTGGCACTGGTCAACGCACAACTTGCCGATCTGTCCGGCGGCGAGTTTCAGCGGGTTCTTCTCGCTCGCGCGTTGGCACGGAAACCCGATCTTCTGGTACTCGATGAACCAGCTCAGGCCGTCGATTTTGCAGGTGCCGCAGCACTTTACGAGTTGATTGACACCGTTCGCAAAAGACGAGGGTGCGGCATTCTCCTGATCAGCCACGATCTGCATGTTGTGCTCGGGGCCAGCAACCGCGTGGTCTGCCTCAACCGGCATATCTGTTGCGAGGGTGTGCCGCAGGTGGTGGCAGGCCATCCCGAATACATTCGCCTGTTTGGTCGCGACGCAGCAAGCCTTGGGCTTTACCGTCACACCCACGACCACAGTCACACCTTGTCCGGCGATGTCGCCTGCTCATGAGCACTTTCGATGTTCGATGATTTCCTGACGCGCGCGACTTTCGCAGGCGTGGGTGTGGCCGCCCTTGCCGCACCGCTCGGATGCTTCGTGGTCTGGCGTCGCATGGCCTATTTCGGCGAGACGGTCGCCTACTCCGGATTGCTGGGCGTGGCGCTCGGCTTTTTACTGGGCATCGATCTGACGCTTGGTGTCATTCTAACTGCGATAGCGACGGCGCTGCTCCTTTCAGGCTTGGCGGGGCAGCGTGCTTTGCCTCAAGATACCTTGCTCGGCATTCTGGCGCACACGAGCCTTGCCGCCGGCTTGATCGCTGCGAGCTTCCTCAGTGGCGCGCGTCTCGATCTCATGGGCTATCTGTTCGGCGATATCCTCGCGGTTTCGAAGGGGGACATTTTCGCCGTCTGGATCGGGGCTGTCGTTGTGATTGCAGTTCTGGCCTGGCTCTGGCGTCCTTTGCTCGCCATGACCATCAACGAGGAACTGGCCGCTGCCGAAGGCGTCCGGGTCGAGCGGACGCAAATCGCTTTCATATTGTTGATCGCGATCACGGTTGCACTGGCGATGAAGGTCATCGGCATCCTGTTGATCACGTCGTTGATGATTTTCCCCGCAGCCGCCGCCCGTCCCTTTGCCAAAACACCGGAGCAGATGGCGATCCTGGCGGGCTTTGTGGCGACGGTTGCCGTGGCCGGAGGTTTAACGGCATCGTTCAAGCTCGACACGGCGGCGGGACCTTCGATCGTATTGATGCTTGGAGCGCTGTTCTTTTGCTCCTCGGCCGCGTCTGAGATTTTGCGCGCAAAGTAGCGGGTGTCGGGCCGTCTTGTCGACCCTTGGAATACCACTAGCGGCGTAACCCAGTTTTTCCGTTTCCCACGTCCGGATTCGATGTTCGCAGGTGCGCGATTTCGTTCTGGCTTGCCTTCGTCACGTTCGTCGGCGGACCGCAATCTGCCTGAAACCTGCGCATACGATTTGCAGTCAAGCCGCAGCTAAATCAGAGGATTACGATCAGAATTCACGATATTTTCCCATCGACCCGCCAAAATATTATGCAGCTCTATCAGATGATCTGAATCAAAATCATTTCAGCAACACTCGTTAAGATATTGTTAAATATCAGATTTTATCTCATAATGCGCTGAATAAGCCATCATGCAAAAAACGCATGTCTGCCAGTCAACTCTGCCTCCCAATCTCGCCCCATTTGCCCCTTTCATCGCCCCCTTCTTAGTAAAACAAGGGTAAGTGTATGACTGGACTACAACGTATCTGCTCGACGATCCTGTTCGCGGCCATCGCATTCGGTGGCGTGCAGCAGGCTTTCGCTGAATGCGGAACCGCATCTTATTATTCATCCGGCGCTCGGACAGCGAACGGCGAGGCCTATAATCCCGGTGGAATCTCCGCTGCCCACCGCAGTCTGCCCTTTGGCAGCATCGTCAACGTCACGAACCAGCGCACCGGCCGTTCCGTACAGGTCCGGATCAACGACCGCGGTCCGTTCATCGGCGGTCGCATCATCGATCTTTCCACCGGTGCCAAGAATGCTCTTGGCATGGGCGGTCTCGCACCGGTCTGCATCGAAGTGGCAAGTTATGGCAGTGGGCGTCGTGGTCGCGTTCAGGTCGCGTCTTATGGCAGCAAGCGCGTCGCGCGCAAAAGCGGCACCGTTCGGTATGCAAGCGCCCGTAAAGGGGTTCGTTACGCGTCGCGCAATACAGGACGCCGTTATGCCAGCGCCGGACGCGTTCGCACAGCCTACGCGAAGCCAACCCGGGCTTACCGCTCGAACACGCGCCGTCGCGTCATCGACGATAGCGACGACAGCTAGGCCGACGGCGGCTAAGCCATTGTCTTCGGTCGCACGGCACGAGAGCAAGGATGCCGTGCGATCAATGTTCGAAAGCGGAGGTTCTATCCAAGAATTCATGCGAATGTCGCGAAATCGCCGCCATTGACCTCTCAGTGGTGGCGTGAAACAGATGTTTCCGCACCGTGTTATCCGCACACTCTGTGACGTATGCATCAACCCACAGATCACCCCGAGGAGGTTTTTATGACATTAAAATTTGTTGCCGCCGCTGCTTTGCTTTTCGCAACGCCCGTTTTTGCTCAAACACCCCCGCCTGCACCCGCCGCTGGCCCGAAACCGACCAAAGCGGAAGTACAAAAGCTGGTCGATGGCATCAAAGGCGATACCACTAAGCTTGGCCAGTATTGCGGCATGATGAAGCTTTATGACGAAGCGGCCCAAGCTGAAGAGAAGAAAGACACGAAAAAAGTCGAAGACCTTCAGAAGCAGGCTGACGAGTCTGGCAAGAAGCTCGGCGCGGACTATGAAAAGGTCATGGCTGGCTTGCAGCAGGTTGACCCAAGCACGCCAGAAGGTCAGGAGCTTTCCGCTGTTCTCGACGTTCTCGACAATTCGTGCCCTGGCGCAAAAAAGTAGTTTTGCAGGCTGACCGGCGAGAGACTTGTCCAGGTTTCTCGCCGGGGTCCATGGTATCCGCAGTCCGAAATCATGACACTGCGAAGAGGAATTACGCTAGGCCCATCGGTCCACGGGAACGAGCACAAAAACATCGTAGCCCGAAGATATGAGTGCGACCTTAGCTAAACGAACGCATGGTACACTTGCGCGCTGACCCTGCTGCAACAAAATACGATAAGTTGCTTTCATCGCGTAACTGTCGCAGGGGCATGCTCATGAATTTTTTTCGCACCGCACTTTTGCTTGCTGCGCTTACCGCGCTTTTCATGCTTGTCGGCTTTGCAATTGCCGGAAAGACCGGTATGGGAATCGCGTTCCTGATCGCGGCGGCCATGAACGTGTTCACCTACTGGAATTCCGATAAAATGGTTCTCGCGCAGCAAGATGCGCAAGAGGTGCAGGAAGGCAGTGCCCATGAACTCTATCAGATCGTGCGTCAGCTTTCGACCAACGCCGGGCTTCCGATGCCCCGTGTGTTCGTCATCAACTCCGATCAGCCGAACGCGTTTGCCACCGGCCGCAACCCAAACAACGCGGCGGTCGCGGCATCCACAGGCCTGCTGCAAACGCTGACACGCGAGGAAGTGACCGGCGTGATCGCGCACGAACTGGCGCACGTCAAAAA
>CBDFGZ010000020.1:0-181704 GCA_965247345.1 Rhodomicrobiaceae bacterium | reverse complement strand
AGCCCCAGCGTCAGGTCACGCATGTTGCCATAACGCAGCACCGCGACGCCGCCCGCGTTGGTGGCGAGGTTGCCGCCGATGGTGCAACTTCCCTCCGAGCCGAGGCTGAGCGGAAACAGCCTGTTGACAGCGTCAGCGGCATCCTGCACTGCGATAAGCGTCACGCCTGCTTCCGCCGTGATCGCGTTGCCCGCTGCGTCCACGCTGCGAATACGGTTCATGCGGTTGAGGTTGAGAATGATCTCGTTGCCGCCGTCGAACGGGATTTGCCCGCCAACAAGGCCCGTGTTGCCGCCTTGGGGCACGATGGCGATGTGCTCGGCATTGGCCAGACGCCATGATCGCGCTCGCCTTCATCGACGCTGCCCGGCTTCAGCATCATCGGCGGCGCGCCCACGTATTTGTCCCGCCATTCATGCAGATGGGGGGCAAGCGCGGCCTGATCGGTGATGGCGTATGCGTCTCACCAACGATGGCAGCGAAACGGGCGAGAACGTCTGCGGACGGCGTTTTAAGCGGTGACCCCATGGTGCGATTTTCCGGTCATTTGAGCGCAGACGTCATGCCGATGGCATGAGAGAAGATGATCGTTCACCAGCCCCGTCGCCTGCATCAGCGCGTAAGTGGTTGTCGGACCACAAAACTTGAAGCCGCGCGCTTTCAGCTCTTTTGCGATCTGCCACGCTGAGCGCCGTTTGCGGAGGTACGTCGCTTGTGCGCGCGAACCGGTTCTGTATGGGTTTGCCGTCGACAAAATCCCAGAAGAACCGCGCCAGATTTTCACCGCGTTCGCGCATGGCGAGATACGCTTGCGCGTTGGCGATGGCCGCTTCGATCTTGCCGCGATGCCGGATGATGCCCCCATCGTTAAGCAGCGCCGCGACTTTCGGAGCATCGTAGCGTGCAATCTGTTCGGCGTCGAATTGATCGAAGCTCGCGCGAAAGGCCTCGCGTTTGCGCAGGATCGTAATCCAGGACAAACCGGACTGAAAGCCTTCGAGGATGATCTTTTCAAAGAACTCGCGGTCCGTGGTCTTGGGCACGCCCCATTCGTCATCGTGATAGCGGATGTATAGGGGATCGGACCCCGCCCACGGACAACGGCTGATATCGTCACTCATGAGGTGCCGTAGCGCCCTTGAAGGCTATAATTCGCCCAAACCGGTGCCGAGACTCGTCACGTTCAACGCCACCCGCGCTTGGCAGTTGTTGTCCCGCGATCCAGAGCTTCGCGGACGCGATCGATCCGTGCCAGCGCAATACCGGATACCCCCGAAACCGACCCCAACCGGCCAACAGGGAAGCCATCGACCGTGACCTCGGGTTTATCCTCTGGCAATGCGGCATCGGCCACCACTTTCACCACGCGGGTTCGTCCGGTGCCGCGATGCTGCATGCGCGAAACAACTTCCTGCCCCACATAGCAGCCTTTGCGAAAGTCCACGCCATGGAGCAAATCGAGGCAGGCATCATGGGGGAAGACCTCGCCAAATGGGAAATCTTTGCCGCCTTCTGGCACGCCAAGCCCAATCCGCATGGCATGGTAATCCGCTTCTGTGCCCAATCCATCGGCATCATGAGGTTCGCGACTTTTGACGGATAAACCGCAGTCCCAACGCCGACAGGCGCGGATCGGGAATAGCAAATTTCTTCGCCTGTCGTCGAGTTCGCGGCACGAGCCCCAGTCAGGCTCCTGTCACAAAGTCAGAAGACGCATCCTCGATCCTGACCCTGGCGCGCAACTTGTAAAACGTGAGCCTTTTCAATAAGATCGGCAGAGACACCGGTCCAAGTGTCGATCAGCAACGCCTCGGCGTGTGCGATCACAAAGAAGTCGAACAATATTTTGCCCTGAGGCGACAAAAGGGCAGCAAACCGCGCCTGTCCGTTGGCAAGCGCTTCCATATCGTTGGTGATCAGCCCTTGGAGAAAGCTGACACGATCTTCGCCCGTGACCCGAAGCACTGAACGATCAGTGAAAATACAGCAGGACGCAGAATTTGGGAGGGCCGGATTCGGAGAGACAGGCCTGGGTTCTTCGTCACGCATGCTTTTTTAATAACAGATTGCGGCATCGGATTGAAGCCGTATCAACTCACACTTTTTGCAACAAAACGCATCGCTTATTGCCAAATATACGCACAAGTATAACCTGCACTCCAAGATCCGCTCATCCTAACCTTCTCCCCGTCGCGCCAAAGGCGCGTCGCTTTTGTGTCCGCGAAAACGCCAAGACGTTTTCGTTCGGGAGAAGGAAAGCCGCATTAAAACCCTTTCCCCCGGAGGAAGAGGCTTGGCTGCGACGGCGTTACCGTTCAGGTATTTTGCAGTTTGGTGTTAGCTTTTTTGTAAATACTTCTCAAGCCAGTGAATGTCGTAGATGCCATCGACGATATCCGGCTCCTGGATCAGCGCGGAAAACAGCGGGATCGTGGTTTCGATCCCGTCGATGACGAATTCGCCGAGAGCCCGCCGCAGCCGCATAAGGCATTCGTTCCGGTTCTTCCCGTGCACGATGAGCTTGCCGATCAGGCTGTCGTAATAAGGCGGGATGGTGTAACCTGCATAAACCCCTGAGTCGACGCGAACGCCCAGTCCCCCGGGGGGATGGAAATAGGAAATCTTTCCCGGCGATGGACGGAATGTGGTCGGGTTCTCGGCGTTGATCCGGCACTCGATGGCGTGACCGTCGAAGCGCACCTCGTCCTGTGAGAAGCTCAAACCCGCACCCGCCGCGATGCGGATCTGCTCGATGACGAGGTCGACGCCGGTGATCATTTCTGTGACGGGGTGTTCCACCTGAAGCCGGGTGTTCATTTCGATGAAATAGAACTCCCCGTCTTCATACAGGAATTCTACCGTGCCGACGTTTTGATATTTCAGCGTGCGCATGGCCTTGGCCACGGTCTCGCCGATGCCCTGTCGCTGAGCCGCGTTGAGCGCGGGCGACGGAGTTTCTTCCAGAATTTTCTGATGTCGCCGCTGAAGGGAACAATCTCGCTCGCCAAGATGAACCGCGTTGCCCTTGCCGTCGCCGATCACCTGAATTTCGATGTGTCGCGGATGGGTGAGAAACTTTTCCAGATACAGCGAATCGTCCCCGAACGCCGCCTTGGACTCCGAGCGTGCCGTCGAAAGCGCCATGGAGAGGTCAGCCTCCGTCCGGGCCACTTTCATTCCGCGACCGCCGCCGCCCGAGGCTGCCTTGACCAGAACGGGAAAGCCGATCTGACGGGCAAACCGCATCGCTTCCTCATCAGTGCCCAATGCGCCGGGCGACCCCGGCACCACCGGAATACCAAGCCGTTTGGCCGTCTCCTTGGCCTGAATTTTGTCGCCCATGATGCGGATGTGCTCAGGGGTCGGCCCGATGAACGTGACGTTGTGCTCGCCCAGAATCTCGGCAAAACGCGCGTTCTCGGACAAAAATCCATATCCGGGATGCACCGCGTCCGCGCCCGTGATCTCGCAGGCCGCCAGAAGACGCGGGATGTTGAGATAACTTTCGCTGGCGGCGGGCGGACCGATGCACACGCTTTCGTCGGCGAGACGCACATGCATGGCGTCCGCGTCGGCGGTCGAGTGGACAGCCACCGTGGCGATGCCCAGTTCCTTGCAGGCGCGCTCGATGCGAAGGGCGATCTCACCCCGGTTGGCGATCAGGATTTTGTCAAACATGAGCGCCCTACTCGATAATCATGAGGGGCTCGCCATACTCGACGGGCTGACCGTTTTCCACAAGAATGCGCTTGATGGTGCCAGCGCGTGGTGCCGCGATCTGGTTCATGGTCTTCATGGCTTCGATGATCAGCAGGGTCTGACCCTCGCGAACCGCCGATCCCACCTCGACAAAGGAGGCAGCACTCGGCTCTGGCGACCGGTAGGCCGTACCCACCATAGGCGATGTGACCACGCCCGGATGATTCTCGATGCTGGCATTGGGCGCTGCGCCGCCGACACCGGGACCGCCAAGTCCCATGGGAGCCGCAACCGGCATCGAATGTGCCTGCGCGGAGAAACTGATGTTGCGCGCAACGCGAACGCGCACGTTGTTCTCTTCGATTTCGATTTCAGTCAATCCCGTTTCGTTCAGAAGCTCGGCGAGACTGCGGATGAGCGCTTCGTTCAAAGACGATTGCGGTTTAGGTTGATCAGACATGGTTATCTCGGTTGCATAGAGTGATCGGCTGGCGAGGATGTGCCGGTTGGCTGACCGGCTTCGAGTGCGAGCACGGCCGAAAGGGCAAGCTCATAGGAAAGAGGACCGAAACCGCAAATCACGCCCATGGCTGCCGCCGAAACGTAGGAATGATGGCGAAACGGTTCGCGTTTGAACACATTGCTGAGATGAACTTCGATGACAGGCACGCCAAGCGTGCGCAGCGCGTCGTGTATGGCCACTGATGTGTGCGTGTAAGCACCTGCATTCAAGATCAACGCCGAGGCCGAGGCGCCCGCCTCCTGAATGCTGTCGACAAGAACGCCTTCGTGGTTCGTCTGACGAAACACAATTTCACGGTTTGCAGATCGCGCAAGATTTGTCAGCCGCTTTTCGATGTCGGACAACGTCTCAGCGCCATACACAGACGGTTCGCGTTGGCCGAGTAAATTCAGGTTTGGTCCGTTCAAAACGAAAATCGGCTTCATGGGTGTAATCGACACAACCGCCAAACGAAAAGACCGTGGCGATCGCGCCACGGCCCGTGTTAGCAGCTTTCGTATCGCAGTGCAAAACCGGTTAGGATTTTTTCTCGACTTTTGAACCGCCTTCGGGGACGTCAGCAGACTTTACACAAGCCTTGCAGCCATCCTTGCGCACCTGTTCGACGATTTGTTTCAAGGTCTCGTAGTCGGCAGCACCCGGCGTCAGTTTGTCGCCGATGATAAATGACGGTGTGCCGTCGATGGATGCGCGCTTGCCGATCTCGGAGATCTTCGTGAGCAATGCCTCGGATTCGGGTGAGGCCGCGTCCGCTTTGGCCTTGTCCATATCAAGACCGATCTTCTCGGCAACCTTCAGAGCCGACTCTTTCGACGCGCGACCCGCAGCGAACATTTCACGGTGGAATGCGAGATATTTGCCTTGATTTGCGGCCGCGATAGCGAACTTCGAGGCTTCGATCGATTCCCGCGAAAGGATCGGATATTCCATGAAGATCACCTCTGGTTTTGTTGCCGCCGTCGACCAACTTCAACACATCCGGCAGCGCCCGCGAACAATACCCGCAGTTGTAATCGAAGAACTCGACCATGGTCACATCGCCTTCGCCGACCGTGAAACCAGCAAGTTGTGCTTTGAGCCCGTCGATGTCTTTATAAAATTCAGGCATGCGTGTCTTTGAGGCTTCGGCGCGCTTGGCTTCCGTCTTTTTTTCCAGCGCCTCCTGAACTTCGAACATGACTTCAGGATTGGCGACAAGGTAATCCTTGATCACTTTCTCAATGGCGCGCGTTTGTCCTTCGCTGAAACCGTCGGTCTGAGCGGACGCGGACGAGAGCCCGCGCGAAATCGCGATCCCGGCAATCGCCGCAGTAACAGCCACAGCAAAAAACTGCGCATACGTCTTCAAGGTCGTCATTTTGTTCTCCAGATGTTGAGTATGCGCGACGCGCCATTAACCGCGTTGTCGCTTGTCTTCAAAGCTTAAGATTTCTTCCGCTTTCAAGGCCTCCCGGCTTCCCGGCTTCAGACCCCGCTTTGCCCGTTCCGCCATGAGTTTCGCTGTTCGTACATCGCCACTATGAAAGCTCGCCCACGCGGCGGAAAGGTCTGCTTCGGGCAATTTGTTCAACTTTCCGAGAGCCGTGCTTTTCAACCGATGCGCAAGATACGACTGCTCCTCCGAGATAAGAGCGACATTGAGCATCTCAAGAACTTCCGAGGGCGATCCCCCTCCTTCAAGCAGGGCCTGCGCAAGTTCGATCCGAATATAACCGGACCGCTTTTGCAACGAAGCCGCTTTTCGAAGTGGTGCAATGGCTTCGCGGGCTTTACCGCTTTCCAGCAGGAACGTGCCCTTCAACTCATGAAACCACGGATTTTCCGGATAGGCGGATGTCAGTTCGTTCAGCGAGCTTTCCGCAGCCGCATACCCGCCAGTGTGATACTTCACAATGGTCCGCGCATATTTATCTGGCAATCCATTACCCGCGTATTGTCGCATAACCCGCTGAGGATTGTTCTTATAGGTATAAGCAGCGATTTTCGCGCGAACCAGATCATGCGCCAGTTGCAGTTGTGCACTGTCTTTCGCATCGAAATACGGGCTTTTTCGCGCGATTTCCTGAAGCGTCGCGATACGATCCCGTGGTACAGGATGGGTTTGTGTGTAGGGGTCAATGGAACTGGAAAGCACAATGGACTGGTCGGCGAAATATTGAAACGTCTTGATCATGCCAGCGGCCGACTGTTTCGTCGCCGTCAGATATTTCACGCCGGCCTGATCTGCGGCAGCTTCCTGACCCCGGCGATAGCTGGTGAAGCTTCGCCCCAGAATCTGGTTACCGCCGTACAACAATGCGGCGCCTGCGTTTCCGGCCTCGGAGTTTCCTGACGCAGCACCACCCACCGCTGCGCCAATGCTCAGGAGCTGGATCATCAAAGCGGCCGTCTGCATCTTCTCCATTTGCAGGTGCAACTGCGTGATATGTCCGCCTTTGATATGCCCGGTCTCGTGGGCAATCACTCCGATCAACTGATTCGGCGTCTCGGACAGCAGAATCGCACCCGTATTGATGAACATGTTTTGTCCATCGACCACAAACGCGTTGAAGCTCGAATCATTGACAAGACGAATAGTGATGTTCTGCTTATCGACACCAGCCGCCCGAAAGATCGGTCTCGTGTATTCATAGACAAGCGCCTCTGTTTCCGCGTCGCGAATGAAACCGAGGTTTTGGGAAAATGCAGAAGTTCCAATAATTTGCGAAACCGCAACCATCGCCGCCCCTGCAAAACGCGCCGGTTTTGCGCAAAAGCGCGAAATCAATCCGTTTCGGCCTGACGTTGGCGACCGTTTCTGAAGCAATTCTCTATTCACTGTGATCATGTTTATCACGCTCCGGCGCGCGCCTTTTACCCGATTGGCGTCGCACCCTTTCGCGGCGAAAAAACCGCGCACCGTATCAGCCACAACCACACCGGTTAAATCGGGCGTAAGGATGACAGTTTACGCAACGGCTCTGTAAGGATAGCGTCATTACGCAGGCGTAAACAACCAACCCTGGCGACAGGCTCCATGACAGACACCCCTACAACCGACGTCAAATCGCCATCGGCGTCAGAGTCTCATGAGACTCTTTCGGCGTCGCTTCGAAGCGCCATCGATGCGTTCGTCGTCATGGATATCATGCGCGAGTCGAACGCGCGCGACGTGGCTGGTGAAGATATCATCCACATGGAGGTCGGACAGCCGGGCACGCCTGCGCCGCGCCCTGCGCGGGAAGCCGCAAAGCGAGCCATCGACAGCGATAAGCTTGGCTATACGAATGCGCTTGGGATGCCCTTGTTGCGTGAACGGATCGCGGCACATTATGCATCGGCCTATGGTGTCGACGTTGCGCCGTCACGAGTGATCGTGACCACGGGATCATCGGCGGGTTTCGTGCTGGCCTTCCTCGCGCTGTTGAATGGCGGTGATAAACTCCTCATCCCGCAGCCGGGATATCCCTGCTATCGCCAGATTGCGCGCCTGTTAGGCATCGCACCGCATTATGTGCCAGCACGCGCCGTAACGGATTTCATGCCGTCGGCCGATGCCGTTTCAGCGGCGTTCCGGCAGTCTGCGGCGCGGGCGATCCTCATGGCCAGCCCATCCAACCCCACAGGCTCGATGCTTAAACCGGGTCAGTTGAAACAACTTGTCCATGTCGCCGCACAGAACCGGGCATGGTTCATCTCTGATGAAATTTATCACGGCTTGAGCTTCGGGATGCCGGCGGAAACCGCGCTCGCGTTCTCAAACGACGTCATCGTCATAAACAGTTTTTCGAAATACTTTTCCATGACCGGCTGGCGCATCGGCTGGATGATCGTGCCCGAGCGTCTCGTGCGCGTCTTCGAGCGCCTCGCGCAAAACCTTTATATCTCTGCCCCAACCATCAGCCAGCTCGCCGCCATCGCCGCCTTTGACGCCACCGAGGAGTTAGAAGCTTACAAAGCCACTTACGCGAAGAACCGCGCCATGCTCCTCGAAGCGCTACCGCGCGCGGGCTTCGACCGTCTAGCGCCAGCCGATGGCGCATTTTATATCTACGCCGACATCGCCCGCTTCACCGACGACAGCGATGCCTTCGTGCGCCGAATGCTGGCCGAAACCGGTGTTGCGGCCACGCCAGGCGTCGACTTCGACGAAAGCGAAGGCCGCCATTTCATGCGGTTCAGCTATGCGGGCACGTTCGAGCGCATGGTCGAGGCAGCGGAACGGTTGCGGCTGTGGGGGAAGTGATCTGGACCCTTCAAAACTCGACTTCTGGACCGCTCTAAGCGGAACCGCTGCCTTATCGGTACAGAGACGCTTATGAACGTGGTTGTTGCGTCAGAAGCGCTCGAACGATACGAGTCCATTCGAATTTACTAAGGGAAACCACAATGACCGGCGGCCGTTTCGTGAAATCGTTATTTGCGGCGCTGATCTCAGGCGTTGTGGGCTGGGTCGCACTCGCTGGCCTGGGCGCG
Source organism: Rhodomicrobiaceae bacterium (assembly GCA_965247345.1). Lineage (GTDB taxonomy): Bacteria > Pseudomonadota > Alphaproteobacteria > Rhizobiales > Rhodomicrobiaceae > Rhodomicrobium. The sequence goes on along the minus strand of CBDFGZ010000020.1, from coordinate 173,027 downwards.
CTTCGCGTGTTGCAAAAGTTCGAGCAGTTCACAACAGACCCTCGATACGACGACAGCGTTCCGGACCTGTTGGCCCTGTTCGACGCGACAGCACGGACGATGCAGGGCGGCAGCGCGGTTTTTCTCGGAGCCGCCGTTTCGGGCGTCGTCCTGAGCGAAGTCGTGGGTTCGAGGTCGCTGCTTTATCATGTGGGGCTTGCGGGCGGCCTCTCGGTTTTGTTCGCAACCACGCTGAACCCGGCGGGCCGCGCGATTTTCGGTGACGCCGCGACAGCCATCGCGATTGCGGGGTTCATCGGCGGCGCGGTTTACTGGCTGCTGGCCGGACGATCCGGCCAAAGCTCAGCGGAAGAACACCATCGTGACCAGCGCAAACGTTGGCAATAGGAACACGCCCGACCACAGCATATAGCCGAAGAAGCTCGGCATCCGGACGCCCTGCCCCTCAGCCATGGACTTGACCATGAAGTTCGGCGCATTGCCGATATAGGTGTTCGCACCCATGAACACGGCACCTGCGGAAATCGCCGCCAGCGTGTCTGCCAGGGGTCCTGTCAGCGCACGCACGTCGCCGCCAGCCGCGTTGAAGAACACGAGATAGGTTGGGGCGTTATCCAGCACGCTGGAGAGTATTCCCGTCAGCCAGAAATAGGCGACATTGTTTGGTGCTGTCGGTTCCAAGCATTGAAAGGAGCGGCGCGAAAGCGCCAGATTGCCCAGCTTTCAGGATTGTAATCGCGGGGATGATGGTGACAAAAATCGCCGCGAACAACTTCGCGACTTCGATGGCCGGCCCCCAGTTGAATTCGTTTTGCTGACGGGTTTCTTTTGGCGTTAACAGCAGGGAAGCGCCCGCCAGCAACAAAAGTACCGCGTCGCGGGCAAGGCTCGCGCGTGAAACCGTAGTGCCGAACAGGGTCACGTCGCCCCAACTCACCGATCCGCTGACCGCCACCGCAGCAACGAGCGCGATGAAGAGCGGCACGTTAATCAAACCGCGAACGTAAAGCGCGGAGTCACCCAGCGGATCGGGATCCACGCGGCCTTCCCGCTTATACAAAATAATGTCGATGACGAAGAACGCGGCGAGAAGAATGATGGCGACGAGGAGCGTCTTGCCCCAGAGATGTTGTAACGGCCAGAGAAACGGCACGCCCTGGAGGTAGCCGAGAAACAGGGGCGGGTCGCCAAGCGGCGTTAATGCGCCTCCGATGTTCGAGACGAGGAAGATGAAGAACACGACCACGTGGACGTTATGCTTGCGGTCATCGTTCGCGCGAAGCAGGGGCCGGATCAGCATCATGGATGCGCCGGTTGTCCCGGCAAAACTTGCCAAAAGCATGCCGATCAAAAGCAGAGTGACATTCAAGACCGGCGCGCCATGCAAGTTGCCGCCCACATAGATGCCGCCCGAGATGGTGAACAACGCGCCGATCAGGATCACGAAGGGGATATACTCGAGGAGAAGCGTGTGCGCGAGGTCGTGTCCGGCTTGCCCAAGCCCAAAGGAGGCCGCGAACGGCACCAGAAAACATGCGGCCCAGAACAGCGAAACGAGGCCATAACGACGATGCCAGAAATGGGGAACTAAAAGCGGCAGCAAGGCGATGGATAGCAGCATTCCCGCAAATGGCGCGATCCACATCAGGCCCATGGCTTCGCCGTTGACGCCGACGGAAGGGCTTGCGGCGTAAGCAGCCCCGCCCGATATTACGCATATAATCAAAGCACCCGCGAAGGCGCTCTTCAAGTGTGACGTTGCCATACGGGTGCCTGTAAGGTGGCCGTGCGTTGTGACGATGACGAAGCTGTGAGCGGTAGATGACTATTTTGCCGACGGCAAGCCCTTCAAAACTCAGGCAGCAACTCCGATAACAGCGGTGTCATACAGGAGAACCTCAAATGAAAGATCATGTACAGAAAAGCGACGCGGAATGGCGTGCTCAGTTGACACCGGAACAGTATAAAGTCACACGTGAACACGGAACGGAGCGCGCCGGAGCAAGCCCGCTGAACAATGAGAAGCGGGATGGGCTTTTCCGGTGTGTCTGTTGTGGCGAGCCGTTGTTCGAGTCGAACACGAAGTTCGAATCGGGTACAGGATGGCCAAGTTTCTACAAACCTGTTTCGGGTGACGCCGTTGCGGAGCACGAAGACAAATCGTTCGGGATGCGCAGGGTGGAAGTCACCTGTGCCAGATGCGACGCGCATCTTGGCCATGTGTTTCCGGATGGACCACGCCCAACCGGGCTTCGGTACTGCATGAATGGGGTTGCCTTGGATTTCAAGGCTGGCGAAAAAGCAAGTGAGACCGCGTCCGGCCAATAGGTGGCCCGTGACGGCATAGGGAGTGGCATGAAGGGGTTTAAGGAGCAGAGCGTTACCGAGCGTCTGGATCGAGCCGCCAAGGCGAAACAGGCGCTCATGGAGAAATTCAAGGCGCGTCCAAAGGAAGACGATCCTGAGGTCATAGCGAAGAAAGAGGCACGAGCCGCTGTCGTCAAAGCGCGTGAGGAGCGTGAACTTCAGCGTGCCGAAGCAAAGCGGCTTGAAGAAATCCGCCTTGCAGAAGAAGCCGCACGGCTTGAAGAAGAAAAGCGCCTCGAAGCTGAGTTGCAGGCGCAGCGCGATGCGGAACTCAAGCTACAGCAGAAGGCGGACCGCGATGCGCGTTATGCGGCACGCAAAGCCCGCAGGTGATCGGGGCCCTAAATGCGCCGGCTGAAAGCCTGGACTGCCAGTCATGCGGGGCTTGCTGTGGATATTCGCACACATGGCCTCGCTTCAGTCTGGAAGACGACGCCGCTCTCGACCGCATCCCTGCCCGTCTCGTCGCGTCCGACTTGAGTGGAATGCGCTGCGAGGGCAATCGATGCGCGGCGTTGACCGGCGTTATCGGCGACAGGACCGCATGCTCCATCTACGAGGTGCGTCCGCTCGTATGCCGGGATTGTCAACCGGCTGACGACGCATGTCTTATCGCGAGAGCGCATTTCGATCTCCAATGAGGTACGCGCTGAATTACCAAGCTGCCTAACCGCAGCGGCTCGCGCAAATTTTCACGTCAGTCTTTACCCAAGCGTAAGAGATCATCGCCATACTCATGGATGTCCCGCGTTGCTGCAGAGGTAAGGCCTGTCCCGCGTTCGCCATGCCTCTGCAGCGCTGATTCCCCGGCTCCGATCACTTGGCTTTTTGTTGTAAGAGCCGTGGTGTTCTGCTAAATCCATTAGGCTGCTCGCGATGCGGTCGTGGCGGAACGGTAGACGCGCTAGCTTGAGGTGCTAGTAGGGAAACCTGTGGAAGTTCGAATCTTCTCGACCGCACCACATTTGACGCCGCGTGATTTGAGGCGAGAACATTCTTTATATGAAGGACCGGCTTTAGCCGCGTCTCGAAGGATGCGGTTGCTCTCACACCTGACGAACCCTACTCCGCAGACGCCCGCGCAATTCGATTATCCCACCAGGTTTCCAAACGTATGCCATACAGCGTAGACCGCGCCGGATGCGCAAGCCTGGACCAGGCCGCGATCCACTGCGTTTTCGGATGATACAGCGGGATCACGTAGCGGCCCGACAGCAACAATCGATCCAGAGATCGAACCGCGCTTACGAAGTTCGTTCGCTCGGTGGCCGTTAACATTGCAGCGATGGCCGCATCCACGCCCTCGCTCGAAACCCCCGGATAATTGAAGCTGCCATCCTCGCCCGCGGCCTGTCGAGACCAGCGGAAATTTTGTTCGTTTCCCGGAGACAGGGAACTCGCCCAGGAAGCCGGCACCATATCGAAGTCGAAGGATGTCAGCCTCCGCTGATATTGAGCCGAGTCCACGAGCCGAACCCGTGCCGTGATGCCGATCTGCGCAAGCGACCGGGCATAGGCGAGCAACAGACGTTCCTGATCGCGCTTGAGACACATCATTTCCAGCGCCACCGGTTCACCCGTCGCCGTTTTGACCATGACACCGTCACGAACTTCATATCCGGCCTCGCGCAGCAAAGCAATCGCGCGCCTGCGGCCTTCCCGATTGGTCCCGCTGGCATCGGTTTGTGGCTGCCTGAACGTGCCATCCACAATCCCCGGCAAAAGCCCGCTCTCGAACGGCGAAAGCAACATCCGTTCCTTGTCATCCGCAGGCCGACCGGTGGACGCTAATTCAGACCGATCAAAGAAGCTCTCGGTTCTAGAATACAAGCCGTGAAAGAGCGTTTTGTTCATCCATTCGAAATCGAAAATGACCGTGAATGCCTCGCGAACGCGAATGTCATTGAACAACGGTCGTCGCGTGTTGAACGCGAGGGCCGTCATCCCGGACGGCACCTGAATGTCGAACTCCTGCTTCGCCACCTCGCCGCGTTGCGCCGCTGGAAAATCATAGGGTTCAGCCCACTGATTCGCGTCAATCGGGGCATCGTCGCCCAGAATGTCGATCAACCCCTTGCGAAACGCCTCCGTCAGGGATGTGGTCTCGCGGTAAAACTCGAATGAAATTGAATCGAAATTGTTTTGTCCTCGATTGAAAGGGAGCCGGTCACCCCAATAATTCGGATTGCGTTTGTAGGTTAAGCTTACGCCGGGCTTGCTGGTCTCGATGATGTAAGGACCACTGCCGATCATTTTGTCAAAGCTCGTCTTATCGAATGACGCCGGGGACGTCGATGCGCGTTGCAGGATCGGCATCAGCCCCATGATGAGCGGCATTTCGCGGTCGCCTGCAGACGTGAAGACGAATCTTACACCGTGTTCGCCAATCTTTTCCGCGCTCGCAACCTTAGAATAAGAACTGCGATGAAAGGGACGGCCCTTCTCGCGGAGCACTTGTAAAGAAAAAAGAACGTCGTCCGGTGTAACGGGTGCGCCATCTGAGAATCGCGCTTCGCTACGAATTTGAAAAGTTACCTCGCGTCGGTCGCCGGTTGTATCCACGCTCTCGGCGAGCAGTCCGTAAAGGGAAAACGGTTCGTCATAGGCACGACCGAGCAAGCTTTCGTGAACGTATTCGCGAACGCCCGGCGCTGGTTGCCCCATGATAATGTACGGATTGAGACTGTCGAACGAGCCAATGACGCCGCGCCGAAGAACACCGCCTTTCGGCGCGTTTGGGTTCGCGTAATCGAAATGAGCGAAGTCGGCGTTATATTTTGGCTTTCCATGCATCGCTATGCCGTGCATCGGATCTGCCATGCACGGCACGCTGGATACCGCAAACATGGCGACACAGGCAAGACAAAAACAAAGCCCTATACTGCTTCGCACCCCAATCCTCGCTTTGCGCCAGTACTTTCATCCGATAAGCCGGTTGTTTAACGGCAGGTTGCAACCTTACAATGACGCTATCAACGAATTTTTTTTATGAAGCCCAGCAAAGCGGTTATCGCGGCAAAAGTTAATTTCAATCATGGAGATTGTTCACGTTCATGTAAAAGTGTCACGGTTGTGCCGCAATTCCCAGTATCCAAGCAGCAGGTCAAAGGCCTCGCGACAGCGTGGGGCTAGGGGTTGGGTCGGCCAACAGACTTCAATGAGAGGCTGGATTTAATGATTTTCGCAAATCTCGTAAAAACGACAACCATCGGGACGGTGGCTGTAATGGCTGTTACGTTCGGCATCACGTCGAGTTTCGCCCAGACGAAAGACAAAGCGGGAGCCAAGGCTCCGGCCCCTGCAGCACAGACAGCGGCCGCCGAGCAAAAACCAATCGATATCTGGTATAAACTCTGTATCGACGTGCCCGTGCAGGAACCAGTAAAAGCCGGTGAGCAGCCAAAGCCGCAGAAGCCGGAAGACCAGAAAAAGGCAAACGTCTGCTTGACGCAGGTTGATGTCCGCGATAACGCAACGGCCATTTTGATCGGGAAGATCGCGGTTCGCCAGGTCCAGGGCCAAGACAAGCCACAGATGCTTGCCATGCTTCCTCTGGGTTCGCTGATCCCTCCCGGCGCGTTGGTGAAGGTCGATGATAAAGAGCCGATCAAGCTCGCTTACACCACCTGCGATCAGGCCGGATGCTATGCCGAAGCCAACATCGAGCCTGCCCTTATCAACGACATGAAAGCAGGCAAACAGGTCGCCTATCTTGGTGTCGATGTCACGGGTCGCGCATTGAGCATTCCGCTGCCGCTGGAAGGGTTCGCCAAAGCCATCGACGGCACGCCAGTTGCCCTCGACAAATACACCGAAGATCAGAAAAAGATCGCCGATGTGATCCGCACCCGCTTGGCCGACCTGCGTAAGCAGCAGCAAGACGGAGCAGGCGCAACAGCCGCCGCACCCGCCCCAGCCCCTGCTGAAAAGCCAGCCGCCGCTGAAAAGCCAGCGCCAAAGAAGAAGAAGGCTGCTGAATAGTATCGCTTTGTGACATTGATTGGGTGGCAGTGAAAAGTGGCTCAATCATTTAATCTCATGAAGGTCCTGGAACCGATTGCGTGTAGGTCGCAGCTTGTACGACTGTCGTCCCCGTGAAAACGGGGACCGATACCTCAAGACGCGCAATATGTTCTTAAATAAAGTCCCGCCCCGCGCTTTCGCGGCGGCTATCCTTTTTTCGGAGATGAGTATCTGTTTCCGTTTCAAAGCGATACGCTATTGCTCAAGCCGCCGCCTACCTTCACAGTTCAGCCGGAACTACCTCGAAGCGAATGCCATCGCTCGTAAGTCTGCCGCGCGACCTCAGCCACGCGTTCGCGCTCACGCAGCGGGTCGTGGCTCCAGTCATCCACCTTTCCGGTGAAAAAGCGGATATAGCCGTCATCACGGAGGTCCCGGTGGAAACTGGCGAATTTATTGCGCTCCTGGTCTTTATTCGGCTTCTTCAGCGGAAGCTGAATGACATAAACGGGTTTGCTTGTGGCGCAAGCCTCGGAGATCATATTTACCGAATCGCCCGTGACGATGATGGCGGACGCGGTGCCAAGCATCGCGTAATACGGATTATCTCCTTCGCCGTCCCAGATGAATGCCTGACAATCCGCCAGCGCGTTGCGCAAAACTTTAAGGCTTTCCAAGCCCGTCCTGCGTGACGCGGTGAGGATCAGGCCATAACCCGTTTTCGAGAGTTGACGCAATTGCTGCGCGATCAGGCTCATTTCAGCCGCTTGCAGGCGATAGCGGGAATTACTTCCCCCGATCATCACGGCAACCGCTGGCCTCGGGATCGGTGCAAAGCGGTCGCGCCATGCATCCGCAGCATCGGTAAGCCGCGCAGGCGTAACCCGATGCATGGCACCTGTCATGGCGACGATGTTGTCGCCAAAAAGCGCGTCGTGGACCGGTGCCACGATAAGATCGAAACGCGAACGCAGCATAACCGGGTCCTGAACCTGCACGGCAAAGCTCAGGCCGCGGCTTTGTTCTTTGATATACAACAGCGGCAAAATGCTCGGCCGACCGCTCCCGATCACAATATCGGGCCAGGGACCGGCAAGGCTGTCGCTGTTCGGGCTGAACGCAAGCGCCTTGAGCATCATGAACGGCGGACTGGCAATTCGCCAGGGCGCGCGGAGCGAAACGCGCTTTACCACTGGCTCCAGCCCCATGGCTTCGGCCAAGCCAAGCGCCTGATTCACCAATCCCGGCTTGCCATCGGTCACACACCAGCAGACGGGCATTTTACCCGGCCAAGGTCGACCACATGGTTGCGAAAACATCAATGTCCTCGAAGCGTTGTTCGAGGCCAAATGGAGACGGGCAGGACTTTCAACTCATTTCTACTGTTCCAGGGGCGCATGTATTAGCCATATCGCGTTTTGGCATTGAATAAGATGTCGCCGTGGTGCTATCTCCGATCATGACGATAGCGCAAGACAATATTCAAGCAAACCACGATCGGCGGTCGATCTTACGCGATGGCAATGCCGAATCGCTCCGGGCGATCGCGGTGCTCCTTGCGATCATCGTCGGTTGCCGGTTTATTTTAGCGGCGTCCGTGGAGTTGGCGGAAGACGAGGCTTATTATTGGCTTTGGTCGACGTATCTGTCGACGGGCTATTACGATCATCCGCCCATGATCGCCTACTGGATACGCGCAGGCACGCTCCTGTTCGGTCAAACCGAGTTCGGCATCCGTTTCATCTGTTTGCTGAGCATGCTCGCGGCTTCCGCTCTGATGTATTACGGCAGTCTCAGCCTGTTCAGGGATCGGGGAGCCGCAGCGCTCTGCGTTGTGTGGCTGAACGCAACGCTTCTCGCCAACGCAGCCGCCATTCTCGCGACGCCGGATACACCTCTTGCATTTTTTACCGGGTGTGCTGTCTTCGCGCTCGCGAAGCTTGCTGAAACCAATAAGGGTGCCTGGTGGTATGCCGTCGGTGCCGCACTTGGTGCCGCAGCCCTGAGCAAGTATACCGCCATTCTGCTGTTACCGGGGTTATTTTTCTGGCTTATCGCTTTGCCGCAAAACCGGCGATGGCTGCGACGGCCCGAGCCTTACATCGGGGCGTTGATCGCTATCGTGATCATAGCGCCGATGGTTTACTGGAATTACGTCCATGACTGGGTCTCTTTCGCCAAACAGGCTCAACACGGCATCAAGGACAAGCCCGCCAACGCGATCGGCAGCGTTATTGAATTTCTGGGCGGACAAGCTGGGCTTGCAACACCAATCATTTTTGGGTTCTGCGTGTTCGGCATGATTTTCTCGGTCAGGCGCGGCTGGGTCCGGGGGCATAACGGCTTGTTGCTGGTCGGATTGCTGTCGGCACCGGCTTTCGCTTTTTTCCTGATCCATGCGGCAAGCCAGAAAATTCAGCCGAATTGGCCCGCCTTTCTGTATGGCACGGCTTTGATCGCCGCCGTAAATGGGTTTTCGATCTACCGTCGTGAACGGCGAGCACCTGCCGCTGTTGTGACCGCGTTTCGCCTGGCACCCATGGTCGGGGCTGCTTTCACAGTCGTCGCGTTGCTTCAACTTGGTCTTGGTGTGCTGCCCATCGGCGGAAAGCAGGACCCCACCGCCCGTCTCAAAGGATGGTCGAAGCTGGCGGACGATGTGGAAGCCTTGCGCGTTGCAAACGGTGCCAACGCGATTTTAACGGACCGGTATGCGCTGACCGGCGAACTGGCCTACTACACCGAACGTCCCGAGGCGGTGTTTCAGGCGAACGAACGTATCCGTTACACGAACCTTGCGGAGCCACAGGAGGAGGCGTTGCAGCAGCCAACTCTTTTTGTGACGCGCAAGGGTCAGGAGCCGCAGGCAGTATTCCGGTTTTTTGCAGGAACAAGCCTTCTGACAACCCTCACCCGCGACACAGGCGTCCTGTCGCGCGACATGTATGACGTTTACCTGCTTCATGGTTATACCGGCGGTCTTTTCAATCGCGCGCCAGGAAGCGCGGTGCCGTAACTTAATAACGGGCCCGATATAACCTGATGTCAAGCTATCGTCGTCTGCACGAACGTGCGACAACGGGCACCGGCGCGTTCTATGATTCTAACTATTCGTGAACGCTACGTTTTATGAGTAAGATCGACCCGCGAAACATCTTTTGAGGCAGGAATGTAGCCTTGCCGATCCCAATCGAGATAATTCAAGACTTCCCCCGACTGGCGAACCTGCTTCAGAAGATCGAGATCGAGGTCGGCGTATACCCACTGCGGCTTGTTCAATTCGCCTGCGGCAATCACGCCGTCCGCCGGAAATAAAGTGTCCGGCGGCGCGAAAAACCCAGCCGCACCAATGTTCGTATCCAAGGCCGCGCACCAGGGTGCGTTCCCGACGGTCGACGATTGAACGGTGAAAATCTGATTTTCCAAAGCGCGCGCCGCGCACGCCAGCCGTACCCGATGATAACCAGAAAGTGTATCCGTGCACGAAGGAACGACCACGATTTCCGCCCCCGCTTCCGCCAACGCACGAACCAGCAAAGGGAATTCAACATCGTAACAGATCGCAACACCGAGCCGGGTGATGCCGATATCGAAGACACAAAGCCCGGCGCTTGCTTCAATGCCCCATTCCTCGCGCTCAAACCGCGTCATGATATGTTTCTGCTGAAACCCTGTAGCTCCGCAGGGCGTAAAGATGCGGACGCGATTGACGAACTTATGATCGGCCATCAGGACCGGCGCACTTCCGGACACGATCGTGACATTGCAAGCCTTGGCCAAGCGCTCATGAACGTCACAATATGCCCCGAGGTAAAACTGTAACGCATGCAGCGAATGCAATAAATCGGACGATGCGACCCGCCCGGCAATGCGGCTCCATTCCAGAGCGGCATACTCCGGAAACACGATAAGCTGAGCGCCATTCGACGCGGCATCTTCAACCCAACGGGTCAGCTTTTCCTCGAAGGCACCCACAGATGTGAGTTGCTCAATCGGATACTGAGCTGAAGCAACCCTCATTTTGCGTGTCATCAATTGAACTTACACATCCAGAACTGCATCGGATGTGGCAACTCGCCGTCCAGACCGACTTCTTTCCACTTGAACATGGTGGTCAGCCCTTCGATTTTCCTGTAGCCCCTGATCTTCCAGAACGCATCAAGAGGCTCATAGTTCACTGGTTTCATAAAATGATTTTGCAGTGGTATCACGGCCGCAAAAATGGCGACCGAATAACCTCTATTTATGGCGTGAGTTTCCCGACGGTCGAAAAAAACATGGCCAATTCCGCGCCCGCGAAAGGTTTTGTCAAGAACCGACTCACCAAAATAGAAAACCTCATCTAGATTATACCCTGCGTTCGCAACCGGTAATGCAAATTCAGCAGGTTGATCTTTTAGGGCCGATCCGGTCGAGCAGCCGACCACTTTTTCAGCGTCCATGGCCGCAACAACGACGCAGTCCCTCATCTTCACAAAGTCACGCAGATAGCTTTCTTCGTAGTCAGGCGTGCCGTCATAGAGGTACGGATAATCGCGGAACACTTCAACGCGAAGACGGGCGAGGTCATTGATCACACGCTTAATGCTGGCACCGGTCAAGACTTCAATGCGCACATTCATGCTGAAAGCCTTTGCCCTCCAGAGCTTACCTGATCCAGCCAATCGTGAGAATTATAATAGGTGGATATGCGGTAGATCAGCTTATCTTTCACGTCGAAGAATGCGCCGCCCGGCAGCACATAAGACTGGCCATGGGCAGGCGGGAAACCCGGCGCGTTCCCGATATACTTTCCATTGACCACATATTCGATTGCAATCTTACGCTCGGCCTCGTTCGCAAAGTATGTGAAACTCGTCAGCCACTCATCATAACGGCGCGCATTGCTCTGAACGTATTCCAGGAACGCACTTCTGCCGGTTCGAAGCGAGTTGTTGTTGGGGAAATGCAACACGTCGGGGTGAACAAGACCGGCCATACGGGACCAGGCTTTGTTGTTGAACGCATTGTAATACGTCCGGGCAATTTCAGTTAGCAGCATGTCAACTCTAATGTCCTGACGTATCGGCGTGGCGATCAACCAGGCGCACAATATCTGCCATAATATCGTTCAACTGGAAGTCTTTCGGCGTATAGATCGCGGCGACACCCGACGCTTTTAACGCCTTCTCGTCGTCGATGGGGATAATGCCGCCGACCACAACTGGAATATCACGCAATCCGGCACTCCGCATGCGATCCATAATGTCGCGAACCAGCGGAACGTGGCTTCCCGACAGGATTGAGAGGCCGACCACATGCACGCTTTCTTCCAGCGCAGCATTAACGATCTGGGCTGGTGTGAGCCTGATGCCTTCGTAAACAACCTCCATGCCACAGTCGCGCGCGCGAACCGCGATCTGTTCCGCCCCGTTTGAATGGCCGTCGAGACCAGGCTTGCCCACCAGAAACTTGAGGCGGCGTCCGATCTTCAGCGATACGCGTTCCACACTTTCGCGAACAGGAGTGAGATCGTTTCCTGCATCGGTCGTTGTCACCCGCGAGACACCCGTCGGAGCGCGATACTCACCGAACACTTTTCGCAAGGTATCGCCCCACTCGCCTGTGGTCACACCGGCTTTGGCGCATGCGATGGATGGCTCCATAATGTTTCGATTCTCCTGTGTCGCTTCTCTAAGTGCGTCAAGTGCTGCCATCGCGGCGGCGCTATCTCGATTTGCTTTCCAGGCGGCGAGCCGTTCTATCTGCTGGCGTTCCACCCCGTGATCCACGGTTTGGATACCGCCATCCAAACCTGCTGATAATGGCGAGATTTCGGTTTCACGAAAGCGATTGACACCGACCACGGTCTGTTCGCCTGTCTCGATCTTGCGAAGGCGGGCTGCATTGCTTTCCACAAGGCGCTGTTTCATATAGCTCGACTCGATAGCGGCCACCGCGCCGCCCAGTTCCCGAATGCGCGCCAACTCGCTGCGGGCTTCTTGCTTCAACTGTTCGACTTTGGCATCAATCACCGCTGAACCGTCGAAGATATCCTCATATTCCAGAAGATCGGTTTCGTAGGCCACGATCTGCTGAACGCGCAACGACCACTGCTGATCCCATGGCCGGGGCAAGCCCAAAGCCTCGTTCCACGCCGGAAGTTGCACAGCCCGCGCGCGCGCTTTTTTTGAAAGAACGACCGCAAGCATTTCCAGCAGGATCCGGTAAACGTTATTCTCGGGCTGCTGTTCCGTGAGCCCTAACGAGTTGACCTGCACGCCATAACGGAACCGGCGGAGTTTCGCGTCAGTTACGCCATAACGGGCAAGGCAGATCTCATCCCATAAATCGACGAACGCGCGCATTTTGCACATCTCGGTGATAAACCGCACACCAGCGTTCACGAAAAAGGAAATGCGACCGACGAGTTCGAAAAACTCTGCTTCGGAAACCTCACCGCTGCTCTTTACCGTATCGAGAACCGCTTCCGCGATGGCAAGCGCGAAACTAAGTTCTTGCACAGGTGTCGCACCCGCTTCCTGCAAATGGTAGGAACACACGTTCGTCGGGTTCCATTTCGGAACTTCGCGATATGTGAAGACAACAATATCCTTGACGAGCCGCATCGATGGCTGAGGCGGAAAAACGTATGTGCCGCGCGACAGATATTCTTTCAGAATATCGTTCTGGACCGTGCCGGTCAAAAGACTTCGATCCACGCCCTGACCGTCTGCCACGGAAATATATAGCGAAAGCAGCCACGCAGCCGTTGCGTTGATCGTCATGGACGTATTCATCTTATCGAGGGGAATACCTTCCAGCAACGTCCGCATGTCGCCAAGATGCCCGATAGGAACGCCGACTTTTCCCACCTCACCTAATGCAAGCACGTGATCGGCGTCGTAGCCCGTCTGTGTCGGGAGATCGAATGCGATGGATAACCCGGTCTGTCCCTTGCTGAGATTTTTCCGGTAAAGTGCATTCGACGCTTCGGGCGTGGAATGCCCCGCGTATGTTCGAAAAATCCAGGGTTGGTCTGCCATCGTCTCTCGTACCGCCCAAAACGCGCACAAATAAACCGATAAAAATGCTGCAGCGCAAAACAAACGTATCAAGAATGTGTGCCGATGACTAGCCACCGAAACGTCGAATGTATCCGACTGCACCGGCATTCCTGTTAGACAACTCGACACAATGATGTCTAGAACGCACAGCCTGAATATCGCGAGTGCAAGCTCGACTCAGGCATGCAAAATCTTTATATGAAACAAGGAAAGGCTTCGGCCCAAGAGAGAATCCCTCGCGCCGAAGCCAGCAATCGGGTCGCTCTGTTAGCGACGGAGCAGACCCAGGATGAAGACCAGGATCAATGCGCCCGCCGTTGCGGTGATAATCGAGGCTATCAGAGGGTCGCCGGAAACGCGCAGACCAAGAAGTGGGAACAGATAGCCGCCAATAACTGCACCAAGGATGCCGACAACGATATTTCCAATAAGACCGAAACCCCCGCCTGCTAAAATCACGCCAGCCAGCCAGCCAGCGATTGCGCCGATTACTACGATTACAAGTATTGCCTGTACTTGAGGTGTCATCGCTCTCTCCTCCCGATTAAGATCAAAAAATCCTGTAACGAATGTTGCAGGTTTGACAAATGTGGCGTAAGCGCGTCACGCTAGCCCATTTCCTAAACAGTAGGCCTCACGAAGTCGTTCCCTCAAATAAAAAAGATATGGGCACCCCGGACAATGAACAGAAATACCACACGCCGCATTTGACATAAGGGCAGGTCAAAATAAGTTGCAGAAACGCCGGTTCGTTTGGGTACACTTATTGTCAAATTTGGAGTAAGCGATGCGGCTGCTATTTTCGGTATCAACTTTCGCATTTACGATGCTCATTTCGCTGGTGATTTTCACCTACATGCTCATCGAAACGCCCACGACCATGCGCTCTTTGATATCGGCGGCAAACTATTTGCGCACCGAAGTCACGGGTTTGGGAGTGTTGCCGGACAGCTACATGGTCTGGGCAGACGTTTTATTGCAAACCAACCAGATCGTGTTGGTAGGAATAAGCATCGTGGTGCGTATCGTCATTGCGCTGTTTACGAGCATCTTCGGAAGCAGATCGGGATCAGAAACTCCGGTGGCTGATGGACCTGAACGGTCCAGGTCCGGCTCGCCATTCACGCGATGGGGTTAATTTCGGGAAAGAGTCGTGCTTTGCATCATCGCACGACAAGACCGACCAGCGCGTCTGTCAGCTCCGATAATCCTGCACTCGCGTTGCGCGAAGCCCGGGAAGTCCGTGCCTTTCAATCAGGCGCTGCCAGGTTAAAAACTCGTCGATGGTGAGTTTGTAGCGTTTACACGCGTCATCCAGACTGAGAAGCCCGCCGCGCACGGCCGCAACGACCTCTGCTTTGCGACGGATCACCCATCGTTTCGTGTTTGCAGGCGGAAGATCGGCGAGTGTTAGCGGGCTACCGTCGGGGCCAATCACAAATCGATGGCGGTGGCGAAACATATCGGTCATCGTACTCTCACACTAGGTTCGGACCATGCACGAAGCATAGCTTCGAGCACTTAAGGCGGGCTTAAACGGCTTGGTTAACGGCGGATTATTGTTTCGACTTCGCGGATATGTTCGTTTTACGTTGCGCCGAAATGTTGCATTTGAACGGAAATAGCGGCGTTGCCATATCTCACGAAAGCCTGATCTCCGGAATTTCATATTTCACTCAAGCGATCACATCGTCATGCTTAGCGCCTTTACAGAACCATCGCTCATGGCCTCGGCTACAGAGGACTCGGACAGCCCCGTTTCGTTACAGGCGTTTGGGTTCAGCGGCACGTCGCGCGAGCATCGTATCGTTGTCGCCATGTCGGGCGGCGTGGACTCCTCGCTGGCTGCGGCCCTTGTGGCAAAAGCGGGTTATGACACGGTCGGCATCACTCTTCAGCTTTACGATCACGGTGCAGCGTCTGCCCGCAAGGGTGCCTGCTGCGCGGGTCAGGACATCATGGACGCCCGCCGCGTTGCCGACGTGCTCGGCATTCCGCATTATGTTCTAAATTATGAGGACCGGTTCCGGCAAGCGGTCATCGAAGAGTTTGCGGACAGCTACTTGGCAGGCGAAACGCCCATTCCCTGCGTGCGCTGCAATCAGACCGTCAAGTTTGCCGATCTTCTGACGACGGCACGCGATCTAGGCGCATCCGCGCTAGTGACTGGGCATTACGTCGCGAGCCGCTCCGGCGTGAGCGGTCGGGAAATGTTTCAGGCAACCGACGCAAGCCGCGACCAGAGCTATTTTCTATTCGCCACCACGCAAGCGCAGCTCAACTTTCTTCGCTTCCCGCTGGGTGCAATGGACAAGTCGGCGACACGGTTGCTGGCGGCGAAATTGGGACTGCCCGTCGCATCGAAGCCCGACAGTCAGGATATCTGTTTCGTGCCCTCCGGGGATTACGCGGGCATCATTCGCAAGTTACGCCCTGAGAGTGTGGCACCCGGCGAAATTGTTCATGCGGACGGTCGCGTGCTCGGTTCGCATGACGGCATCGTGAATTTCACGGTGGGGCAGCGCAAAGGGCTTGGCATTGCGGTTGGGGAGCCGGTCTTTGTGCTGAAAATCGATGTTGCCACCCGGCGCGTGATCGTCGGCCCTCGCGAGATGCTCCGCACCACGAGGCTCAGGCTGCGGGATGTGAACTGGATCGGCGATGGCTCGGTGGAAGACTCATGCCGCAACGGGCAACATTTGTTTGTTAAGGTTCGTTCGACACAGGCACCTCACGCCGCGCGATTTTTGTCCGGCGCCGGCGAAGTTTCCGTGGAGCTTCTGGACGGCGAGTACGGAGTTGCACGCGGTCAGGCGTGCGTGTTTTACGACGGTGCCGGGGGAGGCGCCCGCGTTTTGGGCGGCGGCTTTATTGCGGAAACAGTTTAACGCATCCGTGGATCAGCCGCATCCGGGCTAGGCGCGCGGAGCCCACCCTGCCGCTCCAGCGGTTTTTGCAGCACCTGCCCAGGTACATCGCCTCTATTCAGATAAACAGGCCGCAAGCTCAGCTATGGCGTTGAGGCTCATCACATCACCGGGCTTCTGATTGAGAGCCGCATAAAGTCGAGGCACTTTGATCACGGCTTCATCGCAGACGGGGTCCAGTCCGGGTTTATAACCGCCGATCAGCCGAAGATCTCTGGTGTCTTCGAAAACTGCGGCCATCGACCGCCACCGGGAAACCAACTGAGCGTGATCGGATGTGTAAACGTTTTTCGCCAACCGCGACAACGACCGGAGTATATCAATTGCCGGAAAGCGACCCTGTTCGGCAATAGCGCGGCTCAGCACGATATGACCATCCAGAATGCCCCTCAGGCTGTCTGCAACCGGATCGTTGTGATCGTCCCCATCGACAAGAACCGAGACAATCGCCGTAATCGATCCACCACCGTCGCGCGCGCCCGGACCCGCCCTTTCCATCAAACGCGGCAACTCGGAAAACACGCTGGGTGGATATCCCCTCGAAACGGGAAGTTCGCCCGCACTCAAGGCAACATCCCGCGACGCGTGAGCGAACCGGGTCATGGAATCGATGATCAAAAGCACGTCTTGACCCTGATCGCGAAAGAACTCTGCGATGGTCAGCGCCGCTTTCGGCGCGAGACGACGCATCATGGGGCTTTCGTCGCCAGTGGAGACCACGACAACCGCGTTCGCGGCCCGTTCGCCAAGGTCGGTTCGAATAAAGTCCTGCACTTCGCGACCGCGTTCGCCCACCAGCGCGATAACCGCCGTGTCGAAGGAAGCGGCCCTCGCCATCATACCGAGAAGGGTCGATTTTCCGACGCCTGACCCCGCAAAAATACCCAGACGCTGGCCCGCGCAAATTGGTGTGAAAGCGTCGATGGCGCGAACACCGGTTCGCATGCCAACCGTCGCGGACGCTCGCTGAAGCGGCGCGGGTGGTAGACCATCGAACGGCCGAGGCACGTGCCCCGATGTAAGCGGGCCGATCATATCGATGGGCCGACATAATGCATCGACGACACGCCCGCGCCATAACACATGAGGCGAAATCGAAATCGCAGGCTCCAGCCGCGCCAAGGCACCGACACCGGCTCGCATTGTCGAATCGAACGGCTTCACCGTCGCGGACTGCTGATCGACACGCACCACTTCGGCAAGCTGCGGACCGGACGCGGTCTCGACCTGCACACAGTCACCGACACACAAGAACGGCGATAAACCTGAAATCCGCGCGAAAGTCGGCGTCACCTCGACGGCACGGCCGACGATTTTGACCAGGGGAGACTTTCGCAGTGCGGCGATGCTGGCGGCCAGAGCCTGCAGAGGATTCGTTTCAGGCACGCTCCCATCTCTCAAGTTGACGAGCCGAGCGACCGGATCGCACCTTGCAATGACGTTTCTGCGGTGCTCAACGTTGCAGTCACGGCATCGAAAGCGCGCTGGACGAATATCAGTCGCGAAATTTCTGCCACAGGATTGACGTTTGCGTTTTCGACGAAACCCTGGACCATTCCGGCAGCGCTGAAATCGAGCATCGGAATGGCAGGCTTGTCTCCGACGATTCCCGAGTTCTCGAACCGGTCGATTTTTGCCGTGTCATCAAGCTTGAACAATCCGATCACACCCGCCCTCTTGCCGGCCTGAGTGATGGTCCCGTCCGCAGAAACGGCGGGAGGTCCGCCCTGGGGGTCGATCTGAATGGCGGCACCGCCCGCATCCAGGACCGCGTAGCCATTCAGCGTTTGGAGGTCGCCTCCGGGCGTCATACGAAAGCGGCCATCGCGGGTATAGGCCTGGCCCGCCGGCGTATCTATACCGAACCAGGCGTCGCCTTTGATTGCGACAGACAAAGGATCGCCCGTCTTTGTCAGCTCTCCCGGAGTACGCGAAAGATACTGGCGA
The DNA here is from genome assembly GCA_965247345.1 of Rhodomicrobiaceae bacterium. Taxonomy (GTDB): domain Bacteria; phylum Pseudomonadota; class Alphaproteobacteria; order Rhizobiales; family Rhodomicrobiaceae; genus Rhodomicrobium. Next base: position 154,777 of record CBDFGZ010000020.1, on the reverse strand, counting down.
CCGGACGCCGCAAACGAGACCGGTTCCGTCGTCTTTCGCGAGACCAGCGTTTCAAACCTTACTTCCTCCGCACGAAATCCGGTAACCGCCGAGTTTGCGACGTTATGCGCAACGGTTTCGAGACGCTTTTGCAGGGAGAGTTGCGCCGACAACGCGACATACAGGCTCGATTGCATTTCGATCTCCGCCAGATGGAGCCTGTCTTGTCGCATTCAAACCCTTTGCGAACCTTGCGAGCGCAGAAACGCCTTGCAATCTAATTTTGAAACGGATCATGAACGAGGATTGTGTCTTCCCGCTCGGGACTTGTCGACAGGAGGGCGACCGGGGCCTCGATGAGTTCCTCGACCCGCTTCACGTATTTCACTGCCTGCGCGGGAAGGTCGACCCACGACCTGGCACCCCGTGTGGTTTCGTGCCACCCCTTCACGACCTCATAAATCGGGGCCACACGCGCCTGCGCGCCCTGCGCTGCCGGCAGATGATCGATCTCACGCCCGTCCAGACGATAACCGACGCAAATCTTCAGTTCGTCGAACCCGTCGAGAACATCGAGCTTCGTCAGCGCGATGCCGTCCATACCGGACACCTTGACCGTTTGCCGCACAAGGCAGGCATCGAACCAGCCACACCGGCGCGCGCGGCCCGTCACGGTTCCGAACTCGTGGCCGCGTTCTCCGAGACGCCTGCCCACATCGTCATCGAGTTCAGTGGGAAATGGCCCCTGCCCAACACGGGTCGTGTAGGCCTTCGTGATCCCTAACACGTAGTTGACGGAGCGCGGTCCAAGCCCCGAACCGGTGGCGGCTTGAGCAGCGACCGTATTCGACGATGTGACATAGGGATACGTCCCGTGGTCGATATCGAGCAGAACACCCTGCGCGCCCTCGAACAGAATTCGTTTGCCCTCACGGCGGCATTTGTCGAGGAGTTGCCAGACCGTATCGATGAACGGTGTGATTTTTGGCGCGATCTCAGCCAGTTCGGTGAACAGATGATCGCGGTCAATTTCCGGCTGGTTCAATCCGCGCCGTAAAGCATTGTGATGCACCAAGATGCGATCCAGTTTCGGAGGCAGCGTTTTCAGGTTTACAAGGTCCATGACGCGAATGGCGCGCCGTCCGACCTTGTCTTCATAGGCCGGACCGATCCCGCGTTTGGTTGTGCCGATCATGCCAGCCCCCGCGGCGGCCTCGCGCAACGCGTCAAGCTCGCGGTGCAAAGGCAGGATCAACGTCGCGTTCTCGGCGATGCGGAGCGTTTCGGGCGTGATCGTGATGCCAAGCTGAGCAATTGAAGTCATTTCCGCGTGTAGTGCCCAGGGGTCGATCACGACCCCGTTGCCGATCACGGAGAGCTTGCCGCGCACGACACCAGACGGCAGCAGCGATAGCTTGTATATCTTATCGTCGACCACGAGGGTATGACCCGCGTTGTGCCCGCCCTGAAACCGGACCACAATGTCCGCGCGCTCCGAAAGCCAGTCGACAATCTTGCCTTTGCCCTCGTCGCCCCATTGAGAGCCGACCACCGCGACGTTTGCCATTCCGATCTCCGCGCAACGCTTTGTTTGTTCATATCTGAACGCATTCGCGCCGATTTCACAATGCATTAAACTTCGTCGGGCCCGGATCGTGTCGCGTTTCGAGCGACGATCGTGGTTCCCCCGTCATGCATGGAGCTGAATAGCGCGGCGGCGTTTGGTTTCGCTTCGGTTTCCAATCGGCGGAGTTGCTATCGGGTCGGCCTGCTTTTATCGTTTCCCGGCAAGAATAAACGGGGATCTGATCAAAGGAGATTGAAATCGGATGCACAACACGGACGCCCTCGATCTGGATTTTGGCCTCGGGGAAGACTTGGCGCTGTTGAGAGACACGGTTCGCAGCTTTTCCAAGGACAAGATCGCCCCGCGCGCCGACGAAATCGACAGGACGAACACGTTCCCTCGCGACTTGTGGCCGCAGTTGGGTGCCCTTGGCCTTCATGGTATCACGGTTGAGGAGAACTGGGGCGGCGCCGGGCAGGGCTATCTTGCCCATTGTCTCGCCATGGAGGAGATCAGCAGGGCGAGCGGTTCGGTGGGATTATCTTACGGTGCGCACTCAAACCTCTGCATCAACCAGATCCGCCGCCACGGCACCGATACGCAAAAGCGGAAGTATCTGCCGCGATTGATCTCTGGCGAACACGTGGGCGCGCTGGCCATGTCGGAAGCAGGCTCCGGGTCCGATGTGGTGTCCATGCGGACCCGCGCCGACAAACGCGGTGCCGACTACATCCTGAACGGCACCAAGATGTGGATCACCAACGCGCCCCACGCAGAGACCCTGGTGGTGTACGCCAAGACCGATCCGGGGGCTGGCTCCCGTGGCATCACCGCTTTCGTAATCGAGAAAGATATGCCGGGTTTCTTCGTGTCGCCGAAGCTCGACAAGCTTGGGATGCGCGGCTCTGACACGGCTGAACTCGTGTTCGAGAACTGCGAAGTGCCCGCCGACAACGTGCTCGGCGACGTGGGGCGCGGGGTGGACGTGCTCATGTCGGGGCTCGACTACGAGCGGGTTGTTCTGGCAGCCGGACCGCTCGGCCTGATGCAGGCGGCGCTCGATATCGTCGTGCCGTATGTGCATGAGCGAAAACAGTTCGGCCAGGCCATCGGCACCTTTCAACTGGTACAGGGTAAACTCGCCGATATGTATGTGACCCTGAACGCGGCGCGGGCCTACGTCTACACCGTCGCCCGTGCCTGCGACGATGGGCGAACCACACGGCGGGATGCGGCAGGTGCCATACTCTATGCGGCGGAAGCGGCGACGAGGGTGGCGCTCGACGCCATTCAGCTTCTGGGCGGCAATGGATACATCAACGATTATGCCACGGGGCGGTTACTGCGGGATGCGAAGCTTTACGAGATCGGAGCTGGAACCAGCGAAATCAGGCGGATGTTGATCGGACGGGAAATTTTCCAGCAAACGTCATGAAATGGCATAAACGTAAAATATGTCATTATAAATGTTATTGACAATATCCCCATGTTTGATAACGTGATGGACGACGACAGGGAGAACCAAAATGGCCAAAAGTCCCGAAAAAAAGTCTATAGCAGGTTTTGAAGAGAAGCCGCAGTCCGCGTTCGTACACGATTTGACCTTGAACGTCGCGGATAAAGCTGTAACAACCCGGGTCAGGCTGACCCTCGGACCGGGAGGGCGCGTCGTTATACCCGCAGCCTTCCGCGACGCGATGGAGGTGAAGGAAGGTGACGCCATCCTGGCCTGGGTGGAGGATGGGGAGCTACATCTGCTCAGTCCCCGGGTCGGGGCAAAACAGGCGCAGGCGATGATCGCAGATTTGCTGCCCAAAGGCACGCGGCTTGCGGACGAGCTTCTGGCGGATCGTCGGCGTGAGGCGTTGGAAGGTTGATGGCGATGGGCAGAGTCGTGCTGGATAGCTCGGTGATTTTAGCTCACATGAACCGGGAGCCGGGATCGGACGCGCTGGCCGAGTTATTCAACGATGCTTTGATCTCGACGGTGAACGTCTGTGAGGTGTTTTCCAAGCTTCTGGACTGGGCCATGCCGCTGCCGCTTATCAAGACAGCGTTCGCGAGGTACGGACTTCAGCCGGTTCCCTTCGACATGGGTCAGGCCGAGAAGGCTGGCCTGCTGCGCGTCAAGACCAAGGCTGCTGGGTTGTCACTTGGCGATCGCGCCTGCCTGGCGGTGGGCGAAACCATGCAGTTGCCTGTCTTCACCGCCGACCGGGAGTGGCACAAACTGGATCTCGGCCTCGATATCCGGTTGATCCGATGAAATGACGATCAAGGTCGGGGCGACCTGCTGCGACACGTCGCCCCGACCTCATTGCCAGTAAACCGCCAACCCGCGTGTTTCACGCTTGCAACGGCGTACTGCGGGATGAACCTTTGAGCCGCGCCGCCAAGCGCTCAACGGTGTTTCGATAAACCGAGAACCGCTATTGCGGATCGTCAGCTTCCCTTCTTTCCCTCGATGAACAGATCATCCTCAAAGCCCGCCACAGCCATGGAAATCCGAGAGGCATCTTAGCCCATCCGCTCGATCTTCTAGAGCGCTTTCGAGTTAATCAGAGTCATGAAAGCGCTCTAACTGTTTGTTTTACCGCATTTTCGAGGAGCAAAACCGCTTACACTTTTGCTGAAAATGCTCTAGCGCGGAAACCCGTTATAACCCGCCAAGACTGGATCGGGGACCGAAACCTGTTTCAAGTCCCGTGCATCGGTACGACGGCCCTTGAGCGGCGGCACTTGTTTCGTTAATGACAAGCCAGGGTGCGCATTCGACCACCACGCGCAAGCATGAGGTCACAACGATGGGAAACGCGGCGACGACGGCAGCACGTTTGGTGGCCACTCCAAGGAACCCAATTCCCGGGGGTGGCACGGTATCAACCATGACGACCAGAGACGGTGCCGGCATTCGATTTGCCTGCTGGAACGCGAGTGTGGGCACACGGCTCGGCACAGTCTGCCTGTTTCCGGGGCGGGGTGAATTCATAGAGAAGTATTTCGAAACCATCGCGGACCTGCGTCGGCGGGGTCTCGCTGTGGCGGTCATGGACTGGCGCGGGCAGGGCGGATCCTCTCGCCTGTTGAGCAACTCCGCCAAAGGCCACGCCCGATCATTTGCGAGGCACGATCAGGATGTTCGGCAGTTCATGAGCGAGATCGTGCTGCCCGATTGCCCACCGCCCTATTTCGCTCTGGCACACTCCATGGGCGGGCACCTCATCCTTCGCCTTGCGCAGATGAAGCTGTGCTGGTGGGATCGTATCGTGCTGTCTGCCCCCATGATCCGCTTCGCCGGCTCCGAGACGCAGACTGCCCTGCGCTGTGCGATGGCCCGGACGCTGGCCACCGTCGGGTTGGGAACCCGCTTTATCCCAGGTGGCTCTGCCACGGCCTGGGAGGCCACACCCTTCGACGGCAACCTGCTTACCTCCGACCGGCTTCGCTTCGAGCGTGTTCACGATATTCTTCAGGCCGCGCCGCAGTTGGGGATCGGTTCGCCAACCATCGGCTGGGCATCGGCGGCCTGCACGTCAATCGGCAAAATCACTGCACCGGAATTCATCGACAAGATCAAGGTGCCGATCCTGATCGTGGCGGCGGGCAACGACCGGATCGTCTCCACCGATGCCATCGAACATTACGCGAGCCGTCTAAAAACCTGTACAAGGATTGTGATCGCAGGCTCGCGGCACGAAATCATGCAGGAGCGCGATGAACTGCGCGAGCAGTTCTGGGCAGCCTTCGACGCCTGGATTCCGGGGTCGGGGGCGGGCGTGCGCCAATCGGAGACGTCGGACGTGGTGCGTTGAACGAACGCGCTGGGCATGCCTCACTCAAGGCTGCTGACGGATTTGTATAGCGTTCCGCACCGTGAGCCAAACCGCGCTTCAAGCGCGTTACACCTTCGCGAGGCAGGGTGCAACGGTCAGTCAGTCGGTTCATGGCGGGGCATAACGGAGTAATTTCATGATCGTTGCAATCGTTGGCATTCTGCTCTTCATCGCGCTTGCCATTGCGCCGCAGCTCTGGGTCAAGCGCGTTCTGAAGCGCCATTCCCGGCCGCGTCCGTGGCTCCCCGGGACCGGCGGTGAGTTCGCACGGCATCTGCTCGACGGGATGAAACTCGGCTACGTGAAGGTGGAGGAGACAGCCACCGGAGACCATTACGACCCTAAAGATAAGGCAGTGCGACTGACGACGGACAAGTTCCACGGCAAGTCGCTGACGGCAATTGTGGTTGCGGCCCATGAGGTGGGCCACGCCATGCAGGATGCCACGGACTACGGGCCCCTGAAGGCGCGCACGCGCTGGGTTTCGAACGTGAGTACGATCCAGACGACGGCAGTCATCGTTCTTGTGGCATCGTTGGGGATCGGGATCGTGCTGCGGCATCCGATCGTGCCATTTATCGGAATTGGCGCGGCAGTAATCCTGAATGCGAGCATCGTACTGATGCATTTCGCGACGCTGCCGGTGGAGTTCGACGCCAGTTTCAAGCGCGCATTGCCCGTTCTTCGGGATGGCGGGTATTTGAAGGACCGCGATCTTGCCGCCGCACGCAATATTTTAAGCGCAGCAGCCTACACCTATGTGGCCGCGGCGCTGATCAGTATAATTTATATGCTGCGGTTCTTGTAAGATGTTCAGGGAGTGATAACGCCGTGTTCTAAAATTTCGCGATAACGCACCGCCGTCCTCTAAACCGTCCAGGTGAAGCAGGGTTTGTCGGGGACACACTTCTTGCGGACACGAATGACAATGATCGATGACATCGTAGTTGTATGTCATTGCCGACCTTGAGCCGATCATCTTTCCTAACGGGGACACCCTCTTTCATGTCGGTCTGGATGGCCGGGTCAAGCCCGGCAAGCGTGCAGTCCTGAACCGAAAGTCTTGCTCGCGGACAAAGGTTATGATTGCGATTTCCTTCGGGAAGATACGGAAAAGGGCGGCGGCCATGCGATGATCTCGCCAGATCGCACAGGCTGATCCAGAGACCGGACGGAGGCCATCCACGCCTTGCCGCATAGGAACGAGCTGTTTCAACAACTCAAAAATGCCCGTCGACATGCGACACCGTAGGATAAGATCGCTGCCAGCTATCGCGGCATCGTCGTCCCGTATCGGTCCGTTTGCGGATGAAACGTTTGTGAACACGGGTCGAAGTCATGACCTACTCATGGTTATTCCCACGTCCGACGAGATCAGGATGAGGGGCGGGAATGCATACTCAATACATTGATTGAGGTTTTTGAGCCATCCAGCCCAAGTTCGAGCCTTCACTAACCTTGGAGGCAGGCCAACTCACTTAGGCAGCTTTATTTCACTAGAGCATTTTCAGCAAAACTGTGAGCGGTTTTGCTTCTCGAAAATGCAATTAAACAAAGACTTAGAGCGCTTTAAGACTTGGATCAAATCGAAAGCGCTCTCACTTCGATAGGACAGTCGAAAGCGCGCCTCCAACCCGGTTGCGCACAGATGCCTCAGGAGACAAGTGCCGACTTTGTGATCCGGACCGGGATCGATTTATACGCAGGGGTCTGGCTACCCTTAGCGTGATGCCACAGCGGCACGAGCGGCGTCGTTTCAGGGAAATACGACGCGCAGCAGCCTTCGGCGATGCTGTACGTGACGATGCGCAAACCATTCACTTTGCGCTCGATCTTATCCCCGGCAGCGGTGGCCAGATCGACCATGTCGCCATCTTTGAAACCGAGGCGGGCGATGTCTTTCTCGTGCATGAATACAACCATGCGTGTCCCTTCAACGCCCCGAAACCGGTCGCTGTAGCCGTAAACGGTTGTGTTGAACTGATCGTTGCTGCGAACCGTGGTCATCCGAAGAACGTCAGCGCCTTCATGCATACGCTCAACGGGATCACCGGCCGGTTCCTCTGGAATGATGAAGTTCGCGCGTCCGGTCTTCGTGTGGAAATGCCGTTTGCGCGCAGCGATCGGGCGCTCGAAACCGCCGGGAGTGAACAGGCGTTTGTTGAAGTCCTTGAACATCACGTCCCAGGTTTCTTCCATCGAGTCGCGGATTTTCGCATAATTTCCGACCCAGGCATCCCAAGGCACTTTTGGCGTCGATCCCAGCGTCGCCTTTGCCAGCTCGGCCACGATCTTCGGCTCAGAAAGCAGGTTCCGCCCGGCTGGCTCCACATATCCGCGCGACCCGTGGAAAAACGCCAGCGAGTCCTCCATCGATACGGCCTGTTCGCCTGACGCCTGGCGGTCGATTTCGGAACGGCCAAGACACGGCAGAATGTAGGATGCGCGTCCGTGGATGACATGATTGCGGTTCAGCTTGGTCGAGATCTGAACCGTGAGGGGTATTTTTCGCCATGCTTCCTCCATGAGTTTCGTGTCTGAAATTGCGCGAACGAAGTTACCGCCAAGGCCAATGAACACTTTAATCGTGCCGTTCAGCATATCCTGGCAGAGATCGACGATCTGCTTGCCCTTCTCGCGCGGTGCCTTGAAGCCATATTGCTGTTCAAGTTTGTCGAGAGGCGCGAGTTCAGGCTTCTCCGTAATCCCGACGGTGCGTTGACCTTGCACATTGGAATGACCGCGTATGGGCATGATGTTGCCGCCGGGTTTTCCGATGTTGCCTTTCAGCATAAGAAAATTGGCAACCATCTGCACATTCTGCGGACCGAGAAGCTGTTGGGTGAGACCCATGCCGAAAATGCCGAGGCAGGCTTTGCTTTTTGCGTAAGTCGCGGCAGCGGTCTCGACCTGTTCGCGGGACAATCCGCATCCTTTGGTGATCGTGTCCCAACTCGTATCGCGGCAGAATTTGGCAAAATCCTCGAAGCCGTGCGTGTATTCGTCGATGAACTTCACGTCGAGCACGCGTTCGCGGCCTGCGGATTTTGCGGCATCGTCAAGCGCGATCACGGCCTTGCACAGCCCTGTCAGCAACGGAATATCGCCTCCGACTTTGTGGTTGTAGTACTGCGTCGCGATCTTCGTCTCGCCGAGCGTTAGCATCTCCAGAGGGCGCTGCGGGCTTGTAAACCGTTCCAACCCGCGTTCCTTGAGTGGATTGAACACCACGAAATCAACTCCCCGTTCGCGGCACTGTTGAAAATCGTGGAGAATGCGCGGACTGTTGGTCCCAGGGTTCTGGCCGATATGAAAGATCATGTCGCAATGCTTGAAATCTTCGAGCGTGCCAGTTCCCACCGATGAACCTATGCTCTGAGGCAATCCGACAGAAGTGCTCTCGTGACACATGTTCGAGCTATCGGGCAGGTTGTTGTTTCCATACATCCTTGCGAAAAGCTGATACATATATGACGTTTCGAGCGACGCTCGACCGGACGTGTAGAAAATCACATCCTTTTTGTCTTCGACGGCGTTAAGTCCCTCCGCAATTTCACGAAACGCAACATCCCACTTTACAGGGATATACTTATCCGAAGCCGGATCGTATTTCAGCGGATCGGTGAGTCGACCCTGCTTCTCAAGATCGAAATCCGACCACGTTTCCAACTCTTTACATGTATATTTGCTGAAAAACTCAGCGCCAATTTTTTGCGCTTGTCATCTCCCAGGCTGTCGCTTTTGCGCCGTTTTCACAGAACTCGAACGGATGATAGTCGGCAGGTTTCGCCCAGGCACATGAAACGCACTGAAAGCCGTGAGGCTTGTTCTGATTCCATAAAACATAACTGCTTTTTATTGGAGCGCCGTCGCGGTAAAGTTCGGCGGCGACCGAGCGCAGTGAGCCCCAGCCGCCGGAAGGGCCTGAATACGGCTTTATCGTCATTTTCGCTGTTCGCGTTACTGACGTATCCGCACCATGTGCAGGGCCGAACGCGCCAACTGTCGCAGACACACCAAGCGCTCCCGATGCCTCCAGAAACTTGCGGCGGTCAACGCCTTCATCCGATCTCGGTGGAAGGGGATACTCGTTTGCATCCGATTGCGTGACTGGCTTACCTAGTTCATCGCTAGATGATGTCATAACAACTCCGGGGAAAGTATCACGCGTGTTCATCAACAAAGGTTGAGCACGGGAAAAAGTTCCTTCAGGGGCGCGTGACGCTGCGGCACCTTTTCAACGCTCACCAAGCAGGCTAATGAAACGCTGGTAAACCGTCCTCCGATCACCAACCCGTCAGGTCTCAACCATGGCAGTGACACTCAACAATTCGAGCATCGTAACCGTTTTCGGAGGATCGGGATTCGTCGGGCGGTACGTGGTTCAGGCACTGGCGAAAACGGGCTGTCGCATAAAAGTCGCGGTGCGAAGGCCCGATCTCGCACTTGATCTGCAACCGCTCGGTAATGTGGGGCAGATCCTCGCCATGCAGGCCAATATCCGCGATGACGCGTCGGTCATGCGGGCCTGTGCCGGTTCGGATGCGGTGGTGAACCTCGTGGCGATTCTCGCCCCATCAGGCCGGCAGAAGTTTCGTGCGCTTCACGTCGAGGGCGCGGAGCGGATCGCAAAAGCTGCCCGGAACGCCGGTGCACGCGCATTCGTCCATGTGTCGGCCATCGGCGCGGATCGCAATTCGACATCGGAATATGCCCGCACGAAAGGCGAGGGCGAAGCGCGGGTCTTGGCCGCGTTTCCGGAGGCGGTCATCCTCAGGCCATCGATCATTTTTGGCCCGGAGGATCAGTTTTACAACCGGTTTGCAGCCATGGCGAGGATTGCGCCGGTGATGCCGGTGATTGGCGGGCGAACGCGGTTTCAACCGGTCTATGCCGGAGACGTGGCGCAAGCAATCGTAGCAGCACTTTCAGGACGCGCAATGGAAGGTTCGGCTTACGAACTGGGCGGCCCGCGCGTTTATACATTCCGCGAAATTTACCGCCAGATCAATCAATGGACGGACCGGTCCCGGTCGTTGCTGCCCATCCCGTTCTGGGCGGCGAAGCTTCCCACCTATTTCATGCAGGTGCTGCCCGGCGCGCCTGTGACCGTCGATCAATTGCGACTTCTGGAGCGGGACAATGTGGTCAGCCAAAATGCGATCCGAGACAACCGCGGGCTTTCGGACCTCGGCGTGGAGCCAAGCGCAGTCGAGACGATTGTGCCGGGTTATCTTCAGCGATTCCGGCCGAAAGGCGAGTTTTCAACCAGCCGCGCACGAAACTGAGGTATGATGCGTTGACGCTAAATATGACCGTCGTTCAGTAGGATGGCTGTCATTCCTACGAAGGCAACGGCGTTGCAAAAATCGCCACTTGGTCATGGCCGGGCTTTACCCGGCCATCCAGTGCAACAAAAAAAGGAAGTAAAAGCAATGGTAATGGTTGCCTCTCTGGATGTCCGGGTCAAGCCCGGCCACGACATTATATAGTTTACAAAGCTCTCGTGAAGACGAGCGCGGGGACAACGACTAACGTTGCACGCTAAACTCATCGTACACTGGTACGGCCATGCTGACGCTTTTGCATTATCCGTTATGTCCGGCATCGCGCGCCATCCGCCTCGCGCTCCATGAGCACGACATCGAGTTTTCGCTCAGCGAGATCAAGCCTTGGGATTTATCGCGTGAGTTTCTAAACATGCAACCGGCTGGCACACTGCCGGTGCTGCTTGTGGATGGGAAGGCCGTTTCCGGCACCTATGCCGTTATCGAGTATCTTTCTGACACAAGCGAACCGAATCCCATCAAGGATCGGCACGCCCTTTGGCCGGGCACCGCGATGGAAAAAGCCGAAGCGCGCCGTGCCGCAGACTGGTTCATGCACAAGTTCGAGTCAGAGGTCAGTCACTATCTGCTGGAGGAAAAGGTTTACAAGCCGTTGTCCGGGGTCCGTTCGTCGCCGGATTTGCCCGCCATCAGGGCCGCCCGTGGCAATCTGCGCTATCACCTCAGTTATGTCAGTTTTCTCAGCGAGCAACGAAAATGGCTCGGCGGGGATCACCTGAGCTTTGCCGATTTTGCGGCGGCAGGGCATATCTCGGCTATGGATTATTTATCCGAGATGACATGGCCAGACTTTCCGGAAGCGAAAGCTTGGTATGCGCGGATCAAGTCGCGTCCCGCATTCCGTTCGCTTCTGGCTGACCGCATCCCCGGCTTCACTCCGCCTGCGCATTATGCCGACCTCGATTTCTAGCCATCATCCCGAAGATATGGCAAAGTGGATCAAGGCCCGGGCTTTTGCGGAGGGGTTCGAGGTGGCCGGGATAGCCGCGCCGGACGGCCTTTTGAACGCGCCGATACATTTTCGCGAATTTCTTGCCCGCGGTGCTAATGGTGACATGGGTTGGCTTGAAACCAACGCCGACCGTCGTGTCGATCCACGCGTGTTGTGGCCAGACGTGCGATCCATCGTCATGCTGGGGTTGAATTACGGCCCATCCGCCGATCCCATGGCGGCCCTGAAGCAACGCTCGCACAGCACGATTTCCGTTTATGCGCAGGGCAAGGACTATCACGATGTTCTCAAGAAAAAGCTGAAAGCCGTCGCGCGGGATTTCGCCACTTATGCCGCAGCCGAGGTCAAAGTGTTCGTCGACACGGCACCGGTGATGGAAAAGCCGCTCGCGCAAAACGCGGGACTTGGCTGGCAGGGCAAGCATACCAACCTTGTTTCGCGCGGTTTCGGCTCGTGGCTGTTTCTTGGCGCAATTTTCACGTCGGCGATCCTCACCCCGGACGAGCAGGAGACCGATCATTGTGGCGGTTGCCGACGATGCCTCGATATCTGTCCGACGCGGGCCTTCCCGCAACCCTATCAACTCGACGCACGTCGCTGTATCTCCTATCTCACCATCGAGTACAAAGGGCAGATCGCAGTTGAATTTCGCGAAGCCATAGGCAACCGGATTTACGGCTGCGACGATTGTCTGGCGGTCTGTCCGTGGAACAAATTCGCTCAGACAGCCCATGAACTCGCGTTTTCACCGATGGCAACCGCGTTCAATCCTCCGCTCGCCGAGCTCCTGGCCCTGGAAGACGCCGCGTTTCGCATGCGCTTCGCCGGATCGCCCATCAAGCGCATCGGTCGTGACCGTTTTGTTCGCAATGTCTTGATTGCTGCCGGGAACTCAGGCGATGATGGCTTGTATGAGCCTGTGACAGTACGCTTGAGCGATCCATCGCCGCTTGTGCGGGGCATGGCGGTCTGGGCGTCACGAAGACTGGCCCCGAACGCGTATGCGTTCGCTGATCTGAAGGCTGCATATAACAAATCCGAATCCGACGCCGACGTGCGCCGCGAATGGAATGAGGTGGCATGAGCGCTCTGTTTGTCTTCGGTATGGGTTATTCCGCGGAACTGACGGCGTCACTGCTTTCGGAACTGGGTTGGCAGATTATGGGTACAGGACGTTCACCCGGGCGGCTGGCGGAATTGGCATCGCTTGGCTTCTCTCCGGTTCCCTTCAGCGACCGGAAGGCAGTTTCCGCCGCACTCGCGACCACATCGCATCTGTTGATATCGACGCCTCCCGTCGCAGGCGTCGACCCCGCCTATGCCGCCTATGCGGATGAGGTTCGGCAAGCATCGAGCCTGAAGTGGATCGGGTATCTGTCAACCATCGGCGTTTATGGCAACCACGACGGCGCCTGGGTGGATGAGACGACGCCTGTTGCACCGGACGTGGACCGCAGCCGCGCGCGGGTCGAAGCCGAGCGTGAATGGATGGACGTTGCCGCTTCGATCCATATGCCGGTCGATATATTTCGCCTTGGGGGCATTTACGGACCGCGCCGCAGCCCTCTCGACCGCGTTGCAGAGGGCCGCGCTCAGCGGGTCATAAAGCCCGGGCAGATATTCAATCGCATCCACGTGGAGGATATCGCGCAGACCGTTGTCGCTGCGATCCTGCAACCGGCAGAAACGGTTACACCGCGTGTCTTTAACGTTACGGACGATTTACCCGCGCCACCGCAAGAGGTTACGGCGTTCGCCGCCGAGTTGCTCAACAGGCCGCCGCCGGAGGAGGTCGCCTTCGAGGATGCGGTGATGTCGCCTATGGCCCGCAGCTTCTACGAAGACAACAAGCGCGTTCGAAACAGCAAAATCAAAACCGAGCTTGGCGTTTCGCTTCGTTACCCAACATACAGGGAGGGGCTGAAAGGCTTGGCCGAGGCGAAAGCTTGAGACAAGCTCCAGCGGCTATAAATTCGCAACATTGTGTGGAGTATATCGGTGACGCTATCTGTTGAGTCTGTTCAGGATAAAGTCATTCTGTTGACGGGAGCCAACCGGGGCATCGGCCTTGCAACAGCCCATGAGCTGGCACGGCGCGGCGCAAAGGTCGTGGTGGGCGTTCGCCATCCACAAAGCATGGAAGTTATTTCCGGCGTGACGACGTTGCACCTGGATACCGCCGACACGGAAAGTTGCCGGCAGTTCGTGGACGAAGCCACAGCAAAATATTCGCATATCGACGGCCTCATTAACAACGCCGCGATTTTGGTCGATCAGCACACGCCCATCTTGAAACTACCCGAAGACGACTTGCGACGCGTCGTGGACGTGAACCTGATCGGGCCGTTGAGGCTCTGCCAACTGGTCGTGCCCGGCATGGTGTCACGGGGATATGGACGCGTGGTGAATGTCTCATCCGGTCTCGGTGCGATTTCGGACATGGCCGGTGGGTATCCGTCTTATCGTTTGACGAAGCTGGCGCTAAACGGGTTGACCCGCATTCTATCCGCCGATCTGGCCCGCGAGAGCAATGTGAAAATCAACAGTCTTTGCCCCGGATGGGTGAAAACCGACATGGGTGGCGAAGGGGCGAGCCGTCAGCCGAGCGACGCGGCGCGCGAGATTGCCGATCTCGTTGCGATATCGGCAGACGGACCAAGCGGCGGATTTTACCGGTCGGGCCGACCCGTGGCATGGTGACAGCAGCCGACGTCGGCGTCATGGTTTAGTTTTGGTATGTCTGCGACGACGACGTTGAAGGTGAAGGCGTTTTCGATCTTATTTATCCTTCTCATGTCCATATCCATACCGATAAGCAAAAAGGTAAGCCGAAAACGCAAACTGCCCGGCAAAATTCAGGAGCAAATTATGTCCTCGCGGATCACACTTTTATCAAAACGCAATACAGCCTGTTTCCTTTTCGCAGCCGGGATTATGTCATCGCCGGTTTTCGCCCAGACATCGAAATTCAGAGACTTGTCGGTCAACCAGACCCCGATTGCAATGGTTGGCGAAGAAGGCGACGGCATGCCGACGTCGGATATTCGCGTCTCGGCCTGGGTCGACCGCCGCGATGCAACCTATGCGCCCGGCGATCAACTCAGCGTTCAGGTGCGCACGAACCGCGATGCGTTCATCACCGTTCTCGACATCGGCACATCGGGCCGCGCCACTGTGATTTACCCGAACAAGTTTCAGCAAAGCCAGCGCGTGCGCGCGTTCGAGGTGGTGCAAATCCCCCCTGAGGACTCTCGCATCCGGATCACCGTCGGCGGTCCGCTCGGTCGTGAAGTCATCAAGGTTTTCGCCACCGACCGACCCATGGAATATTTCGATCTTCAGCGCATGACCCAGCAGGGCTCGTACTATTCACTGAACGGCGATGCCCGCAGCATTGCGCGCGACATCGCTGTTGAGCTGAAGGAGAAAATGAACGGCGATTATGGTGTCTCAACCCAGGTGGTCAACATCGTCGATCGGTCCGCCAGTTACGCTAACCCCTCGGAAGGTCCCGGACCCGGCATCCAAAATGCTGGCAGCGGGTCGCCCGATCAGCTTTTTCAACTTGCAGAAAACCAGTTTTATGATGGCGGCGGCACAGGATCGGCCGAAGCTTTCCGCAATTATACCCGCGCGGCTGAAGCGGGGCATGTTTTAGCAATGGTCCGCCTTGGCTCGATCCTCGAGCAGGGAATGGACGGTCCACCGGATGTTGAGCAGGCTGTGAGTTGGTATCGGCGGGCGGCCGATCTTGGATCGCCCCAGGCGATGGTGAAGCTCGCCAGGCTGTTCAGCGATGGTCGCGGCGTGCGGCGTAGTTTCGATCTGGCGGTTGAATGGCTCACGAAAGCGGCGGAAGCAGGGGATGGCGTGGCGATGGCGCGCTTGGCCAAAGCCTATGACGACGGGAAAATGCTGGCCCCCGACGCTCAAAAAGCAGCCCGATATGTGTTGAATGCGGTTCGGGCGGGGGCGTGGTCGGTACAAAACGATATGCCGGAGTTTTCCCTGCCGACCCGGGAACAGGTTCAGCGGCTTCTTACTCAAGAAGGGTTTTATCGCGGACCAATCGATGGCGTTCTGGGTGATGCGACACGGTCAGCACTCACGGATTATGCACGCTCAGCTTAAGCGACAGGCGAAATCGATAAGCGAAAACGCCTGGGCGTTTTCGCTTACGACCCATGTTAGAGCGCTTTCGATTCAATCAGAGTCAAGAAAGCGCTCTAAGCCGCTGTTTTGTCGAATTTCGATAAACAAAACCGCTCACACTTTTGCTGAAAACGCTCGCGCCTTCGCAGGCGCAAGTTCCATCCTTCCGCCAGCATTGTCCGCGCAATAAGAGGGTCGAGCGGTAGGTGTTTGCTGCTTGGCATGAGTGGCTCTCTGTTTAGACGGAAGCCTTGATCTTTTCTGTCATGGCGGGGCTTGATCCCGCCATCCAGACTTTTCTGCCTATCTTATGCGTGCTTTGCTGGATGGCGGGGTCAAGCCCCGCCATGACGTCATTCCGTTTAACGCGGACGAACTTCAGCGTAAGAAGTCCTGGTTTCTCGCCTTGAGGTCTGCTCAAGACGTGAAGGGCCCTCAGACGCGCTCCACGCACATGGCGATCCCCATGCCGCCGCCAATGCAGAGCGTGGCAAGGCCCTTTTTCGCGTCGCGGCGTCCCATTTCATGCAGAAGTGTCGTTAAGATACGCGCGCCTGACGCACCGATGGGATGACCGATAGCAATCGCGCCGCCATTCACGTTTACCTTCTCCGTATCCCAGCCGATGCCCTTGTTAACGGCGCAGGCCTGTGCAGCGAAAGCTTCGTTGGCCTCGATCAGATCAAGATCGTCTTTCGACCAGCCCGCTTTTTCAAGTGCGCGTTTCGAGGCCGGGATCGGTCCGGTGCCCATGATGGAGGGGTCCACGCCAGCCGTGGCAAACGACACGATCCGTGCCAAGGGTGTTATGCCGCGTTTTTCGGCGTCCGACAGGCGCATGACGATCAGAGCCGCCGCGCCGTCGTTGAGCCCACTAGCGTTTGCCGCCGTCACAGTCCCGTCCTTTGGATCGAACGCCGGACGCAGTTTCGCGATGTCTTCAAGTTTCACGCCATCGCGGATATACTCGTCTTCGCTAACCACCACGTCGCCCTTGCGTCCCTTGATCGTCACTGAAACGATTTCATCCTTGAAACGTCCGGCTTTTTTTGCGGCGCTCGCTTTGTGCTGCGATGCCACAGCGAACTCGTCCTGTTGCGCACGCGTGATTTGCCATTGCCGCGCCACGTTCTCGGCGGTCGTGCCCATGTGATAGCCGTTGAAGGCGTCCCAAAGGCCGTCTTTGATCATGGTGTCAATCAATTCCATGTTGCCCATTTTTTGCCCCGTTCGAAGCATGGCAGCGTGGGTGGCAAGGCTCATGCTTTCCTGCCCGCCTGCGACCACGATCTGGCTATCTCCATGGGCAATCGCCTGCGCCGCCATGGCGACCGCGCGCAAACCCGATCCGCAAACAAAATTGATGGTCATGGCGGTGGTCTCGATAGGCAACCGCGCATGGATCGCCGCCTGTCGTGCGGGATTTTGCCCCTGCCCTGCGGTCAGCACCTGGCCAAGAATCACCTCCGAAACGTCAGCCGGATCGACCTTTGCCCGAGCCAGCGCTTCTGTGATGACGATCCGACCAAGCTCGTGGGCGGGCACGGTCGAAAGTGCACCGCCGAAAGAGCCAACCGGGGTGCGAGCAGCGCTCGCGATGACGATTGCGTCGTGCCGTTCCATGATGCCGTTCCTTGTCTATCGTTTCAGGTTTGTCACGTTAACTCGCATCCAGCATGTTTACACGAAATCAGGACCGAATCTGCGCCAACGCATGTCTTCGTTTAGAACCATACGTTGTCATTGAAACCGCAATTGGAAGCCCTTCTGCCGCTATCCATTCACAAGCAGTCGATCTGACTGCGGCTACAAGTTCATCACGTTAAAGCGGGCGCTTGATAATCCGGCTGATCACGCCCACGATTCCCTCTCTGAACAACAGCACGCAGATGACGAAAATGGTCCCCTGGACGATGGTGACCCACGCGCCAAGATTGTTGAAATTGTTCTGAACGACGACGATCACCACTGCGCCGATCACAGGGCCGAATATCGTTCCCATGCCGCCCACAAGCGTCATCAGAATGACTTCCCCAGACATGCTCCAGTGTACGTCGGTCAGGGTCGCCAATTGCGTCACGACGGCTTTGGTCGACCCGGCAACACCGGCAAGAGTCGCAGACAAGACGAAGACCACAAGTTTGTACCGGTTCACGTTATAGCCAAGTGAGATGGCGCGCGGCTCGTTCTCGCGAATGGCTTTCAGCACTTGCCCGAACGGTGAGTGGATCACGCGATAAATGAACAGAAAGCCCAGGAAGAAAACTGTCGCGACGAAGTAGTAAAGCGCACGATCTTCACGCAAGTCGATGACGCCGAAAAGAAAGCCGCGTTGCACGCCCTGAATGCCGTTCTCGCCCCCGGTGAAAGGTGCCTGCAGGGAGAAAAAATAGACCATCTGCGCTAAAGCAAGCGTGATCATTGAAAAGTAGATGCCCTGCCGGCGGATGGCGAGCGATCCAGCCGCAAGGCCGAGCACCGCCGCGACGGCAGCTCCGGTGACGATGGCGAGTTCCGGCGTAAACGGCGGAAGACCGATGGGCACCTGCATCACGCCTAAGGTTGGGAACCAGACAGGCAATGACGCGATTCCGTTCTTGAGCGTGTGGGCGGCCACATAAGATGCAAAGCCGAAGAACATGGCGTGTCCAAAGGACAGCAACCCGCCGAAGCCCAGCATCATGTTGAAAGCACAGGCAAACAGCGCGAAACAAAGCACATTGGCGAGTTCGAACGGATAAAAGCCGAGCCTGGGCAAAACAGCGAGCAGGACGGCCAGCAGGACAAACAGCGTGTTATGCAGAACCACAGGTGTGCCGCGATCGGCTTCTCCGGACCCCTTTGTTGCTGTAACCGCGTCAGCGGCAACCTCGACGCTTGTCATTAGACCTGTTTCCCGAATAGGCCAGCGGGCTTGATAAGCAGCACAATGGCCATAATGACAAATATCACCGTGGATGACGCCTCAGGATAGAAGACTTTCGTAAGCCCTTCCACGATGCCAAGCATGAAACCGGTCACAATTGAGCCAAGGATCGACCCCATGCCGCCGATCACGACCACTGCGAAAACGACGATGATCAGATCCGCGCCCATGTTGGGATTGACCGAGTAGATTGGTGCTGCAAGGACGCCGGCGAGCCCCGCGAGACCGACTCCCAGACCGTAGGTGAACGTGATGAGGCGCGGGACATTGACGCCGAAAGCCTGCAGCAGGGTTGGATTTTCGGTTGCAGCCCTCAGATACGCGCCGAGTTTGGTTTTTTCGATCACCAGCCAGGTCGTCAGGCAGACGATAATGGATGCGACGACCACCCAGCCGCGATAGATGGGCAAAAACATGAAGCCCAGGTTCTTGCCGCCGGAAAGCTCGGTTGGAATGGTGTAGGGCAGGCCGGACGAGCCATACTGGTTCACGAACAGCCCTTGAATGATAAGCGCCAGTCCGAACGTGAGAAGAAGGCCATACAGCGGATCGGAGTGCAGGTCGCCGTCTTGGACGGGTAGGACCTTCACCGTCGCAAGAAGGGTCGTGAGCAGGAGCGCCCCGATGGCGGCAATCGCATACGCCACGGTGGGATCGAGCGGGTTACCGATGATCGTGCCAACGTCTGGCAAACGGAGGCCGGCCGAGGCCCCGATTTGCGATCCGAACAGCATCAGGAAACCAACAAGGAAAATTCCAATGAAAACGAAACTTCGCGTTTTGCTCTGGGTGTTGAGCTGAGAGATCAGGTTGCGCTCAAGGAGCACACCAAACCCACCGACAATCACAGGGGACAGGACCAGCGCAGGCCAGTAACCGATGGAGAAATATGGGTTGTTGAGCAGAAAATAGGCACCGAACGCACCGACCATATATTGCGCGCCATGGGTGAAGTTGATGATGTTCAAAAGACCGAAAATGACTGCGAGACCAAGACTGAGCATCGCGTAAAACGAGCCGTTGATAAGCCCGAGCAGAAGCTGCCCGAACAGCGCCTGGGGCGAAACATGCAACACAGTCAATATAAGGTCGGACATCGGCAGCAAACCCCTGACATCAGCCTGTTGAATTCATTGACATCAGCTTGGTCCCCTGAACGCAATAGCCACGATCAATCGCAAGCAGTTTAGAAAACTGGCTGCTTGCGAAATCACCAAAGTTCCAGTCAACCTCTGCCACTGAGGGAGAGCACTTTGCAGCAGCGTTTCTTTTCCCGAATGAAAACGCCCTTGGAGTTTTTGCGACATAAAAGCGGCGCGCCTCCGGCGTAACGGGGAAAGTTCAGGACGAGGGGGCTTGAGATTGCACCCAATCCCCCCTCCCCCAGTCTTATTTCGAAGCGACCACCAGCGAGCATCCGCCCTGTTCCAATGGCCGGAAGGCCTTGTCCGCCGGTGTTGTCGCAAGCAACTTGTAATAATCCCATGCACCTTTTGACTCTTCGGGTTTCTTGACCTGGAAGAGATAGGCGTCATGAATTTTTCGGCCGTCTTTACGGATGGAGCCTTTACCGAACAAAATATCGTCTGTTGGCAATTCCTTCATTTTTTCGACGGTTTTTTTGCCGTCTTTCGCATCTTTCAGCGCATCTACTGCCTTCAGGTAATGCATCACGCCGGCATAGACTCCCGCGTTCACCATGGTCGGGCGGCGCTTCGTTTCCTTCATGAAACGGTCGGCGAAAGCGCGGGTCTGGTCGTTCATGTCCCAATAAAACGTCGCGGTAAAGGTCAGGCCCTGCGCGGTCTTGAGGCCAAGCGAGTGAATATCGGTCAGGAAGATGAGCAGCCCGGCGAGGTTTTGACCGGCCTGCGTAATACCGAACTCGCCCGCCTGCTTAATGGAGTTGATCGTATCGCCGCCCGCATTGGCAAGTCCGATTACTTTCGCGCCGGACGACTGCCCCTGAAGGAGGAAAGACGAAAAATCCTGCGTGTTGAGCGGGTGCTTGATCCCGCCGACGACGGTGCCTCCGTTCGCTTTGACGACGTCGGACGTGTCGCGTTCGAGTGCCGCGCCGAATGCGTAATCAGCCGTAATGAAATACCATGACGTGCCACCCTGCTTCACGATCGCTGAGCCAGTGCTGTTTGCAAGCATCCACGTATCGTAAGTCCAATGAACGGTGTTGGCAGAGCACTTTGCGCCAGTAAGATCGGAGGTCGCAGCCCCTGAATTGACAAACACCTTGTTTTTTTCGCGAATGATTTCATTCACGGCAAGGGCAGCCCCGGAGTTCGGCACGTCGAAGATCGCATCGACGCCCTGTTTGTCGAACCATTCGCGCGCTGTATTCACAGCGATATCGGGCTTGTTCTGATGATCCGCCGATACGATCTCAACGTTGATACCGCTTTTTGTGGCGGCCTTATAGTCTTCGACAGCCATCTTGGCTACGATCACCGACCCCTCACCGCTCAAGTCGGCATAAAGGCTTGATCGGTCGTTGAGAATGCCGATCTTGGTCGTGACCTGAGCCTGAGCAGAAGCGATCGGTGCGAACAATGCCACCGCGCCTATAAATACCGATTTAATACGCAAGAGACCCTCCCAGTTTTTTAATCTAGACGCCTAGGTAAGCGTGTAGCTTGTCGACGTTTGCTTCTAGTTCGGAATTTAGGATCATGTCCACCACACGGCCCTGCTCGACGACATAATGACGGTCGGCGACGGTGGCCGCGAAATG
Organism: Rhodomicrobiaceae bacterium; assembly: GCA_965247345.1. Taxonomy (GTDB): domain Bacteria; phylum Pseudomonadota; class Alphaproteobacteria; order Rhizobiales; family Rhodomicrobiaceae; genus Rhodomicrobium. The sequence goes on along the minus strand of CBDFGZ010000020.1, from coordinate 133,274 downwards.
GAAATTCTGTTCCACAAGAACGATGTTGAACCCTTCCTGCTTAAGCTGCCTGATGGTTCGTCCGATCTGCTGAACGATCACCGGGGCCAGACCTTCGGTTGGCTCGTCAAGAAGCAGCGTTCGCGCGCCGGTCCGCAAAATACGTGCGATAGCAAGCATCTGCTGTTCGCCGCCCGACAGTTTCGTGCCTTGGCTCGAAAGCCGCTCCTTGATGTTGGGAAACAACTCGAAGATGCGCTGCAACTCAAGGCCGCCCGGCTTGACCACTGGCGGCAGCATGAGGTTTTCCTGAACCGACAGGCTTGCGAAGATGCCGCGCTCCTCGGGACAGTAAGCGATGCCCATTCGCGCAATTTCGCGCGATGACATGGCGATCGTTTCCTTGATCACGGTCACATCGCGCGTCTCGACCCCAGGCTCGCCCTTCCCTGCGAGAAAGTGCTGAGACAGGACCGAGCCCTTGCGCTTTTTCAAAATGCCGATCAGCGCCCGCAGCGTCGTTGTCTTGCCTGCGCCATTTCGACCGAGGAGTGTGATGACCTCGCCAGGGCCAAGGTCGAAGTTCATGCCATGCAGAACGTGGCTTTCTCCGTACCATGCCTCAAGATCGCGCACCTTGAGGATAAACGGCTTCTCACGATTGGCGGCGGCGTGAGGGGCGACGTCAAGCATGTCCCACCCCGATGTAAGCGTCGATTACTCGCGGGTCTTTCGAAACCGTCGCATAATCGCCTTCGGCAAGAATTTTGCCCCGCGCCAGAACCGTGATCACATCCGACAAATCGGCCACCACCGACAGATTGTGTTCCACCATCAAGATGGTCCGGTTTGCGGATATTTTCTTGATGAGCTGAGAAATGCGTTCCACATCCTCCTGAGCCATGCCCGCCATAGGCTCGTCCAGCAACATGAGTTCCGGATCAAGGGCGAGCGTCGTTGCGATTTCCAGAGCACGTTTGCGCCCGTAGGAGAGTTCGCTTGCCATGTTGGACGCATAGTCCGATAACCCAACGGATTCTACGAGTTCGAGCGCGCGAGCGTTGAGCTTGTCCAGAACGCGCTCGGAGCGCCAGAAATCGAAGCTGCCGCCGCGCTGCCGTTGCAAAGCGATCCGCACATTTTCAAGTGCCGTCAGATGCGGAAAAACGGCAGAGATTTGAAACGAGCGAACGAGACCGCGCCGCGCAACGTTTGCCGGTTCGGTCTTGGTGATGTCGTTGCCTTTATAAACGATTGCGCCACGTGTCGGCGTCAGAAATTTTGTTAACAAATTGAAACAGGTCGTCTTTCCGGCACCGTTTGGCCCGATCAATGCATGAATGGTGCCCCGGCGCACGGACAGGTTAACGTCATTGACCGCGACGAATCCTTTGAATTCTTTCGTCAAGCCGGATGTTCTTAAAATGAAGTCATCCATGTGCATTGTCGCGTATCATCCTCTGGCGCGACATTGCTTGGTGCAGTCAATGCTGTCATCCCCGACCAAAGTCGTGACGAAACCTCACGCTGCAAATCGATGCGGCACAGGTTTGGGGCGGACTGTCAGTCGTGATGCAGTCGCTTGCTGAAGGTTGGAAACGGCAATCAATCCAACAAAAATGCCGTGCTCGGCGGGATCGAGCGGACCAACCGTTAGACGGCACATGATCGGCGTCCCGCGTTTCGTAAGGATTTCGACAGTATCGTGGACCATGGACTTTCCGCCCGCCTTGACCTTCGTGATCGCCCGCGTCACCGCCGAGCGATCTGACGCGACAACGAGATCGAGGACCTGCGATCCATTAAGGTCGACCGCGTGCCATCCCAACCGACGAAGCGCGCCCTTTGCCTTCACGATGGTTCCGCTTGGGTCAACCAGTAGAAACCCGTCGAATACGTTCGTCAACGTTTCGGCGCTCGGCAGCTTAATCGCCCTGGGAGCAGGAACCGGTTTGCGCGCCGCTTGAGTTGCACCATGTCGCGCGACCTCTGATTTTACAGTATCGCGGGCTTTGCAAAGGGAACGCATCTTCCTCTGCAAGCTCGCAAATGAGCGCAACTCGTCTGCGGACAAAACCTTAGGCAGACAGTTCGCGCGTTCCGGGCTGCTTTTGACTGCGGCAAAGACAGCAGTAAGAGCGACCGGCGCGGGCTGAAGCAAGGTCAGGACAGGTGCGAGACCTGCCGGAGTTGACGCGCATGGCGATGACGACAGCACAAGCCCCATGTGCCCGTGCGCCAGCATCAGCTTTTCCGCAAAAAACGTCCGTTTGGGTAAACCTTTGCCTTTCAGCACTATGCTTGCCCTGACCGGGGAGGATTTCCCGCTCGATAACCGATGAAGGTGGTTCGCCGTGCGTTTCCAGAGAGCCGCAGTCAGCGCCGCAAGACCCGCTGGAAAAGCGCGGGCGGTGGCCTGATCCATCCACACGAATGCTTTTTGATTGTCGTCCCAGACAAGGGCAGCGGCTGTCATCTCATCGCGCTCGATTGAGACGCCCGTCTCGACCGGCGATGAAACCTTGGGTTCTTCGACCACTTCGGGTCCGCAGATCACGGAGCTACCTTATATGACTGCAATGCATACGAACGAAGCAATGTGTTCGCGGATAAACGCAACGGCAAATTTCGTTTTGTCCGCCACAAAATATTTTGTGCGACGCAAAATAAAATGTTGCGGTGCAGCAAAAGACTGCCTATCTGATGGTGACACAGGCAACCGGGAATACCCCGCTCGTGTTTAAGGAACGAACATCAAGGAGAGCCCTATGACTCAGACACCAGAATTCGAAATCCCAGCTTCCGTCCGCGATATGGCTGGAAAAAGTGTCGATCAGGCACGCGAAGCCTACAATCGTTTCATGGAAGCCGCACGTCAGGCGCAAGGCATGGTTGCAACGTCGACCGACGTTGTCACCAGCGGTGCGCGTGAACTCAGCGAAAAAGCCGCGCGTTACACTGAAGCCAACCTTCAGGCTAATTTCGAACTGGCACAGCGTCTTGTACATGCGAAAGATTTGAAGGAAGCGCTCGACATTCAGAACCAGTTCGCTCGCCAGCAGATGGAAACCTACGCTCAGCAGGCTCAGGACCTATCGCGTTTGATGGCTCAGTCCGCTCAGAAAGCGACGCCAGCCACACAATACTAATTGCCCGCTCAGTCGCCGTGCTGGCTCCCAGCGCGGCGCTTGAGTTGCAATTTCGGTTTCGCTATCTTAGCCGAAAATTGAGGGTTCCGATGGAAAATGAGAAACGAGTTCTGCCCCTCGTCGTAACCACGTCAGGCGGTATGAGCGGTTCATCGCCAGCAGTGTCCATGATTGGTCCGGCAGGCCTCGTGAACGCGTCCGAAGGTGCCGAACGTTTGCCGGAAGCGCGGGACAACAACGCTATCGCAAGCCCTGACAATACTGTCGAGTTTCAGAACGGCATCTGTTGCGCCGCCGATGACACCCTGGGCGATCAGACCTGGACCTTCAACGAAGTTCTGGCGGAAATCACGCGGCAGAACGTTGAACATGCGATGGAACTGGCAAAAAACCTGAGTCGTGCCAGCAACCCAGCTGATGCTCTGGCGCTCCAAAAAAACTACCTGGTTTTTCAAGCGAACGCGTTTGCGGGACAATTACAGGTCATCAGCCGCGCATTCTGGGGGGCGTCCGCATCCTCATCGCTGCAACAGCATCGAGGTGCGACCGGCGTCGCCGATCCGTTGTTAAAACGATAACATCTTCGATCGGTATACGTTCGGCTTGAGTTTTTGAGCGAAACGCGGTTTATTGCCGGCTCGGTTGCCGCTGTAGCTCAGTTGGTTAGAGCGCTAGATTGTGGATCTAGAGGTCACCTGTTCAAGCCAGGTCAGCGGTACCAGTGATTTCAACAAGATAAGCCCCTTGCGCAGGATCAAATGGGGAACATCCGACTTTCTGCACAAAAACCCCTTCCGACTTTTGCTCGGTCACCCCATCGTGATGGCGTCGTCAAGAAAGCTGATCGGCAGATAAATGCCTTTGAATTGTGCGCCGGCCCCTGATGACTAAAAAGCCGCGCCATTTTTCTATCGCCCTGCCACGGATCGCCGTCCTGCCGGATCATGCGGACAAGGTTTTCATCGAAGGCAAAATTCAGGAGATCGTTCATGGTTGCACTTTCTATGCTCAATGGTCATATTAAAATGACCATTGGTCGCAACAAGTCAAGCGAGAAAATTACCATGACGGCTCATGCATTTCGGCATATGCGAAAACAACTGGGTTGGTCTGCAGCGCGAATGGGGGAAGAGATGGGCGTGGATGGTCGCAGTGTTTTCAGGTGGGAGAGTGGGGAGCGCGCTTTAGAGGGGCCAGCCGCAAAGCTGGCTCAAAAAATTGCTAAAGAGCAGGGACTTAATTTCGGTGAATGATTTCGTCCAACCAGAGTGCCCTGACGGCTTCGAAGTTATGCTTCGAGGCCCCGTATCAGTGAAGATGGAGTGGTTTTGCCGCAGCAAAGAAACCGGAATTATGGGTCAATCTATGTGGCACGACAAAACGGTAAATCTTCAGTTGGCGTTTGCCGACGAATTTGCCCGCAGAGAAGAGTTGAAGGTCCGAAACTACGAAGCGGTTCGTGAGAGAGTTTGCGGGCCCGATCAGGCTTGGGTTTTACGAGCAGAAACTTGTATACCTGTATATATACGTCATAATGAGCGATGGTGGCCTGTTAATCACTACAGCCAAAACGATTTACTAATTTCATCACTATTCTCTGTTGGTGCGACTTTGTTTGTTATTTATTTTTGGAGAAAATTTATACTTGCTATATGACCAATGGTCATATATATTAGGGCCATAGACGGAGAGATGGCCCAGACGGAAATACCGCTAGCAGGACACACGGTCCTACCCGAAGAGGGAAATTCAAGCGGGGCAGTAGAGACGGACATCCATCCTCCCGAGATCAGCCCACAAGCGGGGCCATGGGAGAGCCGTGGCCGGAGCGCCGGGTTGACTAGATATCTTCCAGAAGTTTTACACGGCGGTCGAGGTCTTCGACCTCAGCCCGCATGACACCAAGACCACGGCTATCGACGCCGACGGTCACGGCCACCTCATTCACGGTGGCTTCCATGGACTGCAAGCGAAAATCCAGGCGCTTCACCGTCCGTGCCGTATCCTTGCCCGTTTTTTCCACGGCAACAAGCCTGACACCCAGAGCCTGAATGGCCTCCAAAACATCGGCAAGCGTCGGTTCAGCCGTCATATTACCTCTTGATACCTTTGTCCCTTTTCAAAAAGAGACGCCCGGGCACGCGCTGCAAACGCATGCGCCGGGCATTATTGCAACACCCGTCGAAAGATGTCACAATGGAGAACAAATATGGACGAAGACCCCTGATCCTGCAAGCCATCATTGCAGCCGGGGGATGCGCCGCAGGCAGCTATTGCGTGCACGCGGCGTGGGAGAACGGGGCGGCCCTCGATCTCTGGATCGGGGTCGCGCTGGCGGCGATGGTGGTCGTGTCCTGGGCAATGCTGCCCTGGGCGGACGTTCGCCTCGCCGAAGGCGCACGCATCGAGCCGCACGTGTGGCGGCTCGGCTGGGTGCTGGCGATCGGCGTGGTGATCGCCAACGGCATCACCTACTCGGCCTCGCACAGGGTCGAGACGGTTGGCGGCAAATCGCTCGCCATCGCGGCCTACGAAGACGCGGTCCAGGCTCTCACGACAGCATCGAGCGAGCTGGCGAGCCTGAAGACCAACAAAGCCTGGACAGCGACGAACGGCTGTTCCAACGCCACCGTGCAGCGCTCGAAAGAGTTCTGCGCGGCGGTGCAGAAGGCCCAGGCGCGCATCGAGCGCGCGTCGGCGGACAAGCGGCAGGGCAAGCCCGCGAGCGCGGATGCCGGAGCCGAGCAACTGGCCTGGACGCTGGAGCGTGTCGGGGTCCACACCGACGCCGAAACGGTCGGCCGGGCAATGCCCGTGGCCTGGGCCGTGGTCATGGAACTGATCGCGAGCCTGTGCTTCAAGAGCGTGTTCGGCGGACTGAAGCCCGTGCGGCACGCGACCGTGACGACCCTGGAGGTCGACGCCGGGCCGGTGCGGGAAGCCCCCGCCCTGGAGAAACCGAAGACGCAAGCCAAGCCCCGGCGCAAAGCCCTGCCGAAGTCGATCGCGGACATCGTGACGCCCATCAGCCATCAGAAGCTCCGCGTCGGCAATCACGCCCTGAAATGCGCCCTGCTTCGGGGCCAGCGCGAACATGGCGTTTCCGCCGCCCTCGCCGCCGCCGGATGGGTCGGCGAGCTTTGCGATCTGCGCCTCGCGGTCGGCGAGCTTGTAGTCGTCTGCCGCGAACTCTTTTAAGGCTTCTTTAGTCGCTCGACGCAGATTTTGAGAAAGTTTATTCGCCAGATTAGGTTTGGCAATTTCAGCCTCGCTCAACTTGTAGTCTTCGGCGGGTAGAGCGTTGCCGCGCTTATCTATAATCCCTTTTCTGATCAGATGCTGCTCAACATCATAATCATGGAGCTGGGTGTGCCGCTGGTTTGCATGCGATGGCATGAATTCCTGGCCGGTCTCGGAATAGTGATCGGTATACGCCCCTGTCGATTTTTCGATGACCGGATAATCTCCATAACCGGACGGGTCCTCCCAGTGCACGCCGTACTCCGGGCCATGAAGCAAAGCTAATTCGACAGTATTCGAGATGCCTTGTGGCGATCCACCAATTTCAAACCCCTCGTGTTCTTGAACCCAGTGAGTAATCTCGTGCATAATGATGCTTTTAGCCAAAGGCAAATCTGTCTTGTCTATATTAATGTCAATCACACCATCCTTAATGCTTCCCATCATATCAAAACCTTCTCCCATAGCGAGATAGACCTTGACTTCTTTCAATTCCGGGTAGACCTTGTAAAGGTTTGGGTGTTGCAAAATATCCTTTAGCGGACCGGAAAAACCGGAGTTCCCGTCATCGAATTTTTCAATTGATCGCTTGTTAATGCTAGACCCGGCATCATCAATCTCGAAACGCCACTGTCCATCGACCCCGCGATACCAGCCGGTCTCCTTCCAGATTTGTTCTGACTTTGCGCCGCGCAAAGCGAGCTGCTTCGCATTTCGCAGAGCGTCGGCGTTTGCACCTTTGGCTTTCTGTCCAGCCAAGGCATACATCAGACCGTCTGATCGTTGCTCTTTCCCGGCCCACTTCCCGGACATGATCCCGTCTAATATGTCTTTGACAGGGGCTATCTGTTCTTCTGTGAAGTGTCCGTGAGTGGCGAGTTCGACGAAATGAGCGGCTGCTTCTTCATTGATGGCATCAGTTAAATTTGGACGCCCCTCATATGCATAGAGATATTCGTCTCTTAATGACCCTCGCTCATCGGTGTGCTTTGCGCTTGAATCGCTAATTAACGTAAGGTATTGTTTTAGACTGAGATCAAGTAACCCAAGAGAATTAGCATGAGCAACCAATCTCCCCCTGATTTCGGTGGAAAGCCTAGCATAGATGGAATGGACGATCTCATGGGCGGTCTCTCCCTTGAGGAGTCTGGACGAAGGATCAAGCGGTTGGCTGCTTCCGGTGCCAAGATCAACCTGACGGGGCACGGCTTCGCGGCCCTTCGCGCTGCTAGACTCGCCGATGCCGCCAAAACGAAGGCTGAGAATGGCGTTGATCTGAGGGACGTAAGCGGCTCTGCCACCCCAAATGTAGTCGCTAGTAATGGGAAGGCTGAAAGTTGACCCGTCCGGCGCTGTGAAAATTCCGCGATAGTGGTCATAATCTCCTGCAATCGGCTCAACCTTTGAGATCGTGCCGATCTTGACGCCTTCGGGCACAAGATGTTGCATCTCTCTGTGGACGCTTTGAACCGCAGATACTGTGCCAGGCACAATCTCAACGGGACGGCCCGCCGACAACCGCCTCTGAACATGGGATCGTGCTTCACCGTCCGTCATCGCATACCACTGGTGATCCGACAAAGCTGAGCGAACGGTTCCTTCCGTCCATGTGATATACTGGGTTGCCAGACGCGAATTTGGAAACCCGCTCATCTCGTGGCCTGCATCGCTGTCTATAATTTTCTTGGCGACAAGCCCGTGATAGCCTTGCTTCTTCGCAGAATCTATAACGCGATGGAGCCGCTCTCCATCATCCGATATCCAATCATAACCGTTGAAATCAACCGTCTTGAATTTCGATGTATCAATGTAGGCCGGAATCGTGCGGGGAGCGTATTTGCTGTTTGGTGTAGCGCTCGTGCTCATCGGTCCCGCAAATGCAGCAGCAACCGACGGTTCGTCCGAGAAATAGAATTCGTTGTTTGGATATCCTGAACGTTTGGGATCGAACTTATCGAAACTGGAGGGCGTGCCGTGGTAAACGAGATGTTCGTGTTCTTGCTTGGGCTTTAACTCTCCGCCGCGCTTGGCATAGGCCTGGCCCTTCATCACGCTGTCGCGCATCTCAGGGGTGATGCGGAGGATTTGGTTGCCTTTGTCCTCCCAGTTTTCAACTACAGATTTGTAGACTGCCTCCATCGCGTCTTTGGAAAGAATGGGCCTGGTGCTGTTTAAGCTCCACTCCTGCTGACTATGATTTAACAGCATTTTATAAAGCTGGTTTATTTCAGAAAACGCCTGCGAACCTGGATCGACAAGTTTTGCAGCAGAGGGCAGATCGCGACCAGCGTGAAAAAGGGCCTCATTGATCGGAGGTGGTAAATCACCCGTACTCTCAACCTTGCCGCCCCACTTCTTCGTATACTTATCGAGGAACTTGCCGATCTTCTGGTCGTACTGAACCCTAAGTCCTTCAGGATTGGTGCCGACGGCCTTCGCGATCTGATCCGAGCGCGCCCAGGACAGGGCGTCGTAGCCGTTCTCCACCGCGTGGCGCAGCATCCGCTTCAGCGAAAGCTCAAGCCACAACTCGCCCTTGAAGGGGGCGGTGGGAATGTCCTGTACCGCGCCACTAAGTACGTCCAGCTCGTGCTGAAGAGCTGAGTATTCGTGGTTTAAAATTAAATCGGTTTCATCATTAATTTCGTCGACAATCTTTTGCATATCGGCAAGAACCTCGTTCTCGGAGCGCATCTGTCTGCTCCGATATCCATCCGTCCGCCCCTTTTGATGCCCAGTCGCTTGCACCTCGTTTAGGAAGTGGATGCGTTCGCCGTTTGACCCTATGCGTGTATCTGTTCGGGTGTGAACGACAACGGGGCCGCCAAAATGAGGTTCGTTATACTCCCAGCCGGGCAACTCGATGGTTCGCTCGCGATAGCTGCCCGGCTCGCCGCCGGGGACTTTGTGGGTTTCATATTTAGCGTTGGTTGGCTTATCGAACCGCCCCATCTCTGTTGGGGTGGGCGGTCGATCACCAAACGTTTTCTCACCTAAATCAGCCGAATGCGCGCGCATATAGGCCAGCAGCTCGTCGCGGGTGACGGATTTCTTGCCCTCGAAAAAACTCGGCAGCCCGGTCCAGTCCGCATAATCCTTCCAGCCCGGCCGCCCCTCGATGAGTTTCATCCACTGTTGCGGCGTGGCCCTGGCCTGCGGCGATTTCGCAACCGCGTCTTCCGGCCCGTGGAAGAAGCCGGGCAGGGCGAACATGGGGTTGCCGCCGCCGTGGCCACCGGTGAACTTGCCGTTGCGCAAGTCCTCAAGGTCCTGCATGACCGGGCCAAACGCATCGCGCACTTGCTGTGCATATTTTGGATCAGCGCTAAGCGCCACATAGGCTTCCGCCATGTGCGCCACCGCCTCTTCATCGAGCAGCTCGGCTTTGTGCGCACGTTTGGCGTATAACTCGGTATAGTCATCATGTAGGCGCTTGCCCCTTGCAGCAGCCGAATGCATTTCCGCTTGTGGGTCGCCGACAAAACGGGCAAACCTGTACTCTGACATATCGAGAAAATTGAGGACATTGGCATGAGCAAGAAGACGGTTCCAGACGTCGACGGGGAAGAGCTTCTCAACCTTGACGAGGTGCACAATCTCATGCGCAGCCTCTCCGCCAATCATCCGATTTTCAGTCGCGAGGGCGCTGATACGATTGAAAAAGACCCCCTCACCGGGAAACATAAACGCACGCATGTTGAAGAGATTTTCGGGTTTACCGACGAATGATTTTTCGCCCCTGGTGGGGGTCTCGTAGGTGAGCCGGTACCGCCCGTCGGGCATGGCTTCCACCCTGGACAGCGCACCGACCAAACGGTGCGGGATCGCATTCTCAAGCCGCGCGAAGGCCTCTCGAGTGCTGTCGACCACGTCGCGGGGTACCGTATAGGACCCGTCCCGTTCGAGGGTTCTGAGAATGTGATCGGCCTGTCGCCGTGTGATATTTGCGGACGCCTTGTCCACCGGGAACATGGCGCGCGGCTCCTGGGCCGTCTCGCCCTCTTTCGGCTCCTTCGTGATCTCCTTCAGATCGCTGGCCCTGTCCAGCGCGTCCGTCGCCTTCACGGCCTCAGGCCCGAGCGCATCATCCAGCATGGGCGGCTGCTCGACGCGGCGCTCGCGGGTCAGCCCGCTCAGCCCTTCCTCGTCCAGGATATCGCCGAGGCGGCGCGTGAAGGCGTCGGCGGCGGTTTTGGTTTTGACGCCGCGATTGCCCACCGCGTCGGCGGCATCGCTGAGAAGATCGCTCACCACGCCTTTCGTTGTGCTCAGCTTCTCGATCAGGTCGCGCATCTGTGCCGCGCGTTCCGCCGTGGCCGTGTTGGCGTCGCCGAGCTGGTTGCCAGCGCTCTCGATCAGTCCCGCCTCACGGTCGAGCAGGCCGAACACGCGCCTGTCCCTGGAGAGAGCTTTCAGCGCGCTGTCGAGCACGCGCACGCGCTCGGGCAACAGCGAGCGCAGCCGTTCCTCGTCGCCGAACAGGCTGATCTGATGTTCGTGGGCCGTGGGCAGCGACAGGATTTGCCCGAGCGTATAACGCGCCTGGTCGAGGTTGGCCGGGTCCGCGCGCAGCATGTCGGCGGCGATATCCGCGTGGCGCGAGGCGTCGGTCACCGTGTCGCCGATGAGGGCGGCGTAGTGCTCGGGGATGACCCCGTTCACCACCATGCCGAAGGCGTCCGGAGACAGCCGCGCCAGTCCCACGGCCTCGCGCATCTTGCCGTCCGACAGGGGCAGCGATCCGTCCACGAGATCGGGCCGCTCGCGCATCACCCGGGCCATGTCGAGGGGTGAGCCGGAGAGTTCCTTCAGGTTCTTCATGGCGGCATAGGAACGCACGTCGCTGGGCTGCCAGCCGTCCGCCTCGCGAAACACGTAGGACGCGAGTTTCGGGTCCTGGCCGTCGGCGGCGAGGCGTTTGGCGAGGCCCAGCCGCTGGTGGCCGTCGGCGATGACCATGCTGCCATCGGCGCGCTCATAGGCCATGGTCTTGCCGGACGACAGCGGGTCCCATTGGGTTACGCCGCGCAGGCGGCCGGTCTCACCGTTGATGTCGCCGTTGGATTTGAACTGGAAGGTCTCCGGGTCGGCAGTGAGCTGATCGGGCGTCAGCTCGCGGAAATGAACGGGCTTGCCCTCCACGATGTGGGGTGTGGCCGCGCTGTCGTTGTCGAAGCTCCGGCGCGGTTCGGCGGGCCGGTGTTCGCGACCGTAAAGCGCCGTGGCATCGCCGGGGGGCAGCCCATCGTCCTCATACAGGCCGCGAACGCTCTCCGACAGCCGGTCCAGATGCTCGCCGGTGTCCACCTCAGGCGGCGCGCCGAACAGGTCCCGCTGTTCCAGCTCGTTGGCGGCCCCGCGAAGGGTACTGTCCTCCGGGTTCGCGTCGGAAATCTCGCGCAACGATTTCGCATCGCCGTCCACTGCCTTCTGCAGGGTCTCGGGATCGCCTTTCCAGAGACCCGCCCGCGCAGCACCCTCGTGATCGAGGCCCCGCGCGCGGGCCACACCGTATTTTGCGCCACGAATGGCAACTCGCCCGGCACCCTCGAACAGCAGGCCGCTCAGGAACGTATCCTTGACCTCTTCGGCGGCCTCGCCAAACCCATGGGGCAGGCCGATGTCTCTGCGATAGTCCTGGATGATGGGCTGTGCCGCAACGTTGCCCACCGCCATTTTTCCGGCACCTACCGCACTCTGAGATGCCAGTCCGAAAAGACCGATACGTGCGACATGCACTTCGGGCAGGGCCATCATGGTGAGGGTCTGCACCGGGTCCCGTAACAGCGCCCCCATGCCGCCGATGCTCGACGCGACAAACCCCTGAATACCGCCGGGACTGCGTGCCCCCACGTCCTCCGCTGTGTGGCCAGCCTGAACGGAGAGTTCGCGAGCCTCGTCTGAAACAGGCCTGTCGGCGCGGATCACGTCGGCGGCGAGCGGGTATTGCTGCGAAAGTTGTTTCAGATGTTTGTCGTATTCGGCGAACGGATCGACCACCATATCGCGCTCGATGATGGGGCCGCCGCCGCCGAGCGAGCTGCCGATCGCGCGGTTCAGCATCACGTCGACGGGGTTGCGCAGATTGCCTGCGGCTCCCTGCTGGCCGTATCGCTCCTGTATGGCGCGGCTGACGGCATTGGCGCGGTTATCGTAGGCTTGCGTCAGGGCCGTAAAACGCGCGGTGCTGGTGCCGACGAGGCGGCCCTGGTTGTAGTCGGCCGACACGACGTCCTCGAAGCTCGCGGTATCGCCGCCCACGGCCTGGCTGGTGTTGTCCAGCTCCACGTCTTTCAGAAACATCTATTTCGCTCCGAGAAAGAGGTCCGGGCGGCGACGGGACAGGGTCGGCGTCAGGGCCTTGAAATCGAGCACGAAGGGGCCGCCGCCCTCGCGCTGCACGTATTGCTCGGTGCCGCGCGTCAACGCGCCGCCACCCAGAGCGATCTGGTAACGCCCGTTGCCCACCTGTACCAGGGTTCCGTTTTTCACGCGGTCCATGCTGATCGGCTTGCCGTTGCCCCCCACGGGGGTGCCCAGATTGGCGGCCTTCAGATCGTCGGGGGTGATCATGTCCACCGCGTCGCGCCAGACATCGCTCACGCGGTCACTTGCCTTCAGGGTCGGCGGCAGCACGATGGGGTTGCGATGATAGGTGCCCTGGTTCACGATGCCGCCGTAGGTCGATTGATAGAGACCGTCACCCACCTCCTGCTCGCCCACCAGCTCGCGCATGGTTTTTTTCCACAGACCGCCATCGAACTCGGTCAGGCGCAACCGCGCGGCGCGCGCCGCGTAGGCTGCCGTCGTGAGATGAATGAGAGCGGCACGGCTGTCGGGATCGGCATAGGTCGAGCGCAGCGTTTCATTGGCCGACGTGCGCTGTTCTTCGGCGCTCGGCATTTTCTCCATCACGGTCTCGTCTTTTTTCTTCATGGTGATACCGTCCGCGGCATCGCGGGCCACCTGCGTCATACCCACCTCGTTCACGTGGGCGCCCAGCGACGCCACCACCGGCGCGTTTTCGAACAGCTCCGCGAACACCTTCGGGGCATGGTCCCCCGCACCCGCTGAAATCGCCTTCATGACCCCGAGGGTTTCACCGCCGCCCTGGCCCATCACGGCCCCGAGCATCACTTTTTCGTCGGGTCTCAGATACTGCACCGGACGGTCGTAGGCCTGACCCACGGTGACGGCCTGCCCGATGCGGGTTTTGATGGTTGCCTGGAGCGCATCCACAGTGCTGGCATCGATGTCCTCGACCTTGATCACGCCGGTCTTGTCGGCCCAGCCCATGGGGTCTTGCTTCAGCTCGCCATGCATGTTCGCCAGCAACCGCTCCGCGAATTTACGCCGGTGCAGGTCGCGCTTGTTGCCGCCAACGTCCTCATCGGCCCCTGACGCGCGCATTGCCTTGATTTCCGCCTCGACCTCCGACGGCTTCATCCTGCGCATGGCGCTGGCCCATTGCAGCGTGTCTTTGGCATCCTGAAGTTGCTGTCGCAGTTCCGGATTGTCGATGGAGGCGATGCGCGCCTCGGTGGCGGCCATGTCCTCAGGTTTTGACGTGACCCCGTTTTCAGCGAGCTTTTCCACGCCGCGAATGCGATGCTCCGCGTCTTTCAGAACCGCGTGATCCTGCACCCGGGCGCTGCGCAGTTCGGCCTGCAGATGGCGCTGGATGCTTTCGAACTTCTCGATGCCGAGATCGGCGGTGGGACCCGTGCCGCTCGCGTAATCCGCCTGAAACTGTTTGATGAACTCGTCTTTGGCCTTGGTGCCGGCAGCCTCGTGAAAGCGCCCATGGTGCGGGAATAGGCCACTTCGGTCTTGGCTTTTTCCAAAATTTCGGCGGCGTGGGTGGGTGCCACCAGCGGCTTCCCGTCGAGACCACGACGCTGAAGTAGCGTGCCCAGCTCGTCCATGTCGCTGGTCAGAACCTCGTCGGCCCCCTTGTCGAGGCCAAGGCTATAGCCCCGGTTCTGAATTTGCTTCAGGCTTTGAGCGAGTTCAGCCTGGAGCGCGCCCTTGTTCTGCTCGTTGGCCTGCTCGTTCATGGTGCGCCTGGCTTCGCGCATGTAGGTGAACCGGTGCTTATCGAAGGACAACTGGATGTCCGGCTGCACATCGGGCAACGTGTTCTGCACCCAGGCCGCGCGCTTTTCGTCCAACTCCTTGGCAAGGGCGGCCGGGTCGGCGCGATGCTTGTCGTAGGTGGCGGCCAGGTCCGCTTCCATGGCGATGGATTTTTGCGTCTTGTAGACGTTCAGGCCCGCCTCGCTGAAAGCCTGACTGTACAGGGTGATGTCCCGCTGCGGGCGGAACTCCGGATCGAGACCCGCCTGATGGCCAGCCTCCTTCCCCGCTTCTTTTGCCGCAGCATCCGCCCAGCTTCCGATTTTTTCGCCCACCGCGCTGAAATCGCTCGCGACGGACTTCAGCGCCTGTTCGCCACCCGACGACGGCACCTGCGCTTCCACGTGACTTTCCGGCGCGATATCGGACGAGAATGCGAGCAAGCCACGGGCGGAGTTGGATGCAATGGCCATCAAATACCTCGACGTGCGATATCGACGCCGGTCGACGCACCGGCCTTGGCCGCGTTACCCACGCCGGACACGATGCTCATCAGCCCCTTGGTGGCATACTGCGCACGGTTGAGCGCCGCGTTGTTTTTGCTGATCCGGGTCTCGAAATCCGCCTGGTCCTTGAGGCTGTCCTCCACGGCCACATCCTGCCCGCCCAGGGCCACGCCGGAGCCTGCGAAAGCGACGCGGGCCGCACCCACTTTTTTCAGGTAATCCTGCTTGATGCGCAGGGCCTGTTCCTGACTGGCGAGATCGGACTGCACCGATTGCTGGTGCGCCTCATGGGCACCGAGCAGACCGCTGGCCAGCGCCGAGATGGACGACGCGACGCTGAGGCCACCCTGGATGCTCGTTAGAGTGCCAGCCGTCGCCGTAGCGGCCGCTGCCGCACTTGTCGCGGCGGTGGTGGCGGTCGCGGTTGCGGCAGCCGCTGGGGCGCCGATCTCTACGGCGGCAGCCGCGGCTGCGGCCAGGGACGCGAGCAACTCCGCCATCAGTAGCTCACCAGATAGCGCAAGGATTTCAGCTTGAAGGGCGCGGGCAGCGTCTGCGTGATCTCGATGAGCCCTTGCCGCGTCCAGCCTTCCAGCCGCTCCAGTTTCACGGTGCCGGTATAAAGCCGGTCGAGCAAGGGCGTGTCCAGCGCATCGAGACCCGCCTCGTCGCCGGTGACATATTCCGCCGTGGTCGCGCCATCGGTGTGGGACAACGGCACATCGAGCCAGCCGCTGCCATTGGCGCGGAACTGGCACGGTCCCGTCGCGCCGAAGTGAGTTCCGCTTCATAGACGCGGCAGGGCGGTTTGAACGGCTGGGTGTTCTGCAACTTCTCGCGGATCGGCAGGGTCTTGATGCTGACGGTGGAGGCGAGCCCCGCCGTGATCGAACTGGCCGGGGTGTCGAGGGTGATCGCGCCATTGCGAACCGTGCAGGGGCCGACCAGCTCGCGGTCCGCGTAAGCGTAGACGGAGAGGCCTTCCAGGTGATCGAGACCCGGCACGACGATCATGGGAGCGCCGGTGACGGTGACGGCCGCATCGAGGCTCACGTTGTCGTCGAGGCGCTCCAGGTAGAGGTCGGTGCCAAGAGCGTTGTCCCGCTCCACGACAAACCAGAGGTTGCGCTGGATATCGGCGGCCACCGTGCGAATGCGTCCCTGGGTCACGCCCGGCGTGATCGCCATGATTTCTGCGATTTCAACAATGTCATCATCGCGAAAAGGCCATCGGCATTGATGAAAAACAGAATGCTCGCGTCTCTCGTGGTGACGCCCGCGCGATGGGCGAAATCCTGCACGTTGGTGAGCAGGTGCGCGCCAAGCAGCGTCAGAGGCTCGGTCTGATAGTTCACCGCCTCCTGCCCCGAATAGACCATGTCACGGACCACGGTGTTTTTCTCGTCCTCGCCGATGATCTGGCCGCCAGCCTGAACGAACAGGGTGGAGCCCTGCACCGCCTGCACAGGCACGTTGCGCGCCACGCCATAATCGACGGGCACCGGGATCAAATTCAGGCTCTGGGTCGCGTCGATGGACCGGCCTTCGAACCACATGGGTCCGTTGGACGTGAACACCTGCAAATGCTGGCCGATGAAGAGCTCATAGATGGTGCGAACCGCGTCGCTGTCGATGGTTTTGACGATGGCGAGATCGGCGGTGAGCGGGTTGCCGGTGGTCAGATAATCGAGGGGGTTGCCAGCGCGGCTGAAAATCATGGTCGAGGGGGCTGAGCGAAACCCGGCAAGGATCAAGCGCGCCTGAGACAGGGTGCCGCAGCGGGGATAGCCCGTGGTCTCCCCCATGAGCGGGCCGGAGGAGTTCACCCCGCGCTGCACGATGGTGGTGATGCCGGTTGCCGTGCCTGGGGCTACGGCACGAAAGATCAGCCGGGGCTAGCGCCTGGACCCGTTGCCGTTGATGAACGACACGCGCAGCGAGAGCGGAACGGTCGATATCAGATCCACTTTCACGGCATCGGCGCTCACGTTCGGCAACGCCGTGATGGCTGCCGCGATCAGGGCTGGCAGAGCGGCGGCCGTGGTGAACGGTATGGCCGCGGTGATCGTGTTGCCCATGACGAGATAGAAACTCGCACCCGCAATCAGCCCGGAGATGTCGATACGCTGGCGTTCGTCCTGGGTGCCGGAAAATGCCGTGTTGGAACTGAGGTTCGGCATGTTGGCGAACGTGAACACGCCGGGGTTCCACTCGTCGGCGGCTCCCTGCCGCACCACCTGCTGGGTGGCCACATCCTCATGAAACAGGAACAGCGTGTCGAGGCTCTGTTCGGAATGGACCTCGCGCACCAGCTCGGTGGGGATCGGCACGGCCACGCTGGCGCAGTAGACGCCGCCCCGAAACACATCGAGGTTGTAGTCCGTCAGGATAACCTGAAAGCCCTCGTCGCTGACGCGGGCGAAATTGAAATGTTTGACCTTCGACAGGCCGGTCTCTTTCCAGAAACGCAGGCCGCCCAGGGAGATCGCACCGAGCGCCGTGGCGTTATAGACCACCACACGCCAGTAGCGCGAACTGCCCGTGAAGCCAGCGACGCCGCCGAAGCGCCGGGTGCGCGCTATGGTGCGCACCGCGCGATAAGGCGACAGGTCTGGATCGGACGCACCTGGCATGGCGCGCCAGACGACGCCGTCGTAAATTGCATTGCGAGCGCATTTATGCGCCAGTAAAGATGCTTTTGCGCAACATTTCTGATGTAGGTCAGAAGCCAAAATATCTGTCGCGAGGATTTGGACCAGCTCACTATGCCTCTTGGGTATATCTAATTTCACATTCCACCTCCGTTAATTGCGCCGTTACCTGCGCAGCCTGTTGATCCTGAGGGCTCGGCGCGTTCTGCGCCGCCTGTTGCTGTCCCGCCATCTGCCACATCTGCTGCAGCCTGGTGATGTCCACCTTCGACCTCAGTGATTTCCGGAAATTTGCCTTCGCAAATCACGCCCGGAAAAGCCGGCCTTTTCCATGTATTTACTTCGATGGCACCATTCACGCCGTCTACGTGGAGAAATGCGTTCGGGAAAGGATCGGTGCGATGATCTGCGGTGTTGAAAAACCGTACCACATCTGCTTGATAACGGTCCGTGGACGGGCTGGCAAACATGAGGACGAGACATGAGGCTTTTTTTGCAGACTTTGACGGTCGCCGCCGTCGCTTTGACGGCAGGTAGCGCTTTTGCCGAAGGGGACGCGGCCAAGGGCGAGAACGTTTTCAAGCAATGTAAGGTTTGTCACGCTGTCGGCCCCAATGCCAAGGTAGGGGTCGGACCGGTGCAGAATGGAGTGATCGGCTCCAAAGCTGGCACTCGCGCCGGCTATACATACTCCGAGGCTATGAAAAAGGCAGGGGAAGGTGGGCTTGTCTGGACTGAGGACAACCTGAACAAGTATCTGGAAAATCCCAAGGGCGTGGTTGTTGGAACGAAGATGGCTTACGCGGGTCTGAAAAAGCCTGAAGATCGTGAAAACGTTATCGCGTATCTGAAGACGTTTCCAGCTCAGTAGACCATCGATTTTTTGCGGAAACGATGCCCTGCAAGGTCTTCTGAAAATAAACCTGGTTCTGGGAAAGGCTTTGCAGGCATTTTACCGCTGTGGTTTCACCGAAGTAGCGGATGAGTTTATACTGAAACAGGATCGCCGATCGCGCTAAGCGGAAATCGATGCCCGTTAGGGGAAATCCATGTTCGAAGTGATCCGCGACTCAATGATCTGGCTCATGAGCTGGGTGATTGGTCGCAGGCCCGAAGGTGGCGAGGCCTTTCGTCTTCTCTTCCTGCTTATTTTTACTGGTGCCGCCACGTGGTTAACCGTGTACTGGCGCGACCTCGCTTACCGGTCTCCAACCATCAGACGGCGACTTTTGCCTAGCGACCGTTATGCGGGGCGATATCTGCAAGCTGTGCTTCACGGTGTCGAAGTCCGGTACACAATCGTGCACATCTTTTTCTGCTCACCTAAAAAACGGTATGAGGTGACGGGACGGACTTACGCAACGGACGGATCGTTTCTGTCTGCGTTCAAGTCTTTTTATATATTGTTTCCATCGGACAAAGACGACAACATCGAGTTCATCTGGCAGGGGCGTCAATCCCAGTCTGCGAACTCCTTCGGCGGGTATACGAAAATGACGGTGGAAGCGTCGGACGAGGACTATATTCAAGGCACCGGTTTGATCATGGCTTTCGGCGACGAGCCAAAGGTGTACGCATTGAAGTTCAAGCACCTGGATGAGGGCCATGTAAGAAGCGCAGTCGGAGCCAGTGCGCCGACGCAGTCCGGAGATGAGCCTGCTTTTATTGAGAAGTTCCACGCAATGTTTGGCGCGGCTGTCAAAGGTGGTTTGCAGAGGGACGCGGCCCGTGAGCAATCTCAAGCCGTTACGGCTTGACCCTTGAGATATTTGCGACCGGATCGCATCATGTCATGGCAGCGCCGATGACTTCACAAGAGGCGGCCTTGCGCGCTCAAGGCTGAACTACGAACGGCCTCTGAACGCCGCTTCCAATGTCTGCATCACTGTTGCAATGGCCGCCGCCCGTGCTTGTTCATTCGTGCCAACGTGCACTTCGCCGGACCCGTTTGCGGAATAAGTTACGCCTTTCCTGATCCGGATCGGCGTTTTCGGGGCATCAAAACTATGATACGCTCCAGGATAGCTTATGAATCGATTGCCCCAGCGCTGGGATAGCATTTTGCAGGGTTCGGGAGGCGTCCAGTCATCGGCGTCGCCGATCAGGATCGATAGCGGAACACGCGCTTTCCAAGGCTCCTTCAACAGCAATCGGCAGCCTGGATAAAACGCGATAGCCGTTCTAAAATCAGCATTTCCCGGTGGTCGGGCATCGGGCGCCATGGATCGCAAAACCGTGGAACCACCATTGGACCATCCAAGGAGCGCGATCCGTTGAAAGTCGATGTACGGTTGGGACGCCAGCCATACAAACGCCCCCCGAACGTCTGCAACGCGATCCCTGGGGGTGATTGACCTCTCAGCGTCAGTACAGATCGATGTCAAACCCCGGGAGCCGAAACTGTCCGGAAAGAATACGACATAGCCTGCAGCAAGAAGCCTGTCGCTCCAGTCTCGATGTCGGCCATTCAACCGGTCGCCGCTGCGGTCAAACAATCCCCCGCAACCATGAAAGAGCGATGACCGCAGCAAATCTCCCCCTCACCGGTGGGCTTGTACACGTACCCGCGTATGTTCGTCCCGGCCGCATCCGTGGATGGAAAACTCACATCCGGCGCATCGCCCGCAAAAACACATGTGATTTCCACAATTAAAAAGAATATAACCTACTAAAACACGCATTTGCCCTACCGCGACAATGCCACGCACGTTTACACACAGATTACGAGCTATGGTTATAGTGGCAGATCGCCGTGATGTCTTCCCTCTTCTGCCTTGAAGCGCCTCATTTCCTCGGCCGCCCAACTCACGATCAAGGCGATGGCATCGGCGGGGTGGAACACCAAAATCGATTGCCTCTTCAAAGCTTTCGATCAGTCGGGACTCCAGATTTTCCATAACTGCGGCGGGTCGCCGAGCGCTTGAATATTTTATCAGACTCGCAGGAAGAAGCGCTTGTTTATGCTTTTTGTTAACCATTGATCCCGTGCCGTGAAAATAAATGCCTATATCAGCGTATTTTATTGAAACAATAGTCGGCAAGCAGGATTCGCGTGTATTTTATATTCATTCAACCAATGATGCAAAAAAACATCGTTTTCTTGGCGCAGTGCCCTGTGCAACGGCTTTGGAAACCGGTATCGCTATGGCACTTGCCGATGGCAATCCACTTCTTTTATATAACGTGTTGGCGATTGAGCCGTCACGGCAGGAATGGAAGTTACCATGTTTCTTGAATTACACGACCTCGACGGATATCCCATGCTTGTCTGCATCGATGATATCCAGCGCGTTTGCCGTGGCGAAGCGGGTGGCTCGGAAGTTTACATGAACGAGCACGAAGACCCGGTCGAGGTTCAAGATAGCGTTGCGGTCATCAAGGAACTGATTGCCAAGGCAGGCGGGGTCGTTGCTGCGATGTCGCGGGTCGATGTCGGTGCAGGTCCAATCCGGCTGCAACCGCTGGATGGACCCCGTTCGAAGGATTGAACAGACCGCGCCATGCGTCGGAGCTTAGATCCAGCTAACACCCGGCTGGTGTATAAGACTAAATTATTTTCTTTACGACAAAGATATAACTATATTTCGCTCACGGAGATGTTACTGTATTCGATGGTCGGAACTACACCGCACCTTTGCTGTTAGTTAGAAACGACGATAATGGGATAAGGTTATGGCAGTGCGGATGCAAAGCCACGATTCTCGCCGCAGTGGGGATGGAGAGAAGGCGGCGGCTAAAAAAGAGACGAACGACAAAAAAACCATCGAGCCGCGCACGACGCGCAGACGCTCCCCGCACCCGCCGCTGCGACCCCGCCCGAGATTCAAACAGGTGGTCAGGGGCGCGTCAAGGACCCAGGACGCGATCGCCGTCTGGCCGACAACCGGTCTGGTCCCACGGGGCAGGGCAAAGTCAAGGACCCCGTCAGCGATAAACGGCTGGCCCAGAACAGGGAAGGGCCTACAGGTCAAGGGCGCGTTAAAAATCCAGCCGCGGATCGGCGCCTTTCAAACAATCGGGAAGGTCCAACGGGACAAGGCCGCGTCAGAGACCCAGGCAGCGACAAAAGATTATCGGGAAACCGTGAAGGGCCGACTGGCCAGGGCCGCGTCAAGAACCCTGGCACGGACCGGCGATTGAAGGACAATCGAAGTGCATGATATGCCGGTGACGGGAACGGTTTGTTAACGTGGATTTGGCCTGTCGTTAGCCTGGACATTTTCAGATTGATCCTTGATTCATAGCCGAAAGGCTTAGTGTATAATTTAAGACTAGCCTTCCAAGCCGACTCTCAGGATTAATCAGTCTCGCATGATCGACAAGTGGATCATCGTTACAGTCGTGGCGTTATACTTCAGTTTGTTGTTCGGCATCGCGTACTGGGGTGATTTCAAGGAAAGAAAAGCCCGTGTTCTCAACGGCCGTCCCACGATTTATGCGCTGACGCTGGCAGTATACTGCACGTCGTGGACATTTTTTGGCAGCGTCGGCTTCGCGGCCGCAACAGGGCTGAATTTTCTTGCCGTGTACCTCGGGCCAATCATCGCCTTTTTGCTGGCGATGCCCCTTCTTCGTCACGTGACACGGGTTTGCAAGGCGCAGAATATCACGTCCATCGCGGATTTCATCTCTGCCCGTTATGGAAAAAATCCTGCTGTGGCGGGCGTCGTTGCCGTGGTCGCCATCGCCGGAACATTGCCTTACCTGGCGCTTCAACTGAAAGCAATATCTCAGTCGGTGAGCACCCTGGTTGGCCATTTGCCGTCCGATACAGCCGGAACGGCCGGGTTTCCCGTCCACGATGTCCAGCTTGCAATTGCTATCGTCCTTGCCGGATTCACAATTCTTTTCGGCGCGCGACATAGCGATGTGACCGAACATCAGCGCGGTCTCATGCTGGCAATCGCCGTTGAGTCGGTGGTGAAACTGGCGGCCTTCCTCGCCGTCGGCATTTACATCGTTTTCTTCATCATGGGAGGCGTCGGCCCCCTTGCCCGCAGCGCGGTCGACCATCCCGCCGTTCTCGAAGTCTTTTCAAACGGCTTTCAGGGCAACATGCTCCTGACCGTGACGTTCCTGAGTTTCGTCTGCATCTTCGTGCTTCCGCGCCAGTTTCACGTGACGTTCGTCGAGAATGTCACTGAAAGCGAGTTGAGACGCGCGTCCTGGCTCTTTCCGATGTATCTCGTGCTTATCAATATTTTCGTGGTCCCCGTAGCAATCGCGGGCCTGATCGTTTTTTCCAAGGGTTCAGTGAGCGAAGATATGTTCCTGCTTGCCCTGCCGCTTCATGCCGATAACCGGACGTTCACACTGATCGCCTTTCTCGGGGGCCTGTCGGCGGCGACCGCCATGGTCGTCGTCGAAACTGTGGCGCTGTCGATCATGGTCTGCAACGATCTCGTGATGCCTTTGCTCCTCAGCAGACCGTTCAATCGCGATGGACGGGATATGAGCCGCGTTCTCCTCCATGTGCGTCGCGGTGCGATCCTCGTTATCGTCCTGCTGGCGTATACACTTTATGAGGCGTTCGCAAAGGCACCTCTCGCATCCATCGGCCTTTTGTCCTTTGTGGCCATCGCTCAGTTTGGCCCTGCCTTTTTCGGTGGCCTCTTCTGGCGCAGAGCGACAGCGCGCGGTGCCATTGCGGGTATCGCGGCGGGGTTTGCGGTTTGGGTCTATACCCTTCTGATCCCCTACCTGATCGACGCCGACATCATCGGTCAGTCGCTTCGGGATTCCGGCCCCTTTGGCCTGACCTTCCTGCGTCCGCAGATGTTATTTTATTTCAATTTCGATTTTCTCATTCACGGCGTGGTCTGGAGCATTTTTTTCAATCTGCTGGCGTTCGTGACGGTGTCGCTGCTGCGTCCTCCTGAGCCTATCGAGAGATTACAAGCCAGCCTTTTCATTCATGACAACACACCGGCATACACGGCTCCGCCCTTTCGTCCATGGCGTGCGGTGGTTACGCTTCAGGACCTGATCGCTACCGTATCACGCTATCTTGGCACAGAGCGCACCCAGAGGTCGTTTAATGAATATGCCGCAAGCCGGGGCATAGCTCTGATCGGGCACATCGAAGCCGATATTCATGCGGTGCGGTTCACGGAAAACCTGCTGGCAAGCGCTATCGGTGCCGCATCGTCGCGACTCGTGATGTCGCTGACGCTGCGGCGGCGGAATGTGGGCGTCAACTCGGCCCTCAAACTTCTCGATGATGCGTCCGAGGCCATTCAGTACAACCGCGATCTACTCCAGACCGCGCTCGATCACGTCCGGCAGGGGCTGGCCGTGTTCGACAAGGATATGCGGCTGATCTGTTGGAACCGTCAGTTTCGGGACATTCTATCGCTGCCGCCGCAACTCGGGCGCTTCGGCATTCCTCTCGACGAAATCATTCGGTATATGGCGCAGCGGGCACGAACCGACCGGACGGCGGTCGAACAGATGGTGACGGACCGCGTCACCAAATACGTCGTGAGCATGGAGACCTTTCACGAGCGGCTGATCGATGGCCGGGTCGTGGAGGTCCGCACCAACGCCATGCCCCAGGGCGGGATTGTGGTCACCTACATGGATATTACGGAGCGCGTCATCGCGGCAGACGCGCTGGCGAGAGCAAAAGATACGCTGGAAAAACGGGTGGCAACGCGAACATCGGAGCTAACGGCGGTCAACGTCGAACTCGAACTGGCAAAAGCGAAAGCCGATGAGGCCAACATTGGCAAGACCCGGTTTCTGGCCGCCGCGAGCCACGACATTCTTCAGCCGCTGAACGCGGCAAGGTTGTACGCGACCAGCCTCATGGAGCGAGCGCCCCAGCAGGAATTCGCCCGGCTCGCCAGAAACATCGACGTCTCTCTTGAGGCGGTTGAGGATATCCTCAGTGCGCTGTCGGATATATCCCGGCTGGATACCGGTGCTATGAAACCCGAATTTGCCACGTTTCCCGTCAACGAACTGTTCGAACAACTGCGCATCGATTTCGAGCCTGTCGCCAAGGCACGCGGCCTGACGTTTACAATCGTTCCGTCAGGCAACTTTGTTTTATCGGACCGCAGATTGCTGCGTCGCGTGATGCAGAACCTTGTTTCGAATGCGTTGAAATACACCGATCAGGGCGGGGTGGTTCTCGGGTGCCGCAGGCGTGACGGCAAAGTGCTGTTGCAGGTGTGCGATACTGGACCCGGCATTGCGAGTTCGGAATATGAAAAGATCTTCAAGGAATTCGAGCGGCTCAACAGAAATACGCAGAATGTTCCGGGGCTTGGCTTGGGATTGTCCATCGTGGAACGCATGTGCCGCGTCCTCGATCACCCGATCTCGCTTCAATCGAGGCTTGGCCGTGGCTCCAGCTTTAACGTAGCTTTGCCCAAAGCGCGGTGGACTGAAATCGAGACAGTCAGGCCCTATGGACTGCGGCCCGCTCCCTATGGCGATTTGCGGCATTCCGTCATTTTATGTATCGACAATGAGCGCAGTATCCTGGACGGAATGCGGACATTGCTGAGCGGCTGGCAATGCACGGTGCTTACAGCCATGAATGAGGCCGAAGCGCTCGCGCAAATCAACGCCGCTACGTTCATCCCCGATGTCATCGTCTCTGATTACCATCTCGACGATACGGACGGCTTGACCGCAGCCCTTGCCACGGTCGAGGCCGTAAAAGCGGATATTCCAATCGTGATCGTGACGGCGGATCGCTCGCTCGACATTCGCGCGAAAGTCATGGCGGCAGGCGCGGCGATTTTATATAAACCGATCAAGCCGGCGGCACTTCGGGCTCTGCTGGCCCAGATTATTTCCCGGCGTCAGGCGGCGGAATAAGCTTGGGACACGGCTGGGTTTCACAGAGGGTTTGTTATTTCGGCTTCACCCCTGCTAAGACCACGGCTGATCGATGTCAAAACCGACGTGAGGCAGACTGTGGATCACATGGCGATCGCATTTCCGTTTAACGACCCGGTCGCCATTCATCTGGGCTCGCTGTCGGTACGCTGGTATGGTCTGTCGTATATGGCGGGGCTCCTGCTGGGCTGGATCTATATGCGCAGGCTTTGCGAGCACACGCGGGTTTGGGGAGGCCATTCCCCGATGCGTGCGGAGCAGGCGGACGACTATCTGTTCTGGGCAACCATTGGAACCGTGCTTGGCGGCAGGATCGGGTTTTTCTTATTTTACGAGCCAAGCTCGATCCTATGCAACTTCATAACCCAGCCTGGTATCGAGCGATGCAGTCCTTGGACATTTTTCCGGGTCTGGGAGGGTGGGATGGCCTTCCATGGGGGCCTGCTCGGCGTTGGTCTGGCCATCTGGCTGTTCGCGCGGCGCAACGCCATTCCGGTCCGTGCGCTGATGGACCTCAATGCGGCCGTGATTCCGTTCGGGCTGTTCTTCGGGCGGATCGCGAACTTCATAAACGCCGAAATTTACGGTGCACTGACGAACGTGCCATGGGCCGTGCAGTTTCCCGCCGACAAAATTTCCAAGGTCGACCGGTACGCCTGTGCCGTGCAGAACATCAGCGATTGCGCAACGCGGCACCCGACACAGCTTTACGAGGCAGCTCTTGAAGGCGTCGTCATGTTCGTTCTGATCCGTTATCTTACGCACAAGCGCCACGCGTTTCTCAGTCCCGGACTTGCGACTGGCACGTTTCTCGCAGCCTATGGCTTGTTCCGGATTTTTGCGGAATACTTCAAGGAATGGGATCGCGGCCAATTTTTCACGACCGCCTATTTCTCTGAAGGCGTTGTGTATTCGCTGCCCATGATCGCACTGGGCGTTTATTTCATGGTGACATCGCGCGCGCGATCAACCACGTTGAACTATGGCGCATCGGGCGCGTCACGGGCGTAAAGGATGGCGAAACCTGATACCATCGGCTCGGTCGGCGAGTACCTCTCGGCGGTCGATCATCCTCGCAATCGCCTGGGGCTGCTGTCCGCACCGGCGACGCCCTGGTATCTTGGTAATGCTGACCTTAAGGGCACCTTGCTTCCCGCCTTTTACAATCCCGGCACAAAAATCCCGCCGGAATACGAGCGCGAGGTGCTGCGCGATTATCGCCTGTCCGCGTCGGAGTTCAACATCCTTGCATTGTCGGACGCGGACTTTCTCATAAGCGCGCACATGAACGCCCTGCCGACCCGGATTCTGGAATGGACTGCCAACCCGCTATGGGCGTTGTTCGTGGCTGTCGAGTCACTTGGCGGGGAACCCGGACGCATCTGGATTTTGAACCCCTGGCGCATGAACGAACTGACCAGCGACCTGGAGTTCGTACCGCCGGTGACGGATGAGCTGTTCAGGACATATGCGGTCAGGCTCGGTGAGGACGGCCCCAAGGTTCCCGAAGCGACACAGCCGCTGGCTTTCCGCCCGGCTCGCAGCACTCGAAACTATAATCTGCAAAATATCTACTGGACCGTGCACGGGGCCAGCCGCGTGCCTCTGGAGGAGTTGAAGTTCTTTTTGAAACGCGCGGACGAATTTTTAACCATGATCCATGTGGACCCCCTCTGTAAAAAGGACATCATGAAGCAGTTGCACGATCTCGGTGTAACCCGGTCGAATTTTGCGCCTGGCCTCGCGTCTCTGACGAGAACGCTGGCCTACCGTTATTCCAGCAATTACATCGGATGATTTGCCTATTGCCGGGATCCACATCGACGCCGCTCGCGCGAAAACTGTCTTCGCGTATCCTCGCACACGGACCGATTTCGCTCCACGACTATATCGACGCGTGTCTCTACGACAACGATCACGGGTATTATCGCCGGGCGCATGCCGTCGGGGCTGATGGCGATTTCACGACAGCGCCAGAAATCAGCCAGGTGTTTGGCGAACTGGTGGGACTCTGGGCGGGCGAAGTCTGGCGGCTGATGGGATCGCCGCGCGATATTCGAGTGATAGAACTTGGCCCGGGCCGTGGCACCTTGATGGCCGACGCCTTGCGCGTGCTCAAGGTGGTGCCGGGTTTTTATGAGGCTGCGGCGGTTCACCTTGTGGAAACGTCCGAAACGCTGATGGCGCGGCAGATGCTCTTACTGGCGAACGCGCCATGTCCAGTTCTGTGGCATCGGCGGCTCAATGACGTTCCGTCCGGCCCCGCCATCGTGATCGCGAACGAGTTTTTCGACTGCTTGCCGGTTCGTCAGTTTGTGTTTGATGCGATGGTCGGTGCTTGGCGGGAGCGTATGGTCTCACTTGTCGACGGCGCTTTCGCATTCGCCTCATCGGGGAATGTAGTGTCGCCTTCGGATTTAAGGTTTTTTGCTCTGACCAATTTTCAAGTCGAACCCGACGAGGGAGATATTTTCGAGTTTCGTCCGGCTGTCGGGTCTGTGTTGCAGCAGCTTGCGCTGAGGCAGCACCCCATAGCAGCGTTGATCGTCGACTACGGTCATGAGCAACCTGGCTTCGGCGATACGGTACAAGCCGTCGAGAATCATAGATTTGTGTCCATCTTCGATGCGCCGGGTGAGGTTGACATCACTGCGCACGTGGATTTCGCAAGCTTGGCTCAGGACGCGAAAAGCCATTGCTTTTCAGCGTTCGGCCCCATGCCAATGGGTGAGTGGCTGCTGAAATTGGGCTTGCCGATCCGCGCCTCGCAGCTCGCAAAAAAATTGAACGCGGTCGAGCAGAACACCCTGAATGCGCAAATATCCCGCCTCGTGGACCCGTCACAAATGGGTGTTCTCTTTAAGGTTATGACACTCACGCATGGATTTTCTGCCGATCCGCCCCCATTTTCGCGAGGGCAGAACAGGAGATAGCGATGGAAGCGGTTATTGCGAAACGCACCGGGGTCGATCCCATCCCATCGCACACCGCCTCCCGTTTGAGCGCGGCAGGCGTCAGGCATGGCTTTTTTACTCGCAATGGCGGAGTTTCCACGGGAATCTACCAGTCGCTGAATTGCGGGCGCGGGTCGAAAGATGACCGTGCACATGTGGAAGAAAATCGCGCCCGTGTTGCAGCGGCGCTTGGCGTGAGCGCGACTGCGCTGATCGGCCCAAGACAGGCGCACACGGCGCGAGTTGTGGTCGCCGGTGCCGTATGGTCGATAGCCGATGCACCGGAAGCCGACGGCGTGGTCACAAGGACACCGGGGCTTGCCATCGGAGTCCTGAGTGCCGATTGCGCACCCGTTCTTATGGCCGATCAGCAGGCCAAGGTTATCGCTGCCGTTCACGCAGGCTGGAAGGGCGCAAAAGCAGGGATCATCGAGGCTGCCGTCGCCGCTATGGAAAGCCAAGGGGCGAACCGCGGGCAAATTGTGGCCGCAATTGGGCCATGCATTTCAAAAGCCGCTTATGAGGTCGGCCCCGAATTCGAGGCAGCTTTTCTTTCCGACGACAAAGCGAACGAGCGCTTCTTCCACCGTGTGACACCCGAGAGCAAACCACACTTCGACCTGCCCGGCTATGTGAACACTTATCTCGAAAAAGCCGGGATAGGCTGCATTGAGACTTTAGCGCTGTGCACCTACGAAAACGAATCGAGTTTGTTCAGCCATCGCCGTGCGGTTCATCGCTCCGAACCAGATTATGGCCGCCAAATTTCCGCCATCGTAATCGCATGATGTGGATAAATGCGGGATTATGCAAAGTTTAACGCAATTTGCCTTGTGCACGACCGCAATGGGTAACGCTCTGCTGGACGCCGTTAACAACTGGGGCTAGATTTTAATCTGTCACAGAGATTCGGCGGAGTATCCGTTCCAGTTGGTCAAGTACCGCCGCGCTAAACTTTGGAAAAGCAAGGAGTGGAACAGTGACGCGCGAAAACTATGGGGCTGCGCTTGGCGCGGCTAAGCGTGCTGCGTCGCTTTTAACTGGAATGATGATTGTTGTTGGCCTCGCTGGATGTGAAAGCATCATTTCGCAGAGCGTCGACACAAACGCAAGTTTGGCACAGAAGGCAAAACCTTCGGTGGCTTTCTCCCCAGTTCTGGGCGTGCCGCAAAAGTATGGAAGCAAGGTCTCCGATCAACTGAGCGCCTCTGTTAAAGAAAAAGGCGTTCAGGTCGTCGAGGCAAAGGACGCCGAATACATCATCAAAGCGGCTTATACCGCGCTCCCCGAAGCAAAAAAGGGAACGAAGGTCAGCTACGCCATCGATGTGAAGGACAAGGCTGATCGACTTGTGCGCCGCATCGAAGGCGAGGAAATCGTTTCAACAAAGCGTGGCGGCGAATCGTGGAGCCATGTGACCGACGAAGGCTTGCAGCGAGTTGCGTTGAAATCATCCGCAGAATTAAACGCATGGATCGACAATCCAAACGCGCCTGCACCGGTCGCCGTCGCTCAAGCCGCGGCCTCGCCAGAAAGTGCCGCAGCGAAGCCGAAGAAAGTCGCCGCCGCAAAGACAGCAACCGCAACACCAGTTTCAGCGACAGCAATGTCTGCAGCGGTTGCCGACGCGCCGCCTGCTTCGCAAGTTAAAACGGCGTCCGCGTCCCGTGAAGCCACCGCAATCGTTCCAGCGGTCACTGGCGCGCCCGGCGACGGGAAGACTGCTTTGGCTGACGCGATGAAGAGGGCACTCGCCCAAAAAGGTGTTAAGGTTGCATCAACAGGCGGTGCTGGATCGTACAAGGTGCAGGGTCAGGTGGAAATGCAGTCGGCGGCCAACGGCGTCCAGCCGATCACGATCCGCTGGTTTGTGACAGACCCGTCCGGCAAGCAGTTGGAAAAAAGTATCGTTCAGAACAACACTGTGTCCCCCGGACAGCTTGATGCCACATGGGGCGAAACGGCGGAGCAGGCAGCCGGAGCTGCAGCCGCCGAAGTGTTGAGGCTTATGGGCAAGGCCGGCACAGGGCAGGCTCAGCAGGGATCCGGCGGAACGACCGGTTAGTTGTCATCGTTTGAAAACTAAGAACAGTCGGATAAACAAGGCACCTTTTAGAGCGGTTCCCGAAAAGTGTGACGCGGTTTTCGGATAAGAACCGCTCTCGTATAAATAACTTAGAGCCGATCGCCCGATTCCCTCAAATCGGGATCGGCTCTAGAGGTGCCTTTCCGTTTGGGACTTTTAGTCATTCATGGAATCGCATCCTTAGGGACGCTGGGCCCTGGCCGCTTCTCAGGATGAGAAACGCGACGCTACCGCCTGCACCTTCAACAGCCCGCTCTGCCTCTCAAGTGTGACCGAGAGCAGGCGTGCACAAGCGTACACCGCGTCCAGATGCGGCGTCGGTGTCTCCGTTAACCGGGCAAGCTCGATCACCGACCCGACGAGCGCCTGAAGCTCCAGCGAACGGCCAGCCTCCACATCCTGCAACATGGAGGTTTTATGCTGACCTACGGATTCGGCACCGGCAATGCGTTTATCGATACTGATCCGGCTTCGAACACCAAGCTTTTCGGCCACGCTCTGCGCTTCGGTCATTACGGAATAAGAAAGCGCGCGAGTTTCAGGGAACTGGCAAATGTCGGCGAGTGTGGCGTGGGTCAATGCGCTGATGGGGTTGAAGGTAGCGTTCCCCCAAAGCTTCAGCCATATCTCGGATCGCAGGTCGGAACTTATCGGTGCCTTGAAACCAGCTTTGGTCAAGGCTTCGGACAATTCGATGATCCGTTCGGACTTCGATCCATCTGGCTCGCCAAGCGTGAAACGATTGCCTTCCACCACCTTTACGACGCCCGGCGCGACAAGTTCTGACGCGGGGTAGACCACGGTCCCGATCACGCGCTCATTCTCGATCTGCATCGCGATCTGACCGTCCGGGTCGGCGGTGGTAATGACACGGTCTTCATAGGGTCCGGAGACCTTATAAAAGTACCACCACGGGATTCCGTTCTGCAAAGTCACAACCGCCGTTCGGTCATGAAACAAGTTTCTCAAATCTCTGGCTATAGCCGAAACCTGATGGGATTTCACAGCCAAGAGGACGAAATCGTGGGGTTTCGCGTCTGCAAGCGCCGCAGCCTCGCAGGATGGCGTCTGCTCGGTGCCATCCTCCTCAATAAGCCGGAACCCGTTTTTGCCGATGGCGTTAAGGTTCGCGCCACGCGCGATGAAAGTGACGTTTTGGCCGGACAACGCCAGCCTTGCCCCGAGATAGCCCCCGATGGCTCCGGCACCGACAACGGCAAATGTCATGGGGAACTCTCCGCTCTTAAAATCCATCCGTACCGCAGTGTACGTTTCAAGCCGTGCGTTACACAAGCACTGTCGAGACCGGCATGGTGATGCCCTGAATGTATGACTGGTGATCGCTGCAAAGCAATGATACTTTATCGAAGAAGATGTAAATATAATATAATCAATGGGGCGGGATGTCTTCGTAAGTGATAAGCGCAATATTTCTAAATGAATGCAGAATAGACTGAAAATTAAGTCAACGTCTGACCCGCAGCCATGGACTGTAAAACGCCCATTAGATTCAAATATTACATAGGAATACGATAACACTGGGCGTCCTGCCGATATTGTCTCTTCTTTCCAGCGAAGTCTTTGCCACTGTATACGGATCGTAAGGGAGACGCCTGAATGGACGTGCGATCACCACAGTCTTCTGTTGGCCTGGCCGTAGACGCCCCATCCCCTCTGGTCCGCTGGACACAACTCATCATGGGGGTGGTGTGCATGGCGATGATTGCCAATTTGCAATACGGCTGGACGCTGTTCGTCAAGCCGATCGTTGCCAAATACCAGTTCGCTCCAGCTGATCTGCAATGGGCCTTTACGATTTTCGTCGTTCTGGAAACGTGGCTTGTGCCGCTTAAGGGCTACATCGTCGACAAGTTCGGTCCAAAGCTACTCATTATTGTTGGCGGTGTTTTGGTAGGCGCGGCCTGGGTTATGAACGCCTACGCGTCCACGCTGAATGGATTTTACCTGGCGGCGGTCGTAGGCGGCATTGGCGCGGGCGCGGTTTATGGGACATGTGTGGGCAACGCGCTGAAATATTTTCCCGACAAGCGCGGGCTTGCGGCAGGCCTGACTGCGGCGGGTTTCGGAGCGGGTTCCGCTTTGACCGTCGTACCCATCGCCAACATGATCGGCTCGCAAGGCTATGAGGCGACCTTCCTTTACTTCGGCATCGGTCAGGGTCTGGTCGTATTTCTGCTGGGTTGGTTTTTCCGCATGCCAAACGCACCGGCCATTGAGGCACGCTATCATCCAGTATTGGACGACTTACAGCCGACCCGCCGACAGTACGCGCCCCTCGATATTCTGAAAACGCCTGTCTTTTGGCTCATGTACCTCATGTTTGTGATGATGGCGGCTGGTGGCCTGATGGCGGTCGCCCAACTCGGGCCTATCGCCGCGGACTTCAAGATCGCCAACGTTCCCGTCACTCTTGCAGGCATCACCCTTGCCGCGCTGCCGTTCGCGCTGACCATCGACCGCGTTCTCAACGGCGTATCGCGGCCGTTCTTCGGTTGGGTTTCCGATAAAATCGGACGGGAGAACACGATGTTCATCGCGTTCATGATCGAGGGAATCGGGATCGTCTGCCTCGGCATCTATGGGCAGGACCCTGTGCTGTTCGTGATCCTGACCGGACTTGTATTTTTCGCGTGGGGCGAAATTTACAGCCTCTTTCCGGCGACTGCGGGTGACACCTATGGCTCCAGGTTCGCATCCGCCAACGCCGGCATGCTTTATACAGCCAAAGGCACAGCAGCACTGCTTGTCCCCATGACGAGTACGCTCGCAGCCTCGCAAGGCTGGCAGTCGGTGTTCTATGCGGCAGCCGCGCTCAACGTGATTGCCGCATTCCTTGCGCTGTTCGTACTCAAGCCCATGCGGCGGCGCTTTATCGCGCGTATCGCCGCATAGGTGTCATGACCCCGTCGTCGTAAATTGACAGGCGCGTTCAGTGAATTCGCTCACCGACCGCGCTGAGGGGCGTTCCTGGGATGAGGTCAGGCATAACCTCCACTGCGGAGACTCGCGTATGGGCCGCATCGTTAAAAACCGCTGCGCAACTGCGCTACGAAAGGTTTAAGATTTTTCCCGGGACATGCGGTGCCGACATTATCTCCGTGCCCCGTAATGAGAGCAGAGGCTATTCTGTAGCGATCTGAGAGCCATGACACGAGCTTTCGCAACGCTACCAGTTGTGCGCCGGAGGGTTTTTCCTGATCGAACTCGCCTTCGACGACAATTTGGATGCGGTCTGTGGTGTTATAGTTCGTGTTGGTATCTCCGGCATAATCCAAGCTACGGCCTTCACCGATGCTGCCTGATACGTCAATGTAGTAATGGTAGGGAACATCACCCCAGGCTGGTTTCGTTTTAACGCCAACCTTGCCGATACGCTGTGAAAATTGTTGCAGTCCCAGTAACTTCGCTTCCAAAGATTTTTTAGGTTCCTGCGAGACAGCCGTGTGATGGATTACAATCGCTTTCGGCGTTTGCTTGCGCATAATCGCGAGATTGGCTGTCGCGGCGCGCCAGGCCGCTCGCTCGACGATATCCGGCTTTGGGGCCTCGGCGGCGCGAATGAACTGAGGCCACGCGGAGAGGAGGCCTCCGATAAGCGAAAGCCTGCAAATGTTGCGATATCTCCCGCTCCACATTAACACGAACTCTTGACGTAAGCGTCGGGGTATGACGAACGAAGCTGTGAGCGCATGGCGTTCGCCTGGCCCTGGCTCATCGGCCCGAATGCCGAGCAATACCAGCCTGGACGGAAATTAGGAAAATCCGGGCTGCTGCTGTCGAGCACACGGCCACCTGCCGCGGACGCAGCTTGCCGTGCCTCCTGCCAGCTTCTGGAACACGAATAAATCGCAAACCAACCGCACTGCTGAACCTTGTGGAGGCCGGAATCGGTAGTCTCGCGGATGAGTGTGCGGCTGAGGCATATTCCGGATAAACGCAAAGCCCCATGAAGGCAACCAGAATACCAGTACGCATTAAAAAATCTCCCAAATGTTCAGTTCAAGCTTGCTGACCAAAGAGAAAAGTGTCTCATTTCCGCTGAAGAAGTCAATAATCAGGTAGTGAGACTTAATATGCGATGAGTCAGCGATTTGCTGATGTTCCAGCAAGGAAAAGGTAATGTTCGAGGCTTTTCAGGTGCAGCGAGGCTTCCAAGCGCTGAATAACGGCAAGTGGCAGCGCGGACGACAGTTTGGTTGTATGGATCATCCAGTGAAGTGAAACGCGCGAAAAATAATGGAACGTTAACGGGAGGGCCGCATTTATTATCCATGCGTTGTAACATGGAGAACAAGATGATCAGGACTACAGTTCTATCTGCTTTGATTTTGAGCGCGTTTGCTTTACCGGCATCTGCAGAATATTATATTGTACATGGCGCAGACCGCAACTGCCGCGTTGTAGAGCGTTATGTACCAGGCGAACGTGATATAGTGCGCGTCGGACCTCTGACCATCAAGACTCGAGAAGAAGCGGAGCGTTAGGTTCGCGTCGTTTGCAACGACAACGGGCGGTATCGTCAGGAAGCCCGACGCGAAGAGCGCCGCGAGGAACGTAGAGAAGAACGTCGCGAAGAGCGTCGTTACTAAGTATAATGTCCCGAAGAGCGTCGTTACTAAGTCTGATGGGGATGCTCGATGCATCCCCGTTTTTTTTACCTTCCCCTTCAGCAGAAGTATTCACGGCAATTTTGAGACACCAGTAGCGCTTCAGCGTAGGTTAGGGATGTGTTGGCCTTGACGTGTTTGTGGGTTGTCCAAAGCTTGTCTCCCAAAATGAGGTATCGTCCAGCTCCCCAGCGCGCTTTGAGCGACCAAATATTCGATGTCGATGGCTGCTTTTTCTTTCGAAAGCCAGAGAATTTCGCCTATTATCAGGGCCTGAACGCGATGGACTGCTTGAGCCAGCACTGAATCGACAACGTCGAGGGGATGTCATGAGATTTGCGACGATTTTGCTGGATGGAAAGCTGACTCTCGCGGGTGTTCACTCAGACGGGGCAAATCTGGTGCCACTGCAGGACGCTCACCATATGAGCGTTCAGGCCTTGATTACGAGCGGAGCGCAGACGCCTTCAGTTCCTCACACACAGGGTATTGCCATTTCAGCAGGCATGCTCAAGGCTCCCATGTCCCACCCTGCACGGAATATTTTCTGCATCGGCAAGAATTACGCTGATCATGCACGCGAACTGCCCACCGGTAGCGCGAACAACGATCTTCCTGCATACCCCATCGTATTCACCAAAACGCCGGAGACTGTCATCGGACCCGGCGATGCCATCATGATCAATCCGGCGGTCTCATCCCACATTGATTATGAGGCCGAACTCGCCGTCATCATCGGCAAAGGCGGGCGCGGGATCTCAAAGAGCGACGCGATGAGCCATGTCTGGGGCTATACCATCATCAACGACGTGACAGCGCGCGACCTTCAAACCCGCCACGGACAATGGCATCTGGGAAAATCTCAGGACACGTTCTGCCCGATGGGTCCCTGGGCTGTGACGGCAGATGAGATCGATCTGTCCAATACGCGCGTGCGCGCTTTCGTGAATGGCGAGTTACGGCAGGACGGGAACACGAGAGAGTTTATTTTCGACGTGCCGACCCTTATCGCGACGATCTCTGCGGGTATCGCCCTGAAGCCCGGCGATATCATTGCGACCGGCACGCCGGCGGGTGTTGGTGCGGGTATGAAGCCGCCGCGTTTCCTGAAGGATGGCGATGTGGTCCGGATCGAGATCGATGGCATTGGCGCGCTGGAGAATCCGGTTCGGGCGATGGCTTAGTCTGCAAGTATAACGACTTGCAACGCCTTCGGTATCATCGCCTTAATGAAGGCGGGCTTGGTTTTGTTGCCCCTTTTTGTAGAACGGCAAAACCGCCGCTGAAGAGATATTTCAAACCCTTAGAATAAAGCGGGGCACTCGCGCTTTATAGGCAAGATAGCTGTCGCCATAGGCGGACTGGAGCCAGGGCTCTTCCGTAAATGGCATGAGGATGTAGACGAGGATCGACAACAGACACAGAGCAACGGCTTCGCCGCCTCCATGCGCAACCGCAATGCCAAGAAAGCCGAGTATGGACGACACGCATTGCGGGTTGCGGCTGTAACGATACATACCGCCGGTGACGAGACCGTCGTCAGCTCCATAGGTATTTTCAATGCCAAGATCGAAATAGCCGTATATCGTGATCCCAAACCCGATCACGATCATCGCGATCCCGCTGGCGAACCGAAGCGCTTCGCTTGAGGCTGGCGCGCGAACTGTGAGAATGGCATAAACAATCGTCAG
The DNA here is from genome assembly GCA_965247345.1 of Rhodomicrobiaceae bacterium. GTDB lineage: Bacteria > Pseudomonadota > Alphaproteobacteria > Rhizobiales > Rhodomicrobiaceae > Rhodomicrobium. The sequence goes on along the minus strand of CBDFGZ010000020.1, from coordinate 96,463 downwards.
ACCGAGCCCGCCCCTGAAAAGCGTCCAGAACACATAGTTTTGCCAACTCTTCGGCGACGGCACCGGCCACAGCCTGAACGATCTCACGCAAATTGTCGCGATAAGCATAATGTTGAGCACGATCAGCGCCGAACCGGCGATGAGGCCAATGATGGTCGTCGCGTGCGTTTGCATAAGGCCATCCGGGAACGATAAGTCAGGTGTCACAGTAAAGGCTGACACGCCTTTTGTGAAAACTTCAAGCGCAAGTTTGGTTCAATCCATCGTCTTGGAGTCTCCGCAGCGCCACGACCGGGTGACGAACCGCGGGGATGTGAACCCAGTTTTGAGCACCCGCTTCGTGAAAACAGCCACCCTCGGTTGCCATAAGCACCGCCGATCAGTTCGATCCCGCCGCAGTGCGATACCGCTGTCGCCACACGAACCCCCGGAGGCAAGCGCCATGGGAGTCGGGTCTTGCTTGCATCGCGGACCCCTTGATCTTCAGTCGCTTAAGCAGCGGCCAGATTGCGAAGCACGTAATGCAGGATGCCACCGCTTTTGAAGTAGCTCAGTTCATCGAGCGTATCGATGCGGCATAGCAGCGGCACGTCCTTCGCTGTGCCATCGGCGAAGGCGATATGCGCCGTCATGGTCATCAAGGGCCTGATCGCGCTGACACCGTGCAGCGTGACCTTTTCATCGCCTCGAAGACCCAGCGTGCGCCACGATGTGCCTTCCTCGAAGGTGAGCGGAATGACGCCCATGCCCACGAGGTTCGACCGGTGAATCCGCTCGAAGCTTTGCGCAATCACGGCGCGGACCCCAAGCAGGCGTGTGCCCTTCGCCGCCCAGTCGCGGCTGGAGCCCGTGCCGTATTCGCGGCCGGCGAACACCACCAGCGGCACGCCCTCGCTTTTATAGCGCATCGCCGCGTCGTAGATTGGCATCTGCTTGCCGTCCGGATGATGGATGGTCACACCGCCCTCGACGCCCGGCACCATCTGGTTCTTGATGCGGATGTTGGCGAAGGTGCCGCGCATCATTACCTCATGGTTGCCGCGCCGCGCGCCGTAGGAGTTGAAGTCGGCGGCGCTGACCTGATGCTCCATTAGATATGTACCAGCAGGGCCGGACCGCGCGATGGACCCGGCCGGGCTGATGTGATCGGTTGTAATCGAGTCCAGAAACAGGCCCAGCACGCGCGCATCCTCGATGTCGCTGACGGGGGCTGGCGCATCGCCGGTCAGATCCTCGAAGTATGGCGGATTTTGCACATAGGTGCTGCCCATATCCCAATCGTAGGTGAGGCCGGTCTTGGAGCCGCCCACGGCCTGCCACCGCTCATCACCTTTGAATACGTCGGCATAGCGGCGCTTGAACATTTCCGGCGTGACATAGGTGCGAATGTATTCGGCGATTTCAGCGGAGGTCGGCCAGATGTCGCGCAGGTAAACGAGATTGCCCTGTTGATCCTTTCCGATGGCATCTTCGGCAAGGTTCACATGCATGGAGCCAGCCAGCGCGTAAGCGACGCACAGCGGCGGCGAGGCAAGATAGTTCGCGCGCACATCCGGGTTCACGCGGCCCTCGAAATTGCGATTGCCCGATAGCACGGCGGCCACGATCAAGTCCTGATCGCCGATGGCCTTCGAGATTTCCTCCTTCAGCGGGCCTGAGTTGCCGATGCACGTGGTACAGCCATAGCCCACAAGGCTGAAACCCAACGCGTCCAGATCGTCCTGAAGGCCGGATGCAGTGAGATAATCGGTGACAACCTTGCTGCCGGGTGCGAGCGAGGTCTTGACCCACGGCATGGGTTTGAGGCCTTTCGCGCGGGCCTTTCGGGCCAGCAGGCCCGCGGCGATCAGCACGCTGGGGTTCGATGTGTTCGTGCAGGACGTGATCGCGGCGATGACCACATGGCCGTCGTGCATCTCGAAGTCGGCACCTTCAACCTTGGCCACGCGGTCAACCGGACTGACAGCGCCGCCTTCGGCCACCATCTCGGCCTGCGCCGATCCCGGCGTAAACCCGCGCATTTCCCGCACGGACACGTCGAAACCCTTTGCGGCGCATGCCAGGGCAACACGATCCTGGGGACGGCGTGGACCTGCGAGGCTCGGCTCCACCGTGGCAAGATCAAGATCGAGCGTGCTGGTGAAAACGGGGTCCGGCGTTTCGGTGTCGCGCCACAAACCTTGCGCCTTGGCATAGGCTTCCACCAGCGCAATCCGGTGATTGTCCCGTCCAGTCGCGCGAAGATAGGCGATTGTGTCCTTATCGACCGGGAAGAAGCCGCAGGTTGCGCCATATTCGGGGGCCATGTTGGCCATGGTGGCGCGGTCTTCCACGGAGAGAGTATCGAGACCGTGGCCGAAATACTCGACGAATTTGCCGACAACGCCTTTCTTGCGCAGCATTTCGGTAACGGTCAGCACGAGATCGGTGGCGGTCATGCCTTCACGCAATGCGCCGGTAAACCTGAAGCCGATCACCTCGGGGATCACCATCGAGATAGGCTGACCGAGCATCGCGGCCTCCGCCTCGATGCCGCCCACGCCCCAACCCAGCACGGAAAGCGCGTTGACCATCGTCGTATGACTGTCCGTGCCAACGAGCGTATCGGGATACGCCTGCTCGACGCCATCGATGGTTTTGGTCCATACGGTTTGGGCGAGATATTCCAGGTTCACCTGATGGCAGATGCCGGTGCCCGGCGGCACCACCCGGAAATTGTCAAACGCCTTCGATCCCCAGCGCAGGAACTCGTAGCGCTCCTTATTGCGCTGGTATTCCAGATCGACGTTGATCTCCATCGCGCGCGGTGTTCCGAAAGCATCGACGATGACCGAGTGATCAATCACGAGATCGACGGGCACGAGCGGATTGATCTTGGCCGTGTCCCCGTGCAGCGCTGTCATGGCATCACGCATGGCGGCGAGGTCTACGACGGCAGGCACGCCGGTGAAATCCTGCATCAGCACGCGTGCCGGGCGAAACGCGATTTCGCGGGTGGAGTGCTTGTCCGTCAGCCACTGGGCCATTGCGCGAATGTCGTCAGCGGTCACCGTGCGTCCGTCTTCAAAACGTAGCAGATTTTCCAGCAGCACCTTGAGGGAATAAGGCAACGCGGCAATCCCGGGCAACCCGTTCATTTCCGCATCGCGCAACGAAAAATATTCGTAAGCTCTGCCTTCGACCGTCAGGGTTTTGCGTGAGTTGAAACTGTCGATGGACCGCGGGGAAAGGCTTGCCATGGTGAAATCTCTTTCTGCTCCAAAACTCGGGTTGCGCAGCGGTTGCCGCCCCTGCTTGCATAAGCTGCGCCATGCGAACCAGTACGCCGGACGTTAGCTCAAAATCGACGCATTGCGCCAGTCGCTAATCGTTGTTTATAAACCCTCTAAAGTCGAAGTACCAAGAATGTATATTGTGAACCCATGACAACAAACTGTGAACGATGCGGCACTTTGCAATCCACGCCCCGCATTTGACATGCTAAGCAAGGCGCTTGGCGCGATCTACGCGGCGGAGCGAAAATGGCGTTGGCCCGTCTCGAAGTCGAAAGTCTGACATGCGCACGCGGCGGCAGGATCGTGCTGTCCGGGGTGTCGTTCGCTCTCGCCTCCGGTGAGGCTGCGCTGGTTCGCGGACCAAATGGCGCGGGCAAAACCACGTTATTGCGCACGCTTGCTGGGTTCCTGCCGGCATCTTCCGGTCGGATTCGCATCTATGATAACGAGACTGCGGGCGACAAAAACCCGTCAAACAATGATCACGCAGCGTTCGACAGCCGTCTTTCAGATTATTGCAACTACTTTGCGCACGCGAACGCCGTCAAGGGAAGGCTTTCGGTTCTGGAAAACGTTCAATTCTGGCAATCGTTCTTTCGCGATGAGTCGACCGGCGGGGGCAAATTTGATGGCGCAAAGCGCACGGAGGCGGAACTGGCGCTGGAAGCCTTCGATCTGCTGGACCTGGCCGATTTTCGCGCAGCACATCTGTCTCAGGGGCAATCGCGGCGGCTGGGTCTTGCACGGTTGCTTGTATCGAAGCGCGACATCTGGTTGATGGATGAGCCGTCCGCTTCGCTCGATGCCGCATCGGCCGCGAGCCTTGAAGGCGTGATCGCGAGGCACTTATCGACCGGTGGAATGGCGATTATCGCGACACACTCCGATCTTCGGCTGCCGGGCGTGAAAACACTCGATTTAACGTCGAATGACGACAACGCACAACTTGCGCAAAACATCGAGGGGCTGGAAGTCAGCGGCGTGGACGATTTTCGCAAGTCTGACCCGTTTCCAGCCGCAAACCCAGGCGCGGCCTGATGACAGCATTCATTGCGCTTCTCCACCGCGATCTTAAACTTGCCGCGCGGCAAGGCTCAATCATCGGGACCGCGCTTGGCTTTTACCTGATCGCCGTCTCCATCATCCCCCTCGGCCTTGGTCCAGACCTCAACCTTCTCACACGAATTGCGCCGGGAATTCTCTGGATCGCGTTTTTGCTCTCGGCGATCCTATCGGTGGACACCCTATTTCAGGAAGACCGGGACGACGGCAGCCTCGATGCGCTGATGCTAGGGCATTTACCGGCTGAGTTGATCGGGTTTTCCAAGAGTTTGAGCCACTGGCTGACCACATGCGTTCCGCTGATCATCGTGACGCCTGTCGCGGGCTTGTTCCTGAACCTTGAGCCGAACCGTCTTCCGGAACTTGTGCTTACCCTGGCCATAGGCACCATCGGCATGAGCTTCATCGCGTGCGCGGGTGCGGCGCTTACCGTCGGCCTGCGCAAGGGGGCACTGTTGTTGCCGTTGTTGATCTTGCCTTTGTTCATGCCGATCCTGATCTTCGGCGTTGGCGCGTTGTCGGGTGCGCCTGGCGCGTTCTGGCAAAGTGTGCTGCTTCTGGCGGCTCTCAGCCTATTTTCCGTGGCAACGATGCCATTTGCCGCTGCGTTTGCCTTGAAATTGAGCCTAGAATAGCGGCATCTAACACGAGCGAAAGCCAGCGGATTTGAGACCATGACCGAGATCACCACAGACGACCGTCATCCACTGCCAAGGCAAGGCTGGTTCGGAAGTCTCGCCAACCCGACGTCGTTCATGCGTTTGTCGGAACGGCTGTTGCCGTGGCTGATTGTGCTCACCGCCGCAGCCTTCGCCACGGGTCTTTTCCTCGCATTCCGCGCGCCGCCCGACTATCAACAGGGCGAAACCGTGCGCATCATGTTCATTCATGTGCCATCGGCCTGGCTTTCGCTCGCGTGTTATACGCTGATTGCGGTGTCGTCCGCTGGCTTGCTGATCTGGAGGCACCCGCTTGCGGATGTGGCGGCGAAGGCCGCCGTGCCCATCGGTGCGGTCTTTACGCTGCTGGCGCTCGTAACCGGGTCATTGTGGGGCAAGCCCACATGGGGAACATATTGGGTTTGGGATGCCCGGCTGACATCGGTGTTGATCCTGTTTTTCCTCTATCTCGGCCTGATGGCGCTTCGGGCAGCAATCGACGATCCGGGCCGGGCAGGGCGGGCGACAGCGATCCTTGCCCTGATCGGCGCTGTGAACGTGCCCATCATCAAGTTTTCGGTCAACTGGTGGAATACGCTGCATCAGCCTGCAAGTGTCATGCGTGCCGGCGGTCCGACCATCCATTCGACGTTGCTGATCCCTCTTTTGATCATGGCCGTGGCATTCACGCTGTTGTTCGCCGTGCTTCATCTTAAAGCGATGCGCGCTGAAATCCTGAGACGACGCGTGGAGGCCATGATCGCGGTTCACGTGGGGTCTTCGCGCCTTTCATCAGTGGGAGAGGTGTCATGATCGATCTTGGTCCGCACATCGATCTTGGTCCGCACACGGCATTCATCCTGATTTCGTATGGCGCGACCGCCGTGGCGATCCTCGGCCTTATTGCCTGGGTTTGGCGCGACGAAGCCGTCCAACGGTCGCGGCTGGTCGAACTTGAGCGGCGCGGCGTTCGGCGTCGATCCGATGGGAAAGCGACATGACGACCGAAACCACACCGCAACAATCATCGTCCAGCAACAAATCCAAGGTCACGCTGGCGGTGCCGCTTGCGTTTGTGGTGGCTTTGTTTGGACTGTTATATTTTGCTTTGAAGACGGGCGAGCCCCAACGTCTGCCGTCGGCGCTCATCGGAAAGCCGATCCCGGACTTCAAACTGCCAGCGGTTCCAAAGCTGTTGAGCGATAACGGACCGGTCCCGGGGATTGCCTCCGAGCTGTTCGCGCGCGGCGAAGTGCGCGTGCTGAACGTCTGGGCGTCCTGGTGCGCGCCCTGTCAGGCGGAACATCCGCAGTTGGTGGAGTTGGCCCGCCGCGTTCCGCTCTATGGATTGAATTACAAAGATAAGCCCGAAGATGCGCGCCGGTTTCTCAGCCGGTTCGGCAATCCGTTCGCCGCCATCGGCGCCGACACCAGTGGCTTTACCGCGATCGATTTCGGTGTTTACGGGGTGCCTGAAACCTTCGTGATCGACGGCCGGGGGCGCGTGGCTTACCGGTTTGCCGGGCCGCTCACGCCGGATGTGGTTGCGGGCAAGCTCATGCCAGCCATCGCAGCCGCGCGCCGCGAACGTCCCCCTGTTTAGGTCTGCGTGACGCGGAACTTTTGCACGAACGGATGGCGTCAGGTTGTTTTCAGCCCTAACTTTTGTTAAGCCATGAACCAGCTTAAGCCTTCCGCCGTATTCCCTCCGGTTGGTGTTGAACGGCTTCGGTCTCGCTATCGCTTTCTGAAAATGTTTGTGTTGCGTCGGCGCATTTGTCATTAAATGCGTCATGGGTGATCTTCTTAAGCGAATTGCACTATCGCGGGACCCGCAGGCCTTTCAAGACCTCTTTCGAACCTATGGACCTCGTGTAAAGGCCATGCTGATGCGACAAGGGGCAGACAGTGATACGGCGGAAGACGTTGCGCAGGAAACCATGCTGACGGTTTGGCGCAAGGCGCACCTGTTTGTGGAAAACAAGGGAAGCGAAAGCACCTGGATCTACACCATTGCGCGCAATTTGCGGATCGACCGCTTGCGGCGGCAGGCCCCATGGCAGGATTTACCTGACGAGTTCGAGCGGATCCCCAGCGAGGACGACCAGCCGGACGAAACGCTGAGGAAAGCGCAAAGCAGCTCGATCATTCGCGAAGCTCTGAAAATTCTTCCTGAAGAACAGTACGAGGTTATCTATCTGTCTTATATCGATGGACTTTCTCACAATGAAATAGCCGAGAAGATCGACGTGCCTTTGGGCACCGTGAAATCCCGTATGCGGTTGGCGTATCAGAAGGTGCGTGAGACGATAGCGGACGGGGCGTGACATGACGCAACAGCATCACCCTCAGGATGGCACGCTGATGAGTTTTGCCGCCGGGACGCTGTCGGACGCGTTCGCGCTTGTGATCAGTTCGCATCTTCAGTTTTGCCGGGAATGCCGGGATCGGTTGCTGATCATGAAGGAAATCGGCGGCGCGTTGCTGCTTGCCTTGCCCGAAGACGCGCCCGATGACGCGTTCCTGACGCGTGGAATGCAGCGGTTCGCGGCCGAGGCTACCCTCCCAAAGCTGGGGAATGAACGCGTTTGGCTTGATCCCGGCAACGAGTGTTTCATGCCCGGCCCCTTCGCCAAGGCGAGCGGGCTGAACCGTGAGATCGTGCCCTGGAAGCCAGTAGGTCCGGGTATCCATGGTTATGACCTCACTCTGACCCGGGATTGCAATAACCCGTTTCGCCTTGTTCGTCTTGAGCCGGGTGCGGAGTTCCGTGGCCTCGATGGAAGCAGTCATCTCACGTTGATTTTCTGGGGCGGGTATGAAAGCGCGGGGGAGGCATTTGCCCGTGGTGATCTTCACGATATCGACGATGGCCAAGCTGTTTCGCTGAAGGCGGGGGATAACGAAGAGGTGGTGTTCGTGGTGGCAACTGAAACTTCGCCTTTGATGCGAAGCGCTGAACGAAGTGGCGTCTAATATGGGCGGACCCATCCTGATCGTCGGTGCGACCAGCGCCATCGGAACGGCGCTTGCGCGGCGTCTCTCGCAACTGGGTCGCGACCTTTATCTGACCGGTCGAAACGAGGCCACGCTGTCCGCCCTCGCGAGCGAGTTGCACGCGCCATCCGGCATTGTGAATGTACTGGACGAGGCTCAAATCGAAGCGGCGGTAAAAACCGCGACCCCGGGCGGCTTGCTCGGTGGTCTTGTGTATTGTCCAGGGTCGATCACCCTGAAGCCGCTGGCGCGCGTCACTGCCGCGGAGATGGGCGAGGCGTATGCGCTTAACGTGATTGGTGCAGCCATGGCGGTGAAGTATGCAGCGCCAGCATTGAAGGCCGGAACCGGAGCGGTTGTCTTGTTCTCCACCATCGCTGTAACGCAGGGCTTCACGAACCACACCATCATCGCCACCGCCAAGGCGGGTGTAGAGGGTTTGACCCGATCGCTTGGCGCGGAACTTGCGCCGCAGGTGCGTGTCAACTGCATCGCGCCAAGCCTGACGGATACGCCGATGGCCAAGGGCCTCACCGCGAACGCGGCCATGGCGGAAGGCATAGCGAAAATGCATCCTGTTCCACGCTTGGGCACACCGGACGATCACGCAGCCCTTACTGCATTTTTGCTAAGCGATGAAGCGGGCTGGATCACGGGCCAGATTTTTCATGTGGATGGGGGCAGGTCTTCTTTACGCCCGAAGGGTTGAATGAATTGAGCGCTTGAGGGCGCGGGATCAAAATCGTCGCCTTGATTACATCGAGCGCTTCAGACCTATAAAAGAGCGAGCGTTATTTTAATATTGACAACGAAACGAACGTTATGTGATAAAGCGTCACGATCGTTATGTAACGACCGCGATTTGACTGCGAAGCTGTCGAATCTAAGGGTTTTACTGTTGGAGACACCCATGCCACTTACTCTCACGCTCACGGAAGGCGTCTTGCCCAAGAGCCAGGAAAAGGTCGCGTTTGCAAAATTATCCGAGGCCATGATCAAGTGGCATGGAGGCACCGGCAACAAAGTTATGACGGCCAACGTGGTCGGCTCCGTTCATGTGGTGCCCAGGGACAGCACATTCACCGGGATGCAGGAAACACCGGTCGCTTTCATCGAGTGGAAAGTGCCATCCTTCGCGTTTGCCAGTCGCGAAGTTCAGGTGGGCTATTTTGCAGAAGCAACGGACATCATTCATGAACTCTCGGGCGGCAAGCAACCCAGGGACAAAATTTTCATCAATGTGGTCCATACCGTGGATGGAGCCTGGAACCTCGATGGCCGCGCTATGACGAACGCGGAGATCGGCGAGGCGTTTGCGAGAGGGTGAAGCGCCGCCCATCCTTGTTGCTTATAAATAAGGACCGCCTGCCGGTCGGACCTTGGCGGTCTTTATGCAAACGCCTTCTCACACGAACGAGTTCTGTCCGCATTCGCCAATCGGTGAAGGCAATTCACCCATAGTGCGTATTCTGCTATCCTTGACCACAATGATGCACCGCTTGCCGAATTTTTGCTGAGCGACGAGGCGGCTGGATCATGGGTCAAGTTTTCCAGGTGGATGGGGGTGGTCCGCATTGCGTCCAAAGGGATGAGTGAGAGCGAACTCGCTGGTGTCTGGCATGTCAATCAGGACTAAAGTGGCCGTCGTCTGGTTCAAGCGTGATCTGCGCGTCGCAGATCACGCGGCCTTGGCGCAAGCTGCGGCGCAAGGACCTGTGTTGCCTCTTTATATCGTCGAACCGGGCCTATGGCGTGAACCGGATGCGGCGTGCAGGCATTGGAACTTCATCGCCGAAAGCCTCACCGATCTTCGCAACGATCTCGCACGCCTTGGGATGCCGCTCGTGATCCGCATGGCCGACGCGGTCTCGGTTTTGAGCGAGATTCATGATGCGTATGGCGTGAACTCGCTGTGGTCGCATCAGGAGACCGGCAACGGCTGGACCTTTGCGCGCGACAAGCAGGTTGCCGCATGGTGCCGGGGACATGGAATACCATGGCATGAACCGCGTCAGAATGGTGTCATACGCCGTCTTCGAGATCGCGACGGCTGGGCGAAATCGTGGGACGCGTTCATGGCGCAGCCGATCACGCCGTCGCCGGCTTTAGCGCCGCTGTCCGGTATCGCCCTTGGTGAGATACCGGACGCAAAGTCGCTCGGTCTGGCGACGGACCTGTGTCCTGGGCGGCAGCACGGCGGACGGCGTCAGGCTGTGTCGTTGCTCCATGGCTTCCTGACGGACCGAGGCATCGATTACCGCCGCGATATGTCCAGCCCTCTGAGCGGTGAAACCGGTTGTTCGCGGCTGTCCGCGCATCTCGCCTGGGGCACCATATCAATGCGGGAAGCCGCTCAGGCGACGTACAACAAAATGCGCGCGCTCAAAACCGAGCCGTCACCCGATGCGAAGCGCTGGCGCGCGTCAATGACTTCTTTTTCGGGCCGTTTACACTGGCACTGTCATTTCATGCAAAAGCTGGAAAGCGAGCCGCGTATCGAATTCGCAAACTTTCACCGCGCTTACGATGGCCTTCGCCCCGCCGAACCTGATCGGGCAAAACTCGATGCATTCGCTGCAGGCGAGACCGGTTTTCCGTTCGTCGATGCATGCATGCGGTTTCTCATCGCCAGCGGATGGATCAACTTTCGCATGCGCGCCATGTTGATGTCATTCGCGAGCTATCACCTTTGGCTGCCGTGGCGCGACAGCGGACTGGTTCTGGCGCGCCTGTTCACCGACTACGAGCCGGGCATCCATTGGCCTCAGACGCAGATGCAATCGGGCACAACCGGCATCAACACGGTCCGTATCTATAATCCGGTTAAACAGGGTTACGATCAGGACCCGGACGGCGTGTTCGTTCGCCGATGGGTTCCAGAACTTGCGGATGTGCCGCTGAGCTTTGTACAGGAGCCGTGGACCTGGGAGGCTGTGAGGCCATTGCTTGGACGCGTGTATCCCGCCCGGATCGTCGATCACGTTGCCGCCGCGAAGTTCGCGAGCGATAAGGTATGGGGCATTCGGCGGGGCGGTGCCTATCGCGACAGGGCGGATGCCATCCAGGAAAAACACGGAAGCCGCAAAAGCGGACTGAAACCTGTCGTCCGGCGTCACAGATCGAGTCGCGCCAAACCGGATGTCAATCAGGCGCAGATGGACTTTTATCCGAACCCGACCGACCAATTCCGGCATTCACGGCAATCGGTGTCAAGCGTGACTGATACCAAACCGCAAAATGATTGACCTGCAGTCCACGTCATTAAAGACAATCGTCTCGTCCGCAGCGTCGCTTGCGTGCTTAATGCGCGCCGAGCTTTGAGGTCGCACGAGGCGAGTGACTTTCAGCTGTCGTCGGTGGCTGGATCGTCTTTCGCAATCATACGATGTCGGCGCGGTGGTCATGGGTCTACACGGGCCGATTATCACCCGAAAGCCGTTCGATCAGCCGGGTGAGCGGCTTCGAATAAACCACCGCCAAGCCTGTCATGAGCGCGACCAACCCCGTTACGATTCCGAAATAGCCAAGCTTGGCTGGCAGCGGCGCTTCGGCTTCGGCGATCAGGTTCATGCCTAAAAACCCGGTCGCAATGGTTCCCACCAAGCCAAAGATCGTAACGACCGTGAGCCGATGCATGGATGAGTTTTGCCGCCGCAACGCATTGCTGTCCAGATATTGCACCATGTCGAAGATTTCGCCGCGTACCTCCTGATGCAGTTCATTGATCTTGAGGTGCCTGCCGATCATCGTAAAAAGATCCCGCATGTGCGCGCGACCGGAGACTTCCGTAAAAAGATAGCGCTGCGAGAAGCGCAGAAAGCTTTCCTGAAGCTGTGTGGTCTCGTCGCGAAAATCGGACACGGATTCGGGATTGCGCGGATCGAGCTTTTTCAAGGTCGCGACGAGCCGGTCAGACATCATGATCAGCGTCGCTTTGTGAAAATGCGCAATAAGAAACAGTAGAAAATATTGATGCCGAAACTGCCCGAGGAGACCGCGTTCGTTGTCTATGAGGCTCTGCGAAGACCCACCGGATATGACCGTGAACGCTTCTCCGGACGTCAGGAACCGGGTGTCGACGTCCGGCGCGTCCAATCCCCCAGAATACAGGCGTTCGTAGACATAATCCGTGTTGAACCGTTTCAGGAACCGGTCTGAAAACGGTAGCGTTGTCCCCCAGTCGGCAACCGTTCCAAGACCGGATGCCACCATGTCCGCCTGGGTAAGCTGCTGGATGTCGTCGAGGGCGAGATACGACATGACAGGCATCCGGTAATACTCGATCTCACGATAACGGATCGAGCCCGCTTCAAGGCTCGCCTGGTTGACAAGCGGATAAAGCATGAACTCCCAGTGTTTGGCGATGCATGCCGACCGGTTGCTGCCGACGAATTTCAAATACCGGTTGCGGTCCTGATAGTCGGACGTCTGGAGAACATTTCCATTTCCGTCGAGCCATTCCACAAGCTTGGCGCAATGGATGGGTTCGCCGTCTTCGGTCCACCCCGACGGGTAAGCTCTTCCGAAACTGCGCACGATTTCCTGGGCCATCGCCAGAGGGATGTCATCGGCAGAAAGCTCGCAGGCTAGAATGACAATGTCGACGTCATAAAAGAAATAGAGGTCGATATGGGCGACGTTGCAGACAATCCGAGCGTCGCCGCCGGAAAATGCTATGCGGACCTGTTTGATGTCATCGCGCCGATAAATTCGCATGGGCATGTCGTATGGCGCAGGCTTCTGGCCCTTCGGCGGTGAGTCGCCATAAAGAAAGCGCTGCACATGCGGAAGAAACGATACAAACTCACGGTAGTGTCGTTCGTGGAACTCTCCGCTCACATCATCGAATTCGTCCGTAAGCTGACGCCACGCACAATGTGGAACGAGCGCCTCAAGCGTCGCGTGATTGCCCGTAATCGGAGCGCCATCGGCCGGGTTCACGAGTTGCAATGGCCAAAGGACGACCTGTCGGAAATGCTTCACATTCAAAGCGCCGTTTGTTTGTGACACCGGCCCAGCCTTGGCGGAATCGGCAAATGATGTGGGTATGGGCTGATCTTGCATGGCGCTCCCCCGATTGTATTCGTCTTCGCCCGAGATCGCAAAGACGCAGGATACTTTTGTTACGGTGACGCCTGGAACGAGGTTCGATGTTTGCGGTTGACGTTGGAATGCATGCTGCGACCGCTCAAAAAGCACAGCTTGCAGTTCGAATGCCGGATTAGCTTAACGTAGTCTTTTGCAACGCATAATCTCCATTTATCGTCGCTGCATCCTCATGAATAAAGGGCCAACCGTGCTTTATCATCTCTACGAATTGGGTCAAGCGACGATGGCACCGGCCCGGGCCGCCGCCAGCTCAACGCGGTATGTCATGAACAATCCGCTCAATCCTTTGTCATATACGAATTTCGGACGCAACACAGCCGCTGCGGCGGAACTTGCTGAACGGACGACCAGGCGATACAACAAACCGGCTTTTGGCATTACGGAAACCTTGGTTGGTGGTCAACGCATGGCCATTTCCGAGCAGGTCGTGTGGCGCAGGCCGTTCTGCGATCTCATTCATTTCGCGAAAAGTCCAGCAGATCGGCGGATCGCATCCCAGCCTCGAATCCTGATGGTTGCGCCCATGTCGGGACATTACGCAACCCTGTTGCGGGGCACTGTTCAGGCCTATCTTCCGTTTGCGGATGTCTATATTACGGACTGGAAAGACGCCCGTTCGGTTTCGGCCCGGGACGGTTCCTTCGATCTGGACGATTACATCGATTATGTCGTCGAACTGATCGAAATGTTCAGAGGGGACGTGCACGTGATGGGTGTCTGTCAGCCATCGGTGCCGGTGTTGTCGGCTGTGGCATTGCTGGAAACGCGGGGCAGTCCCTACGTGCCTGCAAGCGTCATCTTGAAAGGCGGCCCGGTCGACACGCGTGTAAGCCCAACTGCTGTGAATGACCTTGCCCGCGAAAAGGGGACGGACTGGTTCGCGAGAAACGTTATTACACGGGTGCCATGGCCCAATCGCGGATATGGCCGATCCGTCTATCCAGGATTTCTGCAATTGACGGGGTTTATGGCCATGAACCTCGACAAGCACATGACAGCCCATAAAGAGCTGTTCCAGAACCTCGTGAAAGGCGACGGGGAATCTGTCGAAAAGCATAAGGAGTTTTATGACGAATATCTGGCGGTCATGGACCTGACGGCGGAATATTATCTGCAAACCGTGGATCAGATTTTCGTCAAACATCAGCTCCCGAAAGGCGAAATGTTTTATCGTAACAAAGAGCTGGTGGACCTGACCGGGATCAGGCGCGTCGCGATCATGACCGTGGAGGGGGAAAAGGACGATATCACCGGGCTTGGCCAATGCGAAGCTACGCATACCCTTTGTGCAAATCTGCCAAGATCGAAGAAGCGACACTATACGCAGCCGGCGGTCGGGCATTACGGTGTGTTCAACGGTTCGAAATTCCGGCATGAGATTGTCCCGAGGGTCGTCGCATTTATTACTGAGAACAATGTCCGCAAGACCGGAGCACTGGTGGCGTTGCCAGCAGCTTAGCGGTTGGCAACGCCACTCTAGCTCAAGTTGATTGCGTTTAATGTCATTATTAGTTGAATTAAATGTGATGAATAGATCAGCAAGGATGCACGCGTATCAAGTTTTTGTGTGCAAAAATGCGGATGTCATCATATCCTCGCGGAATAGCTGATTGGCGTTTGCTCATTCGCTGCATGTGCCTCATCTGTGGATTGAACATACCGGTAGACACTTCTCGGTTGTGTAGCTTTCCAATATGAAAGAGGTCTCATGAAACGATCACTTGCAGTCGCGATGTTCGCGTTACTTGCGCCGGCAACAGCATTTGCCGACGCGCTGACGGAAGCTCAGGATATCCTGACACACGCCGCGGCCGAAACAGGGCGCCCGGCATACAGTCCCGCCACCGCGGTCAAGTTCAAGGCCGAGGACAATGTCTACGTCAAAAGCGCGTTGGCCATCGAACTGACTTACAACAAAGCCACTGTGACGCTGCCGCTGTTTCGCGGGGTGTCACCCAAGGGTGAGTCCGTTCATTACATCATCACCGAATCGTCCGACTTCAAAGTGGCGGAAAAGCTTGGCATCAATTACGCGCCGAAGCTGAAAAACGTGATCGGAACGCCCGGTGCAATGCCTGTAACAGTCGAAAAAGGCGTCGTGAAGTTTACGGGCAACGTGGATTTCTCGCCCAAGTATGAGGTCAAGGCAGGCTCGCCATCGCCATTCCCACCGGCCATCGCAAAGCCGGGCGCCATCGGCGACGCGCAGTACTCGTCAACCGCGGTAATGCCAAGCGGCATCGTGCTGAACCTCCAGATCGTCCATAACGGGAGCGGCAGTCACGACCGTTTGAAGGCCATCGATGTGAAAAAGGGCACAGTGACCCTGTCGTTGCTGGATGGCTTTCAGGGCGGCAAACAATACTTTTATCACCTTGTGACCGACGTTTCAGCCGAAGTGCCATCCGTGCTCGAGAAAGGCGTCTTCGCTCCCAAGCTTGCGATGATCCCCGCCTTTGGTCAATCGTTGCCCACCGATAAGTCGGCGCTTCTGGGCTTCTCGCCGGTCGTCAATGGCATCACCGATGTCAAAAATCCTGAGTTCCAGGGCTTCGAGGCGTCACTGGTCAATGGCGGCATCGATCCGATCAACGTCTTTCCTTTCGGCCCGAAGAATGACGACGCATCGGAAAGCAATAACTACAGCCCGCTTTGGGATGCTCATGTCGTGGTCTGGACGCCTGACGCGGTCAAGGCCAACAAGGTACGCCGCATCAAGTCTGTTGAAGACCTGAAGCAGCTTGCCGCCGATGGCCTGATCACATCGGCGAACCCCGACGCAGAGCCAAACGCATGGCTCGGTGGATTGAAGCCTCTTAAAGTGACGATCAACTGCCCCGTGATTGCACATCCAACTTCAGTTAAGAAATAGATCTGAGACTGGGCTTGGAACAGCATCGACAAGATTGATGTTCACATGGCCGGGCGTAAAGCTCGGCCATGACACTTAATACTCGCATTCATCCCCTCACCGTATTTCCAACATGCTCAACGAAAGGAAACGCCATGTCAAACACACTGCGAGTTATCGCGTTGGCGACGGTTTCAGTCTGCGTCGCAACTGCGGCCGTGAGCCAGACCGTGCTCAGCGAGATTGGCGCGCGGAGTAACGAAGCGGTGGTCGCCACGCTGCATGCGGAGGGCGCTCAGATTTACGAGTGCAAAAGCAACGCCGGCGGAAAACTCGAATGGCAGTTTCGCGAGCCTGTCGCCACGCTCATCCAAGACGGAAAGACGCTCGGACGTCATTACGCGGGCCCGAACTGGGAGCTCGCCGATGGAAGTGCTGTCAGCGGCAAGGTGATCGGCAAGGCCCCGGGCGCCACGAAGGATGATATCTTGCACCTGAGGTTGGACGCAACGAGCCGCGGGGCAGGCCTGCTTGCCGGTGTGACGTCGATCCAACGTCTTGAAACACGTGGCGGTGTTCTGGACGGGGCCTGCGAGAAGGCGGGCGACTTTGCAGCAAAACCATACTCCAGCACGTATGTCTTCCTGAAGGCGAAGCCATGACGACAATTACTCTCGCATAAGACCGAGAGGCTGATCGGCTGTTCGACCAGCATAGGGGAAAGCTTCCCCTTGAATGTACCAGCCGCATAAGTTTATGCGTTAGATGCAACATACCGCTGCAACGAACACGTCGCATCCCACGGAGCCTGTGCCTCCACTGCGAAACCTGATCCCGTCCTACATCGAGGACTGGTTCAGATCACGGGGCTGGCAGCCGCATCCCTATCAGCGCGAAATGGTTGCCGCGTTCGCAAAGCGCCAATCAACGCTGCTGATCGCGCCCACCGGTGGGGGTAAGACCTTGTCCGGCTTCCTGCCTAGCCTGATCGACATCCACGAAACGCAGCCCGAGGGCATTCACACACTTTATATATCGCCGCTCAAAGCGCTCACGAACGACATCGAGCGCAACCTCTCTCGGCCCATCGGGGATATGGGCCTTGCCGTAACAGTCGAGAGCCGCACCGGCGATACGCCGCCAGCAAAGCGGGCGCGGCAACGCCGGCATCCGCCGAATATCTTTCTGACCACGCCGGAAAGCCTGATGCTGATGCTGTCGTCGCCCGACGCGTCGGCGCTGTTCTCGGGTCTTCAGGCCGTCATTATCGATGAAGTTCACAGCTTTGCGCCGACGAAGCGGGGCGATTTCACGGCGCTGGCGTTGGCCCGCCTGTCTGCTATTGCGCCGTGCCATATTCGGACCGGACTATCAGCCACAGTCGCCGATCCCGACGCGCTCGCCGCGTGGCTCGGACCTGCCGCCGCATCCGCAACCGTGATGCAATCCGGGTTATCGTCGCAGCCCGATGTTCGCATTCTGGAACCGCAAGAAGGCGCGCGCATGCCCTATGGCGGGTTTATGGGGCGTTACGCCATGCCTGCGATTTACGAGGCAATCCGCAGCTCAGGGCCGTCTATCGTATTCGTCAACACGCGCGCGCAAGCCGAACTTGTGCTTCAGATGTTATGGGACGTGAACGAGGATAACCTGCCCATCGCGATCTATCACGGGTCGCTGTCGAAGGAGCAGCGGCGACGCACCGAGGCCATGATGGCGGCAGGCGAAATCCGAAGCGTGGTGGCGACATCGGCGCTGGAACTCGGTATCGACTGGGGCGACGTGGATCTTGTGGTTCAGGTGGCGGCCCCGAAAGGGGTCTCCCGGCTGCTGCAACGGGTTGGCCGTTCGAACCATCGTCTCGACGTGCCGAGCCGTGCGCTGCTTGTGCCCGCCAACCGGTTCGAGGCGCTGGAATGTCGGGCGGCGCTTTCCGCCATCGAAGACGGCAAACTTGACGGAGAGGGGCCGGGACCTGGCTCACTTGACGTGGTCGCGCAACATATTCTGAGTTGTGCGTGCGCAGGGCCGGTCGCGCCCGCTGCTTTATTTGCCGAAATTGCGTCGGCCCTGCCATATCGCGATTTGACTCGCGAAACCTTTGACCGCCTGTTTCAGTTTGCCATCGACGGCGGCTACGTCTTGCGCGCCTATGACCGCTACAAGCGCCTCGTGGAACAGCGCGACGGAACGTTCCGCATCGCGAATATCGCCACCGCGCGCCGACATCGGCAAAACATCGGCGTGATCGTGGAAGCCGCGCGATTGAAGGTGAAGCGTATCGGTGCTGGTGGCCGGGCAAGCGGCGGCTTCGGCGGGCGTATCATCGGCGAAGTTGAAGAATCCTTCGCGCAAGGATTGACACCGGGAGACACGTTTTTATTCGCGGGCGAGGTGCTGGCCTTTGCCGGCATTCGCGATATGACACTGGAAGCGCGGCCGACGCAGGGTGGCGAGCCGAAGGTGCCATCCTATGTGGGCGGCCAGATGCCGCTGTCGACGTTCCTCGCCGATGGCGTGCGTGCGTTGCTCTCAAAGCCTGCAGAGTGGCGCGGTCTACCCGCCGACGTGCGCGACTGGCTTGATCTCCAACAGCGCTTCTCCGTGATCCCCGCGCCGGACACGTTGCTCGTCGAGCATTTCTTCCGCCGCCGGCTCCATCACACCGTATTCTACACCTTTGCCGGGCGGCCCGCCAACCAGACTCTGGGCATGCTCATCACCCGTCGCATGGAGCATTTCGGCCTGAAGCCGCTCAGCTTCCAGATTACCGATTATGCGTTGCAAATCGCAGGACTTTCGGAAATCGCGAACGAGCACATCACGGCATTCCTCGATCCGGACATCCTTGGCGATGAACTGGAAGAGTGGATCGCCGACAGCCCCATGATGAAGCGATCGTTCCGGCATGTGGCCACCATCACCGGCCTCGTCGAGCAGCAGAACAACGCCGCGAAAAAGACCATGCGCCAGATGACGATCTCCACCGACCTTATTTACGATGTGCTGCGCCGACACGAACCGGATCACATTCTGCTTGCCGTCACCCGCCGCGATGCCGAGCGCGAGTTACTGGACCTGAAGCGGCTTTCGGAGTTGCTGGTGCGATTTCAGGGCAAGTGGCAGTTGCAGGTTACGGATCGGCCGACGCCGTTCTCGATCCCCGTGCTGATGGAGGTGCGCACCGAGCAGGTGAAGGGCGCTGGCGTGGAACATCTTTTAATGCAGGCCGCCATGCAGGACGAAGCCGAGGAGATGATGGAGGAGGTAAGGGCGGCGGTTCGGCGGGCAAGTGGAATCAAAAATGGCTCCTGAAGTCCATCCTCGCGTGCAGAATTCGAACGATATCGATTTGATGATCAACAACGCGAAAGAACAAGACATGTGAGCCGATGAAAAATTTGCGGTAGCCTGCGCGAACATCATCACACCGCCGTTCTAAACGGGGATCGCTGGATACGACGTCGATTGCTGATTGGATATTTCGAATATAAAGCTCTGCTTGGCGCTCACCCCATGTCTCGCGGGTATACTCCCATATCTCGTCAAGATCGCCCTTTGCGCGCGGGAAAGAACATAGCGGCTCATTTCGCCTGCTTTGCAATCTGCCGCTTCTGCTCCAGGAAGTCATCAAAGTTGAAGGGTGTCGACGGCCAGCTGTTTTCGCCTTCAATCAGCGCTGATCGCAACGCATCAAGTGTGGCCTCTCGATCATTTTCCACCACACCAAGTTCCGCTTGCCGTGCCGCAAAACGGAGCGCCTGCATGATGTCTTCGCGCTCAAGATACGGAAATGCGACGAGAAGCTCGTCGATGGTGTCGCCCGCACCGATCTGACCTACGATCATGCCGACGGTAACGCGCATGCCTCAAATGCATGGCTTGCCGCCCATCATTAACGGATTTTGCGTAATTCGATCGAATTCTTTCATTGTGAACCCTACAAAAAAAACCGTCTTATTGTTACGGCGCTTCGATCTTCGCGCAACGATTCTGAATCTACACTCCGCGCATCTAATCAAGTGTAAGTATTTCATTCGTCGCCAACGCAAAAGCCGAAAAGAAAAAAACATTCTGAAATCAAAGGTACCATAAAGCCCGATAAACCATGGCATCCCATACCGTTGACCCGGCAGGCTATTTCTTGCCGCTGCCAGGGTAATCCTGAGCCGCGAGCGTGGGTGCTCTGGTTGGCTCGGTCGTGGCCGATCGAAGCTCCGCAGTCGACAATTGACACTTGCCCTGCTTATCGAGGGTGGTAAACGCCGGGTTCGGCCTGTCGACAAATTCCGACTCGGTCACGACCCCATCGCCGTTGACATCGAAATATTTGAAATTCGCGGAGTCGAACAAACGATCTTTCGCGGGCAGTTTCGCGAACTCCTGCGGCGTCAGTTTCCCGTCCCGGTTAACATCGACCTCCTTGAACATCTGACGGGCGTACCCGCGCCATTCCTCGCAGGTCACGATGCCATCGCGATTGAGGTCCCAGGTCTGTGCTGCGCGGATAAAAGCTCCATCCACAGTGGTACTCAGACCCGGCGCTGTCGCGCCGCATGACCCTAAGGCGAGGGCAGCGCAAAGAGGCATCAATCTAAGGGCGCCGTTGAACAACGACCGCCGTGAGTTCGAAAAATCCGCCATTTCCGCCACTTGCCCGCAAAGAGGTTCATCGCATCGATGCGACCGACCTGAAGCGGGACGATGAGTTGATGGCATTATTGCGTCAAACGACTTTCTGTCCCCGAAGAAAGTGATGCCGCCGCGACGACACGCGCTTTGCCTCGTTGCATGGGCGTGATCGCGGGGCCGGCAAACTGTCGCGCCTCGTCAAGTCCGGCGGACCGGAGGCGGTCGCCGAACTCGTCTGAAGCCAAGACACTCGGCGATGCCATCAGGAGGTTCAGCTTGCGCTGTTCGAATAACGCCGATCCGGCCTCCGCAAAATCTTCATAAGCCAGGACATTGTCGGCCCAGATCAGCGAGGCTGGCAATGGCTCGAATGTCATTTCATCGTCCTGCTCTTCGCCCTCTTCGGCCGGCTGTTGCTCAGACGGGTTTGTGCCTGTCTGCGCCTTCAGCGGAACCGCGTGGTCCTGCCGTTTTACCAAAGCGGACGGCCTTCCACCAAGGCTTGCAGTGGCAAGAGCGGGTTTTTCGTCGGCATCGGAAGGGGTGAAACTGGCGAGCATTGGCCTTGCCGACGCGCGGCTGCCTCCAAGAACCCAAGGCATCTCGTTTCCGCCGGCCTTCCATTTGGCCAGCATGAGGCGATGATCGTCTTTGGTGATGGGACGCCCGTCGGCGGGAATGTGACGGGACCGGCCGCTCGAAGCGATCACCGCGAGCTCCATTCGAGAGATGCGTGGCCAGTGACGCACGTTCCCGGTATCCACGTGAATGAACGGAATCCCTGAGCTTGGATAAAATCCGACGCCGCCGCGCTCGCGGACCAACGCGGAATATCGCAACTGTTTGATGGGCACGTCCGGGAACATGAGGTCGGCGGCCTGGCCTGTAATGTGACGGCTGTTTTTGGCTTGCCCGCCCACGGTGCGGCGAAGACTTTCGTTGGTTCCGCTTGAGCGATGGCCGCAAATGAGATGAACCGGCTGCTGTGAACCCAGCTCTCGATGAAGCTCCCAGATAAGGTCGATGAGGGCCGGATCCATCGTGATCTCGATATTCTTACGCCAGTCGCGCATGAAGTGATTGATCTGCTTCATGCCCTCGGGAATGAACTTCCCATCACGCTTGAACGTGATGGTGGCGTTTTCCTTTGTGTGGATGTTGTGGAGAGAGAGAGTACGGTCTTCCGCGATCGAGTGACCGACTAAAGAACAAACGCACACAAGCGCAATGCCAAAAGCGGTAACGCCGGGCAAGCGGGTAAATCGAACGGTTGTCACTCGGTGAGATTCCCTTCCCTGAGGCCCGTTAGTGCGGACACATCGAGAACGCATAACGGCACAAATACACGCAGAGATTGGTACGTTGTGGTGGTTAAGATACGGTTAAACGTGAATCGTGAGAAAATGAAGGCAGCACCCTCGTAAAAGTGCGACTTCTTGCAGGGGTGTAATGAAGCTTGACAGAAACCGGCATCCAACGGCCTTTTAGCGAAAACGTCAGCGCGTCAAGACGCTGCTGAACCTTGGGAGGCGCTTATGTTGAACCGCGAGTTATTTTCGGAAGATCACGAGTTGTTCCGCGATCAGGTAAAGCGCTTTGTCGAACGCGAGATCGTGCCTCATCACGCGCAATGGGAAAAAGACCACATCGTGCCGCGTTCGGCGTGGCTTGCGGCGGGCGAGGCCGGGCTTCTGCTGCCAGCAATCCCCGATGAGTACGGCGGTGGTGGCGGGGATCGGCTGCACTCCACCATCGTGATGGAAGAGTTGGCCCGCGTGGGCGCGAGTGGCCCCGGCTTCAGCCTGCATTCCGATATCGTCGCGCCATATATTCTCAGCTATGGCACCGAAGAGCAGAAGCGAAAATATCTGCCGCGCATGGCAAAAGGCGAGATCATCGGTGCCATAGCCATGAGCGAGCCGGGCGCTGGCTCCGATCTGCAGGGTGTTCGGACGAGCGCTGCCACGCGCGGCAACGGTTATGTGCTGAACGGGTCCAAGACCTTCATCACCAATGGCCAGAATGCTGACGTGACCATCGTCGTGGCCAAAACCGACCCAACGGCGGGCGCGAAAGGCATAACGCTGTTTCTCGTTGATGGCGGTTTGCCAGGCTTCTCCAAAGGTCGCAATCTCGAAAAGCTCGGCATGCATGCGCAGGATACGTCCGAGCTGTTCTTTCAGGACGTGGAGCTATCAGGCGACGCGCGGCTCGGTGCCGAGGGCGAGGGCTTTATCCTGCTCATGAAGGAACTGGCCTGGGAGCGGCTGCAAATCGCCATCTCCGGTATTGCCGCCGCTGAGGCGGCGCTCGGCTGGACCATCGCCTATACCCGCGAGCGCAAGGTGTTTGGCAAGACCGTGCTCGATTTCCAGACCACGAAGCACAGGTTGGCCGAACTCAAAACCGAGGTGCAGGTGGGCCGCGTGTTTGTTGACCGCTGCATCAAGCAGATGATGGACGGCGAACTGGACGCCGCAACAGCCGCGATGGCGAAATACTGGATCACGGACCTGCAATGTAAAGTGATGGATGAGTGCGTGCAGCTTCACGGCGGTTATGGCTACATGATGGAATATCCGATCACCCGCGCTTATGCCGACGCCCGCGTGCAGCGCATCTATGGCGGCACGAACGAGATCATGAAAGAGCTGATCGCGCGGACGCTTTAGGGTTAGACGACTTTTCTTAACGTGATTAACGACGCGATAGAAGCAACATAGAGTTACTTCAACGAGGAGTAACATCAATGCGAAGAGTTGAGATCTTAGCCTTTATTTACAAAGAATGCGATATCCAGAAAGTATATGAGAGGTGGGAAGAAAACAATCGGCGACGTCAACTCTTAGCTGCTTACAGACGGAGGAGGAATTGGAAGCGCAGCGACGAGACGAATTTGTTAAGCTTAAACCCCGGGCCACACGCGCGAAAACGCATTAAGGGCTTGAAAAGGACCGGGCGTCCAATAGTGCGCCGCTACTTATCGATATCGGAAGTTTTCAGAATTTTGAACCGATGTTTCGACGCGAATAGCTCTCCTCTAGAACAAGAGAAAGCCTTCAAAGGCACAGCCTGGTGGCCTCATTATGTGGAAGCTCTTTATCGGGGAGAGCATCGTAAAGCTCGAAATGCACAGATCAGAGGTCCTTCTGATCACGCTGAACATGCTGTGGCGAATGCGTTGTCGCTATCGGCGTCAAAAGTTCATCAATTGTGCGTCCAAATCCGTAAACTACGAAAAGAGGCCGAAGGTAACGCGAACTTCCTTTCTATCACCCTGGATCAGCGTAAAGTTTGGTTCAAAACCGGAGAACATCCGTGGTGCATAAACGAGTAATATCATAATACTAGCAAGAGCTTTCCATACGAGAAAACCATGACCGACGCCTACATCTATGACCACGTGCGCACCGTGCGCGGCAAAGGCAAGAAAGACGGCGCGCTGCACGAGGTGACGCCGGTACGTCTCGCCGCGCAGGTACTGACCGCGCTTCGGGAACGCAACGCCAGCCTCGACACGGGCCACGTGGAGGATGTGATCCTGGGCTGCGTCACGCCGGTCGGCGAGCAGGGCGCGGACATCGCGCGCACGGCGGTGCTTGCGGCAGGCTATGGCGAAAACGTGCCCGGCGTGCAAGTCAACCGCTTTTGCGCGAGCGGGCTGGAAGCCGTGAACATGGCGTCGGCCAAGGTGATGTCCGGTCAATCGCCCTTCGTGATCGGCGGCGGCGTGGAAGCCATGAGCCGGGTACCGATGGGGTCCGACGGCGGTGCGTGGCCGGTCGATCCCGCGATTGCGATTTCGACGTATTTCGTGCCGCAGGGTATCAGCGCCGACCTTATCGCCACAAAATACGGCTACACCCGCGACGACTGCGATGCCTACGCGGTGGAAAGCCACAAGCGTGCGGCGCAATCGTGGAAAGAGGGCCGGTTCGCGTCGTCGGTGCTTGCCGGTGAACGACATACTCGGGCTTCCACTTCTCGCCCACGACGAGATGATCCGCGCCGATACCAACATGCAGACGCTGGGCGCACTGAAGCCATCCTTCGCCGACATGGGAAAGAACTACGGTTTCGACGGCGTGGCCGTGCAGAAATATCCCGAGATCGAGCGCATCAACCACATTCATCATCCGGGCAACTCGTCGGGCATCGTGGATGGCGCGGCGGGCGTGCTGATCGGCACGAAGGACGCGGGCGAGCGCGCTGGGCTCAAACCCCGCGCGCGCATCCGCAGTTTTGCCAGCGTCGGCTCTGAGCCGACGATCATGCTGACCGGGCCGAGCTTTGCCGCCGAACGCGCGCTTGAGAAAGCGGGCATGAAGGCGGGCGACCTCGACCTTTGGGAATTGAACGAAGCGTTCGCGTCGGTGGTCCTGCGGTTCATGGATGTGCTGAAGGTGCCGCACGACAAGATCAATGTGAACGGCGGCGCGATTGCGATGGGCCATCCGCTGGGTGCCACCGGCGCGATGGTGCTCGGTATTCTGCTGGACGAGATGGAGCGCCGCGGCGCTGGCACCGGTCTCGTCACGCTTTGTATCGGCGCAGGGATGGGCACAGCGACGATCATCGAGCGGGTTTAACGCAGGTCCTATAGCCTTCAACCCATTGTCTGTCGTCCCCCCAAAGGCAGGAACCCATGTCTCGACACCTGCTTTATCTTGAAATGGGTTCCGCTTTTCAGAGCACGAGAGTACGAGGAAGCCATGAGCATCACAGGCGGCTGTCACTGCGGAGCTGTTCGCGCTACAGCGTAAACAACCTGGCAGAAGCGAATGTATGTTTCTGCCGGATGTGCCAGAAGCAACGGGAAGTGCGTTCGGCGGATTTGCTGGTACAAGCGGACTGGAATGGACAAATGGCGAACCCGCTTATTTCCAAAGCTCCTCAACCGCGCGACGGGGATTTTGCTCAGCTTGCGGCACGCCCGATCACATGGGAAACGGCTACAGCCATCGATGTTCAGATTTTCACATTAGGTGACATACTCATAAATAGATTCACAAGTCGAGCGAACAGTGATTCAAGCATCCAACTCGGGAGGTTTGAATGGCGCGCTTTGATCTGACGGATTTCGAATGGTCGGTGATCCAGCCTTTATTACCGAACAAACCGCGCGGTGTTCCGGGTGTTGACGACCGGCGTGTTTTGAATGGCATTTTCCGGCGTCTTCGCACGGGTGCGCCGTCCAGGCGCAGCTTGGCTTCGCAAGGACGGGCCGATATTTTTCGAAACCGTTCAGGCCGGGCACAGTCTGCTCGCGGACCGCGCCTATGACAGCGATGCCTTGCGCGACATGCTGCGCAAACGCGGTGCCCGGGGGAATATCAGGTTGATACCGAACCGGAAAAACTCCCCGCCTTCTCCGCATGGCTCTGCCGCCAGCGCAATGCCGTCGAGCGATTCTTCAATAAAATCACGTACTTCCGGGCTATCGCCACACGATGTAATAAACGCGATGACAACTTTCTTGCTTCCGTTAAACTCGCATCGCTCCGCATCTGGCTGCGTGCTTATGAGTCGGTGACCTGGAGCGCTTTCGATTATCAGAGTTATGAAAGCGCTCGGGCCTTGGCGGTCACTGCGTTTTTGACTGCGAAAGCGTCTGGATCATGCGCACCGTGAGATACAGGCGCGGCACGATGCTGTCCAGCTCAGCATACTCAGCAGGGGAATGAATCTTGGCTCCAATGATGCCCATGGTCTCCAGCACGGCTGGCCGTGGATTGTTCGGGTTCCAGGCAAAGCCTGCATCGGTTCCAAAGCGCATGACGCCAACCTTCAACGGTCGTCCCAATTCGCCGTTCAGCTTGGTCGCCAGAGCAGCCAGATTTTCGCTTGGAACGTTCTTGGTAAAGGGCGGTCTGCGATTCTCCACGTTGAACGTGACCTCGGTCTCGGGAATGAGCTTATTCTTGATGCGCTCGTTTCCAAGCTCCTGCACACGGACAAGTTCCGCCACCTGGGACATCCGCATGTCGCCGGTCGCTTCGGCCACGTCGGGAATGATGTTGACCTTGTCCCCGGACTTGACGATCGTCCAGTTGACGGTTGTACCTTTTGCCGTATCGCCCAGATCCTGCATTTGCAGCATCTGATGCGCGAGTTCCATCGCAGCGTTTCGGCCTTTTTCCGGGGCAGACCCGGCATGAGACGACACGCCTTTGACCTTCAGGTGCACGTAAGCAATCCCGTTCGTGCCCACCGTCACCTGATCTTCTTCAGGCGGTTCATAAGAAAGCGCATAATCATAGTCCGGTGCATATTGCCGGATCTGCGCACGGGAACCGATTGAGCTTTTCTCTTCGTCTGCGTTGAAAAGGACAGTGAGCTTTTTGTAATTGTCAAAGCCCTGGTCTTTCAGAATCTTCAGACCGTGAAGGATCATGGCCACGCCTCCCTTCGCGTCCGCCACGCCAGGGCCGAATGCGCGGTTGCCTTCGATCTTGAAGGGACGTTTTGTGGCGTCGCCGGGTTGAAACACGGTGTCGTAATGATCCATGAGCAGGATCGACCGCTCGCCCTTGCCTTCGAAACGACCGATAATGACTTTTCCCAGCGATGGCGGAGCCGCCGTGACTTCAACGGTCGCGCCCAGGTCTTTGAGACGTTGCACGAGCACAGCCTCGACTTTTGGCAAACCTGCGCCATCGTCTGTGCCGGAGTCCATGTTCACAAGCTGTTCAAGGGTTTTGAGATAGCTTGCCTTCTCGCCTTCCGCCGCCTTCAAGACTTCATCCACTGGCGCGGATTGAGCTGAATACACACATAATGCCAGCGTACACGCCGCGAAAACCAGTCGTTTCATAAAAGAGGGTTCCTCTGCATCTGCTCATGAATGCCCGGATGTTTTTGCACGTCAGGCACTCTGTGTCCACGGGTCCTCAAGAAGGCGGACGCGAATTTGGTCGATCATATGGTCGTAGAATGTGCTACATTTCGTAACTTCATGGCTAGCGCGACAAGAGAAAAGACGATGAGCGAACTGCACCGCATTACCAGCAATCCTGAAGTCCTTGGCGGAAAACCCATAATTCGTGGGTTGAGAATTGGTGTTTGCCACGTTCTTGACTTGCTCGCCGCAGGTGCTCCGCGAGAGGAGATTTTGCACGATTACCCTTATCTCGAAGATGGAGATATCAGCGCAGCGCTTGAGTTTGCCGCTCTCTTGACCGAAAAAGCACGAGGCCATGTTATCGACCAAGTTTTGCACAGGTTAAAAACAGACTTGTCCACATCTTCAAGGAAAGTTGTCGGATAGGCATGTCGGAATAACGATTTTTCGAACGTAAGAGTAAGCTCCGCGCAAACTTAATTTCATTCGCACGGGCTAGGCATGACATAGATCAAGAAACGCCGATTTATAATCGACGAAAATTTGCCTCCCGTGTTGTGTTTTCCTTTCAAAGCTGCGGGATTTGAGGCGTCCCATGTTGCGGACGTCGGTTGGCAAGCTATCAACGATACATTAATATTCAAACTTGCGTCCCGAAGTGATTACGTGATTGTGACAAAAGATCGTGATTTTAGAATGCTTTGGCAAACTCACCACCTTAAATGCAGCATCGTGCATGCGCGCTTTGGAAACACCCGAAATAACGTTCTCATTGAAAAATTTGAAAACGCTATGCAGAGCCTGATCGAAGCGCTTGACCGGGGCGAGACGTTGATCGAGGTATACTGACAAGCGTCTGGATCAGAAATGTGTGGATTAACCCCGACCATGGGATAGTTCGATTTTCCGACACGTCATCGATTTTGAGATCCGTCACCAAAAGCGGCCAACAGTTCGCCATAGCACGCCTCGGGTGAAAAATGTTTCCGGGCAGCGTGCAGAGCAAGTGCCGATTGCTCATTTCGCGAAGCTTCATCCCGCAGCAGATGCACCACCGCGTTCGCAAAGTCGCGCGGGTCGTCAGCCACGATAATCGCGCGCCTCACATCGGGGTAGATCCCTTGTGTGGTTGGCGTGGTTGCGACGATAGCCTTGCCCTGGGCCAGCGCCGCTACCAGCTTGATTTTCAAGCCAGACCCGGCCAACAGGGGCGATATCACCACGCCTGCCTCTTTGTAATATGGTCCCAGATCGGGGACGACGCCGAGAAGGCGGACGGTTTCCGGCACGTCACGCACCATTCTCGAAACCGAACCGGCCACGTTCAATCGCGCGCGGGGCATTTCTTGGGTGACGATCGGCCAAACCTCCTTCAGAAACCAGTTCAGGCCGATCACGTTTGGCGCCGTTTTGGTTCCGACGAAAAACACGTCCGTTCCGTTTCCAGGTTGCGACTCCGGTTCTGGCACGACTGCCATCGGTGCGCATATGATGCGCTGCGCAGGTGCGTAATTCGCCACGGTCGCGGCCTCTTCGGCCTGTATCGCGATGACCACGTCGGCACCGGTCAACATCCGCATTTCTTGATCGATGGAAAGCGCGGTTAACGAATCCGTTTCGCCCAAAGCTTCGAACTGATCGTATCGTGACGAAATGAGATCGTGCATCAAAACGAAACTTTTCGCGTCAGGGCGGAGCGCGTAGGCAAATGCGTCGGTCTGAAATGCATAATCGAACAGGATGATATTGGACACCTTCGGCGCATGCCGCGCGACAAAAAGGTAATCGTCCGGCGTCCATGGTGCGCCGACGGAATAGGGCGCGGGCTTATCGACGAGACGAATGTTGGCCTTAGCCAGCAGCCGGACGGCAATGCCTTTCGCCAGCACCATGAAAATGCGCGGGTTTTTCGCAATGACGAAATTGCCAAGACGCAACCCGCCGCGCACCCGCACGGTCTTGAAAACGCGCGCGTCGCGCCCGAAGATCATCACGGGCAGACGGCCAAACACAGATGGTGACGGCTGGAGCAAATGAACGTCATGGCCCGCGCCCCGCAAGGCAGCGGCGATACTGAGCACATAAGCCGCGCTGCCACTTGTGGCGCTGCCAAGCCGCTGTCGCGAAATGAGGCAGATCGATTTGCTGGTCTCGGTGGCTGCCGTTTTTAGCGGTGGCCGAAGTTTGCGCTTCAGCCTGCTCAGACGAGCCTGAACGGGCATCGCGAGTAACGGCAGGACCGAGGGGTGCGCCTTTGCGATTTTGAAGGCGGATAAAAAATCACGCGATTTCAACGCGCGGACCACACCGTTCCAGGCGATGGCCCGATGAAGCGAACGCGTTCGCGGCTGAAATGCGCTCTGCACCATTTCGCGGCGTGGCGAGCCCTCATTCTGCGCCACGACCCTGTTCTCGGCCGAAAGCATGGCATGGATCGGAGCGTCAGTGAGCATATGTGAAATTGAGCTCGTGTGCTTGCGATAGAGATAATAGGGGAATGGCTCGATCCAGAAGGTGAGACCCGCGGCAAGCGCGCGCGCAATCAGGTCATAGTCTTCGCCGATCCGAAGCGTTTCATTATATATGAGGCCAGATCGAGCGAAAGCGTCCCGACGAAAGATCGGCTTGAGATAACCGAGCGCAGGAGAGTGCCCGAAGATTTTGTTTTCCTTAACATAGTCTGTGAGGCTGACCTTAGACGCAGATCGTGAACGCCGTCCTTCAAGAAAGCGGTGAGGTTTCGATCCGTCGTCGTAGAACACGAGCAGATCGTCGGCGATGATATCTGCGTTTTTGTCTTCCGCCGCCGCGATCAATCGCTCAAAACGGCATGGGTGAATGAGATCGTCGCCATCGACAATCGCGATCCATTTGCCGCACGCGTTCGCAAGACCAAAATTCCGGGCCGCCGCCGGGCCGACGTTCGCCGTCAAGGCAACGAACCTGATGCGCGGGTCAGCGGCGGCAGCGGCGAGGATCAAACGGCGGCTGTTATCTGTCGATGCATCGTCGATCACGATGATTTCCAGCGACTTGAGCGATTGCCGTGTCAACGATTTAAGGAGCGGCGTCAGAAACCGTTCGCCGTTATAGTTAGCCACGATCACGCTTACCAACGGCTCGCCAGTCGGTGTCATGCGCTTCATAACGGTCTCTCGTCTCGATCAAGGCCCAGATCGCAGCAGCCTAGCCATATACCGTTAATTTGTGGTGGCTCGTATTGCGATCCAAACCCGGTATAAGAAAGACATGCCCGAACTGCCTGAAGTCGAAATCGTGCGCCGTGGACTTGCCCCCGCAATGGAAGGGGGCAAGTTTGCGGATGTCACGTTGAACCGCCCCGACTTGCGCTTCCCCTTCGGCGACCGCTTTGCGGAGCGGTTGCGCGGCGCGTATGTCTGCCGCCTCTGGCGTCGCGCAAAATACATTGTGGTCGAGACCAACGCAGACGTAACGCTCGCGATCCATCTTGGAATGACGGGCCGGTTTACGATTGCACCGCCGGGGATTAAACTCAAAGCTGCGGCGGAAGACACCATCACAGAGCCAGGGCAGATCGACGGCGAGCGCGCATTCACGCCCGGCGAATTCTATTACAATCACGGCGCAGACCCAAAGCATGATCACGTCGTTTTCAAAATGAGCGACGGTGCAGTCATACGGTACAACGATGTGCGGCGCTTCGGGTACATGACCTTGATCGAGACCGGCGGCGTCTTGGCCGAACATGCGCTGTTCAAGAAACTCGGGGCAGAGCCTTTGTCGGATGAGTTGTCGCCGGACTATCTCGCCCGACATGCAAAGGGCAAGGCGCAGTCGCTCAAAGCGTTTCTGCTCGATCAGCATGTGGTTGCGGGATTGGGCAACATCTACGTTTGCGAAGCCCTGTTCAGGGCGGGAATTCCACCCCTGAGCGAGGCTGGCATGCTTGCCAAAGGCAAGCGGGGCAAAGCCGCAGCCACCCGACTTTGCGACAGCATCAAGGGCGTTCTCAATGACGCCCTCGACGCGGGCGGCTCATCCTTTCGCGATTATCGCCACGCCGATGGCGGATCGGGCCAATTTCAGGACAAGTTCTCTGTCTACGGTCGTCGGGGCGAAACATGCCTCAAAGGCTGCGGTTCGACTATCGAACGGGTTGTCCAGCAGGGGCGATCCACGTTTTTCTGCCCCACGTGTCAAGGCAAACTGTAACCAGGGTCGGTCCGATGTTTGAAAATATTCTCTTCGAGAAGCGCGGCAAAGTCGGGCTGATCACGCTCAATCGTCCGAAAGCGCTGAACGCGCTCAACTCGCATCTGATCGCGGAACTGAACAGCGCGCTGGACGATTGCGAGGCGGACGCAAACATTGGCGCGATGGTGATAACCGGGTCGGAGAAAGCGTTCGCCGCCGGTGCCGATATCAAGGAGATGAAGGATAAAAGCTTCGTGGATGTGACGCTGATCGATTTCATCGCCCCGTGGGAACGCGTAACCCGGACGAAAAAGCCGGTGATTGCGGCGGTGGCCGGATTTGCGCTTGGCGGCGGCTGCGAACTGGCCATGATGTGCGATTTCATTATTGCTGCCGACACCGCCCGCTTCGGGCAACCGGAAATTCAGCTTGGCGTCATTCCGGGATCAGGCGGCACTCAGCGTCTCGCGCACTTTATCGGAAAGTCGAAGGCGATGGACCTTTGCCTGACGGGACGGCTGATGGATGCCACCGAAGCTGAACGCTGTGGACTCGTCTCGCGCGTGGTTCCGGCTGCCGACCTCTTAATGGAGGCGATGAAAGCGGCGGAAAAGATCGCAGGCTTTTCGCTGATGGCGTCGATGGCGGCGAAAGATGCTGTCAATCGCGCGTTCGAAACGACCCTCTCGGAAGGCGTCCGGTTCGAGCGGCGTATATTTCAGTCGTTGTTCGCGACCGAAGATCAAAAAGAGGGCATGGCTGCTTTCGCCGAGAAGCGGACACCGTCGTTCAAGAACAGGTGACACCCCCCCGGGGGCGATTTCGATAACAACTTGGCGCGCATATACAGACTGATAATGATCGATCTCACGCAGGCGGAAAGCCATGTCCGAACATCCTACATGTCGAGACATGAGTTTCGCCCACGGCGGGACGACACTTGAGGTTGCGGCCGCTAGAACGGCACATGCTCACCTCAGGGCCACGAGACCGGCCTGTCTCATTGTGATAAGGCAGGCTTTTCTCTTTGCAAGCCCACCGTCAGGCCGAGGCTAGCGGCGATGAACCCGGAACGGCAACGTCCCGCCCTCGGGCGTAAGCGTAACCGTTGCAGAAATACGCGCCGGCACGGGCCCGGTGTATTCGAAGCGATAATCCCGCAGCAACTGGGTCAACGCGAGTGTGTTCTCAATGATCGACAGCGCACCGCCGATGCATGCGCGTTTACCTGCAGCGAAGGGCAGGTAAGAATAGGGCGCGCGTTTTTTCATGTTTTCAGGGGTGAATCGCGATGGGTCGAAGGTTTCTGGATTGTCCCAATACCGTTCCGAGTGGTGAACGATGTACGCACACAAGACGATCTTGTCACCGGGCACAATCTTGTTTCCTGCAATCTCATCCTCGGCCACGGCCTCGCGCATGAAGCTCCAGATGGGCGGATAAAGCCGCATGGTTTCCTGGATGACGGCGCGCGTGTATTGGAGCGCATGCACGTCTTCCCAGGTCGGAACGCGGTCGCCATAGGCGGCTTCGCCTTCCTGCCGGATGCGCTCGGCCACTTCCGGGTAGAGGTTTAACAGATATAAGCACCAGGTGAGCGTCAGCGCGGTCGTTTCCGTGCCTGCCCAGAGGTATTGTTTCATCTCATCGATCACCTGACTTGTGTCGAACTCGGGCTTTGCCGGATCGGCCTCCGCCTGTTGCAGCATGGTCAACAGAGTGCGCTCGCGGTAATCGCGGGGCACGGCCCCGATAACCTGTGGCGGCAAGGACAGCCAGTCGGCAATCGCGGACGCGGTCACTTCACCCAGCGGCACCTCGGTCAGTTCACCCTTCACCTTCTTGAGACGAATATCGCGATGGTTCATGACGTCAGTGTACGTCTTGACCTGCCGGAAGATTTGATGCGGATTGAATGGCACTTCACGGTCGAACAGCGCCTTGCAGATCATGCTCGCGGCAAGACCCCAGGTCTCCTCCAACATGTTGATGGTTTCGCCACTATCGGCGAAACGCCCAAAATCCTGTGACTTGTCCTGCACCGAGGACAACAGATAAGGCAGATACTCACTGAACATTTTCGGGGTGAAGGCTGCTTGTTGGGGCATGCGTATTTTCTGCCACAAAGCACCGTCGACCGTTATCATGCTCTTGCCGAAGATCGGTGTCAGCCCATCGAAATATTTGCCGTAGGCGTCTGCGTTCGTGACAAGCACGTGCTTGAAATGCTCAACCTCGGAGAGGATGAAAATGCGCTCGTCCTTGAGATTGATGCGGACAAATCCGCCCATCTTCGCGCTGAGACGGGTGAGGCTCTGGAGCGGATTTTCTTCTTTCGCCAGCATCGAAAGCTTGAACCAGATACTTTCCTGCTCGCCAAGCGTCTGCGCGTGACGATAAGCCCCATGGTCATCCTCTGGCTCTACGCCTTTCTCGTCTGCCAACGAGTGAGCTAAACTTGCTTCCATTCATCCCCCAGAACGCGACAGGACCGTTGTCGCGATCATGCCCTTTTTAACAGGATATCTTGCATGCACGTCTATGCAAGTTTCCAGCCGAATTTCCAGCCATACTCTACTTTCGTTGATACCATAAGCTTTTAGGCGTTCTGGGGGCAGATTGCCACATTTTGACCGAGGATAGTAAAACGTGATGAAGCGCGGCTTAATTATCACGCGCCGTGAAAAGGCCAGGCTCGGGCATAACGGCTGTCAGAAGAGAAATGGTCGACCCTTGAGATCTTTGCCAAGAATGAGCCGCGACAGAAGTATCGTCGATGCAACGATGAGCCCCGTGACGACGAGAAGCCCGCCGCCCTGGCCAAAATCGTTATCGCTGTCTGGAAAAACAAACCGTTTCGTCCCGGCCCACGTTGTAAACAGATCGATGACGACGCATACCGCCCAAGCGCCTTTCAGGATCAGGACCGTGATATCATCCGATTTCAAGCTCCAGATGTAGTGTGTGGCAATGACGAAGCCGAACACAACCATTGTGACGACCAGCACGAACCAGAACTGTGCGGGGTTGAGCTTGGTGTTGATGGGAAAATCAAAGAAACCAGCAACCCCCAGAAAGGTGGTGAAAGCGTCCCATCCTGCCGTCAGGCTCAACACGATGGCTATAAACTTGATGCCCATAACACCTGATTTCGCCTTCGCAAACCCTGAGCGATCAGCTTGCCGTCATCATCCGCCGTGCGGTTATTTCTTGCGGGCAGCCAGACGTTTTTTCCGCTCGGCTTTTTTATCGACTTTCTCGGCCGCGGGTACTTCGTTCGCCGACGCTTCTGCCATCAGCTTTGTAGCCTGTCCCGGCCAGTCTTCGCGCTCGAAACGACCGTTGAGCTTGAACTGATCGTCGAGCCACTCGACTTCTTCGTCAGTTATGGTCGTGAACTGCTCGAATTTGATGAGGCCAATGTCGGCGAACCGCTTCATCAGAGCTTCATCGACGCCGTCGATCAGCTTCAGGTCGTCCGGATTGCCCTTTGGTCGTTTGAAACCTTTGAACTCGGCGTTCAAAGCCTTCGCACGCGCATCCGTCCTCTCCACGATGCGAGCCGCTTTTCCGCGTAACCCGCGCAGGTAATAAAGCTTTGCCCGGCGAACTTTGCCTCGACGAACGACGGTGAGATTGTCAATATTTGGCGAATAAAGCGGAAAAACGCGCTCGACGCCTTCGCCATAGGAGATCTTGCGGACAGTAAAACTTTCGTTCAGGCCCCCGCCCGACCGCGCGATACACAAACCCTCATAGGCCTGAACACGCTCGCGCGTTCCCTCGACGACCTTAACGTTCACGCGGACCGTGTCGCCCGGCGCGAACGTCGGAATGCGCCGCTTGGCTTCAAGTTGATCCATCTGCTCTTTTTCGAGCGTCTGTATAATGTTCATTGTCTGAGACCCTAACCGCGAACGGCAAAAAACGTGTCGGCGCCCGCACAAAAGCACGAGACTTGCCGCGCCGTTCATTCTGGAATGACATTGTCTTACGTCAAAAAAAACCGGTTGTCGATTGCCGCGTGCACTTAATCATCTGGATTTCGACGATGTTTTGGCAGAATTCATTGACGATCAACCCGAGCCACCCCACCATTGCCCCATGAAATCAAATTCACTGATAAGAAGCATCTTGATTGTCGGTCTTGCGGGCGTCTCGTTTGCGATTCCAGCGCGGGCAATCGACCAGACGAAGGCGATCATCAACACAATCGATCCGAAGTCCATGAACGAGTTGTTCGATATGGCCCAGACCCAGCGGGACGCGGCGTTGACCAACGTGACACCGCTACCAGGAAACCGTTTTCGATTCCTGTTCATCTGGCCGTCATCGAACCCCGTCATGACGTTCGACCGCATCGGGCGCAGTTTTGCTGAAAGATTGATCAAGTTCGCGGGACAGCAGGTGTATCTCACGAACGGCTACTGCCTGCTTACCAAAAACATGCTGTTCGGGACAACGACCTACGGCACGGAAGGCGTTAACGTCGCTTACCGGGACATTGAGGTCAGATATATTGTGGGCCCCAAAACACCCTGCCCCGGTCGTTATATCGAAGCAGCGGAACTGAATCTGCAGCAGCCAGCACCGCCACAAGCTTATAAAGTCCCGACGCCCACACAGCAGCAGCCGGGGACTTCCACGCCTCTGCAGGACCTGAAACCGTTTCTTAAGCCGGACCCAACCACTGGACGATAACCTTGGAAACCCGCGCAAATCGTGTACACTCTGATGAATGGCTGTAAAAAATCCCGGTAGCCAACAGGGTTGGAGGCGCGATGAAGGTTCTGCCTTTATGGATTGCAATCAGTCTCCTAAGCCAATGGCACACGGCATCCAGTCAGAGCGTTGACTATTTTCATGAGAAATTAGAGACTTTGGCGGGACAATTCACTTCGTTGAATATCCCGGACTTGGAGAAAATTCAACTCCCGCAGCGTCAGGCGGACGCTTCTCATGTATTTATTTATATATGGCTTCCGAATACCCATCGGCCAACCACAGCGTCATTCGAGGCCAATATCGCCGATTACTTTGATATTGCGGGAGCGCAGGGCAGACCGTTTGATGGATGGTGCTATCTACGCAAACCGGAAATGACAAAAGTGACCAAAGATCAGAGCACGGTCGGTGCCATGCGCGTTTGGGCGCTGAGCTACAACGGCAAACCGCCGCGCCGATGTCTCGGCGGTTTGCCGGGGAATGCGGGGCAACTTGGCCAGACCAAAGTGTTCAAGGATCCACGGTCAGGGCTTTTGTCAATGGTGCGATCAGGGCATCCGACCCGATTTCCGGGCGTCGAGAAAGAAGGCCGGTAGCAGCCGGAACCCAACGCGGCTTTGACTCCTCCCCTGTTCAAAAGAGTCAGAGGTTCGCCGCGGACGTATGACCCATGTCCATGCCGTCCTACGGTCACACTCCCAGCACTGGAACTAATCCCACCGCGTCAAACAGGTTAGAACTATAATAAACTGAAAAGATAGATGTTGTGCAGTCAATAAAAACGATGTAGTCGGCTGGCGTATAGGCGGAATCACGGGGGCTGACTTGAGCACGTCATTGAAGACAGTTTCGAACACCCAGCCGTTCAACCTGGCGAACATCAGGCGCGTATGGGCCATCGCAAGCATTCATCTGTCCGTTGTTTTCTTGAGTCATCCCGCCGTGGCGGACGACGACGCGCCATATGACAAGGACGGTATTCCAACCAATTCCATCGCAAAGAGCCTGCCCCAGAACGGCGATCCATATGGTGCCCGCAAGCAACTCTCGGAGCAGGGTATCAACTTCGGTGTGAACTACATCGGCGAAGTCTGGAGCAACCGATCCGGTGGCCTGAAACTGGGAACTGCGGCAAACGGGCGGGCTGAACTTGTCATCGATGCCGACCTGGAAAAAATTTCAGGCCAGAAAGACCTGACGTTCCACGCCAACGCCTTTCAGATTCACGGCGGAACAATAAGCAAGGATTACACAGGCGGGTTGCTAGGCGTGACCAATATCGAGGCCAATCCTTCGACACGTCTTTCGGAACTGTGGGTTGAGCAGAAAGTTGGCAAGGTTTCGGTGCGTGTGGGACAGATCGCGGCGGACACAGAGTTTATCACAAGCGCGTTCGCTGGCGTTTTCGTCGGCAGTACGTTCGGCTGGCCTGCTATCACAGCCGCGGATTTGCCCGGAGGCGGGCCGGCATATCCTTTTGCAACGCCGGGTGTTCGCGTAAAATATGACATTAACGACAATCTTACGGCGTTGGTCGGCGTCTTCAACGGTGACCCGGCAGGGAAGAACGGCGATCCGCAGCGGCTTAACCGGACAGGCACAAACTTCCGCCTGAATGACCCACCGTTCGTGATCGCGGAAGGTCAATATAAACTGAACCAGGGTAAGAAAGAAACCGGCCTCGCAACGACGCTGAAATTCGGCGGTTGGGCGCACTTTGGAAGCTTTGACGATCTGCGTTTTGATCGCAACGGGGATTCGTTGGTGATTACCGGTGCAAGGGCGGCGCGTATAAGCGGCAATCAGGGCGTCTATGCAGTCATCGATCAGCAGTTTTATCGCCCCGCTGGCGTTGCCGCCGATAAGGGCATCGCATCGTTCCTGCGTGTATCCGCCAGTCCAGGCGATCAGAACCTCATCGACTTCTATGCCGACGGCGGGTTCACCTTCAGCAGTATAATCCCTGAGCGGGCTGATGACACTCTCGGCGTAGGGTTGGCGTATGGCAGGATCTCCGACCGCGCTCGCGGAGCGGACCGCGATGCCATTCAGTTAGGAAATCCGCAGCCAGTTCGCGATTATGAGATGGCGCTTGAGATCACCTATCAGGCCAAGCTCGCGGACGGTTGGGTGATTCAGCCCGATTTCCAATACATCTGGCACCCGGGCGGCAACGTGGCAAATCCACGGGACGTCAATGGGGCGACCTCGATCAAGGACGCTGCCGTGATTGGCGTTCGATCAGTGATCAACTATTAGGGTTTTTTCGTTTTTTAACAGCGTAGTGTCATGGCCGGGCTTGACCCGGCCATCCAGCCTATTGGCCTTCTACGGAACTGTTTCTCTGGATGGCCGCCTCAAGGGTGGTCATGCTAGAAGGGCGTAGGCATACCCCAGAGTTTCCTGAAAATGAGAGAGTTATTACCAGTGGAAAACCAGCGCTACCATAATTTACGCCTCTTGACCTCCTGTAAGATCGAACCAATTACATCGGAAGTTAAATAGAGTTTGTTGCGCAGGTGTTGCTACTGAACGTGACATTCTCTAGATCGAGTTCGGCTAGGGAGAATAGTTCATGATGATTTTTATGCGCCCTGTTGTGGCGGCAATGGCCTGTTTGTTGGTTTCCGCCAGCAATGTTTATGCGGGCGGTTTCGAATTTAGTGAGTTATGGAAGCGAACAACGGACCAGTTTTCGTCGCGCATTTACAAGGCGACGGGATCGCTAAAAGTCTGCGCCGCCAACGAAGTTAAGAACTGGCTCGAAAAAGAGGTCATTCCAGCATTCAAGGAGTCGGAGAAAGCCGTCACCGTTCGAGATAACGACCTTGTGTTCAACGGGTCCGGCGTTCTGGTGGAAAACTGGAACCTGAACAATCGTGATAACTGCGACATCATTGTTTTAGGCAGTGACGTGGCTGCCTTACGTGCCGAGGCCTTCGACAAGAATAAAGCCACATATCTCGCCTACTCGCCCATCGTGATCGTTGGGCGGAAAGAAAAGCTGGATGCTGCGCGCACCTTTCTCGATAAGAAGCCAGCGGATGCGCTGTCCTGTGGCGACCTCGCAACCGTTGCAACCAAGGGTCGCCTGGGGCGCATTCTAAAGGCAGGCCAGACCACGAAATTGCCAGCCACCAGCCGCCTGACCCTGGAAATGTCCACGTCCAATTCTGGGCAGTCTGCGTTTGTGACCTGTGTCTATTCGGCCTTCGATGCAACCACGGCGAAAGAGGTCGACGAAGCGCTTGGCACCAAGGAAAGCGAAGTTGGGGAAAAGTCTCTCAAGGATTTCATGGCGACCATCAAGTTCGACGTGGAAAGCTCGTCACAGGTTAAGGATACATTCGTTCAATCGCCGCAGGGCGTCGGCGGAGAACATCTGGCCATCTTCACTTACGAGTCGTATGTCCCGGAAATAAAAAGGGCGGCGTCCCAGAACGGCATTGAAGTGGAAGTCATCTATCCGGCCATTGGCATTCTCAGTAACTTCCCCGCGACGATTATCGCCAAGGAAGGAACACCTGCGAATGAAACCGCAAAGGCGTTTCTAAAAATGGCGAAAAGCAAGAAAATGCAGGAAAATCTTTTGAAGTACGGCCTGCGCCCGTCCATCGCAGGCATTACCACGCCTGATTTCATGCCTTTGAACATCGGGGTTGGAGACAGCCCGCGTAATCGTGCCGACCTAAAGAAATTCTGGGATATCGTTGGCACCGTGCCATCGGTGAAAGACGCGAAGATGAACGTGTTTTAGATCGAGATAAGAGAGCGTTTATAACCGTTTAACGTTCGTCCCCGAGTGTGCGGGGACCCTCAACTTTGTAACTTATTGCATGCGCCGCGGTTTCTCTCAAGCTCGCGCGACGCGCCCGTTTTCAAGATAAGCAGGCACGATGATGATACCCAAAATCCAGCGCGGGCGACGCCTCGTCATCGCGACACATAACGCGGGCAAGCTTGCGGAATTTGAGACGTATTTCGCAGCCTGTGGCATACCCATTGTCGGGGCCGGTCAGCTCGGAGTGCCGGAGATTGACGAAACGGGCATAACCTATCAGGAGAACGCGCACCTGAAAGCCGCGCAAACCGCATCGTTTACAGGTGAGTTCGCTCTTGGAGACGACTCGGGGCTGGCGGTCGACGCGCTTGGCGGTGCACCAGGCATCTATTCCGCGCGCTGGGCAGGCGAACCGCGCAATTTTGCAAGCGCCATGCAGAAGGTCGAAGCCGACCTGCAAGCCAAGGGCGCGACCGA
Organism: Rhodomicrobiaceae bacterium; assembly: GCA_965247345.1. Lineage (GTDB taxonomy): Bacteria > Pseudomonadota > Alphaproteobacteria > Rhizobiales > Rhodomicrobiaceae > Rhodomicrobium. Next base: position 55,878 of record CBDFGZ010000020.1, on the reverse strand, counting down.
GGCAGCGCAACGGCAAGCATCGTTCATCTGCGTTCTTTGCCTTGCAAGTCCGGCGGGCGAGTCCCAATCTTTTGAGGGCCGCGTGTGGGGGACCCTGATCTGGCCGCCGCGAGGGACCCGAGGCTTTGGCTACGATCCCATGTTCGTTCCGGACGGCTACATCCAGACCTTTGGCGAGATGGACCCCGAAAAAAAAGATGCAATCAGTCACCGAGCCAAAGCCTTCGCAGCCTTCAAGGCAGCCGCCATCGACTGACGGCGCGCCAATCCTGGACGCGAAAATGGAAAATCAGGCGGGAAGTAACGATGCTCCCTTGATCGCACAAACGCATCCCGAACTCGCGGTCTATGTTCATTGGCCCTATTGTCAGGCGAAATGTCCATACTGCGATTTTAATTCCTACGCCCGGCAAACCCTAACCGAAGCGGAGTTTGTCGGCACCATCAGGCGCGAGCTTCGCTTTTATCGGGAAGCCAGCGGACCGCGCGTCATTTCCAGCGTCTTCTTTGGCGGCGGAACGCCGTCGCTCATGAGCGGCGCTGGCGTTGGGTCGATCCTGGACGGCATCGCTGGTTTATGGCCTGTCACGTCGGACTGCGAGATCACCCTTGAGGCAAATCCTTCGAGCGTCGAGGCTGGCCGCTTTCGCGATTATCGAATGGCGGGGGTGAACCGTGTTTCCGTCGGCATTCAGTCGCTTCATGACGATCAGTTGCGATTCCTTGGGCGGCTTCACACCGCTGCCGAGGCGCGGAAAGCGCTTGAGGTCGCTGCGCGCACCTTCGACCGGTTCTCGTTCGACCTGATCTACGCGCGGCCTGGACAAACTGAAAATGAGTGGCGTCACGAACTCACGGACGCGCTCAAGCTCGCCTCAAGCCACATTTCACTCTATCAGCTCACCATCGAGCCAGAGACCGCGTTCTTCGATCTGGAAAAGCGCGGACGGCTTCGCGTTCCCGAGGCGGACGCCGCAGCCGGGCTTTATGAGCTGACGCAGGGTCTTTGCGATGCCGCTGGGTTGCCCGCTTACGAGGTCTCCAATCACGCACGTGCCGGACACGAAAGCCGTCACAATCTGACCTATTGGCGGTATGGAGAGTATGTGGGTGTGGGCCCGGGTGCCCATGGCCGCGTGGTGATCGAAGGCGAAAGATGCGCGACCGCCGCGATCCGCGCCCCACAAGCGTGGCATGATGCTGCGTCTTCAGACGGCCTTGGTGCATCGATCACGCCGGTCAGCGCTCGCGAGCAGGCGGAGGAAATGTTGATGATGGGCCTGCGTCTTCGCGAAGGAGTATCCCTTGAGGCGCTGCGAAACCGCACCGGATTTGCGTTGCCCGAAACCTGCCTGCACCCCCTCGTCGCCGATGGCTTACTCGTCGTCGAGCGCGGTCCCGCGCGCGGCTTCGGCATAACCGTCCGCGCGACACCCGGCGGAATGCTCGTCCTCAACGCGATCGTCGCCGAACTCGCCCGGCATCTCTACAGGATCGTCAGCTTCTGAAGATTGACCAACTCGGCGATCCCTTTTTTCGCGAGCGCCGTCAACGCGGCCATCTGCTCGTCGGTGAACGCGCCTTTTTCCGCCGTGGCCTGAATTTCGACGATATGCCCTTTGCCGGTGAACACGAAGTTCGCGTCGGCGTCGGCGTCGGAATCCTCAGGATAGTCGAGGTCGAGCACCGGCTCGCCTTTATAAAGACCGCAGGAGATCGCCGCGACCTGATCTTTCATGACATTATCTTTGATCATGTCGCGGGCGCGCATCCACTGAAAGCAGTCGTGCAGCGCGACCCATGATCCGGTGATCGCCGCCGTCCGCGTTCCGCCATCCGCCTGAAGCACATCGCAATCGACCGTGATCTGCTTCTCGCCAAGCGCCACCAAATCCACCACCGCGCGAAGCGACCGCCCGATGAGTCGCTGAATTTCCTGGCTGCGGCCCGATTGATGCCCCTGCGTCACTTCGCGCCGTGTCCGTTCCTTGGTTGCGCGGGGCAGCATGCTGTATTCGGCGGTGATCCAGCCCTTGCCCTGGCCCTTCAGCCACGGCGGAATGCGTTCTTCAAGGCTCGCCGTGCACAGCACGTGGGTGTTGCCGAATTTGATAAGGCATGACCCTTCCGCATGATGCGAAAAGGCGCGTTGCAAGCTTACGGGACGAAGATCGTCCGGCTGGCGTTTGGACGGGCGCATGGGAACCTGCTTTGTCTTAGAAATGAGAGAGAGTGCTGTCGCGTCACGCCGCGAATTTCGTGAACCATAGAAAGGCTGTCGTCCGCGATCAAGAAATTAGGCGCACACAACAAACTCTAACGTCCCGCACGAACCGTAATCGTCACAGTCTGCGCGGCACCCGATGTCGCCCCATCGTCATCGGACACCGTGGCATCGAAGGTTGCGGTTTCGTTGCTCGATCCGTCGTGCACGAAGATGATCTGGCCGCGCTCGATGTCGGCCTGGGTGAAATTCCGGATCGGCGTGCCTTTTTCCTTCACGCGCGCGATGTGACCGTGAATGATGTTCGAAATCGTGTAGGTGAGGTGCTCCGCATCGTCGTCGGGATCGAACGCGGTCAGGTCTTCTGTGGTCACTTCGACGGATTTGCCGCGCATGACGGTGAGATTGAGGTCGCCTGCAAGACGCGGCGGCGCGTTGCGAAGTTCGGCGCTGAGATCGCCGCCCATTTCCATGGCAAGCTGGCCGTAGCGCACGTGACCGTTCACCGAGCCGGTGCTGCGGATCGTGATCAGGCTCTTGACCGACACGTCGCCCTGGAGCGTGCCCAGCACATCCGCGGTGCCGGTTTTCACCGTACCGTGCAGGCGGCCCTTTTCACGCACGATCACCGAGTCCGCCACCACGTCGCCTTCGACATAGCCGTAAATCTCGATCTGGCGGCAGTTGCGAATTTTGCCGACCACCGTCGTATCTTCCTGGATCACTGCTTCGCGACTGCTTCCCATGACACTCAATCCCGTTTCATTTTCGACGAAGCAGCCCCAACAGCCCGCCCGCTCCGTGCCTAGCATGGGCAGCCTACGATTGTGAACTGCCTTTCTCATGGCGCGTGTCGCTTAATTGTGACGGTTTCGCGGAAAACTCTTGAGAACTTGGGCTTGTGTCTTGTGCGTCATGGCCTTACCCCTATCACTCTCCAAAATTGATCGATCCTTATCGAGTGCGTCAAAACCAATGAAATATCGTCCCGAAATCGATGGGCTTCGCGCCATCGCCATATCGAGCGTGGTGCTGTTCCACGCGTGTGGCGACTATTTCCCTGGCGGATTTATCGGCGTCGACATCTTTTTCGTGATTTCAGGGTATCTGATTACGTCGATCATTCTGCAGGAGCACGACGCCGGAACGTTCTCGTTCTGGAATTTTTATGCGCGTCGCGCGCGGCGCATTCTGCCTGCGCTGTTTTTTATGCTGCTTGTCGTGACGGGCCTGTGCTGGTTGGTGCTGTTTCCACAACCGCTTGTCGAAGCAGGTAAAGCGGTCATCTACACGGTCTTGTTCATTGCAAATTTTCGGCTCGCGGGCGCGGCAGGATATTTCGATGCCTGGAATCAGGATCATCCCTTGTTGCATACATGGTCGCTCGCGGTCGAAGAGCAGTTTTACTTTATCTGGCCGGTGCTGCTCCTGTTGTTGGTGACGTTCGTTCCTCGGCAACGCCAGGCGTTATTTATTTTCGCAGGTTTGGTTCTTTCCCTCGTTTGCTCTCAGATACTGAGCGAAATCTGGCCACGCAGCGCGTTTTACCATTTGCCGTCACGGGCCTGGGAACTGCTTGCTGGCGCGCTGTTAGCGTTTCGCTTCACACCGGAGATCACGAACAAGCGGGTCGCGTTGGCCCTCTCCCTTGTCGGGCTTGTTCTTATCTTCGTGCCGGCATTTTTCTATTATAAGGAAATGCAGTTCCCCGGTCTTTCAGCAGTTCCTCCCGTCCTCGGTGCAGTTCTGCTGATCTATGGGGAAAGCGGCGTCCGGACGTCCGTTGGTGCCATTCTTTCGTGGAAGCCTGTCGTGTTCATAGGTCTGATCTCATATTCACTGTACCTCTGGCACTGGCCTGCGATCGCGCTGCCACAAGCTGTTTTTGCCCGTGAGCTTACGACGGTTGAAACTCTGATTGCAGTCACGACAGCGCTCGCCCTATCGATTTTTTCGTATTTTTGTATTGAAACGCCATTCAGGCGGCGTCCGGCTTCGAAGATTGCGTCATCGCAGCCGATCTCGCCATCGTATCGACGCTGGCCGATTTATCCGGCAATACTCGGAGTTGCGAGCGCCGTTGTGTTATGTGTTGGGGGAGGTTTTTTCCAAAAGCAGAACGGCGCTCCGTGGCGGTTCGCGGCTGAGGTCCAGCCGTTGCTTCCAGTTAGCAATAAACAGGCTTGGAAGAAGACATGTTCGTCACCTGTGAAGATCCTGCAAGGCGTACAGTATTGTCATATCGGTTTGGCAACTGACGACGACATAGGCGACTTCGTCTTATGGGGCGACTCACATAGCGAAAATTATATTCACGAACTTTCGAAAATTTACCGGAGTGGGACGCTTTTCATACATCCCGGATGTCAGCCTGTTTTAGGCGCAACTTACCTTGCAACAAATGAGACCGTCTTGGCGCTTCATTGTCGAGAGATGAAGATCGCGGTTATGAACGAGATTGCCCGGCGGAAACCTCGAACCGTCATGATCGTGGCACGATGGACATATTTTGACAAAACGCCCTATGGCCTCGAACGGCGTGCAAGTGGTCGGTTCGTGGCCGATGACATGCCCAAAGGCTCTGGCCAGATGTCAGTAAGAGAAGTTTTTCTTCGACAATTAACCAGGACAGTAACGGAGATAACAGCAACAGGCGCTAAAGTTGTTTTGCTGGCGCAAGCTCCGGAAATCAAACAAAACCCAAGAAATTGTGCGGCAATTTTTAGAAATTTTGGTTTAAGCGATCAACGCTGCTCATCGATTAAACGCGAACAGGTAGAAAAAAGGCAAGAACGCGTAAACGAGGTTCTTCAAACCGTTGCGACACAAAATCTGAACGTGAAGGTGTTCTGGCCGATTCCTCATATGTGTGATGCTAAGGATTGCTTCGCGATCAGAAATGGCGAGGTGTTGTATGAGGACGGCGATCACCTCGCGTTAGGCGGATCGAAAGCACTCCTTGAGCCTCTCCGCGCATTTCTTGCGCCCGCGTCCCAAAGCGCCGCGGCGGTACGGTCGCCTTCCGGTGGCGATGCAAACGAGCCACAATCGTTAACGGAACGTTAAGCCGTTCGTCGCGCCAAGTTGACACTATGGCTGGCCCGTGATGTCTTTCTCGCACTGATGGTTCCCGATGCGGAGACGCCTCGGGATAATAGGGAACGCGGTGCGGGCTTTAAGCCCCATGCCGCGGCTGCCCTCGCAACTGTAAACGGCGAGCTGACCTCGTTCACCACTGGCGCAACAGACACGCGCGCCGGGAAGGTGAGGAAAGCGTTCGAGCCGTGAGCCAGGAGACCTGCCAGCAGTGCGTCGCCCATTCGTCATGCGAGGTGCGTGATGGAGCGGACCACCGTTGTGGCGGCATCACTGGTGAAAAGTGCTGCGACGGAGTCTGTTTGGCTGACGGTATGACTGAATAACCTCGGTCCATGATTGGGTGCGCTTTTCGCTGCCGCAGCTTTCGCTTGTGCGAATGCCGCTGGCGGCTTGAGCGCAAACCAAAAGCTGCTGTTTCCAGCGCTTTCTCACTGTTTCTTGAGCTTGAAACGGAACGGGAAGTTGCGTGATGTTGATTAAGTTTAGTTCGATTGCGCCGTTATTCGTCTTAATACGACAATTTCGTAAGAACGCGCGTATGTCATGGCCGGGCTTGACCCGGCCATCCAGTATAAAAGGATATTTACTTTTTTTACTCAGACTTATGCTTATCGATGGCCGGGTCAAGCCCGGCCATGACGGCAACTTGACGTGTCGGCAAATCACACCACCGCGAAAGGCACTTTGCCAGGTTCAGTGGACATTCGCACATGGGTCCCCGCCTTCGCGAGGACGACATCCAGGCAAAGTCGGTGGCGCGGTGGCAGCCCTGGTAATCTGCGCCGCTGGTGCGAACGCTGTTTTTGCCCAGTCCAGCACAACGGCTCTCGAAGGCATCACCATTGAGTCAGCCAATCGAACGCCAACGGACGCCGCGAAAGTCGGTTCGTCAGTGGAGGTGTTGACAGCAAGCGACCTTCAAGCCCAGGGTCGCATCTACCTCAAGGACTACCTGGAACAACTCCCCGGCGTCAGCTTCACGCAGAATGGCCCGCCCGGCTCCACGTCCGGCATTCGCATCCGAGGTGCCACCGCCGAGTACGTCAAAGTCTACATCGACGGGATCGACATTTCCGACACCGCCGCGCCAAAGACCACGGTGGCGTTCGAAAACCTTCTTGTCGGCGATATCGAGCGCATCGAAGTCCTGAAAGGATCGCAAAGCACCCTTTACGGTGGCAACGCGGTGGGTGGCGTCATCACGGTGCAGACCAAGCGAGCGGCGCAGGGCGTCACGTCGAGCGCCACCGTAGAAGCAGGCGCATACAATACGCAAAGAGCGGCGGCCAGCGTCGGATACGGCGCATCGGCGGGCGATATCCGGTTCACGGTGCAGGGCGTGCGCTCTGACGGGTTTTCGGCTGCCGACGAGAAGAATGGCAATCGTGAAGCGGACGGTTACCGCAACCTCACTGTATCCGGCAATGGCGAATATCGCCTAAGCAACGACGTGAAGGTGTTTTTCGCCATGCGATCCGTGGATGCGGACGTGAAGTTCGACGGGTTTGATCCGAACACCTTCGCGCTTGCGGACGGAAACCCTGCCAACCGCACAATCACGTCACAGCGTGCGGGCCGTGTCGGGACGGAAGTCAAGCTGTTCGACGGCGCGTTCGTCAACACGTTTGCCATACAGGGGCTGGAAAACCGCCGGAAAAACTTCGGCGACTTTCCAGGTTTTTTCAACGGCGACCGTGTCAAGGCCGAGTATCAGGGCGTCGCCAAGCTCAGCGACCAGATTTCCGTGCTGGCTGGTGCCGATTACGAAGACAACGGCGCAACGACAAGTGCCGCCCCAGGCTTACGCCGCCAGCAGGATCTGACCGGCGTCTTCGGTCAGGCATCCTTCGATCCGATTAAAGGACTGACGCTCACCGCTGGTGCGCGTCACGATCAACAAAGCACGTTTGGCGATTTCGACACCTATCGGTTGACTGCGGCGTACACGTTCGCTGAAACCGGCTCGAAACTTCGCACGAGTTATGGGACCGGCTTTCGCGTGCCAAGCCTCTTCGAATTGTTTGATCCAACCCTCGGCAACGCGAAACTTACGCCGGAGCAGAGCAGGAGCTTCGACGTGGGCGTGGATCAGCAGTTCCTGAATGGCAAGCTGACGCTCAGCGCTACATACTTCAAGCTCGACACCGACAACGAGATCCAGTTCCGGTTCACCAACCCGAACCAGTTTATCGGCAATTATTTTAATGTAGCTGGCACCACCCAGCGTGAGGGTGTGGAACTTGGAGGCCGCGCGATCATCTCGCCGATGTTTGCAGTTTCCGCATCGTACACCTACACCGATGCCCGCAAAGACGATGGCACACGGGTTGTGCGCGTACCTCGCAACGCAATCACGCTCGGTGCTGATGCCGTCTTCTTCGACAAGGTGAAGGCCAATGTCACCGCACGGATCGCCCTCGACACAACCGATACGAACTTCGACATCTTCCCGTCCAAGGATGTGCCGTTGCAGGATTACGTCCTGCTTAACGCAAAGTTAAGCTACGACCTCAAGCCGGGCGTTACAGCCTATGTGCGCGGCGACAACCTGCTGAACCAGCAATATCAGACCGTGCTCGGCTATGGCACATCCCATCTTGCCGTTTATGGTGGCGTAAGCTTCAAGATCGGCGAATGAGTGCAATTCCTGAAAATGCGACAATTCCGAGGTCCGACCCATTTCACAGTTGCCATCGAACGGACCTCGGACTCACAATCCACAATGTGGGATTTGTATGGATACCCCTCTGCACTGCCGGTCAGGCTAGACTAGACAAGTCGGAATGTATCTTGCCAACCATCCAGCTTTTCTCCGAAAGGCGGCCCGCTTGGCTTGCGGACATCGCAGCTTTACCGGTACGCACGCCAACGAATGGTTATGTGGACATCCAGTCCTATCAGCATCCAGATCACGATACTTGATATCAAATAGCAAAGCTTGCCGTAAAGGCCCCGCTCACCCAGCCCTTTCCCCGGGGAAGGGGCTTCGACCCGACGCGCCGTCTCCCCGTCACAGACGCGCGCCATCTATTTACTTGCAAAAACGCTTTCGCGTTTTCGTTCACGAGAAGGAATGCGGTCTTAACCCCTATCCCGTCGGGGAGAGGGGGTCTCCCTCGTAGCGCAACAAGCACGATCACAATGAAGTCGAAGCTCGAACCAGGCATGGGACGCCGTGCAACTAACGGTCGATTTCACCGAACACGATATCGAGGCTGCCAAGGATCGCACTCACATCAGCCAGCATATGGCCCTTACAAAGAAAATCCATCGCGGCAAGGTGCGCATATCCTGGCGCCCGGATTTTACATCGATAGGGCTTGCTCGATCCGTCGGCCACGAGATAGACGCCAAATTCACCTTTTGGGGCCTCGACCGCAGCATAAACCTCGCCCTCGGGCACACGAAAGCCCTCGGTGTAAAGCTTAAAGTGATGAATGGTCGCTTCCATGGAGCGCTTCATTTCGGCGCGCCGTGGCGGAGACACTTTGTTGTTCGGCAACACTACGGGCCCCTTGCCCGACGGCGCGTTAAGCTTCGCGATGGCCTGTTTCATGATCGCAACCGACTGGCGCATCTCTTCCATGCGGATCAGATAACGATCCCAATTGTCACCGTTCTTCCCGATGCAAATATCGAACTGCATGTCGGCATAGCATTCATAAGGCTGGCTCTTGCGCAAGTCCCAGGCCGCGCCCGACCCGCGAAGCATGACGCCAGTAAAACCGTAAGCCAATGCATCAGCCTGACTGACGACACCGATATCGACGCTGCGTTGTTTGAAGATGCGGTTGTCGCTGAGCAGCCGGTCGATGTCCGCAAGCACCTTCAGAAACGGATCGCACCATGCTTCGATATCGTCGATGAGTGATTGTGTGAGGTCCTGATGCACGCCGCCGGGCCGGAAATAATTGGCATGCAACCGCGCGCCGCTCGCGCGCTCGTAAAAGCCCATCAACTTTTCACGCTCTTCAAATCCCCAGAGCGGTGGCGTGAGCGCACCAACGTCCAGCGCCTGTGTCGTCACATTGAGGATGTGGCTTAAAATACGCCCGATCTCGCAGTAGAGCACGCGGATCAGTTGCCCACGGATCGGCACCTCGATGCCCATCAGCCGTTCTATGGCGAGACAGAAGGCATGTTCCTGATTCATGGGCGCGACGTAATCGAGCCGGTCGAAATAAGGAATCGCCTGCAGGTAGGTCTTATACTCGATCAGTTTTTCGGTGCCGCGATGGAGCAACCCGATGTGCGGATCGACCCGCTGCACGACCTCGCCGTCAAGCTCAAGGATCAAGCGCAGCACACCATGCGCGGCCGGATGCTGCGGACCGAAGTTGATCGTGAAGTTGCGACTCTCGGTATTTGCGCCCGATCCCGCAATCGCCGCCACCTTCATGTCACTGCCGTCAGCCATGCATGTGCCTCGTTACGCCGGACCAAGACCGGCGTGGTCATGTTCAGGAAAGGGACGCCTTCTCATCGCCAGGCAGCGGCGCATACTCGGCACCTTCCCACGGGCTTTGGAAGTCGAAATTGCGGAACTCCTGCGTAAGCTTCACAGGTTCGTACACAACCCGCTTCTGCTCTTCGTCGTATCGAACTTCCACGAAGCCGGTAAGGGGGAAATCCTTACGCAGCGGATGGCCCTGGAAACCGTAATCGGTCAGGATGCGGCGAAGGTCCGGGTGCCCGTCGAACAGGATGCCATAAAGATCGTAGGTTTCGCGCTCGTACCAGTTCGCGGATGGAAAAATCGAATTGATGCTAGGCACCGCCGCCGAGCCATTCGTCGAAGTTTTGATGCGGATACGGGTGTTGTTGTGAACGCTGAGGAAATGATACACGACCTCGAAACGTTCAGCGCGGTCGGGGTAGTCCGCTCCGCAGATATCGAGAAGCTGGCTGAAACGCAGGGCGGGGTCGTCCCTCAAAATTTTAGCCACATCCGCGATCCGCTCCCGATGCACTGTCAGCGTCACGTCACCGATAGCGATGCGTTGCGATAAAACCGCGTCGCCGAGTGCCGCCTTTGCGGTCTCGGCAAGGGCGTTGAGCTTTGCGCCTTCGATCATGGTCGTATCCCGAGTTTGCGGCCAGCAAGGTAGTAAGTCATCATGGCGAAAAAGATGGCAAGCTGACAAACGGCTCCGATTGGGGCAATCACGAAAAGCGTCGGGGTTACGACCGTCACAAGAACTGGAACAAAAAGACCCCAAGGGTAACCGCCAGAGCTTTTACCCATCGCCAGCAACCAAGCCGTAGCGGCTAAAAAGACGACAACGAATGCTATCAACGATAAGATTGCAACTGTGTTCAATGCCCAGATGCCGATCACATAACGAGTTCCACTTATCAAAAGCATACTGAACGCAAACCAGACAAGCCCGCCACTGAGGATTGTACCGACAACCGCCAACCGTGGCTCAAGCCCGTGCGTGAAGGAGTAAATCGAAAGAAGCAACAGAATCGTCACCGTAAGGAAGTATAAACTCTGCCTGAGTGCAGATGCATTCACCTCACCGCTCAATGGTGCCGGTTCGCCGTATCTTTTTCTGCAACAGCATCACGCCGTAAAGCAGCGCCTCGGCGCTTGGCGGGCAGCCTGGCACGTAGATATCCACAGGGATGATGCGGTCGCAGCCGCGCACCACCGAATACGAATAATGGTAATATCCGCCGCCGTTCGCGCAACTGCCCATCGAGATTACATAGCGCGGCTCTGGCATCTGGTCGTAGACCTTGCGGATCGCGGGGGCCATCTTGTTGCAGACCGTCCCGGCCACGATCATAACGTCGGATTGACGCGGGCTGCCGCGCGGCGCAAAGCCGAACCGCTCCAGATCATAACGCGGCATGGACGCCTGAATCATCTCGACTGCGCAGCACGCCAGACCGAACGTCATCCACATGAGCGACCCGGTGCGCGCCCAGTTTACAAGCTCGTCCGTGCTCGTGACGAGAAAGCCTTTGTCGGCCAACTGGTCGTTGATCCCGCCCGCGTCGGCTGTGGAAAACCCGGCTGACTTTCCCGGCGTATCATAAAGCGGCTGAGCAAACGGCGGTTTCATCAATCCCATTCCAGCGCGCCCTTCTTCCACTCGTAGATAAAGCCAATTGTCAGAACGCCAAGGAAGATCATCATCGACCAGAAGCCGAATTCACCGACATCGCGGAACGATACGGCCCAGGGGAACAGAAACGCCACTTCCAGATCGAAGATGATGAACAGGATGGATACGAGATAGAAGCGCACATCGAATTTCATGCGGGCGTCGTCGAATGCCGGAAACCCGCATTCGTAGGCGGCAAGCTTTTCAGCATCCGGGTTGTTGGGCGCAACGATAAACGGCGCAATCAACAGGGCCAACCCGATGAACAACGCAACACCAAAGAAAATGACGAGCGGCAAATACGTGCTCAAGATCCCGGTCATTGCCTGCTCCCTGGTGCGTTTCCATGCGTATAGTCGGAAAGCGATGCAGACGCAACCGGACTCAGCGCCACACTGACATGCGGGTTTCGAGTAGCCGATTAAGACATTTATGAGAAGTTATCGACAATAATTGCATTGTAATGGGGAACAAATGCATTTTGTTCCAAAGACCGCCACAAACTGCCGGTAGCCCTGCTTGGGGAAAGTTGTGGTTTGGAGTTTGTGTCATAAACGATCTCGATAAAAAACACGTGAACGGCACGACGCACGCTTTCAAACCCGCCAGTGCGAGTCCGCCCTTTGAAGAAACGTCTGTCCCCGCCGAGGATTTGAAAAAGCCGACAAAATTCGACCTAGATGCCCTCGTGAACGGCAAATCGACACGAAAGCTCGGGGAAGAAGCAGCGAAGCTCGTTCCGGTGCCTTACGAGGATACAAAGGAGACGCTGTCCAAACTGGAAGAGGGGCCTTTCGACTGGCTGAAATCCCTCAATGCGAAAGGCAGCGATGCCGACCGCGAAGAGTTATTGTATCCCCTCGCCGGAATGATTGCCGATCGTAGAAGCGGCGTTGACGGTTCCGGGCCAGCGAACCGCTCGCTGAATGTCAGTCCGGAGATCTCCGGAACGCGCCCCACAAGCCCCCTTGACCGCGATCGCGCAAATTTTGCGCAACGGCTGACCGCGACTGACGGTGCCGAGTCGAGCCAGCAAACCGATAGCGAGCTGTTTCAAAGGACGGAAGGCATTCGGCTCTATGCCGAGCCGCCCCGTTCGGGCTTGATTTCGGGTATTTGGCCTTATGTCGGTGCCGCGTTTTTCTTCGCGATCGTTGCTGGTGGAGCGGTGTTTTATTTCGCCGTTATCAGAATGCCAAACGGCTCGCAACCGAACACGAGTTCCGCATACTCGAGCCCCGGAGACGACGTCGCCGGTCAAACACAGGCACCAGCCTCAAATAAACGCACTCGCGCATCGCCAACGGAACAGTCGGTGGAGACACAACCGGGTATCGCACCGGCGATTGTCACCGATAAGTCCCCGTCGGACTCCAATCCGAAGCCGTTTGTTTTTGGCACGCCAAACAGCGGTCCACCGGCAAACTCTTTTGCAAGTGCCGTGCTCGCGAATCTGAAAAAGAGTAACGAACCCGTGAAGCTCGTTGATACGAAACCGGCTGGAGAGACGGCAGCGGGTAATGAGACACGGGCCCAATCGGGGACTGCTTCGCCATTTCCGATGGCTTCCTCTCCCGCGATCCCGGCGACCACGACAACGGTCGCCTCGCCTGCCAGGACGGAGCCTGCTCTACGAAGCCTGAATTTACCCGTCGAGAAGCAGACTGCTCAGCAAGAGGCTGCGCAGACCGCACCGCCTCCGCCGGTCGAAGCCCGTGTTCCGGCTCCGTCCAACAAGCCAAATCGTGAACCATCGTCCGGGCAAACAGCGTCGCTTCCTCAGGATCGGCCAAGCCCTGCCGCTGCACCTGCACCGAGCAAACCCCGCATGGTTATTTCCCCGGACCAGGAGTCCGAAATGTTGGCACGGGGCCGCGAAACGCTCCAGGAAGGTGACATTGCCGGTGCGCGTCTCCTGTTTCAGTATCTCGCAGATCAAGGCAGCGCCTCTGGCGCTTACGTCATGGGCCAAACTTACGATCCGGCGATGCTCGCCTCTTTAGGCGTTCGGGGCCTGAAGGGCGATCCGAAAGCGGCTAAATTCTGGTATGAAAAAGCGGCAAATCTGGGCAGTGACGCGGCACGGCAAAAACTCGGGAGCCGCTAGCGTGCCTCTATCCAAGGTCGACTGAGTTCACCAACAGTATCGAAATAGCGTCAAAATCTAAGGGGAACCAGAAACTAAAGGTTTTCTAGTTTAGCCAGGGTTGAGAAGTTCGCTATGTAAAAACGTTGCAAACCGGGTCGAACTCGCGAACCAACACACGAGCGCTTCGGCAAGGGTTCACAAGAAGCACGATCCTTTTCACGATGAGAGTAAGATGGAAATTAGCTTGATGTCCGATTCTGCGTCCAATAGACCCGCAAACCGTAAACCGCGTTTTGGATTGCTTCAATATTCAACCCGTGGCTGGATTGTCATGGGACTGATTCTCAGTTGTTCCAGTTCGGCGTTTGCCCAGGCTGATTCATCGTCCGTGCGACGGCGAGACGCAACGCGGTCGTCGGCGGCTGCGGCAAGTGCGTCCATTGAGCGATCACGCGGGGCCATCGACCGGGATGTAAACGACACGACCGTTGGCGTCGTCTCCGGAACGGTCACGGGAACCTATATCCAGTTTGCCTCCGACCTCAGTTCCGTGCTCGATGAGCCGGGTAAGTTGCGCGTCCTTGCGATCCTTGGAAAAGGATCGGTGAAAAACATCGAAGACGTGCTTTCGGTTAAGGGCGTGGACATCGGAATTGTCCAGTCCGACGTGCTGGCCTATCTCGAAAAGCAGAATTTATTCGGCGGCAAGCAAAACAAAATCCAATACATCACAAAGCTTTATAACGAAGAATTTCACCTGCTCGCCAAAAAAGACGTTACCCGTATCGAGGACCTCGCCGGTAAGAAGGTCAACTTTGGCTTGCAGGGAAGCGGGTTTGCCGTTACCGCATCGATTATCTTCGAGCTGATGAAAATCTCTGTCGAGCCGGTTTTCGACGATCCGTCCGTAGCGCTGGAAAAACTTCGCCGTGGCGAGATCGCAGCCGCAGTAGGAGTCTATGGTAAACCGGCGAAATTCTACTCCGCCGTGAAAGCTGAGGACGACCTTCAATTTGTGCCTCTGCCCTACACGCCGACGCTCGCAAAAGTTTATTTTCCATCTGCTTTGACCGATAAGGATTACTCAGACATCGTTCCGTCTGGAACGCGAGTTGAAACGGTGGCTGTCGGTTCGGTCATGGTTTCCTACGGGCACCAGAAAAACACGTGGCGATACAACAAAGTTGCCCGTTTCGTCGACACGTTTTTCTCGCGCATCGAAGACTTTCAAAAATCGCCGCGTCATCCGAAGTGGCAGGAAGTCAATCTCGCAACTCCGGTCCCCGGCTGGGTCCGTTTCCCGGCGGCTGAGGAATGGCTGAGGAAGTCGCAAGTTTCCGCTCCTCCACCTCCCGCGGAACAGACGCAACCGGCATCTCTCTCAACCGCAGCGTCGTCACCGACTCCCGGCCAGTCGCCGAATAGTTTGGAAGCCTTTCGGCAATTTTTGTCGCAGAAGAACGGCACGACAAAATTGACCCCCGACGAAGAAGAAGCGCGGAAAAAATTGTTCAGGCAGTTCCAGGACTGGCAGAACGCAAAACGGACGCAATAAACGACCTGTCAGGGTTCGCGCACCGAAGTCGGAGGCATCTCGCGTTTCCGCAGTTATACACAGGGATGTTGGTGCCGTCTTGGTGTCGTGTTGCTGCGGATCCTGTTTGGCTTGCTGGGCTGTTTTATAGTCGAGCCATCCCTGTCGGGTCCGGGTAAGATCGTGAGCGAGGGGCCGGCGGTCGCGCCGACCGCCGCGTGTGGCATGCGGTGGTACTTCCAGAATGGAATGTGTCAGTCGAAGTCGGGCAGGAACGGGTCCGGTCGCGCAATTCGTGTTTTCACGCTTACGGTTCCGGTAGCAGCCGTCCGGTAACGATATGTTTTTTCTTATTTTACCGAGCATGAGACGAGTGTCGTGTTAAAGCGTTGGGAAAATCGGGTGCAGAGGCATCCTCGTCACTTCATTCACACGATCGACAGGACAACACGGCATGGGGAACGGTAGCAACGGCGCGAATAATCCCAAAGTTGCCGCCCCGGACGATTTCTATCCCAAAATAGACAAAGGCAATCCCGCGCGGACTGACAAAACAAAAACGTCCGGCAACGGCAAAAAGAAAATTGCCCTGGCCCTGCAAGGCGGCGGTTCCCATGGAGCATTCACCTGGGGCGTTATCGACCGGTTGCTTGAGGATGGGCGTCTTGAGATTGAGGGCATAAGCGGAACAAGCGCTGGAGCCATGAACGCTGTCGTCATGGCCGATGGCCAAACCCGTAACGGCACCAACGGAGGCCGCGAGCGGCTCTATAAATTCTGGAAGGCTGTGAGCGAGAATGCGAAATACAGTCCTATCCAGCGCACGCCGCTCGACATGCTCATGGGCAACTGGACGCTGGATTCTTCGCCGGGTTATCGATGGTTCGACGCGCTGAACAAGGTGGCAAGCCCTTATGAATTAAATCCGCTTAATTTCAACCCCTTACGTGACCTTGTCGTCGACATGGTGGATTTCGACAAGTTACGCGCGACCGATGGGCTTAAACTTTTCATTTCGTGCACGAACGTGGAAACCGGTCGTGCCAAAGTCTTCTCCCGCGAGATGCTGAGTGCAGACGTGGTGATGGCATCCGCCTGTCTTCCCCTTGTGTTCCAGGCGGTGGAAATCGACGGCGTGCCTTACTGGGACGGGGGCTATATGGGCAACCCCGTCCTGTTTCCGTTTCACGATGCCGTGCAGACCAGCGATTACGTCATCATTCAGATCAACCCGGTTCTTCGCAAAGGCGCACCAAAAACGGCGCGCGACATTGAAAATCGGGTCAACGAGATCGCGTTCAATTCCAGTCTTCTGCAGGAGCTTCGCGCCATCGACTTTGTGCGTCGCCTGATCGACGACGGCAAGCTGAGCGCGGACGATTATAAGCGCGTTAATATTCACACGATCGCAGCTCACGACGAGTTGGCGGAACTTGGCGCGTCGAGCAAGTTCAATGCGGAGTGGGCGTTTCTGGAACATCTCCGCGACATCGGCAAGCGCGCAGCGGATCGTTGGCTCGCCGAAGGTTACGATATGCTCGGGGAAACACATACTGCTGACGTGCGCGATATGTACCACGGTGACGGACCAATGCCAAAACGCCCGCGGTATGTGGGCGGGGTACGATAGCTCCCAGTCTGACAGTGTGCTGGAACAGGTTCAGATCAAAGGCCTGATAGGGTTGACTATCGCGGGTAAGGTTCGTCCGGGCTGCCGATTCAGTTGTCACACCTGCAATTGTCGATGTCCGAGATAGAGCGCTTTCGATTTAATCCGAGGTCTGAAAGCGCTCTGACTCTTTGTTCTATTGAATTTTCGATGAGCAAAACCGCTCACATTTTTGCTGAAAATGCTCAAGGTCCCGCAACCTGCAATGCTGTTCGGACCGTGCGGATCTTCAGATGGGTTCGCGATCAACTCCCCTGCTCGAAGTAAGGCACAAAAGTCTGACGCAAAAATAGCACGCATTGCGGAAATGTGTCTCTTGTGCGGCCCCGCGCAAGGATCGCTAAGGCGAAACACGCCAAAACTCCGTAGACTTTATTAACAGCTTATTGATTCGGGCGGTGTGTTGGTCAGTTCGACGTAAGGGTGGCGTTGTTGCGTATGGATAGTTTTGCATGGAGGGGCGCTTAGAGGCTTTCGATTCAAGCCTCTGATCGCGGGGCTTGAACGAGGCGAGCATGAGGCTCTTTCAGATTATTGCCGGCGCGCAAGGCGGCCGGGCATTCGTAAACATGGCAAACGTCTTTGGCTTTGGCGATGAAGTCATGGCTCAGACAACCCGCTATTTCATTCCAGCCATTACAAAAGCTATCGAACGCCGCACCGAGACGGCGGAAGGCTTGCAGGCGATCCTTGAATTTTTCGCTTCACGGCGGTTCGAACGGTTTCTTGACGACCCACGCATGTTTTCTCATCCGCAGGTGATGCAGGAAGGCGTTCGTATCCTGAATTTCCTTTTTGAGCGCGATGCCCGCATCCAGAGAATCGTCGACAATCGCGTCAAGGTTTTACCCATTGATCGTGCGCAATTGCTTTCGATGTTTCCGGTGATTGCCGTGATGGTTCTTGGCGCGGTGGAAATCCGGACGCGGCGCCCGCTCGTGACAATCCTGAACCGGTTGACGAATGGTATGGCCGATGAGAGAAGCATCGCCAACCCATATCTCGCGTTGGCGCAACACCTCAAAATGCAAGGGCGCAAGGAAACGGAACAGAAACGCGGGAGATTGTTCGCATTTTTGAGTGGCGGAGGCCCGGCAGCGGTGCCTCGTCCGAAACTTCCGGAAACGGCGACAATCCACCGAGCGCCTTCGCGATTGGCAGTCGGGGTCAGCGCATAGAGTTGAGTATGGTTCAAAATTTGAGACGGAAGCCCGCTGAAAGCGGGATCAATTTACGGCACCCACGCCTGGGGTTTAAGCTTCGTTCTCGGATTGGAGAACAAAGGCGCGGTGATACCGAAATTGCATCCGACGTTGGATCAAATAATCTGCCGAACGGGTTTACAGCGTCCTGCTCTTAAGTGTCGCTAATGCCGAGTTCTTTTTTCAAGGCATCGATCTGCTTTGCAGCGGCCGAAGGCTGCGTCCCCAACTGCCGACTTATAATTTCAAGTTTCGCCAGAATTCGGTCAAGCTTCAGTTCGCAACGCTGTTGCGTTTCCAGAATGTCGCGCATGACTTGAAGTTTTTCGCGTTCCATTTCAGCGTCGTTATAAGGTAAAGGCATCAAATCCATCGCTTCGCAATCAGTTACGTTCCAATCGTAGCGCTATGCTCAAATTTTCGCAAGCGCCTGATGTTTAGCGCAGTTGAAAAGGCGCGGCACCCCTCGTGACCTTTTGCGAATGAATGATCAACGACCGATCCGCAGATTTTGAAAGCTCAGCAGAAGGTCCGCTCCAAAGCCTGCCTGCAACGACGTGGCAGGAGACTGCGACGTTGTCTGGGTTGTGTCGTATAGTGTCGTGAACCGTTTCAAAAATTTATCGAGCTTGGCCGGGTCCTTGAAGTCGGCGACGTTCACCTTGGCGGCGATATCTCTGGCCTGGCGATCAATATTTTGCGAAACGGACGCTTTTGGTATCCCAAGCGTTGTTTGAACAACCTCAAGAAGAGCTTTGTCTGCGAGAATGCCATAGGCGGATTTCAGAGATGGCGCTTTTTGCCGGAAGTATAGAGCCAGCTTGACTCCCGGATTGTCGCTCCCAGCTTCGGTCTGAAGCTGCTGTTGAATGTAGTTCTTAACGACAGGCTCTTTGGCCGCGCTTAACGTTGTCGCAAGATCGCCATAGGTTGCAAAATCGAAAGCCTTCGCGAAATCGCGAAACCGCGTATCGGAAAGCTTGTTCGCAAAGCTGTTCGGGTCGGTCACGCCACCTTTAAGCACCTTCTTGAACAGACCCTTAGCATAAGCGAGATCCCCAAGGCCGAACGCTTTGACAGCATAGGAAAACAGGCGCACATTTTTAAGAAAATCGTCGATGGTTTTGATCGAGCCAATGTTGTCACGATAATATGCGGTTTCACGTGCGACGGGCGGCTCCTTCGCAACCCGGTCCTGCGCCTTTGAAATGTTGTCGGCAATCGCCGCATAAGACGTGTATGTTGACGTCATGAGATATCCTGATACCGCCCATTTCTACAATCCAGGATAGTATTCGTGCCGAATGTCAATTAAGTGTTAAAAGAGACGGCAGGGACGGTTCCTTATCCATCTTTCACTGCGAACATGTTTGCTATGCGTCTCACAAAAATAAGAACGATTTGCTAGCCTTGCGATCATTCGCAAGGCGATACGATTTATCTTGTTTGCCAGCCGAATTCCGACTTGTAGAATGTACATGTTTCAACAAAATCCCAACCAGCGCTGGCTTCCTGAGGAAACGCGATGACTTCGCCACATCAACAGAAGCTGCGGATCATGGGGCCGGTGATCGTGACGGCGAACAGACTAACCGATGGCGTCGTGGTGCATCGCGCCGCAGGCGGCAACTGGGTGGCGGGCTTCTCAGAGGCGGAAGTGCTCACCACAGCCGAGGCCGCGCAAGCCGCGCTGACCTCAGCCCAGGGCGATGGCCTTCATGCAGTTGGCCCTTACATCGCTCCCATCAAGCGGGACCAGGCAGATATGGAACCGGGAAACCTTCGTGAACAAATCCGGGAACGCGGACCCACCTTCGCCCTCCCTATAGACCAACCGGCGCGGCAACGATTGGACTGACGATGTATATCTATGACGAATTCGACACAGCATTCGTTGCCGACCGTGTGGCTCAGTTTCGCGATCAGGTGGCGCGGCGGTTGTCCGGGGAATTGACCGAAGACGAGTTCAAACCGCTAAGGCTCATGAACGGGGTCTACCTTCAACTGCATGCCTACATGCTGCGCATCGCAATCCCCTATGGCTCACTGTCGCCGGCGCAGTTGCGCAAGCTTGCCCATGTCACGCGCAAATACGACCGCGGATATGGACACTTCACCACGCGGCAGAACCTCCAACTGAACTGGATCAAGCTGTCCGATATGCCCGACGTGCTGGCGGAACTTGCCGAAGTCGGCATCCACGCCATGCAGACGAGCGGCAACTGCATTCGCAACATCACCACGGACCAGTGGGCCGGTGCCGCCCCTGATGAGATTGAAGACCCGCGTCTGTGGGCGGAGATCATGCGGCAATGGTCGACATTGCACCCGGAATTTTCGTTTCTGCCGCGCAAGTTCAAGATCGCGATCACCGGCGCGCCTCACGACCGGGCTGCTGTCAAGGTTCACGATATCGGTCTGCGCATGCATCGCAACGCCGATGGCGAAATCGGGTTCGAGGTGTCCGTGGGCGGAGGCTTGGGACGCACGCCGTTTATCGGGAAAACCATCAGGGCCTTTCTGCCGAAAGAGCATCTGCTGAGCTATCTGGAAGCGATCCTGCGGGTCTACAATTCCTACGGGCGTCGCGACAATATTTATAAATCGCGCATCAAGATTCTGGTTCATGACCTCGGTGCAGAGGCGTTCGCGGCACAAGTTGAAGAGGAATGGGCCAGGATCAAGGACGGGCCGCTGCGCCTGACCGAGACCGAGATTGCCGATATCCATTCGCGGTTCGTGTATCCGCAGTTCGAGAAACTGGACGATGCGACGCCCACGCATGACGTGGCTACGTCCGAAAATCCCGCATTCGCGCGCTGGGTTAGAAACTCCGCAGCGCCTCACAAGGTGCCGGGCTACTCCATCGTAACACTGTCGTTAAAACCCGTCGGAGCACCTCCCGGCGATGCCACCTCGTCGCAGATGGAGGCCATCGCCGATCTGGCGGATGCCTACAGCCACGGCGAAATCCGCGTCAATCACGAGCAGAACCTGACACTGCCCCATGTGCGTAAACAGGATTTGCATGATCTCTGGCGCAAGCTCGAAGCCATTGGCGTGGCCACACCCAACGTCGGGCTTGTGACAGATATCATAGCCTGCCCCGGTCTAGATTACTGCAGTCTGGCCAACGCACGCTCCATCCCTGTCGCCATGGACATTACCGAACGGTTCAAATCGCTGGACGCAGCTCATAACGTCGGCCGGTTGCACATCAACATTTCAGGCTGCATCAACGCCTGCGGCCACCACCACGTGGGGCATATCGGGTTGCTTGGCGTCGAGAAGAACGGGCAGGAATTTTATCAGGTGACGCTCGGCGGCAAGGCGGATGAAGACGCGGCGATTGGAAAGTTGCTGGGTCCCGCCGTGCCATACGATCAGATCGGCAGCGCAGTGGAACGCATTGTGCATCGCTATCTCGATATTCGCGAGAACGAAAGCGAGTTGTTCATCGACACCGTGAAGCGTGTTGGCGTGGCAGCGTTCAAGGATACTCTGAATGCTGTACATTAGAGACGGCAAAATCGTCGAGGATGCGTGGGTACGCATTCCAGACGGTGAGCCTATCCCATCAGACAAGGATGCAATCGTTACCGCGTCCAGCCTCTTGGCGGCAGATCAGAACTTGAACGATGCGGTGGACCTCAAACTTGGCGTCGACTGGCCTAACCACGAGCCGGTGACGGCCCTCGCACCGCATCTCGACCGCTTATCCCTTGTTGCCCTGACATTTCCAAGCTTCAGAGATGGCCGCGCTTACACTCAGGCGCGTCAACTGCGGGAGCAGCACGGCTTCAAGGGCGAAATCCGCGCGACAGGGAACGTCTTGCGCGATCAGTTTCTGTTTATGGTCCGAGCTGGGTTCAATGCATTCGAGGTCAAGAAGAAAGCCGACGCCAATCACTTCGCGGCTGCACTGGCGGAATTTACGGTTCAGTATCAGCAAATTGGTCATGGCGTCTCGCCGGTTTCCGAATTGAGACGACGATCAAAAGCGCAAACCTGATAACTTATACCCGCGCCGCACTGCTTTCCCGAGATCGTCTGCCGGACAGCGTTTCACGTTCGCCGTTTTTTGGTCTTGCGGGGAACACGAAGGGCCTATAATTTATTGAGACCGAACAAAAGTTTTAGCGACGGGATGCGCTATGAGAACAAAGTCATCGACAAGACTGCTATCTTCGACGGCGTTGGCATGTCTGCCGATCTTTGGTTTCGTCCTGTTTTTTGAGATAACCCGACCCACCATTTCTTACCACGAAAATAACGTCGCAAAACGCTTGGCGGAGATTGTATGGCCAAACCGGGCTGTCGCATCGGCGAAATCTGTTTCTTCAAAGCCCCACGCGATTACAGGGGTAAGCGCCGAACTCAAGCAAGCCCCGGCTACGCCGAGGCTTGCGACGCTTCTCAATGATTTGCCCAGGCGACTATCGACTCGCGGTGATAATCAAGACGGATATCAGGCTGGTTTCAAGGCCGCTTACCTTGCCGAAGATGGTCGTCCGATGATGCTGAAAATTATGCGGCGCGAATTGCTGAGCGACCGTGAGGTGCCGTCCAACGATGTCCTTGGCCGGATGACTTTAGCTTCAGGCACGGGTGCGGGTGCCTTCGCGATGGGTGCCTGGCTTTACACATTCGAAATTGAAGAAATCAAAGCTTCTCACCCAATCGTGGTTCAAGAAAGCCTTTAGCACGTCTGGACTTTGATCGCCGCACGAACAAGGGGCAAGCCCTCGCGTGAGTGGCAATCGTGGGTCGGTATAAACATCGCGTATCTTAGTGCGTCCAGCTTCCTACCCGGCCAAATCTAAAATTTTCAGCGTATGATTTTTTACTGAGCGCGCGAGGATGCGGCTCGTAAACGCGATAGGGAATTCCGTTTGCTTTGGCATACGCCACGGCTTCGTCTTTCGTTTCGAAAGACAACTTCAGTTGCGTTAATGTATCGCCTGAACTGGTCCAGCCCATGAGTGGATCGACCTCGCGCTGCGTTGCCTGCTCATGCTCCAGCACCCACTCCCTGGTCATGCCCTGGCCCGACTGCATTGCCGTCTTTGCTGGCTTGTAAATCCGTGCTGTCATCTTGGCTCCTGTCGTATCATTCCGCGAAAGGAAGGGCAGTTGCAAATATTCTCACGAAATGTGCTATTTATCCCAGATCGCAACCCAGCGCTGTTGATCGAAACGATGATTGCAAAGCTCAATCGTGAGCTAGGATTGTTTCTTGAGCAACGCCAGCAACGCTTCTTTATCATAAGAGAAGTCTGCGTTCACCCATAAGGTTTCGAGTTCCTTCAAGGCTTTCCCCATCGCCGGTCCCGCAACGAACCCGTTTGCAAGCAGGTCAGCACCGCTGACGGGAAACCTGGGATACGTCCAGCGACAGGCGACATTTATTGCATCAAGCCAGAGTGGCTCGCGAGCCTCATCTCCGCTGTCGGCCCAGGCCAGGATAACAGCACCTTCGAACACCTCGGGGCCTACGTCATATAACAGAGGGCCAACCGCAATATTCCCCGGCCCGGCCAATTTCCGCGCAGCCTTGATCACCGACGACATCCTGGTCGTTTCCGCCGTCGACAATCGCAGCCGATCCGATAGCCGGGACGCATCCTCGTCGACGAACGTTGCCAAAGCCGCAAGCCTCACGATCGGGTCCGCGTCTCGTCCCAACTTAGCTTCGATGCCACAAACGCGTTCGAAACGCTCCCGACGGACGACACAGCCCAAAAGAAGGAGCAGAAGCCCGGTGTGGTCCAGAGCGCGTGTGACATCGGTGGCGCGGGGGCTGACCAGGATTTTCAAAAGCTCGGACCTGATGCGTTCACGGGATAGCCGCAAAAGTCCCAACCGCTCACGGATCGACGCAGCGATGCCTTCGCTATCGAAATCACCCTCGCCATAAAAGGCACTGAACCTGAAAAACCGCAGGATACGCAGATAGTCCTCGCGGATGCGTGCCGTCGCGTCGCCGATGAACCGCACCTTGCGAGCGTAAAGGTCCGGCAACCCGTTCAGGGGATCGTGTAGAGCGCCGTCAAAACTCACATAGAGCGCATTCATCGTAAAATCGCGGCGGCGCGCGTCAGCTTCCCAGCTTGTTCCGAACTGTACCAGGGCGTGCCGTCCATCGGTTTCGACATCGCGGCGTAAGGTGGTGACTTCGAACGACGCTCCGTTTACCAGCAGCGTAACTGTCCCGTGGGCCATCCCGGTCGCAACCGTTTTCAGCCCAGCGGTTGCCGCGAGCCGCATCGTATCCTCAGGCGTTGCCGTCGTCGCAAAGTCGATGTCGCTGACGGGGACACCCAGCAACATGTTGCGTACCGCACCGCCGACAACGCGAGCCTCGAAACCATCGCGGTTCAGGCACGCGAAGACGGCGCGAACGCCGTCGCTTTTGAACCATTCTGTTTCGGTTATCGTGGTCATAATCTTGATGTTCCCGGTCGTGACGCCGAAATGGATGGCATCCGGATAGGATATGATTCACGACGTCGGGTGTTCCATCGAGAATATGTACCCTTACTGTCTCGCACGAAGGTTCTCCTGTACGCTATAACAACTCCCGCGTATTAAGTCATGAGGGACTGTCTGATCGATGCGAATGCATCCTCGGGACGCGACTAATGTCGTTCCTCAGGATAAGGTCTGAGCGTCATGAGGCGAGGGCAACGCACGTCCCGAAGGACAAGGCCTGTGCGTCAGGATAAGGAGACGCGCGGCCGTCTTGAAACCAGAGGCAGGTAGAGGATAGCCTATGAGGATGGTATTTCTTTCGGGACTTGCGTTTGCGGCACTTGCGTTTCCTGTGCGGGCGGCAGAGCTAAGATTGCCTGCAAAGCCATTCGCGGCCATGGCGAAACCACCCGCTCCGGACTACAAGGATAATGCGGCCTGGCTTGTCTGGCCGGACAGGCCGAGCAACGCGGATGTGATACCGAAGGGTATCGACGGGACTAAGGCGCGTGATCCGGCGGTCGACGTGTTTTATATCCACCCAACCACGTATTTGTCGAACGCTGCATGGAACGCCCGGTTCGACGAGGGCGGCGAGACCGGAAAACAACTTGAATTCGGACCCCTTCAGTATCAGGCGAGCGTCTTTAATGGGTGCTGTCGCATCTTCGCGCCACGCTATCGTCAAGCCACGATCAGCACATTCCTGAGTGTGGCCCCCGATAGCTTCCGCGCCTACGATCTTGCCTATGGCGACGTGCTGCGTGCCTTTGATTTTTACATGATGACACAAAATCGCGGGCGGCCCTTCTTCATTGCCAGTCACAGCCAGGGTTCTTTGCATGCAACGCGACTTTTGCGGGAACGGATCGCCAACAATACGGAGCTGAAGCAAAAGCTCGTGGCGGCTTACGTTGTTGGAGCGTCCCTGCCGGTGAGTGAGGTGCCGCTTCCCGTCTGCGAAAGCGCACAGCAAACGGGCTGTATCGTCGGCTGGAATTCGACCTCGCCACGGACGCTGCTCGCGTTCGGACGGGGGGTCATGATCACCTATAACAGCGGTGCCTATAAGCCGGTCGGCCTTCAAACCTGGCTTTGCGTCAATCCTCTTTCATGGACACGGGCCGGCAATTCCCCGCCGGTGGCCAATAAGGGTGCGTTACCAGGTGTAAAACCGGGCGATGCGACACCGTCGGTGATCGCGGGCGTGACGGGCACGCGTTGCGACCGTGGCCGTGCCGTCGTCTTCATCCCGCCGGAAAAGCGCACCGGTTTTGTCGACCTCTTAACGAAGTTCGGCAGCTACCATAACCACGATTACAACCTGTTTTATGCAAGCGTCCGCCAGAATGCGCTTGATCGCACGAACGCCTACCTTGGTCAGCGGCGGTAACTCAAGCGCAAACTTTTAGGACATTGGCATGCATGGTCGCTAAACGTCAGGGTTGGCTCGTGCCGACCGCCAGCTCGCCGCCGTAACATCCACCTCCTCGATAAAAGTCCCTGTAACCTTTTCCAGGTTCACATCCATCTTTTGAGACGCGACGGCCCGCACCACGATCCGCGCAAGTTCCGTTCCAGCAATCGTCTCGCTCTTTATCTGCCTGATTGCCAGCCCGGTGATCGTTAAAGTATCGAGGAGCAACAGGCGAAGCCGCTTAACCGCGTCGATCTTGCAGGTCACGGTCAGGCTGTAGGCCGTTTCCACATCTGTGCTGTTCACAGCGCGCTCCGCCAGCAAACGCACGACGGGCCGCAGCACGATATTTGTCCCAACGACAAAAACTGCGGCCAATGCGGCGGGCGCCAGAAACCCGGCGCCCGTTAGCGTCCCGACCATCGCCGAACACCACAACGTCGCGGCAGTCGTAAGACCGTGAACGTTCACGCCCTCGCGAATGATGACGCCTGCCCCCAGAAAACCGATCCCCGACACGACTTGCGCGGCCACGCGCGTCGTGTCACCGTTCGGCGACAATAGTTCCGACATCAGCACAAAACCCGCCGCACCCAGGGCGACCAGCGAGTTGGTTCGCAAGCCGGCAACTTTCTGGTTCCATTGACGCTCGAAGCCGATTGCACACCCAAGCGCGAGCGCGATTGCCAGCCGGACGGCGATGAGGTGAATGTCCATGAACAGAGTCCGGTTCCGATGTCTTGCAAGGGTCAGCATGTACTGCAATATATTCGACTTTGGCGGTTTCCATCCTTCGAGACGCAGGCTTAGCTGCTCCTCAGCCTCATGGCGACGAGGCGCGTTGCGCCGTCTCGAACCATGAGGGCAGGTGTTTCCGTAGAACCCAGCCAAGCTCTAGCGACTTCGGCGGCGCGTTTCCGTTACCCGTCGCTATTCGCCGAATGACCGGATGCTGGATCACGTCGAAAGCCTCAAAGGTAGGCGGCGCAAGGTACATCGTCTGGTTTTCTCCAGCCCCTTTGTGCGCGGCGCGAAAACTTTCAGACCGTGTCCACGCTTCGAACGCCTCGCGCGCCGCCCATGTTGTGTGCGAAACATAAAGCGCGTGGGTCTCGACCTGCGGTCCTTTCAACATCTGAAAGGCAACGAACCCGGGTTCGCGATGGATGAAGACCTCACGGTTGAGCCACACGGCTTCGAACTCAGCTTCGGAGCCGCGCCGAACGTGAAATCGGTTCATCGCAATGAACATGGTCTCTCCTGTGGTTGTCATTGCCCGCCGCCTTCTCGCGAATGTCTGTCCTGCGGTTGAGGCGGCTTTGCAAAATCTATTACGGCTTTCTATGCCCGAAGGGGTGCACCGCTGCTTGTTACTGTGGTGCGACCGCGTGGCTGAAAAGGCTCAAAACACAAACTGCGGCTTGCGTTCATAGCCCGGCAGGGTTTCTATTCCGGCATCGAAAATCGGGCGGCCCGTCACGAGTTTCTGTGTCTTTGTAAACAGCGTGGCCTGCCCGTGAGTTATTTGGCCTACCACGCAAACCAGTCGGCCCCCTTCCGCCAACTGATCGAAAAGGAAACGCGGCTCGGTGGAGCTGCAGCCGTTCAAAAGAATGACGTCGTATGGCGCGTTGGCCGCCCATCCTTCCGTCAGCGGTCCGCTCACGGTCGTTACATTCTCCGCGGCAGCGCTTGCTAATGCCGCTTCAGCCGCTTTCGCGATCTCGGGGTTCGCCTCCAGCGCAAAAACTCTTTTGCATAGCCGGCCGGCAATTGCAGCCGAATACCCTGTCAAACCGCCAATGTCGAGTACCAGATCCGTTCGACGCAGTGCGGCATGCTCCAGAAACTTCGCGAGCATCATAGGCGCTAAAAGTGCACGGATGGGTCTGTCGCTGCTGAAAGGCCAGATGGCAAGGGCGTCATCCGAGTAGGCAACAGGCTTCAAACGGTCCGGTACAAACGCTTCCCGGGAAACCGTAAGAAACGCTTCAATGATCTGGGGATCACGCACACCGTTGGGCCTGATCTGCGTGTCGACCATAGCCCGTCGCGCGGTGATGTAGGTCATGTCTGTTCCCGTTAGCCGTCGCCGCAACTGAAGAGGTTTCTGCGTAACAAACTTCGTCGAAATATGCTAGACTCAGGACTCATTATTTCAGATAGAAGATGAAGCTTGCTGCAATGCAGATGCTGGAAAAGAAGGTGTGAGCGCAGCGGTCGTAACGGGTCGCGACGCGCCGCCAGTCCTTAAGCCAGCCGAAGGTGTTTTCGATCCTGTGGCGCTTCTTGTACAAGGCCTTGTCGTAGTCGTGCTGGATTTTGCGGTTCTTTTTTGGCGGAATGCAGGGCTCGATCTTTTTCGATCAAGGTGTTGCGGAACCAGTCGCTGTCCCCCGGGTCAAGCCCGAGGGCAGGCTCCACCGCGGTCGCCGGTCAGCGATTTGGCTTTCGGCAGCTTGGGAAGCATGATCCTTGCCCCTTTGTGGTCGTTCATCTGCCCTTCCGTCAGCAGCAGGACCAAGGGCTTGCCGTCACCATCGGTCACGGCATGCAGTTTTGAGTTCAGGCCGCCCTTGGTCCGCCCTATACGGCGGGGATTGAGCGGAAGAGAAATGATCCAGTGAATCATTTTCCCGCGAAACCCCTTTTTAGCAGGCTGGCTGCTGTGCGGTGTGCCTTGAGGTGCGTTGCATCGATGATGAGCCGGTCGGGTTTTCCGCCTTTGCCGGCAAGGCTTGCGAAGATACGGTCGAAAACGCCCATCCGACTCCACCTCATGAACCTGATGCAGAGCGTTTTGTGAGGTCCGTATTCGCGCGGCGCATCCCGCCAGCGCAGACCATTCCTGATCACAAAAACGATGCCGCTGATGACACGGAGGTCGTCAACGCGAGGCACGCCGTGGGACAAAGGGAAGTATGGCTTGATGCGGTTAAGCTGGGCGTCCGTCAACCAAAGCAAATCGGTCATGACAGATCCTCCTGCCAAACCCTTGAATCTAATTTGCCAACCGATGGGAATCGGGAATTTAACAGGTCCTGAGCCTAGTTGAACTCCCTTCGAATACTGCAAATTCCGGGTTGTATTCGCATCCGGTAGTGAAGTGATTTAAGATCAACCCCCTTCTCCTCCCCGGCATCTCGCCAACTTGAGAAGTTGCCCGTTTCCACGCACGTGATATCAAACATTCGAACTATCGACGAATTTGAAAGTGAGGCATACTTATGGAGTTCACTTCGATCATTGTTATCAATGTAGTTGACTGCCCGAATTTTACATTGTCGATCTCATTGACTTTCACTACCTCAAAAATATCACCATGTTCGTCCAGTCGGCAATGAGCTTTACGCTCAGGCATATAGTGCAAATCTAATAAGTGAATAAGCCTTTGTGATACATCATAATATCTTTTTTTCCCAATCAAACCCTCAAACGATCTGGCAAAAACCAACTGTTCCCCTTTTGATATTGCGTCTGATCCAAAACTTGATAACGGCGACTCGATCCAGGTTTTTCTGTGTTTGCCCGGACTGAACTACGCTCCAGGAGGAGTAGACGTTTCCGTTCCAGCTCAGCAGATCATCAATGTCTGGATTTTGAAGAAGTTCATTAGGAACTAAAACCGTATGTATAAAAGTCGATCCTATGGATGCATACAAGATACTACGATCCATGCCTACACTATAATTTAAGAGATTTAGTATGTTAGTTTGTTCAATCCATTGATCCCATTCAGGTGTGCCAACAGAGGGAGGCATAGATAGTTTTGCTAAAAGTTCACCGATCTTATCGATTACAATCACCTCCATTGTAGCCTGCTATCAATAAACTGATTCCCGAACACACAAAATTTGCCTCCGAAAGACACAACCTGCTTGGCATGCGCGCGTGCACCGCAGTTGCGACTCTTACGGGGTAGCGTTAAACATTAACGCATGACCTCAAAATATATCTCGGTTCGCGGCGCGCGCGAGCACAACCTCAAAAACATCTCGCTCGATATCCCGCGCGAAAAGCTTGTCGTGATCACGGGGCTGTCCGGGTCGGGCAAGTCCAGCCTTGCGTTTGACACGATCTACGCCGAAGGCCAGCGCCGCTATGTGGAGAGCCTGTCGGCCTACGCGCGCCAGTTTCTGGAGATGCAGCAGAAGCCCGACGTGGACCTGATCGACGGCCTTTCGCCAGCCATCTCCATCGAGCAGAAGACGACGAGCCGCAACCCGCGCTCCACCGTCGGCACCGTCACCGAGATTTACGACTATATGCGGCTGCTTTACGCGCGCGTCGGCGTGCCGTATTCGCCAGCAACCGGGCTGCCCATCGAGAGCCAGACGGTCAGCCAGATGGTGGACCGCGTGCTGACGCTGCCGGAGGGGACGCGGTTGTATTTGCTCGCGCCGATGATCCGGGGCCGCAAGGGCGAGTATCGCAAAGAGCTGGCCGACTTGCAGAAGTGCGGCTTTCAGCGGGTGAAGATCGACGGCGTGTTCACCGAGATCGCCGATGCGCCCGCGCTGGACAAGAAGCTCAAGCATGACATCGACGTGGTGGTGGATCGCATCGTGGTGCGGGGCGACATCGCGGCGCGGCTGGCAGACAGCTTCGAGACGGCGCTGGAGTTGGCCGACGGCATCGCGATTGTGGAGTTCGCGGATGCGCCTTTATCTTCAACCGCACCAATTTCGTCATTGCCGGGCTTGACCCGGCAATCCAGCGAAATAGAGACTGCGTCTGAGGCTCTGGATGGCCGGGTTATACCCGGCCATGACAGTGGAGAAACTTCTGCTCAGGAAACGGGACGCAGAGGAAAGAAGAAGATGGATGGCCGGGTCAAGCCCGGCCATGACAATAAAAATTTGCCCGGCCATGACCACGCGCCTCCCGAACCCGAACGCATCACGTTCTCGCAGCGCTTCGCGTGCCCCGTGTCCGGTTTCACCATCGATGAGATCGAACCGCGCCTGTTCTCGTTCAACAATCCGTTCGGCGCGTGCCCGAAATGTGATGGTCTCGGCACTGAACTGAAGTTCGAGGCGGAACTCGTTATTCCGGACCAGTCTCTGAGCCTTCGCAAAGGCGCGGTCTCTCCCTGGGCCAAAACCGGCAACACCTCGCCCTATTACACGCAAACGCTGGACGCACTCGCAGCCCATTACAACATCTCGATGAACACGGCGTGGAGCCAGCTCCCGCAGAAGGTGCGCGACGTGATCCTGTTCGGGTCGAAGGGCGAGGCCATCGAATTCACCTATGATGACGGCATGCGCAGCTATACGACCACGAAGCCGTTCGAGGGCGTCATCACGAATATCGAGCGGCGCTGGAAGGAAACGGACAGCCAGTGGGTGCGCGAGGAGCTGTCGCGGTTCCAGTCGGATCAGCCGTGCGAGGCGTGCGGCGGTTATAGGCTGAAGCCGCAGGCGCTGGCGGTCAAGATCGCTGGCAAGCATGTGGGCGAGGCGTCGCGCATGTCGATCCGGGTGGCGAACGAATGGTATGCAGGTTTGAGCGATACGTTGACAGCGAAGCAGAACGAGATCGCAAGCCGCATTTTGAAGGAAATCCGCGACCGGCTCCGCTTCCTGAACGATGTCGGCCTTGATTACCTCGCGTTGTCGCGTAATTCCGGCACCTTGTCCGGCGGCGAAAGCCAGCGCATCCGGCTGGCGTCACAGATCGGCTCGGGGCTCACAGGCGTGCTCTATGTGCTCGACGAGCCGTCCATCGGGCTGCATCAGCGCGACAACGCGCGGCTGCTCGAAACGCTGCGGCATCTCCGCGATCTCGGCAATTCGGTGATCGTCGTCGAGCACGACGAGGACGCGATCCGCACCGCCGACCATGTGATCGACATCGGGCCGGGTGCTGGCGTGCACGGCGGCGAGATCATCGCGGAGGGCACTCCGGCTCAGGTGATGGCGCATCCGGCGAGCCTTACTGGCCAATATCTCACCGGTAAGCGCGAGGTGCGGGTGCCCACCGCGCGGCGTAAGATCGACAAGAAGCGCCAGCTCACGGTGCGCGGCGCGCGGGGCAACAACCTGAAGGACGTGACGGCGGCGATCCCGCTCGGCTGTTTCACGGCGGTGACGGGCGTCTCCGGCGGCGGCAAGTCCACGCTGCTCATCGAAACCATCCAGAAGGCGGCGGCGCGGCGGCTCAACGGCGGCGGCGAAACCCCGGAACCTTTCGACAGCCTCGACGGCATCGAATTCCTCGACAAGGTGATCGACATCGACCAGTCGCCCATCGGCCGCACGCCGCGCTCGAACCCCGCCACCTACACGGGCGCGTTCGGCCCGATCCGCGAGTGGTTCGCAGGGCTTCCCGAGGCCAAGGCGCGCGGCTACATGCCGGGCCGCTTCTCCTTCAACGTGAAGGGCGGGCGCTGCGAGGCGTGTCAGGGCGACGGGGTCATCAAGATCGAGATGCACTTTCTGCCCGACGTCTACGTGACCTGCGACGTCTGCAAAGGCCATCGCTACAACCGCGAAACCCTGGAGATCAAGTTCAAGGGCAAGTCCATCGCCGACGTGCTCGACATGACGGTAGAGGAGGCGGCCGAGTTCTTCAAGGCCGTGCCCGCAGTGCGCGACAAGATGGAGACGCTGGTGCGCGTGGGGCTGAGTTACGTGAAGGTCGGGCAATCGGCGACGACGCTATCCGGCGGCGAGGCGCAACGCGTGAAGCTATCGAAGGAGCTGTCGAAGCGCGCGACCGGCAAGACGCTGTACATCCTGGACGAGCCGACGACGGGGCTGCATTTCCACGACGTGGCGAAGCTGCTGGAGGTGCTGCACCAGTTGGTGGACGCGGGCAACACCGTGGCCGTGATCGAGCATAATCTGGAGGTGATCAAGACGGCGGACTGGGTGATCGACCTTGGCCCGGAGGGCGGCGACGGC
Source organism: Rhodomicrobiaceae bacterium (assembly GCA_965247345.1). Classification (GTDB taxonomy): domain Bacteria; phylum Pseudomonadota; class Alphaproteobacteria; order Rhizobiales; family Rhodomicrobiaceae; genus Rhodomicrobium. The sequence goes on along the minus strand of CBDFGZ010000020.1, from coordinate 23,152 downwards.
GGCGGGCGCGTGGTGGCGGAGGGCCGCCCGGAGGATGTGGCGAAGGCGGAGAGGAGTTATACGGGGCGGTTTTTGGCGGAGTTGCTGGCGCGGCGAGGGGCGAGAACCACTCAGATGAAGGTGAAGGCTGCTGAGTGATGACCCCGTCAACGAGTCCTTCAATGAGTGCAGGTACCAAATTTTATATGCCGTCGAAAATTGCCTCCTATTTGAAGAGGCTTTTGCAAGAGTACAGGACACAAAAATATGATCTGTATGTTGAAATAATAAATTCCGCACGAGTTCTTGTTGTACAAGATGTGGAGCGTGAAAGTTGGAATGGGGATTCATACGGTCATGATGTCAAATTTTTCCTCCCTCTGGAAACGATAGCGAAATTCAATGTACAAGCAGATGGGGAAATGGCTGACAAACTTCGCGCAGACCTGAATGCCTGCAGCAGATCCGTGCGAAATGAATACGTGAGTGGCGTTTTTTTTGAGGTTGCTGATCAAGAAGACCCCGAGTTCCAGCGAGCAATAGCCGTTATTGACGTGCCTCAAATTAACGCTGACGAGTTACCTTTTTGGAAAAAAGGGCATATTCGTTTGTTTATCAGTCATAGAGATAAGGATAAGCAATGGGCACATTTTTTAGCAAATGAATTAGAGGCCTTTGGAATATCGGCGTTCGTAGCGCACGACACAATTTCTCCCGGCACAGCATGGGAACAAGAAATCATAAGGGGGCTAGAAACTATGGAGGTCATGCTAGCATTTATTACCGATGATTTTGACAGCCCTTGGACTAATCAGGAGATAGGGTTCGCTCTAGGAAGACAGATACCAATAATCCCTTTGAAACTAGAAAATAAGAACCCCTCTGGACTCATAGCTTCTATCCAAGCTTTACGAGCATGCCTTGAACGCCCGGTCGACGCGGCGCCGGCAATATATAAAATGCTTCGCGATAAGCTAGATAAGGCAGATAGATTACAAGGTAGCTTGATTGCTGCTTTTTGCGAGGCTCCAAATTTTGATGAGACGCGCTATCGTTTTGACCGGATGGAAAAAGGTGTGGATGCGCTGTCGGGAAAAGAGCTAATATTGATCAGGAAAGCTTTTGAGGAAAATGATCAAATATATAACGCCTACTACTTGGGCTATTCAGATCGCTTACGCAAATTCTTAAAAAAGACAACAGGGAAGGATTTTCGCTTAGATCAGAAAAAGCTTACGCTGATATCCAATGGCGATATACCTTTTTAGAAGTCGTTGTAGGTACTAAGATGAACCTCACCCTCATCACAGACCGCGAAGACGACGGCCGCTGGATCGCCGAGGTGCCGGAACTTCCAGGCGTGTTGGCCTATGGCGTAACGCAAGACGAGGCGATGGCGAAGGCAGAGGCGCTCGCTTTGCGGGTCCTTGCTGAGCAGTTGGAGCACGGCGAGGCGAAGGCCCACGCGCTGTCGATTGCCGTCGCGGCGGAATGAGCCGGTTAGCGGCGGCGAAAGCTCGACGCGTTTTGGCTGCTTTGTTGCGCATTGGTTGGGAGGTCAAACGTCAGTCCGGTTCACATCGCACCCTTGCAAAAACCGGATGGACCGATGTCACGTTCGCTTTCCATGACGACCAAGAGGTTGGCCCCGTCATGTTAGCGAAAATCTCGAAACGGACCGGTCTCACCCCGGAAGATTTGTAAAAGGATGTACTTTTTGTTCGACGTGTACGTCACCTGCGACGCTCGCCGCGGGCCACCGCTACAACCGCGCGAACTGATTACGGAGGAGCTGAGACGCTGGAGATCAAATTCAAGGGCAAATCCATCGCCGACGTGCTCGACATGACGGTGGAGGAGGCCGCCGAGTTCTTCAAGGCCGTGCCCGCGCGTCACGCGATAAGATGGAGACGCATTCCATTTCGTGTTAGCGTCTCCACCGGGAAAAATTCATGAAACTCACCATCGAAACAGACCGCGAAGACGACGGGCGATGGATTGGAGAGGTTCCAAAGCTTCCCGGCGTGTTGGTCTACGGCGTTACAGAACAAGAAGCCATGGCCAAGGCCGAGGCGCTCGCGTTGCGCGTTCTCGCTGAGCAGCTTGAGCACGGCGAGGCGAAGGCCCACGCATTGTCGATTGCCGTCGCCGCGGAATGAGCCGGTTCGCGGCCACGAAGAATCTTCCTAATCCAACGGAATAAAGTTCATATCGTTTATTGTGGCGATATCCGTTAATCTAAATCCACGCACGAGAAAGGAAGATGTCTTGACCTATCAAGTTACCGCGGCATTCGCGGCCGCGTTTTTTCTGCTGGCGTTGTCCCCCGGACCGGGGCTTGTGGCAATTCTGTCACGCTCTCTTGGCGGAGGGTTGGCGGCCGGATTTGCGGTGACAGCCGGACTCGTCGTTGCTGACGCTATTTTTCTCGGCGTAGCGATGATTGGCCTGTCGGCAATCGCTAACGCGATGGGACCCATGTTTCAGGTCGTTAAGTATGCGGGGGCCATCTATCTCCTCATACTTGGGATTAACGCAATCCGGTCCTCAAGCAAATCGCTCGACATACAGGCACAAAAATCGGGTGCATTATGGAAGGATATCGGTCTGGGTCTTGTGGTAACATTTGGTAATCCAAAGCCAATTTTGTTTTATGGAGCCTTGTTACCAACATTTCTCGATCTTTCCACAGTAACCGTCCAAGACTTTGCAATCCTGATGGCGGTCGTCGCTTGCGTATCGTTCGCAGTCTATGGGCTTTACATCTTGCTGATCGAGCGCGCTCGACGATTTGTGTCTTCAACACGGACAGTCAAAAGGCTGAACCAGGCCACAGGCGTTATGTTGATTGGATCGGGAATTGCCGTTGCAAGCAGGTAGTGTGTCCACGGGCAAGTCCATCGCGGACGTGCTCGACATGGGCGGCGAAGTTCCTTCAAGGCGGTGCCCGCGATGCGCGACATGACGGAGACGCCGAGCGCATCGCACTCAAAAGGCTGGGCGGTTTTGCGGGTACGCTAAAATGCGGCGAGTGGGACCACCGGAAAGGTGCCGGGGAAAGTTATACGGGGCGGTTCCTCGCGGGACTTCTTATCCGCCGTCCCGATAGAACGGCCGTCCGCTTATCCCCCCAAGTCGCCGAATAAATTTAGTTCACTAGCGAACGAGAAAGCTCCTTAAAAAGTTCAGTGCATTTTAGTTTTGACGTAAACATGATGGTTTAGTCACGATTTAGGTTTGAAAGATGCAGAGACCTCATGGTCTAACGATTTTACGTTTTCCTCTGAAAAGCCAAATGCACGATGACACTCGAAGACATCGAATCCCTTCCCGTCGGGTCGGTCGCGCAACCGGCAGCGCATCTCTACCTTTGGGTACCGAATGCACTTCTTGCCGAGGGGCTGGCCGTCATGACGCTTGGGGTTTCACCTACAAGTCCAACTTCGTCTAGAGCTTTCGCTTAATACCAACGGCAATCGTGTCTGACTCCGGCTGATTTGCCATCGTAACCCGTCTATGATTCGGTGTTCTCGCAATGATTCGCGCGAGGGCTGAATGGCGGTGGCAATCACTCGAATGGATTTGGATGCGGCAGGCCTTAGGCGTGCGGCGGCGCAATCACGGGATGCCTATGCGGCGCGGCGCATGTTGGCGCTCGCCTTGGTTTTTGATGGTCATAGCCGGACATACGCCGCGCAGTTGTGCGGCATGGACCGGCAGACGCTTCGGGATTGGGTTCATCGTGCTTCCCCTGCCGCCCTAAGCAGACATTTGTTGGCGTCGACAAAAATGTCGGCTGCGAACTCAACCCGCAGGAAAACATATGGCAATATCTTCGTCAAAACTATCTATCCAACCGGGTGTTCGAGACCTACGATGCAATCGTCAATGCGGGTTGCGATGCCTGGAATAGCCTCATTGCCCAGCCCGAGCGCATAACCTCAATCGCCACACGCGATTGGGCTAAACAGGTCAAGATCTAATGCCGTTGGTATCAGAGTCATGAAAGCGCTCTAACTTTTTATTTTATCGTATTTTCGAGGAGCAAAACCGCTCACACTCTTGCTGAAGATGCTCTAGCAGGCTGCTGAAAAATGATCTGGTTTATGAGTTACTTGTATGGTTCCCTTGTTTTGCTGATTGGGCGACGAGGGATTGATTCGATGCGTGGGTTTGACGACAGGAGCGGGTCGCTGTTTTCCTATGTAGACCTGGACAAGAGAGTTCCGGCCGGTCATCCGTTGCGAATCATGCGCGATCTCGTGAACGCGGCGCTCGGCGCGATGGACGCTTCGTTCGGCGCGCTCTACGCGGCGGCGGGGCGGCCTTCGATCCCGCCGGAACGGCTGATGCGGGCGACGCTTTTGCAGCTTTTCTATTCGATCCGTTCGGAGCGGCAGCTTGTCGAGCGCCTGGAGTTCGACCTTCTGTTCCGCTGGTTCGTGGGTCTCGGCATTGACGATCCGGTGTTCGATGCCTCGACGTTTTCGAAAAACCGCGACCGGCTCTTGACCGCTGAGGTGGCTCGGGAGTTTTTATCCGCGCTTCTGGCGCAGCCTCGGGTCAAAAAACTCTTGAGCAGCGAGCACTTCTCCGTCGATGGCACGATGTTGAAAGCCTACGCATCGATGAAGAGTTTCCGTGCAAAGAACGGCTCGGACGAGCCGCCGGACCCTGGCCGGAACGGAGAGCGCAACTTTAGACGGCAGAAACTGTCCAACGAGACCCATGCTTCGACGACCGATCCCGATGCGAGGCTCTATCGCAAAGGCAGCGGACAGGAGAGCCGCCTGGCCTACCTCGGTCATGCCTTGATGGAAAACCGCAACGGCCTGGCCGCAGGCGGAGACGTAACGCATGCCACAGGGACGGCGGAGCGGGACGCTGCCACGGCGCTGACGCAAGACCTTGCCAGTGGATCGACGCCTGGCGCGGACAAAGGTTACGATGCCGAAGCTTTTGCATGCGCTGCCGTAAACGGATCGAAGAAATCTTCGGCTGGACGAAGATCACGGGCGGTCTCGACCAGTTGAAACTGCGTGGCCTCGTCAAGGTCAGGGCCGTTTTCACCTTCGGCCTTGCCGCCTGCAATCTCATCCGGCTCTCCAAACTCCTGGAGACCACGGGTGGAGTCTGTCTGGAAACGGGGAGTTGACCGGAAATGACGAAAACATCGCTCCCTTTAGGCGACCGCAACCGCAAAAGACCGCAAATCAACGCGAAAAAATCACCCGCTCCGAAAAATCGCGGTCACGCTTCACGATTTTCAGCAGCCTGCTAGATCGCAATACACTCGAGCGTTGAGACCGCCCCTGTTTTTACGAGAGCAACTTCGGCCGGGACCCATCTCTCAGCGTCGAAAATTTTGCTACATGGTTTCCCGCTTTCACCGGGATGACGCGTGGTTTGCGTGTAAAGTCATTTAGAGCGTCACGCTTAAAACCGGAATCGGGGGATTCCCTAAAGTCGCGAATTCTGATTCACCGTATGCGGAGGTGGATCATGGGGAAGAGCTATTCATCGGACTTACGCAGCCGGGTCGCCGGTTTTGTCGATGCAGGTCATTCAAGGCGGCAGGCGGCCCGTCATTTCGGCGTCTCGCCGAGCTTTGCGGTGAAGCTTGCGTTGCGCCGTCGAAAGACGGGATCGTATGCCCCCGCCAGGCAGGGTCGCCCGGCAGGCGGTGGCAAGCTTGGACCGCATCGCGCGTTTTTGATCGAACGCGTTGAAAAGCGGCCCGATATCACCATGCCGGAACTCGCAGCGGTTCTTGAGGCCAGGCGAGGGGTTAAGGCAAGCCCGGCTTCGCTATCGCGGGTTCTTTGCAAGGCAGGGTTCACCTGTAAAAAAAACACTTCTGGCGGCGGAGCAAGGACGCGCGGATGTCAAACAGGCGCGGCAGTTCTGGATCTCGCGCCGTCAGCCACGAATGCGGATTGAGCCGGGACGGCTTGTTTTTGTTGATGAAACCTCGACAAACACAAAGATGACCCGTCTTCGCGGGCGCAGCCTTCGAGGCAACCGGCTGCAAGCCTCGGCTCCCTTCGGAAAGTGGGGAACACAAACCTTCATCGCGGGCTTGCGCAGTTGGGGGCTGACCGCACCGTGGGTTCTCGACGGCCCGATGAACGGGGCGGCTTTCGACACCTATGTCGAGACCCAACTCGCGCCGACCCTGGCCAAAGGCGACATCGTCATTCTCGACAATCTCTCAAGTCACAAAAGCCAGAGGGCAGCCGAAACCCTCAAAACGACAGGGGCTTGGTTCCTGTTCCTGCCCCCTTATAGCCCCGATCTCAATCCGATCGAAATGGCCTTCCCGAAACTTAAGGCTCACCTTCGGGCAGCTGAGGCGCGAACCTACGATACTCTGTGGAAAGCAATCGGAAACATCTGCGATCTCTTCGATGAACAAGAATGCCGAAACTTCTTTAAAGCCATGGGATATGCGTCCGATTAAACGCACGACGCTCTAGGGTCTGTTGAGATTCATCGTGAGTTTATGACGGCTGAACTAGCGTAGATCATTGCGGTGTAGCTTGTATCGGTTTTCTCGCATCGCATGGCTATTCGCTTGAAGTCCTTGAGTTTGCAGAAGAAATTCTCTATCAGATGACGCCATTTATACATCTCTTTATCGATTTGGCGTGGTTTTGATCGCCTTGGATGCTGAGATATGACGACTTTCGCGCCTCGATGGTTCATGGTTTCTATAATCCAGTTCGAATCAAAGGCCTTGTCGGCGATTAAGGCGCCGAATTCGACATCCGCGATTAAAGGTGCGACGCCGACGGTGTCGTACCGGTTTCCTGGAAGCAATTCGAAGCGCACAAGATTGCCAAGTGCGTCTGTCATGGCCAGGATTTTCGTTGTCCAACCACCTTTCGACTTACCTATGGCTTGATTTTGAGTCCCCCTTTTGCGCCGTGACCGAAACGATGCACTTTGACGATTGTCGCGTCGATCATGGCGTATTCCATGTCCGGTTCTTCCGATACGGCATTAAAAATCCTTTGAAAAACTCCGGCTTTCACCCAATGGCGAAACCGTTTGAACACCGTGTTCCAGTTGCCAAAACGCGGAGGGAGCTCGCGCCATCCCACACCCGTCCTTGCAACAAACAGCACCGCTTCCAAAAACAAACGCGGATCACCGCCCGTCCGCCCTGGATCGGTCTTCTTGCCCAGACAATGCGGTTCAATCTTTGCCCATTGCGCATCCGTCAAAATAAAGCGATCCATGAAAAACTCCTTTCGGGAGCTTGAATCACTGTTCGCAAAAATTGTGAATCCTGAATCTCAACAGACCCTAATAGATGAAGCGACCGGACATTTCTGGCAGAGGCACGAAGCAACTGGCGCTATGGCCGAACCAACGATAGCGCCGATGCGCGATCACCGTGTAACAGGCATCCCTTATGAAGCGCGGCACGATCCGCAGAACGGCAAGCCAGCACCACGGTCGTCGCAAATGCCGCACAAGAATGAGGCCCGCCTCGGACTTGATGTACCCTTTGCCGTTCTCAACGAACAGGAAGGTTTCGTTCAGACTTGCCCGGCTGAGGCCATGCTCGGCGGCGATCCCGAGACCAAGCGTCGACCACGCGCTTACGAACTGGATCGTTGGCGCGCGCTCATGGCGCAAGATGAAATGGGCCATGCCGCTGCAAAGCACGCAATCCGTATCAAAGACGATCTGACTGGCGAACTTCATGGCTCCGCCCTCAAGTGCTTTCAACAGTTTGCCTTCTTCCGTCTGGCGAAAGCCCGGATTGCGGCCCACCTCAATCCGGTGAGCGTTACGTGCGCTTTCGCGTCATCGAAGCATTAAATCTGAATTTGGGACGTCGTGGTTCACAAAGCCGTCAGCCGCTTGAACGCTTCCCCTAATTGAGTGCCCAGAATACGGTCGTAAACGCCAAGCGTTTTCGCCTGAAGCGTTGTCTTGGAAAAATTGACAATAGCATGCTGTCGCGCCAGAGCGCCAACACGGTCAAGCGTCTCGCGCGGCATCGACGAAACCGTCATGATGGACTCGCCCAATGCTGTTGCGTTCCCAGGTTCTACAATCCATGGCTGCAGAACCGGATAGCTTGGCATCCACTCACCCGATCCCGATGCGTTTGCCGTCTGATCGGCACTCGCAGGAATCTCACTCAGGATTGTTTCAGGCAGAGCCCCGATATTTGAGACGACGACGGGGCAGGCCATGGCTTGCGCTTCGACGGAAACACGCCCGAAGGCCTCAGGCTCGATGGACGGAATGACCGTAAGCATCGCTGCGGCAAACGCCGCCGGCATGTCTGAACAGTGGCCCGCAATGATTACTTTGTCGCGAACGCCAAGCTCTGTAATCAAGCGATCGAGTTCCTGGCGATAACCGCTGCGACCTTGATCGTCGCCGACCATCACACAGAGCACATCGCGCTGCTCGAGAGCAGTTTTGAGACCACTCGCCGCGCGGATAAGTGTTTCCTGCCCCTTCCAGCGGGTCAGCCGCCCAGGAAGGAGCACGATCCGGCTTTGCGAAGACACACCCCACGCCCGTCGAAGCGCATGGACACGATCATCGCTCACGGCCGATGGATCGAACTTTGCAACGTCAACGCCGCGATGGATCACCTCGATCCGCGCCTCCGCCTCCGGATGCCGCTGCCGAACTGTCTCGGCCGTATAAAATGAGTTGCAGATCACAGCATGCCCGCGAGCCATGACACTGTTGTAGAGTGCCTTCGAGCGGCCTTCCTGATTATAAATGCCGTGGTATGTGGTGACAAAGGCACGGCGTTGCTGACGTGCGGCGAGATAGGCGCTCCACGCCGGGGCACGGCTGCGGGCATGAACAAGGCTGACGCCGCGCCGGGACATGAGGCGACCAATGCGAAAGCCGTTCAATATCAGATGTGCCGGGTTTTTTGTGGAAGCGGGAAAGCGTATGAGATGTCCGCCAACCGCTTTCAACTCATCCTCAAGCATACCGCCGCGGGATAGAACCAAAGCCATCCCACCGGCCAGGGTCACGGCTTCCGCAATCTCGATGGTGGTACGCTCCGCGCCACCGGTGGAAAGTTCGGGCACGATTTGCATTATGACCGGCCAGGGACTGCGTTTGAGCATGGCTCGCTCTTTGAAAGTGTTGATCGTTATGGTCTGCCGAGGTGCGCACTTTTAGTCATCGGCGAAGGGTTTTATAAAAACAAAATCCACGCCGCAGGCTCCATGCAATTGGATCGTAAATGGTCTTATCGAGTTTCAGCCCGTGGTATCGCTTACAGCCATACATATATTGCATATCCAAGGAGCATAGAATGAACGGCACGGAACTGCAAACAATAGCGGTGCGCAATGAGAACGGTGAGGCGTTGCAAATCGCCTATCGCTATCGTAAGCCTGTCGTGGGCAAGCCCGTTTTCGTGTGGCTTTGTGGCTTCATGTCCAACATGGATGGCGCGAAGGCGGAAGCGTTGACCGAATGGGCATCGTCTCATGGGGCGGGTTCCCTTCGGTTCGATTATTCGGGGCATGGGCGCTCCGGCGGCCGTTTTGAGGATGGAACCATAAGTTTATGGCTGTCGCAGGCCGAGGCGGTGCTTGGGCTTATACCAAGAGACATTGGTATCGTTCTGGTCGGGTCGAGTATGGGTGGATGGATTTCACTGCTGCTTGCACAGAAATATGCACGCGAGAATGCTAAAGCGCCCCGAGGCATCGCGTTGATAGCGCCTGCGTGGGACATGACGAGGATGATGTTGGAGCGTGCCTCGCCCGAAGCGCGCGCGAGCCTTGATCGCACAGGCGTCTATCACCGCCCCTCCGCTTACAGCGATACGCCGTACCCGATCACGAAAGCACTCATCGACGATGGCGAGCGGCATTTGTTCGGTGACGCGAAGGTCGCGGTAAATTGTCCCGTCAGGGTGATTCAGGGCTGCCGCGACGAGGATGTGCCTGCGGAGCATTCGATTAACCTAATCGAGCGCCTTGCCGCCGAGGATGTTACCGTGACGCTGATCAAAGACGCGGAGCATCGCCTGTCGCGTCCGCAGGATCTAGCCGTCCTGTTCTCGCTTCTGGCTCCGTTTTTGTAGAGGAATCGTCAACCCCGGCGTCGGTGCCTCGATCATGAACGGACGACCTGATATCAATTCGCAAATCTGAAGTGCAGAATGTCGCCATCGTGGACGACATAATCTTTACCCTCCAGCCGCATTTTCCCGGCTTCTTTTGAACCCTGCTCGCCGTTAAAACTGACGAAATCCCGATACCCGATGGTTTCCGCGCGGATGAAGCCCTTTTCGAAGTCGGAATGGATGACGCCCGCCGCACCCGGGGCTGTGGTGCCTTGCGTGATGGTCCAGGCGCGGGTTTCTTTCGGGCCCGCCGTAAAATATGTCACCAGACCAAGGAGTTTATACCCCTCTGCGATGACCCTGTTCAGGCCCGGCTCTTCCAGTCCAAGTTCCGTCAGGTAAAGCGCGCGCTCGTCTTCGTCCAGTTGTGCGAGTTCCGCCTCGATTTTCGCGGAGATAATGGCCACGCCAGCGCCAGTGTTTCCGAAATGGTCAATCACCCGCTTCGAGTAACTATTGCCCTTGGACGCACTTGCTTCATCCACGTTACAGACGTAGAGCACCGGCTTGCCTGTCAGAAGCTGAAGCTGACGGAATGCGCGATGATCCGCCTCCGGGACCTCTCCAAGTGCCAATCGCGCTGGCTTGCCATCTGCTAGATACTTGACGGCGATATCGGACAGGGCTAACGCCGCCTTCGCGTCTTTGTCCTGTCCCTTCGCTTTTTTCTCCAGAGCCAATCGCCGTCGTTCCAGGCTGTCGAGATCGGCGAGCATCAACTCTGTTTCAACCGTTTCCGCGTCGGACAGGGGATCGACCCGGCCTTCGACGTGGGTGACATCGTTGTCCTCGAAACAACGCAGCACATACGCCACTGCGTCCACCTCGCGGATGTTGGCGAGAAACTGATTGCCAAGGCCTTCGCCCTTCGATGCGCCGCGCACGAGGCCTGCGATATCCACGAATGTGAGCCGCGTCGCGATTGTCGCCTGAGACTTTGCTATGGCCGCAATTTTATGGAGACGCGGATCGGGGACCGCCACCTCGCCCACGTTCGGCTCGATGGTGCAAAACGGGTAGTTCGCGGCCTGGGCTGCTGCCGTCTGCGTGAGCGCGTTGAAAAGCGTCGATTTCCCGACGTTGGGCAAGCCCACGATGCCGCACTTGAATCCCATGGTCGTGGCCAACCCTTAAAAACGTTACGCGAGGTCGTCTGTTCGACACCGCAATCTACCGACTAAAGCTCGCTGACCTCAGACCGGCGTCCGCGTAATCGCGTGTGCAGCCATGATTTCAGTCGGGAGCCAAACCCTTTTGCGGTTTCCTGCACAGGAGCGGCTGAGCCATTCACACGTAAACCGGCGCGATTATCGTCGCGGTCCGCAATCGGCTTTGAAGGCGGGGATGCATATGGGTTGGATGGGACAGGGACAGGTTCCACCTTTGGCTTGGCTGCATCGACGGGCGGTTGAGGCGTGGCACGTGCTGCTAATGCAGTCACGATTTCGGCAGCGTTCGGCGGCACGACCGCTGGATCGGTCTTTGCAGCCACTGGCGCGGCCTTGCTGCCAACCACGCGATCCGGCCCTTTCGCCGTGGCGGCAACCTCCGCCTCGGTCATGATTACGGCGCGGGGCGCAACCGTGCCTCCACCTTCTCCTCCCGCATGAACCGGTACGGACTTTACAACGTCGCTTGTAACGGTTGCCCTGACTTCCGCATCCATCGGGAAAGGCGTGGCCCAAACAGGAGCGGTCTCGGAAGGACTAGCCTGAGACGGCATCGCTGAGAGAGACGTAGGTTGACGCGACGTGGGTGCGGGCGATGCAGGTTGGAAGGGCGTCGTTTGAGGAGGAGTCGCTTTGAAGGAATGAGCTTGATTGGCGGCAGGAACCGCGCTCTGAGGCAGAGTTACCTTGTCTTTGATGAGATCCGATGCGGTGCTGACGACGGTTGAAGCTGCATCTTTAACCACGCCGCTCACAGTCTGCGCTGCGGACGTTATGATCGCCGAAGCGTCAACTCCGTTCAGATGGGTGGATGCGGCCCGTGGAGACCCGCTGCGCCCACGGGCCGCTTCACTCAAAAAAGCGGCTTCGCTTCCCTCCACGAGTTTCATCACGCCCCGCGCAATCGATGAGATCAGCGGGTCGAGCCAGTCGCGATCCGCTTTGGAGAAATCGTGCAGGACATAGTTGGAGACCAGGGCCTTGTCGCCGGGATGACCTATACCCAGGCGAACCCGGACGTATTCATTTCCCAAGTGCGCCGAAATCGACTTCAAACCGTTATGGCCAGCATTTCCGCCACCGGTTTTTACGCGCACGACACCCGGTGTCAGATCCAGTTCATCGTGGATCGCGATGATGTCCTTGACCTCGATTTTGAAAAATCGCGCAGCTTCGCCCACGGCGCGACCGCTCTCGTTCATATATGTCGCGGGTTTCAACAAAACGCATTTCACGGTGCCGATCTGCCCCTCGGCGGTTATACCCTGAAAACGCTTTTTCCACGGAGCGAAGCGATAGCCTGTGGCAATCTCGTCCAACGCCAGAAATCCGATATTATGGCGGTTGAACGCATATTTTTCGCCGGGATTTCCCAGTCCGACAATCAGCTTCATGTCATCTCACTCACTACACATAACGTTCGTTCGTGACGAGAGGCTTTACTCGCTCTTCGCGTCTTCAGTCGTGGCGGCTTCAACCGAGCCCTGTGCCGACGTACTTGCAATGGTCGCAATGGTGAAATCCCGGTCTGTGATCGTCGGCGTGATCCCTTCGGGCAGCTTGACCGCCGAAATGTGAATGGAATCTCCGATTTCAGTGCCGGTGAGATCGACCGTGATATTTTCGGGGATCGCGTCTGCAGGGCACGACAATTCCACCGTGTGGCGAACCACGTTCAACATGCCGCCGCGCTTCAGGCCAAGCGACAGTTCTTCGTTCAAGAACAGCACCGTGACTTCGATATCGAGGCGCGACGTGCGGCTGATCCGCAGAAAATCCACGTGAATGGGAAAATCGCGCACAGGATCCACCTGAACGTCTTTCGGGATGACTCGTTGCTTTTTGCCGTCGATGTCCAGCATATAGACCGTCGAAAGGAACTGTCCGGTCTGGTAATAACGGGACAAAATCCGGTACTCCACCGTGACATTTTCGGGCTCTTCGCCACCGCCGTAGATAACGCCCGGTACCATTTTCTGAAGCCGCAACGCGCGATTTGCAACCTTGCCAGTGTCCGCGCGCGGTGTGGCCTTCAATTCAATAAGCTCCGCCATGTCACTCTCTGTCGTCGTCTTGAAAATTTGGGATTGGAAACATCGCGGTTGAAACACGCGCCCGGCATTCAGCCACCGGCTGCTTTGTTCGTTATGTATAAAGGCAAGCGATCACGAATACAACATCGAGATTTGCGGCACGGTCAGTTTTTACGCCCACGATCGGTTCGACCTCAATAATAACAATGAACTGACCTGTTGGAACAGACGAGTTGAATTGGTCTTGTACGGACAGAGAAAAGGGAGAGGTAAACCCATGTACGGACATCATGTCGTCGCTATTTACAATTCTCACGCCGAGGCAGAGCACGCTCGCGCCGATCTGCTCAAAGAGGGGATCAAGTCCGACGCAATTCGCTTAAGTGCATCGTCCGCGCCTGAGCGCTCGTCAAAACGCGCTGCCGTTACCGATCATGAGGAAGACCGCGAAGGGTTTTTTCATTGGCTGTTCGGCGATAGCACTCCAAAGGCAGAGCGGTCATGGTACGATAAGAACCTGACAGCCGGTCGCACCGCCGTATCGGTCCGCGTGACAGACGATAAAGATCGCTGGCACGTTCATGAAGTTCTCGATCACGCCGGCGCGGTTGAAGTCAGTGACGACGACGACGATGCGCACTTTGTTTCCGAGAATGGAGATGAGTATCGCAATTCTGCGTCCAATTCGGCAACCGGCCGAGGGTCCGACACCGTTGCGAATAAGAGCACAGCCCGCAGTTCAAAGACGGCAGACGGAGAAACCGCGATCCCTGTCACACGGGAAGAACTCATCGTTGGAAAACGGTCGGTGGAAAATCGTTACCGTGTCCACAGCCACGTGATCGAACGACCCGTCGAGGCAAGTGTCAACCTTCGTGACGAACGCGTGATGGTCGAGCGTCGTCCCAGATCCGGTACGCGAAACGGTGCAGTCGGCAACTTCGATGGCGGAAGCTACGAAGTCATTGAAACCCATGAAGAGCCGGTCGTGGAAAAGCGGATGCGGGCCGATGAGGAAGTCATCATTCGCAAGGACGTGAGAAATCGTACCGAGACCGTGAAGGATAAAGTCCGCGAGACTGACATTCAGATTGAGGGCACACCTTACGACCAGGATAGGGGCGGACGCCGTAATCCTCGCTCATAAAGCCTTAACGTTTCGTCCTATGAAAAAATGGCTGCCGCTGGCGGCCATTTTTGTAATCCCTACATCCGCCAAAACCAGGGCACCGTCGCCGCCATACCTCGTCCTGCGAAGCACTCAGCGACATTCAGAAGCAACCGGTGGCCCCGGTGAACTCTAACGAGACGCCTTCGCGCGGTTGATGAAGCCTTCGATCGCTCCGAGCGTCTCGACAGGACGCTCTTCCTGTGGCAAATGCCCGCACGTTTTCAGCACGGTCAGATCAGCCCCGGGAATGTTTTCATGCAAGCGAATGCCAAGCGCGACAGGTATGATCTTATCTTCCTCGCACCACATGATCTTGGTCGGCATTTTAAGCGCTTTGTAACGCTCCGACACTTCGTCGATATCGGGCGGCAGGATGTTGCTTACCGTTTCCACGAACGCGTGTCGGGCTTCCGGCGAATAAAGCGGTGCCGCATACTCGGCGATGGCCTGCTGCGAAATCTTGCTGCGGTCGTAATAGGCCATGCGTAAGCCTTGCTCAGCCTGTAGTTCCGGCGGGATCACAGACATGCCAAGGTCGCCGATAACAGGTAGTTTCGCGATCCTGAAGAAAATGGGTATCGGCTGGCGGTAGGCCACGGTATCGATCAGCACGATATCCCTGAGGCGACTGCGCGGCTGCCCGTTCATGGACAGTGCAAGTGCGAGGGTTATTCCGCCGCCGAACGAGTGTCCGATAATTGTCAGATCACGTAAATTCTCCTGCTCTATGAACGCTCGCACCGCATCCGCCTGATCTGCGATCCGGTAATGGGTATCCATGGGTTTGTCCGATGCCCCGAAGCCTCGCAAATCCAGCGCAATGACACGATGCGATCTGGCGAGACCGGGCATGATGGACGCCCAGGTGAAACTCGATGTCCCAAGCCCGTGAAGAAGCAATATCGGTCGGCCTTGCCCCTGCTCTTTAACGGCCAGCGCCAGCGGCCCGTGCATGGTGTTCACCACGCGTCTGTCAGGAACCTCGCGCGAGGCCGAGATCAACGACGTGCAACCCGCGCAGACGACGCAGAACCCGAGTAAAGCAACAGAGATGAGAGCCTTCATACGACTTTCGATGAAAAGAACAAATGTATGACCGGTCATTTTAAGCGGCGTGTATTGCGGCACCATTACGACGAAGATGCGCTTGAGCATCAGAAAGCACTATTTTCAAATGTAATGAAAAAGAGCTAATCTCAATGTGGGCATTTAGTTCGCGTAGGGTGGGCATTTCATGGGGCATCGGAAGCGGGTTTCCGCAGTCGCCGTCTTGTTTGTTATCATGATGACAACTTGCGGCATGGCGGAGGACGTTAAGGTAAAGGCATTTCATTACGAAACATATACCGGCATTGACGTCATGAGCCGCGATCTTGGATCGGGATCGGCAACAACCTGGGCACCATTCTCACCAGTGACCGGGGAAGGTTTTCGCCTGCGTGCAAGTGCGTATTCGAGCGTCTATGGCGAGGCGGCAAGCGATATTTTTGCAGGCAGATACACCGCAAAAAATGCGCGAACGTATGCGGACGTGATGGCAGGTTACGCCCTGAACTATGGGTCTGTCTGGGCAAAAGTGTATCTCGGCGCGGCTTATCAGGGGGATACCCGGTTATACCGGGAGGTCTCAACCCTGCGGGCGAAAGCGGACTTCGGCGCAAAAGCCGCGGTGGAGACCTGGTGGAATTTGGGCGACCGGTCCTGGGCGGGGATGAACGTCTCCTATGTCGAGATCGACAAAACCGCATCGCTTTATTCGAAGCTGGGCTACGATTTTATACGGTTCAAAAACGGTTTGACGGTGGCCTTCGGTGCGGAGGTCGGCGCGACGCAAACCCGTTCGGTACGGCATTCTGCGGGTCGGACGTCGGATGAACCCGACGACCTGATCCGGGGCGGCGGGTTGCTCGCGTTGCGATATGGCCGACACGACCTCAACGTGTCGTTCGGGGCAGCGCGCGAGGACAGGATGGGAGACATCAGCCCTTATGCGGCGCTGAGCTATGGCCGCAAATTCTGAGTTTTGTTGGTAGGGCCGCGACGAGCAACTCAATGAGGGTTGGTATCACCCCAGATGGCTCGGAACCACGGACTTCTTGATCCGCGCGATGCTATACGCAACCGCTGCGGCGACGACAGGGATGCTGACGCCCATGGCGATGTCGGGGTTGAAATTCACGCCCGCTGCTTTGACGCCCTTGGCGAGATACCCCACCAGCCCCACGACATAATACGTGACCGCCGCAATCGACAGGCCTTCGACGGTCTGTTGCAACCTAAGCTGAACCTTGGCGCGGGCGTTCATGGACTCCAGAAGCTTCGAATTCTGGATTTCCTGCGTGATATCGACCTTCGTGGACAGAAGTTGCGTCGCCCGCGACACGCGTAGCGACAGCGTTTCCTGACGTTGCGCCGTAGCGCGACATGTTGCCATGGCAGGTGCCAGGCGGCGTTCCATGAATTCCTGAAAGAGCTGTAGCCCCTCGATACGGCTTTCCCGTAACTCGGCGATACGCCGCTGCACCAAGTCGTAGTAGGCCGATGCGGCGCTGAAACGATAATACCCGGCGGCGCTTCGGCTTTCCATTTCTGCCTCAAGCTGCGTCAACCGATCAAGCAAGACCGGTTCATCCTCTTCGGTCGCTTTCACCATCTTTGCCGTCACAGCCACAAGATCGGCTTCACATTGATAAAGCCAGGGTGCCAGTTCGCGGGCGAGCGGAAGCGCCAGCAGCGCCAGCATGCGATACGTGTCAATTTCAAGAATACGCTGGATCATGCGGCCCGCCTGACGCGGTGTCATGGATATCTGATGGACGAGCAAGCGGCTGAAGCCGGTTTTCCCGATCCTGTAGTCCGTGAATGCCCGGCCCGCACCGCCAGCAACCTTGCCGCCGACGAGGACATTTCCGTTGAAATATCTACGGGAAATTTCGTCGTAGTTCATTTCACTCCCGTCCGCCTCGATCAACTCGACATCGGTTGCGGCCAGAACCGTGCCGGGTAAACTCGCGATCCAGTCGGCGGGTACGGCGGACATGGCCGATGTCGAGAACGGCTGATCGGTGGGGCCCTCGACGATAAACATGTACCGCGTAAATTCGGTATGACGCTCCCATTTCAGTCGAAATGCGCCAAGTGACGCGGTAAAATGGTTGCTTCCCTTCTGAGGCTGCGACGCCTTGAACCGTGACGCAAGTTCGCAGAGCATTTGAAAACCCTCCTCGCGCGTTTCAACACTCGACGATAACGCCAGGTAGGAAATGCGGCACGGAGCACTCAACGCCTCAGGCGGTCGCGCGTGAACTTCATCGTTCAGTTCGACGCGTTGTGGATGGTCTTGTGGAAGGATCATGGCGTGGCCCCCGGTTCGCACCAACAGTATCGCGGCAGGCCTATCAAAACAATTACAGGTGCGGGCCAGCATCAGCGTTTTCGGCGAAAACACCGGCGCGTTCTGCTGCTGCGACGATCAGTGGCACAATCTCTGAGGGCCGTTCCTCATGACAAAGATGCCCGAGGCCTCGAACCACTACCGCAACGGACCCCGGCACCCGGTCCCGCACGGTGAATGCGGCATCGACGGGGATCGCGCGGTCGTTGCTTGCAGCGATGAGCGTGAGACCAGCACCCAGCTTTGGCAAATCGGGTTGAAGGCTTTCCAGATCCCAGCTTGCCATCATGCCAAGGGCTGCGGCGACGTGAGTCGAGGTCTGAAACAACCGCTGATAAAGCAGAAGTCCGCGCTCG
Source organism: Rhodomicrobiaceae bacterium (assembly GCA_965247345.1). Taxonomy (GTDB): domain Bacteria; phylum Pseudomonadota; class Alphaproteobacteria; order Rhizobiales; family Rhodomicrobiaceae; genus Rhodomicrobium. The sequence continues at coordinate 4,921 of CBDFGZ010000020.1, read as the reverse complement.
TCGATGGTCGACCCGGTGTCGCCCAGCAAGCGCCGGATCGTGCCCATGTCCTTCGCGCGCCATGCAAAAATCTCCGGCAAGAACGGGTTTATGAACAACGCCCGCGCCATGGCCGGGAAATATTGGCTGACGAACCCACGCCAGGGAAGCAGCGCGCCATTCAAACTCACGATATTCGACGTGAGCGAGCCGTCGAACGCCATCCGCGCAAGGATCGCCGCACCGGCGGAATGTCCAACGGCGAGCGAAGGCCGGACATCGAGTGTCTTCAGAAGATCGGCAATGCCGGATGCCATGAACGCGGGTGTCAGACGCGATGGCCGTGGCGATTGCGTGAAGCCGTGTCCTGGCAAATCCATCGCGATCACTCGGAACCGGGTCGCCAAAAGCGGCGCGAGATCTCGCCATGAGTGGGTCGAAGCCGCGGTTCCATGCACAAGAAGCACCACCGGCCCTGAACCCAGGTCCTGCACATGCCATTTCAAGCCACCGGCGTCCACAAACCGGCTCGCCTCGCGGTTCGGCCAGTCCAGCCCATCGCGGTCCCAATTCAATGTACTCATAGGCCCGTCACCGATTTCACCGCGTCAGAAATGGAAGTCGCATCGCCTCGCGGAAGGGGAAGATACTGCGCGGCCATATCCTCTGCGAGGCGGCTTGCCTGCCGTTGCGGTCGCGCGCCGGTATCGATTACGAGCGACGCCACGCCCTGCGCGCGCAACCGCTTCGCGGCCTCAGTTGCGTCCGCCTGGGCTTTGTCGCGTCCGCCTTTGCCGGCCATGGTCACGTTCGCTTTTCCGTCTGTTAAAAACACTGCAAGTGGGATCGCTCCCTTACGTCGAACGAGGCCGGCCATTGCGGAAACAGCCTCGATCCCAAGGGCTAGTGGTGTTCCCCCGCCTCCAGCCAGCGCGGCAAGACTTCGCTTCGCCCGGGTCAGGGATCGCGTTGGCGGAAGCAGTGTCGTTGCGACCTGCCCCCGGAATGCGATCAAAGCCACTTCATCCCGCCGGATGTAACAATCGGCCAACAGCAACTCCACCGCGCCTTTTGCCTCGCCGAGACGTTCCAGCGCGGTCGATCCCGACGCATCGACCGCGAAAATGGTAACGGCCTGCGTGCCCGCTTTCAGCCGCTGAATGCGAAAATCGTCTGCTCGAATGCGGATCGTCGACCTCGCATCGGGTTCGTCCGCCGATTGCGATGCACGTCTAAGTTTTTGCCACGGCGCGGCCGCGCGCAACGTCTCGATGAGATTGAGTCGAGCGCCGCCACGAGGCAGTCCGCGCTTCGAACCGGCAGGCCGCCCGCGCCGGTGCGAAAACCGCTCACGGCCAGACTTGCCAGATAACGCATTGGCGGTGGGTCGAACCGGGCAGTCACCAAGCTTGCGCAACAGTTTCGGCGGAAGCGCCGCCTTAGCTGCGGCCAACAGCATTTCGGTCAGCTCGCTCGCATCCGGCATCGTCTCGTTTTCGTTATCTTTGTCGTTCTCGCCCTGTTTGTCTGGAGCTTCCTGTTCAGGGGGCGAATTAGCATTGTCCTCATCATCAGGCTGCTGCTGATCCATGGGCACAACCGTTGCATGCGGCGCGAGGACGAGGCCAACTGCAAGCTTTACATCGTCGACGCTTACCCTATCGCGGCCATGAAGGGCTGCGGCGGCGATTGCGGCACGTAATGCGAAAATCGGAGGACGCAGCGAGACAATGCCCAGCGCCACAGCCGTCTGGCACAAGCTTGCAGCGATCTCATCGGGCACAGTAGTGGATCGTAAGCGCACACGTGCCGCATTAATCTCAGCTCTTGAAAACGCGTCACCAGCAAGATCGCGAAGGCCGACCGTGCTTAAGTCGATATGGATGCCCAACCGCTCGCCGAGCGATGGCGGCGGCGGTGGCTCATCGTCCTCGCTTTCATCCAACGCGATCATGGCGAACCGCGCTGAATGCCGTTGCGACATGCCATCGCGCTCGATCGCAACCTCGCCTGTGTCGAAAACGATTCCGAGCTGGGCGGCCATCGCTGTGGACATCCTTTCCGCCATTGGCACGACCACCATGCCGCCATCGCTTAACGCCAGCATGCCACGTTCGATGACGGGCTTTCCGGTGGCGAGCGTCGCCGATAAGTCCAGTCCGCCAAACAACCGGTCGGCTGTAGCGTGGATGGGCAGTTTGCGAAACGGCACGTTCTCCTGAAACGAATCACGAACGAGATCGAGCCAGGCGTCGCGAACAGGGCCCGGCTTTGCGCGGATCAAAACGCCGCCAAGGGCAACCGGATCGACGGCGACGATTGCAGCCGCCATCGAGGCCAGTGTCCAGTCCGAAACGCGCGCGCGATCTTCCTCGCTCATGCGCTAAAAGTCTCGCGCAGCGCCATCTCGACGCGAACGGTGGAGCCGCCTTCGTCCAGCGGATCGCGCCGCAACCTGTGGCGCAACACGGAGGGCGCAACCTGCCGTAAATGCTTGTCGGTCGCAGCCTTGGCACCGTACAACGCGGCCAACGCCCTTGCTGCCCGCATCAAAGTCAATTCACCGCGCAAACCATCGGTGCCCAGCGCCATGCAGAGCCTTGCGGCCTTTTCCAGAAGTGCATCCGGTGTCACAACGGACTCAAGGTGGCGTTTTGCAGCCGCGAGTTGCCGGGTCAGCTTTCGCGTTTCGGCGCGCCAGGCGGCTTGGAACTTGCCCGGATCACGTTCAAACGCATCGCGACGGCGAACGACATCGATCCGTGTTGGCAAATCCTGTGGCGTCAGGACTTCCACCGACAGCCCGAAGCGGTCCAGAAGCTGCGGACGAAGCTCGCCCTCTTCCGGGTTGCCGCTGCCGATCAACACGAACCGCGCCGGATGCCGCACGCTGAGACCATCGCGCTCCACTACGTTTTCGCCGGACGCCGCGACATCCAGCAGAAGATCGACAAGATGATCCTCAAGCAGGTTCACTTCATCGATATAAAGAAAGCCGCGATTGGCGCGCGCGAGAAGCCCCGTCTCGAACGCCTTCTCGCCTCGCGTCAGTGCGCGTTCAAGATCAAGCGCACCCACGATACGGTCTTCCGTCGCGCCAAGGGGCATATCCACTACGGGAACTCGGATGAAGTGCGCGGGCAACGGCCCCCGTTTCGCACGCGCAACGCATTCGTCACACAAGCGGCTCGATGCACTCGGATCGCAGTGGTAGCGGCATCCGCGCACCGCCAGCACTGGCGGAAGCAGCGCTGCAAGCGCGCGAACGGCCGTGGATTTTCCGGTTCCGCGATCCCCGAAGGCCAGCACGCCGCCGATGCCAGGATCGATGGCGCAAATCAAAATCGCGGTTTTGAGTTCGTCTTGTCCGGCAATCGCCGCGAACGGAAAAACAATACGTTTCATGCGTCTGTGGTGGTCGCCGTGTGAATTTGCATGTCGATTTCCGCTCCCATAAGTGCAGCAAGCGCCGTCAGCCATAACCAGTACAAGAGAATGACAACTGCACCGAAGGAACCATACAGCCGGTCATAAGAATTAAACGCCTCTACATACCAGGAGAACGCGGACGATCCGATGAGCCAGAGCGCGGTTGCCACGAGCGAGCCGAGCGTCAGCCAGCGCCAGTGCCCCTGTCGCTGATCGGGGCCATAACGATAGGTGAGCGCCAATCCCGCCGCCATCAGGATCGCGAGAACGGGCCATCGCATGACTTTAACGATATTGTGTGACGTCTCGGGAAACCCGAGTGTATCGAGCACCTGCGGGACCGCGACGACGGCCGCGATATTGATCGCGATCATCGCGATGGCGGCGAGCGTGAACCCGAACGCAATCGCGTTCACCACGAAGAAATTTCGGGTCTCGTCGCGATTGTAGACGAAGTTCAGCGCACCCATCATGGCGGACGCTGCCAACCGCGCGTTGAGAAGCGCAAGGCCAAGGCTGAGAAGCGACGCGATGGACAAGGACGTGTTGGTCTGGCGTGTCAAGGCGAGAAGCTGCGTGTTGACCGCGCTCCAGGCTTCATCGGGCAGAACACCCTTGAGATTGACAAGCTGCCGCTGAACCTCTGCCGGGTCCGACAACAGGCCGTACATGGTTACGAGAAACGCAAGCGCCGGGAAGATTGCCAGAAGCGCGTAGAACGCCACGCCTGCCGCGAGCAGGCTGATGTTGTCGTCGAATATGCCCTGCCATGTGCCACGCGCAATCCTTCGCAACGTCACACGCAGCTTGCGCGGCGCGGTGATCGTGGCACCGCCGGGCGGCATCGACGACGGTGCCACGGTTATCGCTTCCCCCTGCTGTAACACACTGTCTCCATCGAAAATGCCAGGCTCTTTGCGCCGTTGAGCAGCTTTGCTAGCCGTATATCATGGTGGGTTGGCTTCGTCTCTGCTGATTGTAAACTGTCACCGTTGGCAGGAGGCGTCCGTTCATAGCTATCGCCGACAGGTCATGCACGGCAACCAGATCAGGCCAGATGACAGGCAACAGCGCGGCTTTCTACCTCGCGAAGCACAGGGCGTTCGACACGACAGCGATCAAAGACCAGCGGGCATCGTGTGGAGAACACGCACCCGACCGGCGGATCAAGCGGTGACGGCGGATCGCCTGTGACAGGCGCGCGAAGCGCATTCGCTCGTTCAACGCTGGGCGTTGCAGCGAGCAGCGCCTGCGTGTAGGGATGCTTCGGGGTTCTCGAAGATCGCGTCCTTCGGTCCCTGCTCCATGGCAAGGCCCAGATACATGACGAGCACATCGTGCGCGATATATTTCACCACGGCGAGATCGTGGGAAATGAAAAGATACGCGAGGCCCATGTCGCGCTGCAAATCAGCGAACAGGTTCAGCACCTGGGCCTGAACCGACACATCAAGCGCCGACACCGGCTCATCCGCAACCACCAGCTTCGGCGACAGCATCAACGCGCGCGCGA
>CBDFGZ010000019.1:0-68259 GCA_965247345.1 Rhodomicrobiaceae bacterium | reverse complement strand
ATCGGAAGAGAGGGGCACTTCAGTATGAAGACGGCCGGAGTTTTTGAGAGGTTCGGGAAGCGATCAAAGACCGTTCGCGGCTCTTGATCGCTTCCGTTGCATCGGAAGGCAATTTTTGCAGTAGCTGACTGCCCTGCCTTGATCGCGTTATTCCACCGGAACAATCCACAATGCCGCCCGTTGGGTCATGCAATAGGCAGACAACCGATATCGCGCGAGTTTATCATGACCCTGACTGAAATCATTGGCGGTGCCGCGACTTTTGCGTCTGTGTCCAGTTTCACACCCCAGGCGTGGAAAATCATAAAGACCAGGGATACCTCCGGGATTTCAGCGAGGATGTATGCAATTACGGTTATCGGGTTCAGCCTTTGGCTTGCTTACGGGATCATGATGAAGTCCTGGCCGCTGATCGTAACCAACGGCCTCTGCCTGGCGCTTTCGGCTTTCATCCTCATGATGACGATATTGCCCGCCAACACGCGCAGTGAAGTTGCGGATCATCTAGACCCCGCCGCCTAAACGGTTGGCTTTCTCAAAAAGGTAATGTAATACCATATCACTATTCCGATACGGGGGTGTATGGTGAATATCGCGGGTTTCTGGGCGGCAATTTCCATCGGCGCAACCGTTCTTAATGGGATTTCCTTACACTTCTGTTGCCGCCAGTCGCGTTGTTGTTACCACGAAGCCGTTGCACTCGTTGGCCGCCAACATAACCGCCGGTGTTTCCGAACCTTACCTGTTGCTGAAGGGCTCCGCATCCCCTCACGCCTATGCGCTCAGGCCATCGGACAGCGCGGCGTTAAGCGACGCAACTGTCGTTGTTCGCACCTCTCCAGGTTTGGAAGTCTTTCTTGCGCGCGCCCTGGCGGCGCTTCCGTCAACGGTCACGCTGCTCGACGCCTCGAAGGCACCGGGCCTAACCCTTCTTCCGGTGCGTGAGAGCGGCAGTTTCGAACCACACAGCCACGCGGTTGACCATGATGGCGACGATCACGATCATAGCCACAGCGCCGAAGACAGTGATCCGCATTTCTGGCTCGATCCGCAGAACGCGGCGCTGATCTCGTCTTATATCGCTGGAGAGCTTGCTCGCATCGATCCCGCAAATGCAACGGCCTATCTTGATAATCTCGCAAACCTGAAATTGCGGCTTGCCGCTTTGGACCTGGAGTTGCGGGGCAAATTCCGAAGAATCAAGGGTAAGCCGTTCATCCTGTTCCACGACGTGATGCAGTATCTGGACCAGCGGTACGAACTGAATGCGGTCGGGGCGGTGACTGTCAGCCCCGAAAGACAACCTGGCGCGAAGCGGCTCGCCCTCATTCGCACAAAAATCGAGGCATCTGGCGCAATCTGCGTTTTTTCGGAGCCGCAGTTTACGCCAAAGCTGATTTCGACTTTAACCATCGGCACAAAAGCAAGACACGGCACTCTGGACGAAGTCGGATCCGATACGCCGGAAGGCCGCGATCACTATTTTATCTTCATGAACAAGAACGCCGATAGCCTCGTGTCCTGCCTGTCGGAGTGAAGGCTGACTTCTGCTTCCATATGCCGGTCGCAAGATCATGGTGGATCGTGACCGGAGTTAGTTTGAACGCGGCGTTCAATGCCGCAAGATCACAAAGTCGCCAACCCTAACAAAGAAAACAATAAATATCGCCGGAGTTCGCTTCGTCGGGAAGTGCCACCAGCCATTGCCGTATCGTTGCAATATCCACCGGCTGAGGGAAAACCCAGGTCCAACTTTCGCCAAGGCACGCGTTGAAGTTGTAATCGCCGAGATGCGCGAGCCGGTCGAGACTTCGAGACGCCACATCCCTTTGATGTGTCGTGAACTCGAAGGAGATCACTGGCACCGCATGGGACAAGCCAGCCAGCGCGCGGTCCTCGAACCCTTCCACATCGATCTTGATGAAAGCGGGCGCACCGTAAGCTTCGATCAATAAATCCAGCGTTTTGGTATGGACCTCAATAGTTTGGTCCCAGGTTTGACCGTGCCAGCCGACCGCTCCATCCTGAGCTGCTGCGACAAAAGACGACGATGCTGTGGAAACGGTTGGATTGCGCGAGTTGACGCGAAGCCGGATCGACCCGGCCGTGTCCGAGATCGCGGCCGGGACAATCGCCACGTTGCGGCTTCGACCGTGAATCAGTCGCAAAACAGACGACCAGAGCGGTCTGCGGCTCCATCGCCACGACCTTACATCCAAGGCTGCGGAACGCCCAAACGCGGTCGCCCACATGGGCACCGATGTCGAAAACAAGATCGCCGGGCTTCGTGATTTCCGCGTAAAACGCTTTCATTCTGCGCAAGTGCGAGGGGCTGCCATAGTAAGTCCGCAGCGACCGGGCGACCCCGATCATCATCTGCACACGCGCTCTAAGCCGCATCCGATATCTCAGCTTTCTCGTCGCGGGCTGCGGGATCGAGTGTCGAAGCGACCTCGGATACCCGCGAATGTGTGGCTTTATCCAGAGCTTGCAGGATTTCGACAGGCGCAAATTCTTCAGGAATGCCGCAGAGTTTCGCGCGGACGAACATTCCTCCGACTATCGGGGACGCCGAAAGGACCGCGAGTGGGATGGACAACATCAGGCCCAAAAACAGAGGCGACGCATACAGCAAGGTCCCGCGAGCGACCGTTGCAACGATGGCGAACAGGACCACGCCCAACAATGGTTCGAGCCATAAACCACGGGCGGCGGTCTGCCAGTTCAGGTTTCGCGCGTCACGTTCCTGACCGCTCCAGGTCACTGTCCGCCCAAACGCAAGCCCGAACATGAATATGACAGATCGGAAGGTGATACCCGGCGCGAGCAGCATGGAAAATAGAGTTTCCACGACGGCACCCGCAATGAATCGCAGCGTGCCGCCGTAACGTGCCGTTCCACCTCGGGTAAGGCACACGTCGGCTAGGCCCGCAAGCTTCGGCGTCAAGCCCATGATGAAGAGGATCACCGTCACCGATTCGAGCAGCTTCGCGTTCACGCCTTCGAAGCCGCCACGCAACGCTCCTGCCGCCGCCAGAACCACAACCGCCGTCCACGCCATGCCACCAAGATACATGAGAATCGCAAGCCCGATCTGAACACGGCTCAATCCTGCAAACCCCGGCTCGAAGAGAAAACGCCAATACTGCATGTTGCCCTGACACCAGCGGAGATCGCGCTTGGTGAAATCGAGAAGCGTCGGCGGATTGTCTTCATAAGAGCAGCCTTCGACCGGCACCACGCGAACCTCGAACCCTCCCCGCCGCATATACGCGGCTTCTATCTGATCGTGGCTCAGGACGTGACCTCCGAGGGGAGGATCACCGGGTAAAAGAGGAAGCGCGCAATGCTCACGAAACGGCTTCACACGAACAAGAGCGTTGTGTCCCCAGAACGGGCCGCAATCCCCGGTCCACCACACGCTGCCCATGGTGTAGGACCGCATCCCGTGGCGCATTCCGAACTGAAACATCCGAGTGAACGCGCTGGGGCGACGGGGTTCCGACGATCAGGGTCTGCAATATGCCGAGCTTTGGGTAGGCACCCATGACGCAGGCGAGCTTAACGATAAAATCGCCGGACATGACGCTGTCCGCGTCGAGGGGCAGCATCAGTTCGTAAGGTTCGGCGTAACGGTCCAGAAAGTCACGGATATTTCCGGCCTTGAAGCCCTCGTTCTGCTCCCGCCGTCGGTAAATCAGCCGTGCATCTTCACCATACCGCGCACGCCAGTCGGCACACAGGGCTTCTTCCTGTTTTGCGATGCCCGCATCCGATGTATCGCTCAGCACGAAATAATCGAAAACCGATCCCTGTCCCGTTGCGTCGAGGCTTTCACGCACGGCCGCCAGCCTCATCATGGCACGGGCCGGGTCTTCATTGCGGATGGTCATCAGAACAGCGGTGCGAAGCGTGATCGGCCGATTTTCGTCAACGGCTGCCCAGAATGGGACTGCTTCCATAAGGCCGTCGCGATGCACTTGCAGAAGCCAGAACCCGATGACGGCATTCCAGAAGCCGATGACGGACCATGGCATGCCGATGAGGCACAACGCGAAGATGGAAAGTTCCGCGACCGGCCACCGGCCATGTCCAAGACCGAGCCCATTATAGATACCGAACGCCAGAGCCGCGTAGGTTAAAGCGGCCACGCTTGCAAAAAACAACCGCCGCCATTGAAGAATATTTACCGATTGCATCCCCGCTGGCGTTAGATGGCCCGCCAAGGTGCTGGCCTTTTGATCGAATGGCTGTGTCATGGTTGGCTCATTCCTGCTAACGTTGAAGCTTCTTCATCCGGTAACCGGGATAACCAAGTGAACACGGCCTGTGCGTTATACACGATCGCACCGCAGACGGTCGAGCTTCGCTCGGTCGCATTGCCCATCATTGCAGCGGATGAATGCGCCGCCGTTCAGGTGAAAACTTTATGGTCCGGCATCAGCCGCGGCACGGAGCGCCTCGTGTTTCGAGGACAGGTTCCGGCGAGTCAGTATAAGGCGATGCGCGCGCCGTTTCAGGATGGTGCATTTCCGTTTCCGGTGAAATATGGCTATGCTGCGGTCGGCATTGTCGAGATCGGGCCGCCAGCCCTCAAGGCCAAAGCCGTGTTCTGCCTGCATCCGCATCAGGATCGCTTCGTCGTGCCCGCTGAGGCTGTGATCCCGCTGCCAGACGCGATACCCCCACGACGCGCGATCCTTGCCGCAAATATGGAAACCGCCCTCAACGTCATGTGGGACAGCGCGGCGATGCCCGGCGACAGGATTGCGATTGTCGGCGCAGGCGCGCTCGGTCTGTTAATTTTGAGCCTCGCGACCGCAATTCCCGGCACAGACGTTGTCGTCGCGGACGTGAACCACGGGCGCGCTTCGGTCGTGGAGGCGTTTGGCGCAAGGTTTTGTCAGCCGGACGCCTTGACCGGCCTCAACGCTGACGTGGTCATTCATACGTCTGCGACCGGGTCCGGCTTGGCCGCATGTTTGGGGGCGGCTGGCTTTGAAGCGCGGATCGTGGAAGCAAGCTGGTACGGTTCGGCCTCGGTGATCGTGCCGCTTGGCGAGGCGTTTCATTCCAAACGGCTGAAACTCATCTCATCGCAAGTCGGGTCGGTGTGCGAAACACACCGCGCCCGCTGGCCTCACAGTCGCCGCCTCGCGAAAGCCATAAGCCTTTTGCAGGATCCGTGTCTCGACCTCATCATTACGGACGAGGTGCCGTTCGCGGAACTGGATGTGGCGATGCCGGCGGTTTTCGACGCATCCCCATCGTCCATCGTGACCGCTATCCGCTACGATTAACTTGACCTATTTATATCGAAGGCATGGATCATGACTGCTGAATACGCGCTTGAAGTTCGCGATCATATTATGATCGCCCATAGCCTGCCGCGACCAGCTTTCGGGCCAGCACAAGGTATGCACGGTGCCACCTTTGTTGTGGATGTCACGTTTTTCGCGGCTGCTCTGAACGAGGACAACATTGTCGTCGACATAGGCCTCGCATCGGAAACCTTGAAACGCGTTCTGTCACCGCTGAATTATCAGAATCTGGACGAGGCTGCCGCAACGCGAGGCAAACTCACGACCACGGAATATCTCTGTCGACACATCTTCGACGCGATGGCGGAAGGCGTCCGTAAGGGCGAACTCGGGCGGCATGGCGTTCATCTTAGTAAGTTGCGTGTGACCTTGCAGGAAAGTCATGTGGCCAGAGCCTGGTTCGAAGGGCCGCTCCGTTCATGACCAGGATTGTTTTTGCGATCCCCGGTGAGTTGGAGACACCGACCGGAGGTTTTGTGTATGCGCGAAACATTCTGCCCGCCTTGAGCAGAACGATGGATATCGACGTTTGCGCCTTGCCTGCGAGCTATCCATTTCCGACACCCGCCGATATCGACGTTTCCCGACGTGCCTTGACGGACGCCATGAGCGCGGACGCAATTCTTCTGATCGATGGGCTGGCGCTGGGGGCCTTCGATGCGGAGATGCTTGACGGTCTGGAAGCGCGGTTTGTCGCTCTCGTTCATCATCCGCTCGGACTTGAGGAAGGCCTGACGACCGCACAAAAAGACGCTTTTTTGGCCTCGGAACGGGCAGCACTGGGAAAGGCGCAGCATGTCATCGTGACGAGCAGAGCCACCGCTTCGACGATCCGTGAGCTGTTTCAGGTGTCCGGGGACAAAATAACTGTGGCAGAGCCTGGTGTTTTGCGTGGAAAAAGAGCGACACTGAACGGCGAGCCACCGCACCTCGTCTGCGTTGGCGCAATCACGCCGCGAAAAGGGTTTGCAACGCTTGTGGATGCCTTGAACGCTGTCATCGATTTACCGTGGCGCGCGACCTTCACGGGTGCCTTGCATCGATCACCTCAAACAGCGCAGGCTTTGCGCGAGCAGATTGCGCGCTACGGCCTCGACAGCCGGATCGTGATCACGGGTCCGTTGAATGAAACCGAGTTGTCGGCGCTTTACACGACCGGAGATATGTTCGCGCTCGCCTCCCGCTACGAGGGCTACGGCATGGCGTTCGCCGAAGCCATGGCACACGGACTTCCAGCGGTCGCTTCGGGCGAGGGTGCCGTCCGCGATACCGTGCCCGACGCTGCCGGAATTTATGTAGAGACACTGGAGGCAGTAGACTTTGCTGCTGCCTTGCGAACGCTGTTGACCGATCCAGAGGTACGGCGGCAGAAGGCGGAAGGTGCTTGGCAGCATGCGCAGGCTCTTCCATCCTGGGATGAAACCGCAAGTGTCGTGGCCCGCGTTCTAAAGGCGGTATCGTGAGTGCCTTTTCGGCGGACTGGCTGGCTTTGCGGGAAGCCGCCGACCACCGGTCTCGGAGTCAAAGGTTGATTGGGTTGCTCGCCGCAAAGGTAGCTGAACGCGAGGCCGTCGATTTCGCGGATTTGGGATGTGGGACGGGGTCAACTCTGCGTGCCATCGCGCCTGCTTTGCCGTCGCACATCAACCAGCGCTGGCGGCTTTACGATCATGACCCGAAGCTGCTCGGTGAGGCGCGCCGCATGCTTCGCGCCTGGGCTGATCATTTGATTGTGGATGGGACCGGCCTCGATCTCGTCAAGACGGGACGCAGCATATCGGTACGGTTTTTCGAGAGCGATCTCAGTCGGTCCATCGCAGGTGTTGTGCGCCGCGGTGATATCGTGACGGCATCCGCATTCTTCGATCTGGTATCGGAACGCTGGATCGCGCAGGCCGTGAGCGAGATTGCGGCGCAACGTGCGGTTTTATATGCGGCCCTGAATTACAACGGTGACGAATTTTGGTATCCGCCCCACCCATCTGAGGCGTCGATGCTGGCCGCGTTTCAGGCGCATCAGCGGCGTGACAAAGGCTTTGGCAGCGCAGCGGGCGCTGGTGCTATCGCCAGGCTTTGCGACACTTTGAGCGGGCATACGTATCGCGTCGAAACGGACGACAGCGACTGGACTCTGGACAAATCAAACACCTCACTGATCGAAGCTCTCGCGGATGGCTCCGGTGCTGCCGTCCTTGAAGTCGGGACACACGACGAAACGGCTGTGCGTGACTGGATCTCCGTTAGGCGCACAGCAAACAATGTGCGCATCGGCCACACAGATATCCTCGCGTGGTGCCCGGACATCAACTGACGGCTCAGATCTGCAAGCGAACTATTGCGCGACCGCCGCTGGGGGTGTCGCAAGCTTGCCGCCTTTCGCTGAGCGGTTCGGCTTTTGCAGGGCGTCCTGATCGACTTCCTTCGAAACTGGGTTGTCTGCAGTCACGAGACCCGCCATGGGTGTCTGCGCCGGGGCCGCTGCGTTGGTTCTCACCGACGATAAGGCAGACGCCATGATCGACTGCGCAGGGGCCGGGGCGGCAGGAACAGGAATCGGTTGCGACTGTGGCGTGGCGTCACGACGCACCGCAGACTCGCGAGCGGGCTTCGACACAGCGGCGACTTTCAAAGGCTCGTCGGTTTTGGCGCGCACCACCGGTGAGGCTGAGATTTCCGGCGTGCCCGCGTCCGCGCTGGCTGTCACCACAGGTTTGCTGGCTGCGGGAGCCGGTGGCGAAACAGCGAGGGCAATGGCGGGTGCTGGAGTTTTATCGCTTCCGGCAGCAGGCTTGGACAAGCTCGCGTACAGCGCTTGGGGCACGCCGTCGACGCCCTGACCGGGTTCGATTTTCGCGTACTTCGGGCATTCCTCATCGGCAGCGGGATCGCCCGCAAGCCCGGGGAAGTTCACGTTGACCAGATAGCGCTTCGAGCAGACCTTGACAACCGGGGGTTTTCGGTAGGTCTCGAACGCGTCGTATCCTTCTTTCAGATGCACCCAGAACTTATACCACGGGCTGTCCTGATGGCGGCGCATGTTGTCGGTTGTCATCCGGAACGGAAAGGCATGAACGTGAAACTTGGTCTGCCCGGCGGCGAATGCGTCGCGGGCCATGATGTAGATTTCTTCGATGTACGTGTCCGTCATGGCGTAGCAGCCGACGGATTTGCAGTTCCCGTGCACCATGAGCGCGGAGCCGGAATAATTGTTGGCCCTGTCGTGCGCGTTCGGATAGCCGATATTAAACGCGAGATGATAGGCACTTTTCGGGTTCATCTGGCCTGGATTTACGGTGTAAAACCCTTCAGGTGCCTGCCGGTCGCCAACGACGACTTTTGGCCCGACGTCGCCGGAAAAAGCGCAGATCGGATACGTGCGAAACAGTTCGAACCGCCCGTTTTTGAGCTTCCAGACCTCAAGCTCTTTTTCTTCTTTGAAAATCCGAACGAAAATCGGAGCTTCCGCCGTCATGCCGTTGATCGCGAGAAGCGCCTGCGTCGAGCCGGGAAGCTGTCGCATATGGGGCGGAACGGAATCGCTGCTGCTGCTGAACAGGTTGATGCAGCCTCCGAACGAGAGGAGGGCGGGTAATATAAGGGCACACCGCAAAAGCGATTGGATCGGCTTCATTGATATCCTCATAGGTGGCTTTGCAACCTAGGGTAAGACATGAACGCGATGTACACCTGAATCATTAAGACTATAAACCACTTCGCCGGGTTAATTGGGCTAAAATGCGACAAATAGATCAGGAGAATCAATTCTAGAGCATGATGCGATCAGCTCGCAAGGAGTCCGGCTGCGTTCGCGGGGCAAGAGCGTGAAGATCAACTGATTTTCCGCATCTTTGTCATGGCCGGGCTTAACCGGCCATCCAGAGGCAACAGCGACCAAAGTATAAGACTGGATGGTCGCCTCGATGGCGGCCATGACGAGGATTTTAGAGTGCTTAAGATCAATTCACACGCGCGAAGCGGTTTGCCATAGCTCAGGTTTGCGAATGTCGCTGGATGAATTCCCACCCTCTCGGAAATGACCGTTTTGCTTAACAGAAACTTATCCCGCGCTATCGCGCAATGGAGGCGGTTTTGCCGATCGCCAGAAACTTGTCATGGCGCGTGCGCCGGATGTCCATGCCGTCAACGCCATCGAAATCCATCAACGCCAGTTCCAAAGCTTGACTCACCCTTTGGATGGCGGCTTCCGGATCGCGATGGGCACCGCCCACCGGTTCGGGAATGATACCGTCGATCACACCGAGCGCGATGAGGTCCTGCGCGGTGATCTTCATACTCGTTGCGGCATCGCGCGCCTTGGTGCTATCCCGCCACAGGATCGAGGCAGCCCCTTCCGGCGAGATGACGCTATAAATCGAATGTTCGAGCATGAGCACACGATTGGCGGCGGCGACCGCGATCGCGCCGCCAGATCCGCCTTCGCCGATGATGACGGCGATCATGGGAACGGTGAGCGACAGGCAACAGTCGGTGGACCGCGCGATGGCCTCTGCCTGACCGCGCTCCTCCGCCTCGATCCCGGGATAAGCTCCTGCGGTGTCCACGAGGCTGATGACAGGCACGCTGAAATGGTTCGCCATCTCCATCAACCGGACGGCTTTTCGATACCCTTCCGGTTTTGCCATGCCGAAATTGTGCTTCAGACGCCCCTGCGTATCCGCGCCCTTTTCGTGACCGATCACCATAACGGTGCGGCCGTGAAAACGGCCAAGGCCACCAACGATTGCGAAGTCCTCTCCGAAGTAACGATCCCCGGCCAGTGGCGTGAAATCGACGATCATTTCCTTGATATAGTCGAGAGAATGCGGCCGGTCCGGATGGCGCGCTACATGCGTTTTTTGCCAAGGGTCGAGATTGGCGTAGGTTTCCTCCAGCGCGGACTGCGCCTTTTCCCGTAGACGCGCGATCTCATCGTTTATGGGCACGCTTTCGCCGTGCTGGAGGGCGTTCAGTTCCTCGATCTTGTTTTCGAGTTCAGCTATTGGTTTTTCAAAGTCGAGGTATGTCCGCATGCCTGCTTATAACCTATGATCCGCGTTATTCAATCGATCGGTGCCGGTTTGTCCGGCGTGAACAGAATCATGTCATGGCCGGGCCTGGCCCGGCCATCCAGCAAAACAAGCTTTGGATGTGGGAAAGGTCTGGATGGCCGGGTCAGGCCCGGCCATGACAAAAAAAGTGCGTGCGTCCATTCGACACTGATAAACTCTGACGGGTTTGTCAGTTTCAATTGTCCGCGATGGGCTTTGGCGAAACGCTGGCCTTGATCGCCCGTGGAGGCTTGCCTTTCGCAGCATTCTTCTGGCGCTTGTTTTTTGGAGCCGCTTCGGACCCTTCTTCTTTTTGCTCCCCCGGCTTTTTTGATGCAACTGTGCCCGAGGCGGGTTTGGCGGACGCGTCTTCGTCCTCCGGAGGACCTTGCAGCGTCACCAGCGAACTTGGCGGCAAGCAACGGAATTTCACCTGTTCATCCAGCTCGATATACTTGCGAACAATACTCATGTCACCGGTAGACAGGTTTGCGACTGCCCATTCCGGACCCTTTTCCATGAGCCGATCCACGTCGAGCAGCTTGAGATTAGCCAGTTCCTGGGTCAGGCTTGCGCAGGCAACCTTGTCGAGCATTGCGCCCTGCGATGCGGTCGGCAGCAATCCCGTGGCAGAAATCGTCGCGGTGAACATAAGAAATCTGAAAAATAACCTCATCATAATCTCGTCTCACTTAAAAAGAACGGCGATCAACATTCGCGGATCCGAGAGCCGCATGTATTATAGCGAGAAAAGGTTCAGACTGAAGACTTGCGCCACCCACAAGAACACCATCGATGGCCGGTGTGGCAAAGATGCCCGCCGCGTTCGCTGGCGTTACAGAACCGCCATACAGGACGCGCCAGGGGTGAGCACCGGAACGCCCGTTCAGCATTTTATGTAGTTCACCATGAAGACCCGAAATTTCAGCAAGCTGTGGCGTCACGCCCTGCCCGATAGCCCAAACCGGCTCATAGGCGATGGTTGTTGTGTGGGCCGTGGCTGTCTCAGGTAAACTTTCACGAAGCTGACGGAGACATACGTCCGAGGTCAACCCCGCGTGACGCTCGCCTTTGGTCTCACCGATGCAGAGGATCACTTTCAAACCGGCTTGCAATGCGGAGGTTGCCTTGGCCTTGACCACGGCACTGGTTTCACCATGGAAGGCCCGGCGCTCGCTGTGACCAAGGATGACGATATCCGCACCTGCATCCTTCAGCATCACAGCCGAGATATCGCCTGTGAACGCTCCGGCCTGCGCCGCGTGACAATCCTGTACTCCGATGCGCAGGTGCGAACCGGCGGTCAGTCTCAGCGCCGCGTCAAGAAGCGTAACCGGAGGGCACAAAACCACATCAACGGGTGGGTTCGCAGGCAGAGCAGCTTTCACCGCCTCGATCTGCGAAAGATCGCGGGACAACCCGTTCATCTTCCAGTTGCCTGCCACAAGCAGGCGCACTGTCCGGCCGGCTGGCGCTCCATCAGTCATCCGGGATGCCCATCAAAAACCATATTGCGCGCGGCCTTCGTTGCTCTAAATTGCATTTGAAAGCGACCGTGCAAGAAATTTTTCTTTGAATCAAGCCTTGCGTCGGCATTCGTGTGCCAGTACCCAAGTGTATCGGCATTGACAGTAAAATCAGTCGCGTTAGGTCACAAGAGGCCTCCATACCCTGGTCGCGAATTCGATGCGGTCACACCGTATTTTCACACAACTGGCCGAGGCCAGGCCGTAAGCGAGTCGAAGGACGTTTCCGCCCATGATGCAAATGCTCCGCAAAGCGGCAGTCTACGTGATGTTCGCGTTTCTGATCATCGCATTTTCGTTGTGGGGCGTGGGCGATTACGTGCAGCGCCAGACAAAAAAACCGCTGGCGCAGGTTGGATCCATCGAAATCAGCCAGGATCGCTATGCGAAGGCCTATGAGCGGGCGGTCCGGAATCTCAGCACGCGCGCCCGCCGCCGGATCACGCCAGAGGAAGCGCAGGCGTTCGGTCTTCCGCTCGGTGTGATGCAAAGTCTGATCCAGGAAGCAGCCCTCGATGGCGAGGCAAACGCGTTGGGCCTTGGATTGTCTTCTGCCGGTCTGGAAAACGCGGTCACGTCCAATAAATTCTTTCAGGATGAGGCAGGCAAATTCAACAAGGATCGTTTACAGGCTTTTCTGGATCAAGTGAATTTGAGCGAGGCCGCATTCCTTCAGGAAATCAGGTCCGATCTGATCCGGCGCCAACTTCGCGGCGTGTTCGATAAAAGTGCCGTCACGCCGAAAGCGCTTCTCGACGCATATAACAGCTATGCGAACGAACAACGCGAGCTGACGTATTTTACACTCGGCACGGAGGCGGCTGGCGAAATACCGGCACCCGCGCCGGATGTATTGCAGAAATACTACACCGATCGCAAGGCGCAGTTCATGACCCCCGAACTGCGAAAGGTGCAGGTGGTGGCCGTGACGCCGGACGCCGTTCGGTCGGCGATTGCACTCTCCGACGCGGAATTGAAAGCCGCATACGACGCGCGGCCGGACGCGTATGCAGCACCGGAAAAGCGCAAAGTGGAACTGATCCCGTTCCAGACGAAGCGCGCCGCTGAAGAAGCCGCGACCGCCCTCGCGGCGGGTAAGGAATTTCTTGATGTCGCGAAAGAGGCGGGCTTCAAGCAACCGGAAATCGATCTCGGCCTTCTGTCAAAGAAAGAATTTGCCAACAAAAGCGGGCTTGCCTCAGCGCAGGTCGACGCCGTGTTTGCGGTGGAAAAAGGCAAGGTGACGGCTCCCCTCGAAGGTCCGCTGTCCACGTCTGTCGGGCGCGTGCTGGAGGTCATCCCAGCGGTCCAGAAAACCTTAGAGGAGGTCAAGGATCAGCTCCGTGCGGACGTGATCAAGGCGCGCACCACACAGGAGCTTGGACGGCTTACGAAAGCTTTTGAAGACGACCGGCAACTGGGCACGCCGTTGTCGGATGCCGCACAGAAACTCACTCTGCCCGTGTTGTCGGTGACGTTGGACGCGACCGGCAAAGCGCCGGACGGGAAGCCTGCAACCACCGTTGGCCTGCCCGGCGTTACACTGGCGGACGCGGCTTTCAAGTCCGATGTTGGGGTTGAAAATCAGGCGCTTCGCATCGGTGGGGGCAGCTATGCCTGGTTCGATGTCACAGAGGTCGTAAAGCCGCGACAGAAACCGCTGGAGGAGGTCGCCTCCGATGTGGAAGCGCTGTGGCGTCGTGAGCAGGTTCGCGAAAAACTTGGCGCAAAAGCCCGCGCTTTATCGGCACGCCTGGAAAAAGGCGAGAAGATCGCGGACGTGGCCAAAGCCGAAAACGTCGAGATGAAAGTTTCGAAGCCGGTCAAGCGCAACGGATCGGAACCCGGCGTACCGCCTTCCGCTGTGTCTCAAGCCTTCAATCTGAGCGAAGGGTCGGCCGCCTCGGCGATTGGAAGCGACGGGGTTTCGCGAACGGTTTTCCAGATCACGAAAATCCTGCCGCCTGAGCTTCTCAGCGACGAAGCCACAACCGCGCTCCGTCAACAGGTCGCCACGGGTATCGCGGACGATAACCTTACACAGTTCGTGGCGGACGTGAAATCAAGGCTGGGAACGAAGGTCGACACGAAGGCGGTCGCTGCATTTCGTGGCATTGTCCCCACGTCCGAAGGTTCGGACGAATGATGAGAAAGCCGGTTCGCCGTGATCACCCACCGCGAATTTTTGTTCTGTTAAAAGCGCTATGGAAGCACGCTTCGGGCCAGGGCGAGCGGCAATGAAAGTAAGCCCATCCTTTGATCTGTTTGCAGAAATTTACGCTCTCGGCGAGCCGCAGCTTGTCTCCACCCGTGTGATTGCCGACACCGAGACGGCGGTTTCCGCGATGCTGAAACTCGGTTCGGACGAGCCGTATTCGTTCCTGCTGGAATCCGTGGAAGGTGGCGCGGTGCGGGGCCGCTATTCCGTCATCGGTCTCGATCCCGACGTTGTGTGGCGCGCACATGGCGACAAACCGGAAATCAACATAACACCGCATAAACGCGATGCCGGTTTTCGCGCGGTGCCCGGCGGAACCCTGAGCGCGTTGCGCGATCTCTTAAGCCAGTCTCGCGTTCACATTCCGGTCGATCTTCCGCCCATGTCGGCTGGCGTGTTCGGCTATCTCGGTTACGACACGGTGAGACTTGTCGAGCGATTGGCCGCGCCGAAAGAAGACACCATCGGCGTACCGGACGCGTTCCTCATCCGACCAACCGTGATGGTGATCTTCGACACCGTCAAAGATGAACTGACCATCGTGACGACCGTGCGCCATCAGAAGCGGTTGACAGCCAAGACAGCTTACACCCGGGCTGTGGACCGGCTGACGAACGTCATGGCGAAACTGGACGAACCCCATCCCCCTGCGTCGTCTGCAACCGAGCTTTCGGCAGCATCCCGGCCCGCCACATCCAACATGACGCCTGCGCAATACATGGCGATGGTGAACCGAGCGAAAGAGTATATCGGCGCTGGCGACATCTTTCAGGTGGTCCTGTCCCAGCGGTTTTCGGCACCGTTCATGTTACCGCCGTTCGCGCTATACCGGGCACTGCGCCGCGTGAACCCTTCGCCCTTTTTATATTATCTCAATTTCGGTAATTTCGCACTGGCGGGGTCGAGCCCGGAAATACTCGTTCGCGTGCGCGATGGCGAGGTCACGATCCGTCCCATCGCCGGAACGCGCCCTCGGGGCGAAACACCGGCGCGCGATGCGGAACTCGCGGCGGAGCTTCTCGCCGATCCAAAGGAACGCGCCGAGCATCTCATGCTCCTCGATCTCGCCCGAAACGATGCAGGCCGCGTGGCGCAAATCGGCTCGGTGCGCGTGACGGACAGCTTTTTCCTGGAATATTACAGTCAGGTTATGCATATCGTCTCGAACGTGACGGCCAAGCTTGACGAGAAACACGATGCGACCGAGGCGTTGATGGCCGGGTTTCCCCATGGCACAGTGACGGGCGCGCCGAAAGTCCGCGCGATGGAAATCATCGATGAGCTTGAACCGGACAAACGCGGGATTTATGCAGGCTGCATCGGGTATTTCGCAGCGAGCGGAGAAATGGACACCTGTATCGCTCTACGCACAGCGATTGTGAAAGACGGCATGATGCATGTACAGGCCGGCGCTGGTGTCGTGGCGGACTCGGTGCCTGCTGCCGAGCATGCGGAATGCGAGGCAAAATCGCGAGCGCTGTTCCGTGCGGCAGAGGAAGCGATCCGCTTTGCCGGTCAGGCAGGGCGAGGGCAATAGCTTTCATGAAAACGGTATCGCTATTTCGTCACGCAAAATCGGACTGGAAAGACAGTCCGTCCATCGCCGACTTCGACCGGCCGCTTTCGGATCGCGGCTTGAAAGCGGCCCCCAAAATGGGCGAGGCCATGCGCGAGCGGGGGCTTCATCCCGATCTTGTGCTGTGTTCAACCTCGGTCCGCACGCGCCAGACCTGGGCGCTGGCCGCGCCGATGGCTTTCGACATTCAGCCCGAAGTGCGCTTCGAGCAGGGCCTTTATCACGCAACCTCGTCGCAACTGATTGAACGTCTTCGGGAACTCGACGACGACCTGGGCCACGTGATGATCGTGGGGCATAATCCGGGTCTTCAGGCGCTGGCATTGGCTTTGTGCCGGCCGGGCGACGATGAGCTTGCGGCTTTGCGCGAGAAGCTCCCGACGGCGGCGTTGGCGATCCTCACGTTTGACGATGAGCGATGGCAGGATCTGCAACCACGCGCGGGCGATCTCATACTGTTCCTGACACCGAAGCAACTCCGCAAAGCTTGACCCATGCCAGCGATCGCCATCATCGATAACTACGACAGCTTCACCTACAATCTCGTTCACTATTTCGGCGATCTTGGTGTTGGCGCGCGTGTTTATCGCAACGACGAAATCACGGTTGAGGCCCTGATCGACGAAGCGCCCGCCGCGATTGTGATGTCGCCGGGGCCATGCACCCCCAACGAGGCGGGGATTTGCCTCGACCTTATCGAAAAGAACAAAGGCCGCATTCCGCTGTTGGGGGTGTGCCTTGGTCATCAGGCGATTGGACAGGCTTTCGGTGGCAAAGTCATCCGTGCGCCCATCCTGATGCATGGCAAACTGTCCAAAATCCATCATGATGCGACGAGCCTGTTTCGCGGTCTCCCCGACGGCTATGAAGCCACGCGATATCATTCGCTGATCGTCGAGGCCGAGACGTTGCCCCCTTGCCTGACCGTGACGGCTCGGACCTCGGATGGGTTGATCATGGCGCTTGAACATGAAAGCGAGCCGACCTTCGGCGTTCAGTTTCATCCTGAAAGCATTGCGAGTGCTTACGGTCATGCCGTTCTCGCAAATTTTCTCGACCTCGCGGGGGTGGTATGGTCGCCGGTCAAGAAAAACCTTGATCTCCCGTCGACCAACCTGCGGCAGAAGGCTCGCGCAGTCGCATGACGAAGCTCCCGCCGGGCGACACTCCCGATATCACGTTTCGCGCTTATCTGGAGCGCGTGGCATCCGGGCGCGAACTCGACGAAGACGGGGCGCGCGAAGCGTTTGGCTGTATCATGCAAGGGCAGGTCAGCGACGTTGAGCTGGCCGCGTTTCTAGTCGCGTTGAAAGTGCGCGGGGAGAGCGTCGACGAGATTGCAGGCGCAGTGTCCGCCATGCGAGCGATCATGGTTCCCGTCAGCGCGCCCGCTGGTGCCGTCGACGTGGTGGGAACGGGCGGCGACGCAAAAGGAACGTTCAATATTTCGACAGCGGCAGCGTTTGTTGTCGCGGGAGCGGGCGTTTGCGTCGCAAAGCATGGCAATCGTGGCTCTTCCGCTCCGGGAGCCGCGGACGTTCTTGAGGAACTCGGCGTCAACATTCATGCGCCGCGGGACGGTTTCGGCGATTGTTTCCGTGAAGCGGGATTGGCGTTCCTATGGGCACAGCATCATCACCCAGCCATGCGCTATGCGGCACCGGTTCGGAAAACATTGAAACTGCGGACGATTTTCAATCTTTTGGGACCGCTGCTCAATCCCGCTGGCGTCAAACGCCTGTTGATCGGGGTCTATGCCCGCGAATGGCTGAAACCGATGGCCGAGGTCATGCGGCGGCAAGGGGCGGAGCATGTCTGGGTCGTCTACGGAGCTGACGGCATGGACGAACTCTCGACGACGGGATCAAGCCAGGTCGTTCAACTGAAAAACGATGTCATCACCGAATTTCGGGTACACCCCAAAGACGCAGGGTTGCCGACCGCGACGCTTCCCCAACTCATCGGTGGCGATACAGCGCACAACGCAGGCGCTATTCGCGGTCTTCTTCGCGGCGAACCCGGCCCTTTCCGCGATGTCGTTCTGTTGAATGCGGCCGCTGCGCTTGTGATCGCGGACAAGGCCGATACGTTGCAGGAAGGCGTGCAACTCGCGGCGGCAGCGATCGACAATGGTGCCGCGCAAAACGGGCTGGACCGGCTTATTGCCGTCACCTCCGCTAAGCGCTAAGCGGAAGAAACGCCGTTTGGTCTTGGTACCTTCAGTGCATGTGCTTTTTGCGGGCGTCGGCATGGCCGTGTGTCACGATGTCTTCGCTTCTGTACCTTGAAGCATTGCAGCGAGAAGAACCTGAGGCGACGCTGATGCTGGTTGTCGGAAAAGGAGATTGAACCAGGGTCATTAAAGTTTGTTCGTCTTCATGGAATCGCGTCAGCCGGGCTTGACCCGGCCATCCAGACTATTGGCGTTTTACGAACTGTTTCTCTGGATGGCCGGGTCAAGCCCGGCAATGACAAAAGGGGTGTTTGCTTCCGTATAAAACTGATAGTTCCTAAAGCGCTCCAACACCTTGTTCTATTGCATTTTCGATGAGCAAAACCGCTTACACTTTTGCTAGATACTTTCCAGGTATGCGAAAGGCGACCGATGACGCGTCTCAAATCTCATATCTGGGTGAGTGGATACCTGAGGCGGCTCGACACCGTGTTCATTTCCGCGGTTCTGGTACGTCGCGGAGACGCGGACGCGGGCGCGATCTTTATCAAACTGTCGTACCTGAATGGCACGTGCCAAGTCCTCGCGCCCATATCCACGCACCTCATCGACCAGACGAAGAATGATACGTCCATAACCGAAGACGGTCGATCATGGTTGCGTGTGTTTCCACAGCCCGGCCCCGAAGCGGATGCGGAGGCTTACCTCGCTCGTCAGATTACCCAGGATAGCGATATCTGGATCATCGAGGTCGAATCCCCGTCCGGGGATCATAGGCTTGGTTGCCACACCGGCCAGCACGAGCCCTGACTTCCAGACCTCCACATCCTGTCGGCGTCCGTCGCGCCAAAGGCGGCACCATTTTCAAACCGTCGACACCAGCACCGAGCATACAGGTTTTTTACCCCAGGCCAGCTTCATTTCCGCACGTATGGACCGCAAAACGGCGTCCCGCACCAACTCGCGATCCTTGCGGCGAGTTTTTGGAATGCTTTCGACGGCGTTGTACACGGCACTCAAAACCCGCTCGCCCATGTCCACACCGTTGTTGTCTCGCGACGGTAATCCTACGACGGCCACTTCAGGATCGGTCGCAAGTTCTCCATTGCGCTGCATGATGACGGAGACCGATACGCAACCGTTCCATTGCAAACGCTTGCGCTCCGTTATCGCCGCATCGCCCACAGCCAAGATGAGATTGCCGTCGCGATAGAGACGCCCGATGGGAATGTCACGGTCAACCAGCGTTGGCTGACCCGGACCGACCTGGAACATGCGTCCGTTGCGCACGCCGCGAACGGGTGCGATGCCCCGGCTTTGCGCGAAATCGCAATGAGCTTCCAGATGACGCGGCTCGCCGTGCATCGGGATGATGTAGGCCGGTTTCACGAGCCGGTACATTTTTTCGAGTTCCACGCGGCGCGGATGGCCGGACGCATGGATTGGACCATCCGGCGCGTCCGTCATGATGTGCACACCGCGATCTGCCAACTGGTTCTGAATGCGGATCACAGGGTCTTCGTTGCCTGGAATGGTTCGCGCTGAAAAGATAACAGTATCGCCGCGATCCAGCTTGACAAAGGGATGCTCACCCTTTGCGATGCGCGCAAGCGCGGCCTGAGCCTCGCCCTGGCTTCCCGTCACGAGTGCCAGAACATTATTGCGCGGCACGGTCGTGAAATAGTCCTGATCCATATAACGGATGTGCTCTGGCCAAAGGCCACAGTCCCGAGCTGCCTCTGCGATCCGGTGCATGGCACGGCCTACGAGGACAACCTCGCGCTCCGCCGCGACCGCTGCCTCTGCGATGGCGATCAGACGAGCCACGTTCGAGGCGAATGTGGTGATCGCAATGCGCCCCTTGGTCCGGCCGATAATGGATTTCAGGGTTTCGGCGACGCGTATCTCCGAGGCGCTTTCGCCTTCCAGAAGCGCGTTTGTGCTGTCGCAGACGAGGAGGTGGACGCCCTCTTCACCAAACCTTGCGAGTTTGGCCTCATCCGTCGCGACGCCCTGTCCCGACTGTCCGAACCGCCAGTCGCCCGTATGCAACACGTTTCCGCCAGCAGAGCGGATGAAGACTGCATTGCATTCCGGGATCGAGTGCGCCACCGTTGCCAGTTCGATGTCAAACGGTCCAATCGGAAAGCGTGAGCCTTGCGCGACTTCGACGATCTGCATTTCACCGCGAAACGGACTGTCCTGCAATTTGCCGCGTAAAAGCCGCGCCGCAAACTTCGTCGCATAAACCGGAACGCGCAATCGCGGCCACATATCCACCACCGCGCCGATGTGGTCTTCATGGGCGTGGGTGATCATAATGCCGGCAAGGTTTTGCCTTTGCTGCTCGATAAATTGCAAGTCAGGCAGAACCACGTCGACGCCGGGTTCACTGTCATCCGGAAACGTGACGCCGAGATCGACCATAAGCCAGCGGCGGTCC
This sequence comes from Rhodomicrobiaceae bacterium, assembly GCA_965247345.1. Classification (GTDB taxonomy): domain Bacteria; phylum Pseudomonadota; class Alphaproteobacteria; order Rhizobiales; family Rhodomicrobiaceae; genus Rhodomicrobium. The sequence continues at coordinate 47,954 of CBDFGZ010000019.1, read as the reverse complement.
TTGGCGGGGCCGGTGCCGTAGAGGTAGACGTTGAGGCCGATTTCGCCGATCCCGCCGAGAGGCAGAAACACGAGGCTGTTGTTAGCAGGCGATCCTGTTTGGTCCATTCTAATGTGGCGTCCTGCCCGTGTGAGAAGTTATTTTTGATGGCTTGGCGTTGCTCCAAAGAACACGTCACCAGCCGAGATGGTTATGATGGAGTTGTCATCTTTTTGAAGCAGAAGCGCACCAGATTTATCCAACCCCTGGAATGTACCCTGAATCATCTGCTTGTTCAATTTTACTGTGACTGGGGTCGAGATCGGCCTCGCGCGGGCAAGCCATGCGCTGCGGATCGCGTCGAACCCACGGCCCGCGTCCCAGATTTCCATCCAGCGATCAAGCGATCCTGCGAGGCTCCGAAAAGCACCCTCAATCGACTCGCGTGAATTGCCAAGGCCGAGGTCTGTAGTGGCACGAACGGGGTGCCGCGGGCTGTCGCACAGATTGATCCCAACCCCAATGAGGATACAGAGCGAAGGGCTGTTCGGGTCCGGCTGCCAGCTTTCGAGCAGGATCCCTGCCACTTTGGCATCGCCGAGAAGCACATCGTTCGGCCATTTAAGGCGCAATGTATGCGCCCTGTTTGGGGCTAGACTTGCGATGACATCCGAGGCCGCCAGTGCCGTGACGAATGAGAGTTGAGCTGCCGCGCTCGGGGGTACCTCAAGTCTTGTCAGAAGCGTGGCAAAGAGATTGCCCGGCGTCGATTGCCATGACCGTCCGTTACGGCCCCGACCCGCCGATTGCTCGTCGGCGATCACCCAGAATGGCGGCGTGGACCCAGCCACGTAAAGCCTGCGAGCTTCGTCCAGCGTCGACGACACGCTTTCGTACCAATAGACAGACGCTGCGGCGAGCGCCGTCATATCTTAGCTGCCGGCTCGATCCGAGCTTTAGAATAGAGATCGCGCGGCGGCATCTGCTGCTAACTTGAACGTGTTCGGCGACAGGAAAAACAGGATCACGAAGATGCCCGACACCGCCAGCGTAAAACGAACCGAAAACGCCATCGGGCTGAACCGCGCGGCAGGCTCGTCGAAATACATGATTTTCACCAACCGCAGATAATAATAAGCGCTGATCACCGAGAGGACCACGCCTGCGACCGCCAGCCAGTAAAGTTGGGCCTGGATCGCGGCATTGAACACATAGAGCTTCGCGAAAAACCCGGCCATGGGCGGAATGCCAGCGAGCGAGAACAGCAAGACCGCGAAGACGAGCGCAAACAGCGGCTTGTCCCGCGAGACTCCAGCAAGGTCGCGCACATCCTCGACCCAAACCCGACCGCGCCTCATGCCAAGCACGCAGGCGAAACTGCCAAGGGTCATTGCAAGGTAAATCGTGAGATAGATCAGAAGACTGGAGATGCCTTCGCTGCCGACCCCGTTTGGAGCTGCGGGGGCGGCCGCAAGGCCAATCAGTGCATATCCCACATGACCGATGGACGAATACGCGAGCAACCGCTTGATGTTCTGCTGTCCGATTGCCGCGACCGATCCAAGCGCCATGGAGGCCACCGAGATCGCGATGATGATTTGCTGCCACTGCTCGGCGGCGGCCGGGAAAGCCCCGAAGATGAGGCGAATGAACATGGCCATGGCCGCGATTTTTGGCGCGGCGGAAAAGAACGCGGTCACGGGGGTCGGTGCGCCTTCGTAGACGTCCGGCGTCCACATATGAAAAGGCACGGCGGCGATCTTGAACGCGAGACCGGCCATCATGAACACGAGACCGAAGATGAAGCCAAGGGAGGCCCCGTTTGCCTGCACGGATTCGGCGATACGCGGGAACGACGTGGCACCCGTGTAGCCATAGATCAACGACGCGCCGTAAAGCAAAAGCCCCGACGACAGCACGCCAAGCACGAAATACTTCAGGCCAGCTTCCGTGGACCGGAGCTGATCGCGGTGAAAGGCGGCGACCACGTAAAGGGCCAGACTCTGGAGTTCCAGCGCGAGATAAAGCGAGATGAGGTCATTCGCCGATATGCTTAACAACATGCCAGCGGTGGCCAACAGGATCAGGACGGGGTATTCGAATTTCAGGATTTTCTCTTTGCGCATGTAGTCGAACGACAGCAACAGCGCGAAAGCAGACCCTGTCAGCACCAGAATTTTGACGAACCGGGCAAATCCGTCATCGACGAACGCCCCGTTGAACAGGCTTTGCGCGGCCGCTGGATGACGGGCGATCAGCAAACCCGCAGCAGCGAGCACGAAAATCGATGCGACACCGATGGAGAACCCCACTTCGTCCCGGTGGAACACACCCCAAAGCAACAAAACCAATGCCGCGATGACGATGAACAGTTCGGGAAAAATCGGCGCATATGTGGACATCAACGCGCCCCTGCCTTGTTAGCTGCGATCTGCGACGCGCCAGCACCTGCTGCGACTTTCGCGTTCTGATACGGCGCGATGGCGCGTTTCACTGGCGCTGATGTCATCTCGAAAATTGGGGCGGTATAGAAGCCGAGCACTAAAGTCAGGATGACGAGCGGGGTCATCAGGGCGATTTCGCGCGGCGACATATCCGCGATATTGGCAAGGCTCGGCTTTTCCAGCTTGCCGTACATGACGCGGCGGAACAGTGTCAGTGCGTAGATCGCCGACAGGATGATCCCCAGCGTCGCGAAAACCGCCGCCACGTTGTTTGTCTTGAACGTGCCCATGAGTGTCAGGAATTCTCCGATAAAGCCGCTCGTTCCGGGCAAGCCGACGTTCGCCATGCTGAACAGCAAAAAGAAGAATGCATACAGCGGCATACGGTCGGCCAAGCCGCCATAGGCCGCGATTTCGCGTGTGTGCATGCGGTCATAGATCACGCCGACCGCCAGGAACAGCGCCGCCGACACGATGCCGTGACTGATCATCTGAAACACAGCACCTTGCGCGCCCTGCTCGGTGCCTGAGAAGATCCCGATGGTCACGAACCCCATATGTGCCACGGACGAATAGGCGATGAGCTTCTTCATGTCCTTTTGCGCGAAGGCGACAAGGGACGTGTAGATGATCGCGATCACGCCGAGCGTGAGCATCAGCGGTGTGAATTTGGCAGAGGCATCCGGGAACAGCGGTAGGGAAAATCGCAGGAACCCGTAGCCCCCCATTTTCAGCAGTACTGCCGCAAGGATGACGGACCCCGCCGTGGGGGCTTCGACGTGGGCGTCGGGGAGCCACGTGTGAACCGGCCACATGGGCAGTTTTACAGCGAATGAGGCAAAAAATGCGAGCCACAGCCATGTTTGCAGACTTGCAGGCAGTTTGGCGGCGGCGAGCGTCGGGACGTCGGTGGTTCCGGCATAACCGTAGATCGCCAGGATCGCCAGCAGCATCAACAGCGAGCCGAGCAGCGTATAAAGAAAGAACTTGAAACTCGCATAAACGCGGCCCGCACCGCCCCAGACGCCGATGATGATGAACATCGGAATGAGGCCGCCTTCGAAGAACAGATAAAACAGCACGAGATCGAGCGAGGTAAACACGCCGATCATCATCGTCTCTAATAGAAGGAAGGCGATCATGTACTCCTTCACCCGGGAGGTGACGGATCGCCAGCTTGCAAGGATGCAGATCGGCATCAAAAATGTGGTCAGGATGATGAACGGAAGCGACAGCCCGTCGATGCCCACGTGATAGGACGTAGCCGCACCGATCCAGGCCCGCTTCTCTTCGAACTGATATCCGGCGGCGGATGTGTCGAACCGCACGACCAGCACAACGGACACGGCAAACGTGATCAGCGTCGTCCACAATGTAATCCAGCGCGCGTTGCGCTGGGCTGCTGCATCATCGCCCCGGAGCAGGAATAAAAACATGGTGCCTAACAGAGGCACGACTGTCATGACGGTGAGGATCGGCCAGCTTACCATGGCTAGATTGCGCCTCTCACAAACGACAGATAGGCAAAGTAACTGAGCAGAACAGCGACCCCGATAAGCATCACGAACGCGTAGTGATAAACGAACCCTGTCTGAAACCGCACGGCGCGACGGGTCAAATCGGACACGCGCGCGGCCAAGCCATTAGGACCGAGTCCGTCGATGATTTTTCCGTCGCCGTAAATCCAGAGTGTCCGCGCAAGCCATGCCAGAGGCCGAACGAGGATCGCGTCGTAAAGCTCGTCGAAATACCACTTGTTGTACAGAAAAGCGTGAACAGGCCGGAAATTGCGCACGGTCCAGGCGGGGAGCGCGGGAAAGGCGACGTAAGCGGTGTATGCGACCATAAATCCGAGCACCATCACGGCGGTAGGCATTGCCTGAACCCAAAGTGCCGCCTCATGAGCTTCTGCTGTGGGCGCGCTACCGGGGGGCGTGAACAGCGCGGTTCGCCAGAATGGCGTATATCGATCCCCGATGAAATACGGCGCGAACACCAGGCCCGCAGCCAGCGATCCAAGCCCGAGCAGCGCGAGCGGCGCGGTCATGACGATTGGCGACTCATGCGCGTGCCCGAATGCGTGGGCATCTCGTGGCTTTCCGAAAAATGTCATGAACAAAAGCCGCCACGAATAAAACGAGGTCAGGAATGCCGCGATCACAAGACACCAGAACGCGTATTGTCCGGCTGTAGAGTGCGCGGCATAGGCCGTCTCGATGATATGGTCCTTCGAATAATACCCGGCGGTGAACGGAAACCCGGTCAGGGCAAGCGTGCCGATCACCATCATGATGAAAGTCACAGGTGTCGCCCGGCGGAGGCCGCCCATTTTTCGCAAGTCCTGTTCGCCGTGAAGCGCGTGAATGACCGATCCGGCTCCGAGGAACAGCAGCGCCTTGAAGAACGCGTGCGTGAACAGGTGAAAAATTCCCGCGCTGTAGGCCCCGACGCCAAGGGCCGCGAACATATATCCGAGCTGCGAGCATGTAGAATAGGCGATCACCCGTTTTATATCGTTCTGGGCCACGCCAACGGTTGCCGCGAAAAAGGCGGTCGTCGCGCCCACCACTGTCACGACAAGCAGAGCCGTGGACGCAAGCGCGAAGAGAGGCGACATCCGAGCAACGAGGAACACGCCCGCTGTCACCATGGTCGCCGCGTGAATCAGCGCCGAGACCGGGGTCGGACCTTCCATGGCGTCCGGAAGCCACGTGTGCAGCAAAAACTGCGCCGATTTGCCCATGGCACCCATGAACAGCAACAGGCAGATCAGGGTCAGCGCTTCAATCTGGTAGCCGAAGAACGGCAGCGTGAGCGCCTGTTTCTCTTTGGCAGCGGCGAACACTGTGTCGAAGTTCACGTCGCGAAACACGAGGAAGATCGCGAAAATCCCGAGTGCAAATCCGAAATCGCCAACGCGGTTCACCACGAAAGCTTTAATCGCTGCCGAGTTCGCGGAGGCGCGATGATAGTAAAACCCGATCAGCAAATATGAGGCGAGGCCGACGCCTTCCCAGCCGAAAAACAACTGAATGAAATTATCGGACGTGACAAGCGCCAGCATTGCGAAGGTGAAGAGTGAAAGATAGGCGAAAAACAGCGGCTGCCGCTCTTCCTCTGCCATGTAACCAATGGAATAGATGTGAACGAGCGCCGACACCGTGTTGACCACCACGAGCATGACGGCGGTCAGGGTGTCGATGCGAAGGCTCCACGATGCCTGAAGGTCGCCCACAGCGATCCACGGCAGGATGGCGACGCGCGATTCCTCGCCAAGGATGCCCACGCGATAGAAGACGATCCAGGACAAGGCAGCACCCGCAAGAAGAAGTGCGCTGGTCAAAACGCCCGTGACGCGATCACCGAGCGTCTTTCCGAACAAACCCGCAATGAGCGCGCCGACGGCGGGCAAGAAAACGATGGCTGAATACATGACGCCTCAGCCTCTCATGGAATTGATGTCGTCAACCGCGATGGAGCCGCGGTTTCGGAAATAGACGACCACGACGGCAAGCCCGATCGCGGCTTCGGCGGCGGCGACCGTCAAGACAAGAAGCGCAAAAATCTGGCCGGAAATGTCGTTCAAGAACGCCGAGAAAGCGACGAGATTGAGATTGACCGCGAGCAGCATGAGTTCGATGGACATCAAAATGACGATCACATTCTTGCGGTTCAGGAATATTCCGAAAACCCCGATGGTGAACAGGATCGCGGCAACCGTCAGGTATTGCGACAGGCCGATCCCGGTCGCGGCTTCCAAAGGCGATACTCCGACCTGCATTATGAAAGCCCTTTGCCGGTTTCCACGCTGACAACGGCTATAGCATCCTTTTGTCTGCGTGAAACTTGCGTATCCACATTCTGGCGCTTTGCATATTCACGACTTCGCAAGGTCAGGACAATCGCACCGATCATGGCGACCAGAAGTGTCAGCCCGGCGAGTTGAAAGAAATAAATGTATTGTGTGTAGAGCACTCGGCCGATGGCCTGAGCGTTGGAAATCTTTTCCGCCGTGACCGCTTGCACGGAGCCGGGTGCGGTGGCGAACCCGCCCGCCACAAAGATAAGTTCGGCCATCAAAACGAGGCCTACCGCCAGCGCCACCGGAAGATATCGCGTGAAGCCCGAACGGAATTCAGCAAAATCCACATCCAGCATCATGACCACGAACAGGAACAGCACGGCGACCGCGCCAACGTAAACGATGACCAGGATCATGGCCAGAAATTCCGCGCCGAGAAGCACAAACAGACCGGCAGCATTGAAGAATGCCAGAATGAGAAACAGAACCGCATGAACCGGGTTGCGGGCACTGATCACCATCACCGCGGACGAGATGGTCACAAACGAGAAAACGTAGAAGAAAAAGGCCGCTATAGTCATGCAGGTAACGTCCTTGGGCCAAAGTCGACTTAGGGTTAGCTCTGTGGTAGCGTGAGTTCAAGCAATTTCGCATGATATGAGACTGAGCTTGAGATCGCCGTTCCGGAAGCGGCGCGGTGTGCTTGCCATTTCAGTCCGGGTACGCACAACTTGTGTTGTAGCGCGGCGGGGCGGATGGGTTCCGTTGCCTGAACGACATGTATGCCCGATGTCATCCTATTCATGTGCGCGACCTTGGCAGGGATTAAATAATCAAGCAAACCGCTTAGCACCGGCAACGCAGAGCACGACAAGGCCTGTTACAGCGGCCATAGCCCAGGAAATTGGTTCGCCGAGCAGCATGGCCGCGAGGATCAACCCGAAAAAGGGCTGAAGCAACTGCAGTTGCCCGACACCGGCGATGCCTCCAAGAGCAAGCCCGCGATACCAGAACACAAACCCCACCAGCATGCTGAACACCGAGACATAGGCGAGCCCGGCCCAGACCGGCATACTGATCCCCACCGACGTCTCGGGCAAGGTTACCAGCGCGATTATTGCCATTATGGGAAGCGCCAGCAGGAGCGCCCACGAGATAACCTGCCAGCCACCCAGCCGACGCGACAGCGTTGCGCCCTCGGCGTAACCCAGGCCACAAAGCAAAATTGCTGCGACCATAAGCAGATTGCCAGTAAGCGAAGTGCTGCCGCTTTGGGATAACGCGAAGCCTGCAACGGACAGACCGCCGACAATCGAGAACAGCCAGAAAGCAGGCTTCGGCCTTTCCCCACCTCTAGCGACTCCGAAGATCGCAGTCGCTAGAGGCAACAGGCCAATGAAGACGATCGAATGCGCGGACGTAATATGTTGAAGAGCCAGCGCCGTTAGCAGCGGAAAGCCGATGACCACGCCAATCGCCACGATTGCGAGCGACAAGGCATCGCTTTGGGCCGGACGCTTTTGCCGAAGCGCAACAAGCAACGCCACGCCAAGCAATGCCGCGATCACCGCCCGGATCGAGGTCAGGAATAAGGGCGTGAAGCCGCCGACTGCGACGCGGGTTGCGGGCAATGAGGCGCTGAAGATCATCACGCCGATAAGACCGCTAATATATCCGTCTGTTGTCTTCTGCATCGTCGACCTCTAAGTCCTATAATACTGCATACCCACTTAGATCGGATATCTATTTGGATAACAAATCACGAGCGTAAGCGGATGCCAGTCTATTGAAACCACGGAACGTCATCGTGTGCCTAGTTAAGCTATTCGTCCTGAAACCACATAATCCAGTCCATGCGTGCGTGAAAAATGCGAACGATTGCGACGCCGTCTTCGACTTTCTCGAAGAGAATGATGTGCGAGCCGAACGGAAAGCGGAAGATGGGTCGCGACAGGCCTTGAAGTGCAGGCCCGGCTATATCAGGAAATTCAGCGAGGAGCCGAAAGCGTCCGTGAAGCTCGCGTTGATAGCGTTCCGCTTGGCGCGGACCGAACTGATCAAGCCCAGCGAGATAGATGTCTTCAAGGTCGGCAACACCGCGAGGATATATAATGTAATCAGGCATCCGCCAAACGGGCACTGGCGCTAGCAATAATGTCGTCTGTGCTGATCTTATCGGGCACGCCTTGCAGCGCGTTTTCAATCTCGGCCTTCAAATGCAGCCGCTTTTGCGATGCGGACATAGCCTCAAATGCAGCTATGTCGGTCTCGGTTGGGGCTGCGAACGATGAGATTTTCAGTGCTTTGTTTTTTTGTGTTTTCATAGCTTGATGATAATGTATTCGTTACAGGAAATCTAGCCGCCATCAAAAGCAGGCATCGGCAAAAAGTTTTTAATACGGTGACACACGAAACCGGCGGCAAACCCAAAAAGCGCGACACGAACGTCGAACGTCGCGCCCGCGAGGCCAAGGCATTGCGCGAGAACCTCGCACGCCGAAAATCTCCACAGAGCCCCGAGCCAGCGGCTGCCCAACCCTGTGATCCATCCAGCCACGATAGCCCGACCAAAAACTCCACCGGCCATAAACCTTAATGCACCGTGAACGAAACTGCAGGTTTGCTTGCGGCGCACCGCGCATCGCGGTACACGTGAGAAAAGCTAAGGCCTGATGGGGATCAGTGCCGGGCACGGCAACCCTCATCCGGCGGACATACATGGATCGCATTCGCATACAAGGCGGGCACCGGCTCGACGGCACCATTCAAATTTCTGGCGCGAAAAACGCGGCGCTGCCACTCATGATCGCAAGCCTGCTCACCGGCGACACGCTGACGCTGAAGAACGTGCCGAACCTCGCAGACGTGAGCTTGCTCATTCGCATCCTGCGCAATCATGGCGTCGATACGGCTGTAGACGGGAAGCGCGTGAACGGCGGAGGCAACGGGCATCTGGGCGATACGCTGCATCTGCGCGCGCGCGACATCGTGGACACCACGGCACCTTACGATCTGGTGCGGCGCATGCGGGCCAGCTTCTGGGTTCTCGGGCCGCTTTTGGCACGCTCTCGGCAGGCGCGGGTATCGCTGCCGGGGGGGTGCGCCATCGGCACGCGGCCGGTGGATTTGCACTTGATGGGCTTGCAGGCGCTTGGCGTGCAGATTGATCTGGACGGCGGGTATGTGGTGGCGTCGGCACCGGACGGACTTCGCGGCGGTGTGGTGAATTTCCCCAAAGTGTCCGTCGGCGCAACACACAACGTGATGATGGCGGCGACGCTGGCACGCGGCGAAACCGTGCTGAACAATGCCGCGTGCGAGCCGGAGGTCGCCGACGTGGCCGCTTGCCTCAACAAGATGGGCGCGAAAATCGATGGCGCTGGCACGTCCACCATCACGATTCAGGGCGTCGACCATCTTGAAGGGGCAACGCATACCGTGCTGCCGGACCGTATCGAAACGGGAACGTATGCGATGGCCGTGGCGGCTGCTGGCGGCGATGTACATCTGGAGGGTGCGCGCGCCGATCTGCTGCCAGCGGTGCTCGATCTGCTGCGCGAGGCTGGCCTTTCCATTAGCGAAACCAATCGCGGTCTGCATGTGGTTCGCAACGGCGCGGGGCTGTCTCCGGTCAGGGTCGCAACGTCGCCGTTCCCGGGCTTTCCTACAGACCTGCAAGCCCAGCTCATGGCGCTCATGTGCCGCGCAGGCGGTGTATCCGAAATTCGGGAAACGATCTTCGAAAACCGCTTCATGCACGTGTCCGAACTGAGCCGCCTTGGTGCCGACATCGCGATCTCGGGCGACATGGCAAAAGTGCGCGGCGTGAAGGCACTGCGCGGCGCAGAGGTCATGGCGACCGATCTGCGCGCATCGGTAAGCCTTGTGATTGCGGGCCTCATGGCCGAGGGCGAGACCGTCGTGAACCGCGTTTATCATCTGGATCGCGGCTTTGAACGGCTGGAAGAGAAGCTGGGGGCTTGCGGAGCGCAGATCGAACGCCTTCATTCGTGAACTCACATTAAGTTGAGTTCACGTTTTCGAATTTTTCGACGAGGCGCTTATGATACGTCCAGACGATGGGACCGAGCCATTAAAACTTCATGCGCTCGACAGCGATGACTTGCAGGTGATCTCCACGCATCTTCAGGACGCCGTTCTTCGTGTCGGTGAGATGAAATACTTACCCGCACAAAAGCGGTTCGTCGCCATTCTCAACCGGTTCGACTGGATGAACGCGGAGCAGACCGGCGACAAAAATCATTTTCGCCGTCAAAGCGCCTTGCGCTTCGACCGCGTTTTGCGAGCACAGTGGCACAAACTAAACCCCAACGACGAGACGCGCACCGCTGAACTGCTCGCGATCACGTTCGATGAAGCCGAAAGCCCCGGCGGTGCCGTAAGCTTGATTTTTGCTGGCGACGCGGCTCTTCGACTGGAAGTGGAATGCATTGAAGCAGAATTGCGTGATCTCGATGCAGTCTGGCTGACGCCCTCACGCCCAAACCACGAGCACACTTTGGCCGAAATCAAGAGCGCAGTCTGAGACTATGGCGCAGGTTCTCCGTTCATCCGATCCAAGATTCGACCATGATTTTAGCGTGCTGGTTTCTGCCCGGCGCGGCCAATCCCATGACGTTCAGGATGTGGTCCGGGATATTTTGAACGGCGTAAAGTCCGGTGGGGATGCTGCTCTTTCGGATTACACGAAACGATTTGACAAGACGGATTTCGGCAGGGTCGGCATGCGGGTCTCTAAAGACGAAATGAAGGCCGCAACCGATGGCCTTGACCCTGCTTTGCGCGATGCCCTCGAATTTGCCCACGACCGCATAAAGTCCCATCACAAGCGTCAGTTGCCGTCCAGCGATCATTATCGCGACGATACGGGTGCGGAACTCGGGTCACGATGGACGCCGGTGCAGTCGGTGGGGCTTTATGTGCCCGGCGGAAAGGCCAGCTATCCGAGTTCCGTTCTGATGAACGCGATACCGGCAAAGGTCGCGGGTGTGGGCCGAATCGTGATGGTCGTTCCAGCGCAGGGCGGAGAGATCAATCCCGCTGTGCTTGCTGCCGCTCATATCGCGGGCGTCGATGAGGTGTATAGGGTCGGCGGAGCGCAGGCCGTGGCCGCGCTTGCGTTTGGGACTGAAAGCATTTGTGCCGTTGCGAAAATCGTCGGACCCGGAAACGCCTACGTGGCCGAGGCCAAGCGGCAGGTTTTCGGCATTGTGGGGATCGATACCATCGCCGGTCCGTCGGAAGTTGTTGTGGTGGCAGACCGCGGCGCGAACCCGGAGTGGATCGCGGCCGACCTTTTGGCGCAGGCAGAACACGACGAGGCCGCGCAATCGATCCTGATTACCGATGACAGTGATTTTGCCCAGTGCGTTGGAGCCGCCGTCCGACGTCAGCTCGAAGCGCTTCCGAGGCGCGATATCGCTGCGGCGAGCTGGAACGCGTTCGGTGCGATTGTTATCGTCGGCGATCTTATGAAGGATGTGGCCCCGTTGGTGAATGCGCTAGCTCCCGAGCATCTGGAGCTTGCGTGTGAGAGCGTCGACGAAATATTGCCGCTGATCGTCAACGCGGGCGCGATCTTTGTTGGGCCATATACGCCGGAAGCGGTCGGCGACTATGTGGCGGGATCGAACCATGTCTTGCCCACGTCGCGCGCAGCACGCTTTGCGTCCGGGCTCGGCGTGCTTGACTTCATGAAACGCACATCCATTCTGAGATTAACGCCCGCATCGCTGGCGGCACTGGGTCCGCCAACCATGATCCTCGCATCTGCGGAAGGACTGGACGGGCATCGCAATTCTGTTGGTATTCGCCTGACGAGCAAAGCCTTATAGGCAGATCATGAACGACACGTCGCCGCCGGTCAGTCGTTTAAGCAGCGTGATCCTCGACGAGGGGTCGATCGGCAGTCATTCCATCGAGGTCGAACACGAACGCAAAGTCGCCGTTTTCGATCTTTTGGAAGAAAATGCGTTCGAAGTGCTGAATGGCCCCGGCGGTCCCTACGCATTGACACTTTCGATGCCAGAACAACGGCTTTGCTTCACCATTACGGCTGAGGGGCAACATACTCCGTGCGCAACATTTTTGTTGTCCCTGTCGCCATTCCGGACCCTGGTCAAAGACTACTTCATGGTTTGCGGAAACTACTTCGACGCGATCAAGACCGCGCCTCCAGGCCGGATCGAAGCATTGGACATGGGTCGCCGCGCGCTGCATGATGAAGGCAGCAAACTGCTTATGGAGCGCCTTGACGGGAAGGTGCGCATGGATTTCAACACCGCGCGGCGCCTGTTTACCCTGTTGTGCGCCCTTCATTGGAAAGGCTAGAGCGAGGCCGGTACGGTGTTTAGGACGTGTCCGCAGTCCCTCGGCCCTATCGCACAAATTCCTCTGTCCGCCTGGCGCGCGCGATCCGGTCGAGCACGCCATTCACGACGCCGGGTTCTTCGCCACTGAAAAAATCGCGTGACAACTCGACGTACTCGTTGATGACGACGCGGGCCGGAACATCGCGCCGTGACATCAGCTCGAAGATCCCCGCCCTGAGAACCGCGCGCAAAATGCTGTCGAGGCGGCTGAGGCGCCAGCCCTCCGCGAGATTTACGGCGGCCTCCTGATCGATTTCCGTCTGCCGCTCCACCGCACCTGTCACGATATCGCGGAAAAAAGCGCGATCCGCGCCGTGGTATCTGTTGGTCTCGCCCGCCTCGAACCGGTCCAGCAGAAACTCGGCCAGGACCTCGCCGAGATCGCGCTGGGTCAGGTCCATCTGATACAGCGCCTGCACGGCAGCAAGCCTGGCCGCCGACCGGCTTTCCTGCCGCGTCACGGCGACCTTTGGAGACGCGTCTTCGCTGTCTTCTTCCATGACAATCTCAAGGTTGGCGAAACACACAGGCGGAGAATACCATGCATGGAGTGGTGTCGACTATCCATCGGAAAGCAATATCTTGGGGCGGTTTTGGCACGCATTGTGTCACGGTCTCGGACTGACTGCCTCATATGTCTGGCTTGTGGTGAACGTGATCTATATAGATTTTTGTATTGGCAGCTACTTAGCTTACCGATGCGGAACCCATCCATTTTGTGGAGAACATACTTCCGACTAGCGAAATGTTCTAAGTGAGAGTAACGTTGCAACCAGTGCGTGTCGCCACCCGAACGACTTATTTCGATAGGATAATCGCAACGTGGATAACGATTTAAGCGATATTATTAGCTCAATTGATCAACTAGCCGAAAGAGCAAAAATCACGCGCAGTCGTGCATTCGCAGCTTGGTTTGCCATTACTTTTTTCGAAGTGGATGAGGACGACGCTTTAGAGTCGGCGGCCATTGACGGTGGGAATGATCAGGGTATAGACCTTGCTTTTCCCGATACCAGCAAGGAAGAAATTGTAGTACTTCAGGCTCATTGTCCTGATAACTTCAATAAAAAAATAGCAAAAAATAAGTGGGACGCCGTTATTTCTTCAATACCCTTTATCAAAAATCCGGCCGAACTAGGTGTTCAGTCCCGGAGTGTGATGGAATCAGTCTAACTGACCCGAAACTTCGGGAGAGGTTATGGGACAGATACTTCACGGCAGCGCCACGACGTCGCGCTGGAAGCGCGCATCTCCGACGCGACGCACGCCATCCGAACTTCGATACAGCGTGTCGTATGCTTCGCTCAAAGATCTGAGTGAACGTTATGGGCTGAACTCCAGGACGGTCGCAAAGTGGAAGAAGCGCACCTTCGTAGAAGATGCTCCCATGGGGCCGAAATCACCGCGTTCAACGGTTTTATCGGTTGAGGAAGAAGCCATTGCGGTTGCTGTCCGCAAGCACACGCTCTTGCCGCTGGACGATTGTCTTTACACCCTGCAAGCAACGATCCCGCATCTGACCCGATCATCGTTGCATCGCTGCCATCAGCGTCGTCGCGCCAGAGGCGCGCGTAACCGCGCGACGCATAAGCCGGCTGTACGGCGCGTGGACGGCGATAAGCCGGCCAGGAAAGCTTTCAAGAAATATCCCATTGGGTATTTTCATGTCGATATTGCCGAGGTCAGAACCGGTGAAGGCAAGCTCTATCTCTTTGTAGCCATTGATCGGACCTCTAAATTTGTCTTTGTGCGCTTATGCAGGAAGGCGGGGAAGATGGAGGCGGCGCAGTTTTTTGCGGCGCTTGATCGAGGCGGTTCCTTATAGAATCCATACCGTGCTGACCGACAACGGGATCCAGTTCACCAACCGAAAACAGGACCGTTACGCTTTCGAACACATCTTTGTCCGAACCTGCCGGGAAAATATCATCGAGCACAGGCTGACAAAGATCAGCCACCCTTGGACCAATGGTCAGGTCGGGCGAATGAACCGGACCCTGAAGGAAGCAACCGTCAAACGCTATCACTACGACTGCCAGGATCAGCTTCAAGAGCATCTCTCAGCCTTCGTGGACGCATATAACTTCGCCAAACGGCTGAAAACCCTGCGCGGGCTTACGCCCTATGAATACATCTGCAAATGCTGGACAGAAAACCCGGATCAGTTCAGGCTAAATCCATTCCATCACACTCCGGGACCGCACACCTAGTGAAGTGCGGCAGGCCCGACGTGGCGGAAATGTTGGATGGCCTGAGGAAAAATTATCCCGGATATAGTTATGCAGTGGGTTTGATTACTCTTGGCCTAAAGTCCACAGAGATTGACCGATCCCTCCAGGCCCATGAAGGCGATAAATCACATGGTGAAATTTCGTTCTTCCATTTTGCACAAGAAGATATAAGAACCAAGTATAAAGCCCTTGTAGATGCAGAAGCGGGGATTCCCGAAGATGAATTGAATTTTTGCGGCAAGCACTTCGAAGATAGTGGCGATTATGGAAAAGCTTGGATTGGCTCGGTTACAGCGACCGATCTAAAGCGTTTGCACAAAAAGCACCAGGATAAGCTTTTGCGGGCAATGTTAGATTGTTCCTGGGGACTCGGAAAGGCGGCATTAACGAGCAGATCATCAAAACGGCAAAGACCGCTCCTGGGAACTTTTGGGCATTGAACAACGGGATCACGATTGTCGCAGATAACGTCGAGCTAGAAAGCGAAAATAACGAGGAAGGGTCGACGTTAAAATTAAAGCGCTTCAGCATTGTGAATGGTTGCCAGACCACGTCGAGCCTAGTTCGAGCCGATGCCGATTCTTCAGCCAAGGTTTTGGCCCGTGTTATTGCTGCAAAGCAGGGATTGAAAAACGAAATCGTCCGATACAATAATTCGCAAAACGCCGTTCGCATCTGGACGGTTCGGGCGTCCGATGATATTCAGGAACAACTCCGAAAAGAGTTTCAAAGCTTTGGTGTAATCTATGCGCCTAAGCAATCGGGCTCGCGAAAGAAGCGCGACGCACTTACGATTGAGTTAGATAAGGTCACTCAATACCTAGCTTCGGCTGAACAGCAATTCCTCATTCAGGCAATTGACAACAAAAGCGAACTTTTTGACGAGCCGTACCAAAAGCTCTACAAGAAGGGCATTCAAGCCTCTGGGGTATATCTGGCTTGGATGGTGGGACGACTTGCAGACCAGGAGCGTCGAAACCGGGCGGATAAGCTAGAAAAGGATCCTAACGCTAGCCTACTAGGCGTCACCAGCAGTTACTGGATCGTATACTGTGCATACAAGATGCTACGGACGTTCTCCGATTTGAATTCCCCCGCTATCACGTTGGAAAGAATGAAGGCCGAGGAGTTCAGCAATACGTTGTCGAAATATGTTCAGCAGGCAGTCAGTATGTTCTACGAAGCTGCAATTGACACTTATGACCGAGACATTTTCGGGTCGGTCAAAAGCGCGTTACGCTCGGTAAAGTTTCTCCAGAAGATTGACAGTAAGCTCAATAACAGGATCATCAACCTGAAAAAGCTGCCGGACCTAGCGGCAACTGCCAAATCGATTAAAGTAGTATAAAACCGGAAAAGGGCGCGAAAGCAGCCCCCGTAATCTTGTGCAAAGCTAAGCGCTGATCTCACCCTAGCTCGTCTTGCGGGCGAACTTGATGAGCGGGTTCAGCAACTCCTTGTCGCGCTCGGCCAATTCGGCAATCTCTTTGATGACATCGGGATTGCAGGTCCGGCTGGCCGGAGACGCGGTCAGTTTGCTTTTGATCGTCAGTTGATTGCCATCCGCCGACCAGTCCCGCGTAAACGTATAAAGAGACGTTTTCTGCGCGATGGACTTCGGCAGAGAGCCTGGTGTCATCCCTTCCGGCAAGGTCACCGTGACGTTGTGGACGATATTGCCCGGGCGGCAGAGAATGGGAAAGCTGCGAAGGGCGCGATCAAAGCGGCCGAAAAACTGTGACGCAGACAAACCGATGGGGCTCATGCCGTAGGTTGGTCTCCATCTTTTTTCCGGAAGCTGCAACGGGTTTTCCTCAGTCCAGCGCACAGTCACCGCGTAAGGTTCTTTATGATCGCGCGAAGCGGGAACCTCGATTGAGGTCTTGCCCACCACCCCTTTCGTCTTGGCCAATTCGCGAAGGACGGTGTCCTGCCCCTCGATCTCGGTCCGGTTTGCAAACCGCCGCAGACTTTGCGCTTCTTCGCCGGTCGCGACGGTGACCGTCTCGCCGCTAATGATTCCGGCATCGTCGATTTTCACCTTGGTCTCGATGATTGCGGCGTTCTGTTCTGTGCCTCCGACAGGGGTGCGCGCCACAACAGACCCTTTCGACGACATCCGCACCACGGGCTGATCCGCGTCTCCGCCCGGCAGCGAACCGAATGGGACAAACGGAGAGGTCGCATCGGCATAGAGATCGAATGCGGGAATATAGGTGATCTCGTGATTGAAGGCGGCGTTTGTCGGGGTCGGCGTAAGGATGCGTTCGGCTCCGGAATTAATCAGCACGGTTTCGGCCTCGATGCCCACCGCTCCCAGCAGCGCTTTCAAAAGGGCCGCATGATCCTTGCAGTCGCCATAACGGCGATTGAGAATCACACCCGGCTCGTTCGGTGCCCACCGGCCCAGTCCGTTGAATACGGCGACGTACTGCACGTTTTTGGAAACCCACCGGTAGATCGCTTCGGCTTGCTTGCGCGGATCGGTTTGCGTTCCGACAATGTCGGCGGCCAGTTTTCTGACCTCGGGGGAAACGGTCGAACGCGTCTCCGTTACTTTGAAAGCCGCATCGCCAAGGCCTTCATAACTGGCGATGGTGCTGAACGAGACGTGCGGCAGTCGATCCGTCATGTTTGCGATGTCCTGCTCGCCGGACGCCGGGCGAAAGAATGTGCCCGACCAGCGATGCTTCACGCCGCTTTCCGTGGCGCTTTCGGTGTGTGCGAAATCCCGTTCCGAATGGTGGAGGGGCATCTCTTTCGGAGCCTCGACGGAGATATCGAAGATCCGTTCGTAGGAGCCGTTATAGGCGATAAAACGTCGGGAGAGCAGGCCCGGAACATGCTGGTCTTTCTCGGTTCCCTTATACACGAGCACCCATGTATCGCCGGCGTCCAGGTCACGAAACGGGATTTGTTTATATTTGACATCCGTATAGGAAATGAGAGGCCCGACAGCTCCATCCTGTGTCGCGATCTGCGCAACATCCACCGGGACGATGCGGCCATCGGCTTTCCTGGTGTAAGCCTCGGTAATGTCCAGCGTCTGATTGCCCGTGAAGGACAGGCGATACGAGGATATGGATTGCACCGCGCCTGCAGTGAGCGGGGTCGTCTCGACACGCATCGTGAATGTCGATGAGCGATCCGGCAGGATCGTCATATCGACTTTGTAAAGCTGACGCACGGTTTGCGCCTGCGCGTCAATCGCGCCGAAAGTCAGCAACAGTGCGCCAGTTAGTGATGTTGGGTTGATTACCCTCTTGAGAATGATCATGACCGGTCCTATCGGAAAGTTCCTCGGGTTTCTGCACCGTTTCAGGCAAGCGCCATGTCGGGGCCGAAGGCTGACGTTTCGCTCAACGTCTAAGGATGACATCGCTCGCATGATTATACTATCGGGATGGATCGGCTGCCATGGCTAAAGCCAACACCTACACGTTAAGGACGACGCTTCACCTGCGCGGCGTAACAGCCACGTATTGCGGCACATCGCTGAGGGCCGGGCAGGTGAAACGCGGTCCCCTTGGAGCGCGAAAAGAAATCGCAAACCTCGTTGAGGGCGGCGGGTGTGAGCCAGCCTTGATGGATGCCGCGCTTCACGGCATAGCAGTCCGCCGCCGCCTCGCCGTAGCCCACATATTGATGCCCGCACTCGTGAGCATAAGCGAAGCGCTTGACGGGCATGGGTAGGGTCTCGAAGCGGACCGGATTCAAGATGATGAACCCGAAGTATGCTGCGCCGTAGTCGGGAAAAGCGCGATTGAGAACGGCCGGTGTTTTGGCGCACTGAAACGCTTCGCCATCGAAGGATAATGTGCCGGGGGCGAAGACGGTGGCGGACGCCTGATATCGCGCGACGTAGGCGTCGACTGTCGACCGCGCAAAAACAAGACGCAAATACCACGCGCAAATCAAGCCGACCGCAAGTACGGCAACAACGCCTGCAACGGATCGAAGGTGCCTACGATGGCGATCAATGCCTCCTTTTACATCGTTAGTCGCGCGGAAGAGAACCCGGTAAAACGTCATGCGGACGATCTAGCACAAAAGGCCGAAAGCTGAAATGCCGCTAAAGCCAGTCCTGCAAAATCGGGATGATGGGCGCGTCCGCAGGCGGCATCGGATAATTGCGCAGGTTTGTCTTGCGAACCCAGGCGAGTTTCTGCCCTTCAAGCCCCTCCGGTTCGCCTTGCCAGCGGCGGCAGGCATAAAGCGGCATCAGCAGGTGGATCGCTTCATAAGCATGGCTGGCAAACGTGAGAGGCGCGAGACACTCAGGGGAGACTTCGATGCCAAGTTCCTCGCGCAGTTCCCGGATCAGGGCCGCTTCCGGCGTTTCATCCGCGTCAACCTTGCCGCCGGGAAATTCCCAAAGCCCACCGTGCTCTTTATGGGCAAGTCTCTGCGCCAGAAGAACGCGGCCATCCTCATCAATGAGCGCAACCGCCACGACGAGAACCAGCGGCTTCGGAGACACTACGGTTTTTTGCGACATACCGGCTCCGCGCTCTGAAACCCGGCGCGCCGCAGCGAACCGGTTTTTTGCATTTTATCGCCCATAGAGCGCTTTGCCCGGTTCGATGCAAGAGCGCTCATTCAATTGCGGTCTGCCTGATCGTCAGACGCTGGCGCGTCTTCCGCCATTTCGTCGCGATATTTGTCGAGCTTGTCCTGAATGTCGCCAGGATCGGAGGCGCGTTCAGCCTTGTCGTCGACGCGGGGCTTTCTGGCACCTTTGCCGCTTGCTCGCTTGACGGCATCCGGGCTCGCGCCCCCGCTGCCAAGTCCCGGTGCGGTACCGTCCACTTGATCGAGGCCCCCGCCGTCCGGAGCCGTCTGCGCGTCGTCTTCCGGGTAGGAGCCGATGCCTCGTTTTGTTGTCATAGCCATCTTCCTTCGTGCCAATACTCAAGCTTACAGCGAAACGCGCGGATCGCTGACTGGTTTCGTTTTGCTCGGCCTGTTTCTCAAACAGCGCTGACTGAGCAAACCGACGCCAAATCAGGACCAGACCCGCGTTACCGTCTCGCGAAAAAAGGTGTCGACCGTCTGTCGCGCCATTTCTGTCGGCGGTTCCCCGCAAGCTCGGAACAGATCTCGAGCGCGGCTGAACTCCTGATCGATGAACGCGCCAATCTGCGGAGGCAGAGGTCCGGTTCCGAGTTCGTTCGTGACTGCTTTTTTTGCCAGAAGATCGTTCATGATCTCAATCACCTCTTGGGGCGCTTCGCATTCCTTGAGCAGGGTGGGAAAATGCATCGGTGCCACGTTTGCTTCCGGGTGTGCGGAAAGCCATCTCACTGCAGCCGCCGGACGAAAAGCGTAGAATATCTTTTTCAGAGGTATTGCCTGCAAATCCGAGAAATAGGCCTGCCGTTGCCGCTGACCAAGGTGCAGGTAATGCAAACCGATAAGATCGCGGGAGACGACTTCGTGGGCAATCTGAAGGAACCTTTCGTGAAAAACGCGATCTGAGGAATATTGCAATGGCGACGTCAGCCACTCAAGAATAACTGCGTTGCCTTTCAATAAAAGCTTGAGAGCCTTGCCGAGGTCCCACCCATTTACATCGAACTCGCCTTCCAAAGGCAGTTCGATCACGTCGCGTGGCCGCCACAGGGACATATATGCATTTGCAGGCCGCACAAAAATAAAGCGGCAGTCGTAATCGCTGTCGGGCGAGGGAAATCCCCATGCGCGGCTACCGCTTTCCACCGCGAGCGGGATCATGACAGCGTGGTCGCGCTTGATGCACTCAATGCGGGTCTGAATCTCGTGAACGGCATTCGGATCGAGCATGGATTGGAACGGTCTGGTTGGTCACGACTCGTGACATTCACGTTTACAATAAAGACGCTTCAAGGACGCCTTCAATGTGAGGACGCCGAAACCGGCTCTGGACGGGTTATGCACAGGCCTCACTGTGCATTCTGGCCTTGCGCCACGACGCGATTGCCGCAATATTGAGCTCGGGAGGTTGGCGCAGACGTGTCTCTCGCCAACCGGGTCAGGTCCGGAAGGAAGCAGCCCTAACGAGCCCGATACGGGTTGATGTCCAGCCTCTCCAAAGTCGACTATAAACTCTTTCGTCACATTGCGATCAAGGCGGTTTTGCTGCATAGTTAAGGCTATGCTTGGGCGCAATATGATTGTGTTGGGTTTAAGACTGAAGTTGCGCTGCGCAATTGCGGCGCTCTCTTTGTCGTGCGGCGCTATGGACCTGAGCGCTGCGCCATGCAGGATCGAGAAAAAAGCAACGATAGCTTTGGGTTCAGCCGGATCGATGGCCGCCGTTCCAGCCACGATCAATGGTACTCCGGTCACAATGGGGCTGGACACCGGAGCAAGCACGCTCGTTACGCCATCGACAACGACCGAGTTGAGGTTGTCACGCGATCATCGTCGCACAAGGTCTTTCGGCTCAACCGCCGTTCGGATCGTGAATAATGTCATCCTGCGCGACCTCGAATTCGGTGGCATGCACGAAGATTATAAAAGCGTGCCCTCCATCGCGGTCACGCATAGGGTGACATCGGGTCCAAAAAACACCGTCGGGAAAAACATCGCGGGACTGATCGGGGCCGACACGCTGGCCCGATACGACGTTGACCTCGATTTCGGACGCAAAACGATCACGCTGTATCAGGTTCGGGGTTGCCCCAACCTCAAGCCCGAGTGGACCGGACCGTATACCTCGATGCCGTTGCGGATCATGAACCGCCGTCTCTCTCTCACCGTCGAACTCGACGGTCGGAAACTGATTGCCATCTTCGATACCGGCGCTTCACAAAGTGCGGTGCTGCGCTCAAGCGCGCTCAGGGCCGGTGTCACGTCGGAGATGCTGAAGAAGGACATAAGGCAGAGCGTGATCGGGGCTGGCGACGTGGTGGCAAATCTTTCCGTGCACAGGTTTCAGACGTTCAAGATCGGTGAAGAAACCCTGCGCGACATCCCCATCGGTATTCTCGAAGTTTCGCTTCTTGGGGCCGATATGCTGCTCGGTCGGGACTATATGGGGACAGGCCGCTTCTGGATTTCCCATGCGACGCGGACCCTGTTCGTCCAGCCGGGATCGCGCATTCCGGCAGTCACGCAGAAAGAGTTCGACGCAGCCGTTCGCGACTGGTCGGCGACGCGACCGTATTATCAGGCAACGCCACCTGTTAAACAAACCCAAAATTGCGCCCCTGGCGAGGTTTGGGCGTTGAATCGATGTATCAAAGAGCCGCTCCCGGCGACAGCGAGCGATGCGGGAAGTGCGACAAAGGCGGACGAAAAGCTCGCGCCCTCTCTCCCTTCGTCGGCTATCGCCTCCTGCAACTACAGGACCGTCGGCGTCGATCCGAAATGCCCGCGTCCCGCAGCAAAAGCCGCACCGCCGCCAAGCCCGCAGTATGCGCAAACGAGAGAGTTGGACCCCGCGTCCCTGAAAGAACTGAACCTCGATCAGGCTTACGCGCAACTCGTGGTCCTTCCTTATGCCAGTGGAGACGGCGGCCTTGAAACAGGGGATGTGATTATAGCCCTGAATGGCGAGACGCTGGAGCGCGATACCTTCACGAAAGATGCTTTGCGACAGCGTGAGACCGGATCGAAAGTCGATATGACCGTCTTACGCAAAGGCGCGAAGGTCGTCGTGTCCGTGCCCGTCTTGCGCGTCTCTCAAATCTCCAGCACCAGACTTTCCGCGGTTTTCGTGTTCAGCCCTGAAAAGGTGATCGAGGCCGAGGCAACGCTTGCCACACTTTACCCGAAAGACCGCTTTCGCGAAATCTGGTGGCGCACGCAGCTCAACCTCGGGATGATTACGCTCGACCTACCTTCAGCCAAGCGTGCCGACAACATGGAGACCGCGATCAAAGCCCTGGAAAGAGTACTCGACATTATAACAGAAGCGTCGAGACCGCTGGACTGGGCGGCGGCGCAGACACACATGGCGCGCGCCTATCGTCTGAGGATCCAGGGCGAAACGGCGGACAACATCGAGTTGTCTATCGTTGCAACTCGTCTTGCACTCAAGGTTTACGGCCAACCGTCCGGCATTCCCGTGCCAGCGTACAAGCTTGTATGGGCCAAGACCATGACAACGCTGGGATCGGCGTATATGGAACGCAAACTGGGCTCCCGGCGCGGTAACATCGAAGAAGCGATCCGGGCGTATGCCAATGCGATGACCGTCTTAACCTCGATGGTGAGCCCAAGCGAATGGGCAGCGGTTCAGAACGATCTCGGCGTTGCCTATACGCTCCGGGAGCAAGGTGACCCGGATCAGAACATCGAACAGGCCATCAAGGCTTATGAAGCCGCGCTCACCTTTCGCACCGCGAAGTTCACGCCGCTCGAATGGGCGCGGACGCAAAAGCTTCTGGGTCTCGCGTATCAGGCGCGTAAGACCGGGGAACGCAGAAACAACCTCGAAAAGGCGACAAACGCGTACAATGCCGCGCTAACGGTGCTCGCGAGCAAGGACCTGGATTACTGGCTGATCAAAGATTATCTCACGACGATGCAGACGAAGTCGTGACTTTGGGCTGGATGTTAGACGCAAGACGTTTGGTTGATTTCAAGCGTACCGTCTTTGCAGTTGATATGTTGATTGTGAAACCTGACTACTTGGTGAATCAAATCATCTTTCCGTTGCCGGTAAACCCGCAACCCAGCTTGCCCCGCCATTACATACCCCGACAACTACGACGTGCAGGTAGCCGTCTGGTGCTACGCAATCGAGGTCCCAATAACTAGGCCCAAATATGAAGCGACTATGAAGAGCGCCCGAACATACGATTCTTCTGGATGCGGGATTGGTGTAATATACATCCGGAAACTTTTCTCTGCTGTAGGGGTAATTTTCTAAAAACTTGACTGCATGAGTGATTGCTTCTGCCTTTGTGTTCACCTGCGAACTGCAAAAAGTGTCCGGAGCCAGGTTTTTAGCTCCGTCAATCGCGAGGGCTACAGTAATTAAAGCAGCTATCAAAGTGATCAACCCGGTGAAGGCATAACCAACTGCTTTCAGCGCCCTTCGGATAAACGCTACCAGCAACCAACCCAAAGATGTAGCTACCTGCTTGCTATTGAGATTCAAAATCTCACACTCTTATCCTCGGCATGCCAAACTACGACCTGAGTTAAGCTAAAACGTGCAATTGGCTCGCGGATCCACTAAATTCATCGCATGAGCGAGTTAGATCGAACCCAGGACAGCAGTAAGGAGACCATTCCCTACGTCGTGCTCGCGCGTAAATATCGGCCAAAGACCTTCGACGACCTGATCGGTCAGGAGGTCATGGTCCGAACCTTGCGCAACGGGTTCGCCATGGGGCGCATCGCTCAGGCGTATATGCTGACCGGCGTTCGCGGCATCGGCAAGACGACAACGGCCCGCATTCTGGCGCGGGCACTGAACCATCGCACCGACGGCGGTCCGAACGAGCCGTCCCTCGATATGGCCGAACTTGGCGTTCACTGTCAGGCGATCATGGAAAGCCGTCACGTGGACGTGCTTGAAATGGATGCCGCTTCGAACACAGGCATCGACGACATCCGTGAAATCATCGAAGCCGTCCGCTACAAGCCCGCCTCCGCGCGATATCGCGTCTTCATCATCGACGAAGTGCACATGCTGTCCAAGTCGGCATTTAACGGCCTGCTGAAAACCCTGGAAGAGCCGCCGCCGCACGTCAAATTCATCTTCGCCACGACGGAAATCCGTAAAGTGCCGGTGACGATCCTTTCGCGGTGCCAGCGTTTCGACCTGCGGCGGGTGACACCCGAACGCCTCGCCTCGCATTTCGAGACGATCCTGCGAATGGAAGCGCAGAGCGCCGACCATGACGCGCTGATGATCCTCGCGCGCGCCGCCGAAGGCTCCGTCCGCGATGGGCTTTCGCTGCTCGATCAGGCCCTGTCGCTGGGCAGCGGACATGTCACCGCGGCGCTCGTCCTTGAGATGCTCGGTGTCGCCGGGCGCGGGGCGATCCTCGACTTGCTGAGGGTTATTGCCCAATCCGATACGGCCAAAGCTTTGGAGGCGCTGACAAAGCTCTATGATGCAGGCTGCGATCCCGCAATGATCGTGACCGATCTGGCCGAGGCGGTTCACACCGTTTCCCGGCATAAGGCCGTCTCGGACGAGTTTCCCGTAGATTTCACGGATGCGGACCGGGCGAGCGCCGAGTTTCTTTCGTCGCAGCTTGGCGTGTCGCGGCTTGCGACCCTTTGGCAAATGCTGCTGAAAGGCGCGGAAGAGGTCGCGCGCGCAGGTCGTCCGTTTGCGGCTTTGGAAATGCTGGTCATTCGAGCTCTGTTATGCGACAACTTTGCCATCACCAGTTGACAGTGCGGAACGGCTGGCGGGGGTTGAGCGAAAGTCCGTCGGCTCGCAGGGCCTGCCGGCCGCAAACGATGGCGGGCGGCCATCGGCATCAGTAACGCAGATTTCAGCCCGCACAGGACCTCAGGCGCGGGCGACACAACCGGCAGCCAAGGTCGAGGAAGCAGTCGCGTTGCCGCAAGCGTCGGCGACCAAAATCTTTGTCGTGTTCGCAGACCTCGTCGCCCATGTGGCGCAGGTTCGTGACGTTCGGCTCAAAGTTGCCCTTGAAGAACAGGTTGAGGTCGTTCAATTTGGGAAGAACCTTATTGAACTTCATCTGCTTCCATCCGCACCAAGCGGATTGGCGCAGGATTTGGCTCGCAAGCTGAAAACCTGGACCGGTGAGCGATGGGTGGTTTCAATTTCTGAAGAGCGCGGCCAGAGAACGGTTGGCGACGTGAAGCGCGAAAACGACGCCAAAATTCTATTGGATGTCCGAAAGCACCCGACGGTTAAGAATGTGATGCATCATTTTCCACAAGCCACCATAAAAGCCGTTCGTCCCATTGAAGATTAATCATCCAACTCGACTGGAGAAAGCGAATGAAAGACTTGATGGGCATGATGAAGCAGGCTCAGCAGCTTCAGGAAAAAATGGCCGAGATGCAGGCAAACCTGGAAACCATGACCGTTGATGGCGTATCCGGCGGCGGTCTGATTCACGTTAAACTGACGGGCAAGGGCGTTATGGAAAAGGTCACGATCGACCCTTCCCTGATGAAAGATGGCGAAGCCGAGCTTCTTGAGGATTTGATCGTTGCCGCCCACAATGATGCGAAACAGAAAGTCGATCAGGCCACGACCGGCATGATGCAGGAATTGACAGGCGGGCTGCCGCTACCGCCTGACTTGAAACTGTTTTAGAACAGATCGCGTTCCCTTGCACTTCTTGTAATGGCTGGATGGCCGCCTCAAGGGCGGCCATGACGTAACACGCATTGATCTTCGTAGTTAGACAGCGCCCACCAATACCGAAGCTTGACGGCTAAGGTCTTTTGTGTGGAGCATCTTTCAGCGAAGTCGTCTAGCGCGCGCTGGACCGCGCACCCTGCCCGCTATTGGAACGGGAAGTGCCACCGCTGCGTCCGCGACCAGCAAAGCTCGGCTTACCGCTTGCAGACGGGGACCACGATGATGAACCCTCGAACCGTCCTGGAGCGGCTGTAGTGTTGGAACGCCGGTCCCTGTTAGGACGCGGTTCCGATGTCCCGGCCGCCGACCGGTTGGAATGACCGCTTGAAGACGAGCCGGAACGCGACGGTCGCGACCCATGTTCCGCCGACGTCGGCGTGGCCACAAGGCTTTTGTCATCGCGGCGATCCTCGGACGCGATTTTCTGTCGTGTAACACGCTCGATATCGCGAAGCTGACCGCGTTCGCCGCCGTCAACGAGCGAGATCGCGATGCCGGTGGCACCGGCGCGGGCGGTCCTGCCGATCCTGTGGACGTAGCTTTCCGGGACATCAGGCAGTTCGAAGTTCACCACATGGGTCACGCCGTCGATATCGATGCCGCGCGCGGCAATGTCGGTCGCCACCAGCGCCCGGATGTCCGAAGACCGCAACGCCTCAAGCGCCTGCTCGCGCTGACGCTGGCTCTTATCGCCATGAATAGCCGCAACGGTGATACCAGCAACTTCGAGATGGCGAGCCACGCGATCCGCGCCTCGCTTCGTGCGTGTGAACACGAGCGTGCGCGACATGTCGCTGTTGGCAAACAATTCAACCAGCAACGCGCGTTTCTTGGTCTGTTCGATGTGAATGACCCGCTGCTCGACACGCTCCACCGTGGTCGCAGTGGGAGCGACGGATACTTCAGTAGGGCTGTGCAAAAGCTCGGACGCGAGCTTTCTGATCTCCGGCGGCATCGTGGCCGAGAAAAACAGGCTCTGACGCTTGACCGAGAGGAGCGACGCGATCTTGCGGATGGGCTTCACAAAACCGAGGTCGAGCATCTGATCCGCCTCATCGAGAACCAGCACTTCGGTGCCGTCAAGGGCGATGGTCCGCTGCTCGATATGGTCGATGAGCCTGCCCGGGGTTGCCACCAGAATATCCACGCCGCGTGCCAGCGCCTGGATCTGGGGTTTATACCCGACGCCGCCGAAAACGGTGGTGACGGTCAATCCGGAATGGCGACTATAGGTCTTGAAACTGTCCGCGATCTGCGTGGCGAGTTCACGTGTGGGGCTGAGAACGAGAACACGGCAGCCTTTGCGCAGGGCGGGACGCCGATCCCGCAGAAGGCGATCCAGGATCGGCAGCGCGAACGCAGCCGTTTTGCCAGTACCGGTCTGTGCAATACCGAGCAGATCGACCCCCGACAACACAGCGGGAATTGCCTTCGCCTGAATAGGCGTAGGTGTCGTATAGCCAGCAGCGGCCAACGCCTTCAAAAGCGTTTCACTGAGGCCAAGGTCCTTAAAATTCGTCAAAGTTAGTTCTTTCCTAGCAAACCGCATGGACCGCACGCACACGCGAACGGTCAATCAAGCGGCCGTCTCTTTTGAGACGCGCGCCCCGCGTGACCTGGGCTATGGGTGAAAACGGTTTCGAAGGGCGCAGCCAGGAAGATTTTGCAAGCCAGCGGCTGCAATCCCCTCACGCATCTGAAGCGCTGATGAAGTAGTTGGAAAGTCTCATGCTTCGCGCTTCGCGTCAACACACTGTTGCTGCGAAAAAAGGTTTCGCCGACTTCCAGAGGCTTATATGCCACCGGACAGCGGTTTAACAAGGTCAATCCGCATCACAAAAACAAGATCGCGAAAACTCCTCAAACATTACAACACGCGCCAGCATAGCGACGGCGGCTGAAGAGTATAGTATCCTTCACAATCCAGTTGAAGATCACGAGGGCGCATGGCAGGTGAACCTGATTTTACCTTTGGCATCGAGGAAGAGTATCTTCTGATCGATCCAGTTTCGTTGAATTTGGCTTCTGAACCCCATCAAGGCGTTTTCGATCAGGCCGAAGCGGCGGCGCAGTCGCTGCCAGGCTCAGTCTCGCGGGAAATGATTCGTGCCCAGATCGAGATCGGGACCGGCGTCTGCCACACGGGCACGGAAGCAGCATTCCAGCTCAAACAACTCCGTCGCATCGTCATCGACGCTGCACACGCACACGACCTCGGCTTGCTCGCGTGCTCGACCCATCCGTTTGCTTATGCGGAAGATCAACGCCGCACCGATCGACGCCGATATCGCGATATCAAAACCGACCTCCAGTTTGCCGCCCGTCGGCTTATGGTCTGTGGGATGCACGTTCATATCGGAATTCCCGACAAGGAACAGCGCATTTACATTCTGAACGGCATCCGCGAATACCTTCCGGTCCTGCTTGCGCTCACCGCCTCGTCGCCGTTTTGGGAAGGGGGCGACACCGGGTTGAAGTCGGTGCGGCCCGTTATTCTGGACGAACTTCCCCGCGCCGGATTGCCGGATCGTTTTGCGAACTACGCCGCCTATGAACGCACCGTCCAAAGCCTCGTGCATACCGGTGTCATCGAGGACGCAAGCAAAATCTGGTGGGATGCGCGGTTGTCGTCCAAGTTTCCGACGCTCGAAATAAGGATGATGGATGTATGCCCAAGGGTGGATGACTCGCTCGCGCTTGCTTCCCTGTGTCGATGCGTGTGCCGGATGCTGTGGCGACGACAGCAAACCGGAGAGAAACCAGTTCTGTCTCCGCGCCTCGTGGTTATGGAAAACCGCTGGCGCGCGCAGAAGTTCGGGGCTGAGGCGACCCTGATCGATCATCGGCAAACCGCGCTGCGACCGCTTGCCGACCTCGTTCACGATATGACGAACGATACGGCCGATGACGCGTCACATTTCCAGTGCGAACCGGCGTTAGCCAGAATTTTGGAAATCGCTAAAAACGGCACCAGTGCGGATCGCCAGCGCGCGATCTTCCAGTCTTCGGAAGCCACGACAGGAGATCCGCTAGCAGGACTGAGGGCGGTAGTGTCAGCGATCGAGCAGGAAACTCAGTCCGATCTTGTGTTGTGAGGAGCCTTGCACCTGGCCGGGCCACGTAAAAAACAGCCGTCTCGACTCAACCTCAACCTGTTTATTCGGGATTGGAAGCCAGGGTGAACGCACGGACATGGTTCAGGACAGGAATGCGCTGCCGCGCGCGGGCCACACCCTCCAGATCGAGGTTTGCAACGATAACGCTGGGGTCTTCTCCAGCCTCGGCTAGGATTTCACCCCACGGAGATATAACGAGGCTGTGTCCAAATGTGGAACGGCCTGAAGCGTGACGACCGCCTTGCGCCGCAGCAAGCATGAAGCATGCGTTCTCGATGGCGCGCGCGCGCAGCAGAATATGCCAGTGCGCCTCGCCGGTCACTTTTGTAAATGCGGCGGGTGCGGTGAGAACCGTTGCACCGGCTTGCGCCAACGCGGAGAACAGATGCGGAAAGCGCAGATCGTAGCAGATCGTCACCCCGAGTTTGCACCAGGGCAGTTGCGCGACGACAGCCTCGTTTCCGGCGATGAATGTATCGGACTCGCGATAGGTCTCGCCGCCGGGCAGATTCACATCGAACAGATGAATTTTGTCGTAACGAGACAGCATCTCCCCCTGAGGGGAGAACAGAAACGCGCGATTTGCAGCGCGGCCGTCAGCTAGCTTGATGGCGATTGAACCGATATGAAGCCAAATGCCAAGTTCGCGTGCAAGACCTGCAAACGTCGCCAGTGCCGGGGTCTCAGCCTCGGAGCGCACGATCTCGCGTTTGCGATCAGGATCGGCTTCCATCAACAGCGTGTTTTCGGGCGTTTGCACATACTGTGCACCCTGCTCTGCGGCCTCGCGAATGTACCACGTGGCGGCCTCCAGATTTTCTGACGGATCGCGGGTCGAACGCATTTGCACGAGTGCGACGCGAAACGGAGATTTGCCTACGGTCATGGATGCCCTCACGACTTCTTTTAATTAGATATATGCGGGTGCGTCAGCTTTTCAAAAGCGCATCGAGTTCGCCCTTCGACTCCAGGGCCGCCAGATCGTCGCTTCCCCCGATATGACGTTCACCAATGAAGATCTGCGGCACGGTTTGGCGTCCGCCAGACCGTTTCATCATCTCTTCGCGCAAAGCTGCCGAACTGCCCACATCGATTTCCCTGTACTCCGCGTTCTTTTTCTTCAACAGCGACTTCGCGCGCATGCAGTAGGGGCAGAAGCGTGTGGTGTAAATCACGATGTCGGTCATGCGCGGTCCTTTCACAAAGCCTGATATACATGGTCGCTAAACTTTCGCGCACCAGTCGTGAAACGCCATATCGTCACCGCACATTATCGAACTCATAAGTTGCGCCTGGGACCGTGGTCGCGATCACGAGGATGTCCACACTTGCTGCACCGCACCGCAGAAGCTCGGCCGCGCACGCGTTCGCTGTCGCGCCGGTCGTGATGACATCGTCGATCAACAGGATGCGTTTTCCCGCGACGCGCGTGGTGCGCCGGCGGTTCAAGGCGAACGCGGCGTCGACGTTTGCCGCCCGTTCTTCGGCCAGAAGCCCGACCTGAGGCTTTGTGCGCCGGATGCGCTTGAGGCTCGTCACGTCAACCGGCACGCCCGTTACTCGCGAAAGCCTCTGGGCAAGGATCGCCGACTGATTGAACCGCCGCTGCAATAGCCGCAACCGATGCAAAGGCACCGGCATGAGCAGATCGGACTCCGCAAGGAGCTGACGCCCTGCATCGTGCATCAGCTTGACGAACAGCGGCAGGGGTTCATGCCTGTCCTCGAATTTGAAGCGAACGATCAGACGGCGCATGATTCCGGCATAATGTGCTGCTGCGCGGGCACGGCCAAATACAGGCGGCGCGGATACCGCCCGTGACGACAGTTGCAAACCGTTTCCCTCAAAGCTCGGGAGAGGTGTGCCGAAACGATGGCATAACGGCGGAGTGATGAAATACAACTCCCGCCAGCACCGCGGGCACAGGAGATTATGTCGCGTGACGAGCTGCGAGCAACCGATGCACAGCGGCGGCAATATCAGGTCCGACGAATAACGAAAGGTGGAGACGAGTGCATTGCGGGCGAAATTCAGCATTCCGGTATGGTGGGTCTAAGTGAAACCAGTGCCGTCATTCCCCCGCGGGCGAAAACCCATTTATCACCATCTCGGCGTCCGGGACGTGTATCTCCGCCTTCGCTGGAACGACAACCGAACTTATTTCGATCTAAACGCCACATGTGCTAAACGGGTCGAAGCAAGGTGTGCTTCTTCTTGCCCATGGAGAGCTTGATCACGCCATCCGGATTGAGATCGGTGAGTTTCAGCGTCGCTTTATCGTCAGAAACGGCGATGTCATTGACGCGGATGCCGCCTGCTTTTATCTGCCGTCGCGCTTCGCTTGTAGACATTACGAGATTGGCGCGGGTGCAAGCGGTCAGAATTCCTATACCCACGCTCCAGATCGGCGCGCGAAATCTCGACAGTCGGCAAGCCTTTAGCGGCAGCCCCTTCTTCGAATGCCTGCCGCGCCGTTTCAGCAGAGGTCG
Source organism: Rhodomicrobiaceae bacterium (assembly GCA_965247345.1). Classification (GTDB taxonomy): domain Bacteria; phylum Pseudomonadota; class Alphaproteobacteria; order Rhizobiales; family Rhodomicrobiaceae; genus Rhodomicrobium. The sequence goes on along the minus strand of CBDFGZ010000019.1, from coordinate 16,211 downwards.
TTGCTGCGGCTCGACCGTGAAGCATGCCGGTGGCTTCCGTGGCCAGCACTTTTTTGGCTTCGTTGATCTCGGCCCCTGAAAGCGCTTCAAGCCGCGCGATTTCGGCCAAAGGCATTTCAGTGAAAAGCCGCAGGAACCGACCCACGTCGCCGTCTTCGGTATTGCGCCAGAACTGCCAGTAGTCGTAGGGGCTGAGCATGTCGGCTTTCAACCACACCGCGCCCGAAACAGATTTGCCCATTTTTGCACCCGACGACGTGGTCAGAAGCGGTGTCGTAAGCCCGATCAGTTCGCGCCCCTCGACACGTCGTCCAAGCTCGATCCCGTTGACGATGTTGCCCCACTGGTCGGACCCGCCCATCTGCAGCGTGCAATCGAACCGCCGGGCGAGTTCGAGAAAATCATAGGCTTGCAGAAGCATGTAATTGAATTCGAGAAATGTGAGTGGCTGCTCCCGGTCGAGGCGAAGCTTAACCGAATCAAAGGTCAGCATGCGATTGATCGTGAAGTGCCTGCCATATTCGCGCAGGAAATCGATGTATTTCAACCCGCTCAACCAGTCGTCGTTGTCGACAAGAACCGCATCGGTGGCGCCATCGCCGAAGGTCAGAAACGTCTCGAAGGTCGTTTTGATGCCTGCCTTGTTGTCGTCTATGTCAGCCTGAGTCAGGATTTTCCGGGTCTCGTCTTTCCCCGACGGATCGCCCACCTTCGTCGTGCCGCCGCCAAGCAGCACAATCGGCTTGTGCCCGGCCTGTTGTAGCCTGCGCAGCATCATGATGCCGATCAGATGCCCGATGTGGAGACTTGGCGCCGTGCAGTCGAAGCCGATGTAGCCGCAAACGACTCCCTTTTTCGTAGCGGCAACCAGCGCCGATTCGTCCGAGATCTGATGCACATAGCCGCGCTCTCGAAGGATATGGATGAAATCCATTCGATGGTCCTGAGCGGCTGGCATGATGTCCTCGTGTAAAATGGAACGCTCCGTCTCGACAGGTTGATGACGAAGGTGTAGCAGACAGGGTATCATGCACGGCGTAACGGTGAAGCGTCAAGGGACAGGGCAGTCCTATCCGACGGGTGTTTCGTCGGTGTTGTTTTCGGATGGGGACGGGTTGTGAAGGCAATCGGCTTGATGAGCGGAACTTCGATGGATGGCGTGGATGTTGCGCTCATCGAGACGGATGGAGACCGCGTAAGCGATTTCGGGCCAACCTTCGGATTTCCCTACGATGCGAACGAACGTGCCCTTTTGCGGGAGGCCATGACCTCGGCGAGGGGTATGACGAAGCGCGGCGACCGCGACGGTGTGCTTGGCATTGCCGAAAGCATGATCACGGCGAAGCATCAGACGGCGGTGGAGCGCTTTGCTGAAATTCACAAGATCGCTCTGCCGGAGATCGACGTCATCGGCTTTCATGGACAGACCGTCGTGCATCGCCCTGACAAGGGATTTACGGTCCAGTTGGGCGATGGGGTCGCGCTTAGCAACGCGCTTCAGGTTCCGGTTGTTTACGACTTCCGGCATGAAGACATGATGCAAAGCGGGCAAGGCGCACCGCTGGTTCCGATCTTTCACCGAGCGCTCGCCTTGCAGGCTGGACTGCCGCTGCCGGCCGCGTTCGTGAACATCGGCGGCATTTCGAATGTGACCTACATCCCCGACGGCCCGGCGGACAGTCTCGTGGCGTTCGACGCGGGCCCTGGCAACTGCCTGCTTGACGATTGGGCCATGCGGTATACCGGGCAGCCGCTGGACCGCGATGGAAAGCTCGCACTGTCGGGGCAGGTGGATCGAGCGGCTCTTTCGCAACTGATCTCTCATCCGTTCTTTTCCTCGCTGCCGCCGAAGTCGCTTGATCGCGGTTCGTTCAGCATCGATTCCATAGCGGGTCTCAGCCCGGGCGATGGCGCGGCAACGCTTACGGCGTTTACCGTCGCGGGTCTTGGTATGGCGGGACGGTTGTTTCCCGAAGCGCCGAAAGTGTGGATCGTCAGCGGCGGTGGCGCACGAAATCCGCATATGGTCGAGGGGCTTCGGCGCGTGTTGAATGCACCGTTAATGACTGCGGAAGAGGCCGGCTTCAACACAGACTTCATGGAAGCGCAGGCGTTCGCCTATCTTGCCACACGCCATCTTATGGGATTGCCGTGCTCGTTTCCTGGCACCACCGGTGCCTCGAAGCCCGTCATCGGGGGCGTTCTTGTCGGGGAACGACGCGGTCGCTCATCCGTGGATGCGACCGCTTTCAATGCCTGATGCAATCGCCTTCGCAAGTGTTTTCATCGGAGCGACCACGTTCACGGGTTTGAATGAACGTCAGTTGGAGGCGATTGCCCGACTTTGCATCCAAACCGTTGTGAAGAAGGGCGAAAGGCTGATTGAACAGGATATCCCGGTGCAGACCCTGAACGTGATCGTTTCCGGTCGCCTCGTGGCAGATACAGGGCAACCCGTTGGTGACAGGCTGGAAGCCGGACGCAGCGACGCCATCGAGGAACCGGCATTTTTCAAACGCGCTGGCGCGTTGCACACCTGGACCGCCATGAGGGAGACGGTGGCCCTCGCGCTTCCCTACGGCGAGATGCTCGACTGCCTGCCTGCGCGACGGGGATCTTCTTGCCGGATTGCTGGCTTCACACTTTGCGGAGCGCCCGTCGGCGATGCACCGACCACCATCGCGCATTCTGCTTGCCCCTGCAGGATCCGAGCTTAAAAACTGGGCTACGCTGCGGGATGCGGTGCTGGTCGGCTTTGAAGCCTGTGCGGATGTCAGGGTTTTAACAAGCCAGAGCTTTGGTGGCGTACACCCCGGCGCGCTCACCGTCGACCTGCCCGAGATCTCACATCTGCTGCATGAGCAGGAACTTGCGTTCCCACTGACCATCGTCGTCGCCGATCCCGATAACGTCACCTTCACAAACGATGCCATTGAAGAAGTGGACGAGATCGTCTTCGTCGCAAACGCAGGACGGGCGGATCTCAACAGGTTCGAGATGCACGCGATCGCGGCGCGGGGGCCACGCAAGTGTCGGTTGCTTTTCGGAGCAGCAGGCGGACGCACCTGGAAAGAAGCTGCATGGCGCGAAGGGCGGCGCTACGCATCTGTCTACCAGTTTGAGGCCCTGGACGCTCATTCCCTCAAGCAGGCTTGTTTCACCATACTGAATGGCACCAAGGGACAGGTCTAGCGCGCCTTGACGAAACGAGAGAGATCAGAGCCGAAACTCGCGACGTTGATCGATGGTCATTTCGCGGGACATCTCATGTTCATAAAGCTTTAGGGTCGATTAGAGCGGTTCCCGAAAAGTGTGACGCGGTTTTCGGATAAGAACCGCTCTCGTATAAATAACTTAGAGCCGATCGCCGATTCCGTCAAACCGGGATCGGCTCTAAGACAGACGGAATCATCGAATCCATGTCATGGCCGGGCTTGACCCGTCCATCCAGCGAAAAAACCTCTGTCCTCAAAATAGGAAAGTCTGGATGGCCGGGTCAAGCCCGGCCATGACGACCCATTTCATGTTTATGTATAAGCGACAGACGCTAGCCTACTCTGCGGCATGTGGCATCACATGAGCGGGTGAGTTTTCACTCTTATGCCGCGAAGTGTTGCCTCGAAGTCGATCCAGATAAAGATATATCACCGGCGTCGTGTAAATCGTGAACAGTTGTGACACTGCGAGGCCACCGACGATGGTCAGACCCAAGGGTGTCCGCAATTCGGATCCCGGCCCGCTTGCAAGTAACAGTGGGACCGCGCCGAAGATCGCCGCAAGCGTCGTCATCAAAATTGGACGAAACCGTTCGATGCAGGCAAGGCGGATTGCCTCTGCCCCTCGCAGGCCAAGAGTACGCTCGGCGTCGAGAGCAAAGTCCACAAGCATGATGCCATTTTTCTTCACGACACCAATCAGCAAAATGATCCCGATAAAGGCAATGATCGAGAGACCTTCCCCTGTCGCATGCAGCGTGATGAGCGCACCGAAACCAGCGGATGGGAGTGTGGAGATAATCGTGAGCGGATGCACCAGATCTTCGTAGAGAATGCCCAGCACAAGATAAACCGCAACGATCGCGGTCAAAATGAGAAGCGGTAAATTCGACTGTTGCTGCATGAGCGCCAGCGTTTCGCCGGAAAGTTCGACGCGGACCGACTCCGGCATCCGCAACTCTTGCGCGGTTGCCAGCACGAGCGGCAATACCTCGCCCAAGGTGACGCCTTCGGCGGTGTTGAAACTCACCGTGGCCGCCGGAAACTGTCCCTGATGATTAACAGCCAGCGGAACGCTGGCCATACTCAGCGTCGTTACGGAGGAAAGCGGGATTTGTCGCCCGCCGGTCCCTTTGACGTAGACGCTCTGTAACCCTTCCAGGTTTCTGAGCGTATCGAGGCGCGCTTCGAGAATGACGCTGTACTGGTTTCGATAGTCGTAGATCGTCGAAATCGGTCGTTGCGAGAATGAATTGTTGAGTGCCGCGTCTATGTCCCGCACCGCAACGCCGAGGTTACTTGCGCGCGTTCTGTCTATGGTGAGGTAAGCCTGCGGTCCGCCTGCTTCCCGGTCGCTGTTCGCATCGACGACACCGGGCACCTTCTTGACGGCGGCAAGGACTTTCGGGGTCCATTCGGCGATATCGTTCAGGTTCTGGCTCGAAATGGTTACCTGATATTGTGATCGGCCACCGCGGGCGCCAAACTGGATTTCCTGCGCCGGGAACATGGTGACTTCGACGCCCTGGATTGCTTCGAGCTTCGTTCGCAATCGTCCGATCACGCCAAGAATGGGCGTTTTCCGTTCCCCAAGAGGCCGCAGAGACAGGAAGAAGCGCCCGGTGCTGCCGTTGGCACCATATCCAGCGTCGGCCCCGGCCGCCGTGCCAAGGCCAGCAGCGTCGGGATCGGCCACAACGATGGCGGTGACCTTTTTTTGAATTTCGTTCAGCGCCTCGAACGAGATTTGCGGCGATCCCCGGATGAAGCCAACGATGAGGGCGGTGTCGCCCTGAGGCACGAGGCCTTTCGGCAGGATGATGTAAAGCTGAACCGTGAAGGCAAGCGCCGTGAGTGTAACCAGAAGCATGAGCACGCGATGACCGAGCGCGAAATCGAGAGATCGGATGTACCACCGAAGCAGGGCATCGAGAAACGGCTCGATGCGGCGGTCAAGCCAGGTCTCGCGCGGTTGCGGCAGGTTACGGATGAAGCGCCCGCAGATCATCGGCGTCAGGGTCAGTGACACGACCGCGGAAATCAGGATCGCGTAAGTCAACGTCCATGAAAATTCCTGCAGGAGGCGACCGATCGAGCCGGGTAGAAACAACAAAGGAATAAAGGCTGCAACGAGGGACAGGCTGATCGACAGGATGGTGAAGCCGATTTGCCGCGACCCTTCGAGTGCCGCCTGCAACGGAGGCAAGCCCCGTTCCATGTTTCGATAGCAGTTCTCGATGGTCACGATGGCGTCGTCGACCACGAAGCCGACCGAAATCGTCAACGCGAGAAGCGACATGTTGTTGATGCTGTAGCCCGAGAGCCACATCATACACACGGTGCCGGCCAGCGACAGCGGAACCGCCAGTCCTGCTGCAAGGGTCGGCACGCCTCGCCTAAGGAACAGCAGAACCACCATCATGACAAGCGCAATGCTGGCCGCAAGCGTCATCTCGATGTCAAGAATGCTGGCGCGGATCGTCTTGGTGCGGTCATTCAGCACGGCGATCTCGACATCCGCAGGTAAAAGTCGTCGAAGCTCCGGCAGCAACGCATTGATCGCGTCGATGGTTTTGACCACGTTCGCGTCAGGGGTTTTCTGTATGGTGAGGATGACCGACGGCTTGCCGTCGAAGAAGCCCGCGTTGAGACGGTTGCTTGTACCTCTCGTTACCGTTGCCACATCCTTGACGCGGATCACGGTCCCATCCTTGACCTTGATCACCACCTCTCCGTAATCGACGGGCTCGGTGATCTGGCCGTTGATTTGAATCGTGACCGCCTTCTCCGCACCATCGAAGGCACCGATGGGCACCAGCGTATTGGCCTGAACGACGGCGGTTCGAAGATCGTCAAGCGCAAGGCCTCGCGATTTCAGGGCGTCGGGGTCAGCGACGATTCGAATCGCCGGTTTCTGCGCACCCGTCACCACGACCTCCGCTATGCCGTTGATCTGACTGATTCGCGTGGAGACGATCAGATCGGCAAGGTCATAAACTTCGGTTGGCAGGCGGACGGCGGAGGTCAGGGCCAGGATCATGATCGGCGCGCCGGATGCGTTGGATTTTCGAAGCGTGGGGCGCTTCGTCAATGTGCCTGGAAGGTCGGATTGCGCGGCATTGATCGCGGCCTGCACGTCGCGCGCGGCGTTGTCGAGGGAGCGGTTGAGATCAAATTGAATCGCAATATTGGTGGAGCCGGTCTGGCTTGTGGATGTCAGTTCGTTGACACCTGCTATGGTGCCCAGTTGCCTCTCAAGGGGCGCTGCAATCGTGGAGGCGACCGTTTCCGGATCCGCCCCGGGAAGGTTTGCGTTCACGCGAAGGCTCGGCTGCTCGACGTTGGGAAGACTTGCCACCGGAAGATTGAAATAGGCCAGAACGCCGGCAAGGAACAGCCCGACGGAAAGCAGGATGGTGCCAATGGGACGCGCGATGAACGGCTCGGAGATGTTCATCTGGCTGACCGGAAGCCAATCTCGCGCAGGCTACGGCGTGTGTGATGTCTCATTACGTCATGGCCGGGTTTGACCCGGCCATCCAGCAAGACACAAAAGGGTAACAAGACCGAAAACAGCTTGTTATAATCCTGGATGGCCGGTCAAGCCCGGCCATGACACGGACGGTTTTTGTAACGCCCTCGCATTTGCGATGGTATTTATTGTTAAGTTGCATTGGCATACTGTTTTAGCTTTTTCCCTCGCCGGGAGTGGCCGCCGTCGCGCCCAATCGATCTTCCGAAACATTCGCTGTCTGGCTCACGGCGTCGGTGGTCGCCATCGTGAAGCCGAACCGCCGCTGCACGCCATCCATGGCGAGATAAATGACCGGCGTCGTATAAAGCGTCAGCAACTGGCTCAGCAGCAATCCACCGATGATCGTGACACCCAGCGGAAGCCGAAGCTCAGACCCTGCCCCGTTCCCGATCACGAGCGGCAGTGCACCCAGTAGCGCCGCGAACGTGGTCATCATGATCGGGCGGAAGCGAAGCAGGCAGGCTTCGCGGATCGCTTCCTCGGGTGGCAAGCCACGTGTCCGCTCTGCATCGAGCGCAAAATCGATCATGATGATCGCATTCTTCTTGACGATTCCCATCAACAAGATGACGCCCACGAGCGCGATGAAGGTGAACTCCATGCGATAGTATTCGAGGGCGAGCAGCGCACCGATCCCAGCCGATGGCAATGTGGTCAGGATCGTGAGCGGGTGCACGAAACTTTCATAAAGCACACCAAGAATAATGTAGATCACCACGACGGCGGCAAGGATCAGCAAGGGCTGACTGGCAAGGGACGCGTTAAATTCTGCGGCGGCACCCGTAAAACTGCCGACAATCGATGTGGGGATCCCGATACGGGCGCTTGCCTCCGCCACGGCTTGAACGGCCGCGTCGAGGGAAACGCCGGGCGGTGTATCGAAGCTGATGGTCGCGGATGGATATTGTTGAACGCGATTGACCGACAACGGTGCTGAAACGCGCGATACCGTCGCGAACGCGCCGAGCGGCACCTGCGCGCCGCGCCCCTGGCCTGCTGCCGGAACCGCCGAAATCGCCGACGATGTCGCGCCGCTGCCCGCCGTTGCCGTGCTCGACGACGAGCCTGGAACGTATATGGATGAAAGTGCTGCCGGATCGGTCTGATATCGCGGGTCTGCTTCCAGAATGACGCGATACTGGTTCGACTGCCCGTAGATGGTAGATATCTGACGCTGACCGAACGCGTCATAGAGCGTATCGTTGAGAGATTGCATAGTCACGCCAAGACGCCCGGCTAGAACGCGGTCCGCTGTGATCGAGATGGCGCTGCCGTTTTCCTGCAAATCCGATGAAACCCGCGTCAGGCGGGCGTCGCGTTTCAACTCATCCTCAAGGCGATTGGCCCAGCCGGAGAACCCGGGGCGGTCAAGCCCTACGAGGACATACTGATACTGGGTTCGGCTGCGGCTTGTGCCAATCTGGATATCCTGAACCTGCTGGATGGTGGTCGTCAGTCCTGAGACCGCACCCGCTGCGTTTGTGAGTCGGGTCGTGATGTCGCTCGCGGTTGCGGTTCGCATTTCCTTTGGCTTGAGCGTGATCGCAAGACGCGCAAGATTGGTGGTGGGGTTCGCCGTGCCGACACCGACAACGGAAACGACCCCCAGAACATCGGCATCGCGACGGATGATGGTTTCGACGTTCTTTTGAAGGGCATTCATGCGCTCGAATGAAATATCTGATGCCCCCTCCGTCTCCGCTGTCAGGAAGCCGGTGTCCTGGTCGGGCAGAAATCCTTTCGGGATCGCCACATAAAGGGCGACCGTGATGCCGAACGTGGCCAGCGTGACGAGCAGCATCAGACCGCGCGCGGCAAGCGCCCAGTTCAGGGTTACGCGATAAAACGCGAGCATGGCATCGATGGGAGCTTCTGCGATCCGCGCCCAGAGCGGGGCGCGTGCCCCATGTGGTGCCGCGCGCAGAAGACGCGACGCCAGCATGGGTGTGAGGGTCAACGACACGATCATGGACACAAGCACGGTAATGGTCAGCGTCAGTGCGAATTCCTGAAACAGGCGGCCGACGATTCCCGTCATGAACAACAGCGGAATGAAGACTGCGATCAGGGATACGGTCAGCGACACGATGGTGAAACCGATCTCGCCCGCGCCTTTGTAAGCTGCGGCCATCGGTGTGTCGCCTTGCTCGATATATCGCATGATATTTTCAATCATGACGATGGCGTCGTCGACCACGAAGCCCGTCGCGATGGTCAATGCCATGAGCGAGAGATTGTCCAGGCTGAAGCCTGCGAAATACATGACGCCGAACGAACCGATCAGCGAGAGGGGCAGCGTGATCCCCGCGACAATGGTCGCGCTCAACGTGCGCAGAAAGAGAAGCACGACGAGGACGACGAGACCGACGCTGAGAATGAGTGTGAACTGCACTTCGGAGACCGAAGCCCTGATGGTGCCGGTGCGGTCGGCGACCACGTCCACGTTGACCCCGGCTGGAACGCCGGCCTGCAAACGGGGCAGAAGCTTCGTGATGCCGTCGACCGTGCCCACAATGTTTGCGCCGGGTTGACGCTGCACGTCGATCACGATTGCAGGCACGCCATTATAGCGCGCTGCCACACGGTTGTCTTCGAGGCCAGACACAATCTTTGCCACATCCCGCAGGAGGACCGGCGCGGCGTTCGTGGTGGCGACGACGATGGTTTCGTAGGCTTTCACGTCGGAAAGCTGATCGTTTGCGCCGATGGAATAGCTTTTCTCGGATCCGTTGAGTTGGCCCTTCGAACCGGAGACATTCGCGCCGGAAATCGCGGCGCGCAGCGTTTCGAGGCCAATGCCGTAGGATGCCAGTTTCAGCAGATCGGCCTGAATGCGAACCGCGGGCCGGATGTTGCCCTGCACCGTCACGCGCCCGACGCCCGCCACTTGGCTTATCCGTGGGCTTAGGAACGTGTCACCAAGATCGCTGAGCTTTTCGATGGACTGGGTCGTGGAGGTGAGCGCGATGGTGATGACGGGTGGGTCGGACGGATTGACCTTCGCGTAAACCGGTGGATACGGCAGATTCTGAGGCAACTGTGCGCCTGCTGCACTGATCGCCGACTGAACATCCTGACCGGCTGCGTTGATGTCCCGGTCGAGATTGAACTGAAGCGTGATTTGGCTGAGGCCTTGCGAGGACGCGGAAATCATGTTCGACAGAGAAGGAATTTGTCCAAACTGCCGTTCAAGGGGGGCCGTGATCAACGCGGCCGTGGTGTCCGGCGACGCGCCGGGAAGCCGCGTTGTGATTTGGATGACTGGAAAATCCACCTGCGGCAGTGATGAGATCGGTAGCCGGAAATACGCAAGCCCGCTGCCCAGCAGCAGCGCGATGGCAAGCAACGAAGTTGCAATGGGCCGCGCGATAAACGGGCGCGAAATGTTCATGGCCGGGCCGTTTGCTGCGCGGCAACCCCTGGCGTGTCTTTCGGAACTGCGTCGGCACCTTCACGGCGCTGTCTGCGGGCAGCGCGTTCCGCGTCGGTTTCGTTCTCACGGCGTTTGCGGCGTTCGGCGCGTTGCTCCTCGGTTTCGCCCTCGCGTCGTTTCCGGCGCTCGGCCTTGTCCGCTTCGCTGTCCGCACCAACCGGCGCAGTTCCGTCGCGCTGCCCTTCCGCGTTGGCGTCAGTCCCTGTGGGGTTAACTTTGTTTCCGCGTGATCGATCGCCCTGAGATGCGTTGGGATCACCCGGCGTTGCGACCCGAATGCGCGAATTGTCCTGCAAACTTGTGAAGCCGCTTGTTACGACCGTGTCGCCAACAGCGACACCTTGCCCGACCACAGCCTGTTTTTCACCCTCTTGCGTGATTTTGACGGTCACAAGCTTGGCTCGATCCTCCTCCGTGGTGAGATAAACGAAGCTTCCATTCGCTCCCTGCTGAACCGCCGTCGATGGCACAACCGTCGCGTTTTCAAGGATACGCAGTTGCAACCGGATATTCACGAACTGACCGGGCCAAAGCCGGTTGTCCTCGTTGGGGAAGACGCCCTTGATCTTCACCGTGCCGGTCGTCTGATCGACCTGATTGTCGACAGCTTCCACCTTGCCCTGCGCGATGGCGACGCCACCGAAGGAAACCTGCAAGGGCACATCGCCGCGCTTTTGCGCGTCAATAACATCAGCGATGTTGCTTTCCGGCAAGGTAAACACGATGGAAATCGGCTGAAGCTGGGCGATGACCACAATCCCGGTGGCGTCGCTTGAGCTGACAAGATTGCCTGGATCGACGAGCTTCAAGCCCACGCGGCCACCGATGGGAGCGCGCACAATCGCGTAATCGAGGTTTGCTTTCGCCGTGTCGATGCCTGCCTGATCCTGGCGAAGTTGAGCCTCATACTGAGCCACGAGCGATTTCGCGGTGTCCACCTGCTGCTGCGACGTGGACTCGGATTTAACGAGACTGGCATACCTGGCGAAATCCCGCTTGGCGTTGTCCATAAGCGCCTGGTCGAAAGCTTTTTTAGCGACCGCCTGATCGTAGGCGGCCTGATAAAGAACGGGATCGATTTTAACAAGGACGGTACCAGCTTTGACGGTGTCTCCCTCTCGGTAGTTGAGTTCGGTAACGCGGCCGCTGACCTGTGCACGAACGGTCGCCATCGCGTTAGCCTGTACCGTGCCAACGGCTGTTAAATAGACTGGCACGTTCTCGGTTCTGGCTTTCTCGACCGTTACTGAAACTGGCTGGTTGCCGTTGCGCCGCTGTCCGCCGGATCGCCTGCCACCCCCACCTCCTCCGCCACCTCCCGCCTGCGAGCGCGCTGCGGCGTTTGGGTCGGGCGTGGGCGGAAAAAGTTTATCTTTGTAGATAAATACCGCAAGGCTGCCCGCAAATACCAGAAAAACCAGATAAGGAAAGATGCGTTTCATGAGTTAACAGCACTCCAGACTTTCGCGTTAACCGTTGCTCGGTCGTCTTCCCCGCGTCCTTCGATAAACTCAGGATGAGGACTTATATTTCAGCATTTGCCGTTGGTTGCCATGGATTAACCGCCTTCGCGGGAGTGATGATTGTGGATCCATCCCGGCGCAATCTCTCCAACGTTGACGCATGGTCTTGTCTCTTCCGGTGCGTCGAATCATGATATGCGCACGAAATTGGCAAAAGAAACCAGCAGTCTATAAAAACCCATTTCAACGGTTGATGGGATGAACATCGATAAGTGACGGCACTTCCGCAATCCCGGCTGCGGCCGGCTTCTGCCAGCCGCCACCAAGCGCGCGATATAGCGTTACCGCGGCCTGAAGACGCGAGAGACGAACGAGAGCGAGGGCGTTTTCCGCGTTGAAGAGCGTGGTTTGCACCATGAGAAGCGTCGTTAGATCGATGACCCCGCCGCGCAACTGGTTTTCAGTAATTTCAAACGCACGCCGGGCGGATTTAACCGCATCCTGTTGCAAGCGTTCCTGCTCGGCGTTCTTGCGGTAGGCCACAAGCGCATCATCAACGTCCCGAAACGAAGCGATGATCGCCTGCCGGTAATTTTCGAGAAGCTCCGCATATCGCGCTTTGTTCTGATCGACCGTTGCCTGCAACTGGTAGAGATTGGTGATGGGCTGGGTGATGCTTACCGCCGCATTGTAGAACAGGCTCTGCGGCTGAAAAAGCGAACTCAGCGCAATGCTCTGAAACCCGCCGTTGCCCGTGAGCTGGATCGATGGAAACAAAGCGGCCCGTGCCTGTGACGTGTTGAAACTTGCCTGGGCGAGCCTGGCTTCCGCCTCCGCGATGTCAGGGCGACGACACAGCAACTCGGACGGAAGCCCTGAATCGATGCGCGGCACGGCGATTGCGAACAGATCCTCGCTCCTGAATGTATAAAACTCTGGGGCAACGCCGACCAGAACCGCCAGTGCGTGCTGGAACTGCTGCAAATTTCGCTCAAGCGGCGGGATGGTGACACGCACATTGGCGGTCAGGGTTTCCTGCTGCGCCACATCGAGGCCGGACGCCGTTCCCGCCTTGTTGCGCGCACGAATGACTTCGAGAAGCCGTTCAGCCACTTTCAGGTTGTTGCGCGCGATTTCGATCTGTTTGCGGGCGCTGACCGCTTCAAAGTATGTGTTGGCAACGTTGGAATCCGTCGTGATCGACACGACTGCCGCGTCAAAGCTCTGGGCATATTCGTTGGCCTGCGCGGCATAGACCCCGGACTGGTTTTTGCCCCAGAAATCGATTTCGTAACTGGCTGTCAACTGAGCCGTGACGTTCGTGGTCCGGATTGCCTTGCCGCCACGCGCGTGCGTGAGGCTCTGGCTGCCCGTGCCCTGCGCTTGAATCAGCGGGATTAACGACTGCGTGGCGATCCGGACCTGCGTCTCGGCCTGCTGAATGCGCGCAATGGCGGCACCGACGTCCAGATTGAAGCCCCGCGCTGCCACGATCAGTTCTGTGAGACGCCTCGAATGGAAAACGCTGAAGTCATAAGGGGAGCTGGTGCGGGATAAAGCAGGCTTCGTCTTGGATTGCTTGTACTTTTCTGGAAGGTCAAGTTCAGGAGTCGATACCTGCGGGTCGAGAATGCAACCGCCGATCAAAGGGCACAGCAGCGTCGAAACCGCAAGCGCGCGTCCTAAGCGTGCAGCCTTGTGCGTTAATTGTCTGCAAGCGTTTGTCGACCGTGTCTGCATGATCCGCCATAGTCGTTCTCATGAGTTGAAGAGGGTTGCCTTCCATCTTCAAGCCATCGATACGTTTGAACGCGTTACAACAAAAATGCAAATGGGGTCAATTCTAAGGACGCATTTCGCCTGAGTGGAAGCCTGAACGCTTAAAACGCAAGTGGGTATCGGCAGTGTATCTGCTCTTGGATAGATTCACGACTGAAGACAAGCTCGTGAACTCACATATTTGAGCTTTCCGTGCCTTTATAGTCACATTTCATTTCATGCGTCCGCAGCCTGTTTGATCCCGACACTTGTGCGGCTGCAACCCACGCATGTGTGGAAAACATCGCAGTCAAGCAAAAAACGTTTTGTCGTCTTAATTTTGTCTTAACGCTGAGTCATACATGTCACATCGAGACACGGACATGCCCCTTCTGGTCTCGGGTCTGCGTTGGTTGTAATGCGAAACCAGGTTGTTGTGTTTGTAGCGTGATCGTTGCGTAGTCAGGCGTTGAGTAGCGTATGCTCGTATGCGTGAAATTATATCCAAAGCCATGCATCGCTTAGCGTTTTATTTACAGACCTGGTCTAGCGTACTGAAATATTGAACCAGGCGTATCGCTGGTTTGATTTGCCCCTGAGAGACGAGGCCATCCGCATGGCCCCCACCCCCCGCGAGCCAAAAGCCTCGTCTCTCTCCTTCCTCCGCTCAAAGCGTCGACAAAAAAAGCGGAGCTTTCGCTCCGCCACGTTAATGAGTTGGATGGATTACTTTCCACCTGCGCCGCCGCCGCCAACCGGCCCCACGGTGCCAGCCGTCCCTGGATTGGTTGACGTCGTTCCACTGGGCGTCCGGGCAGGAGAATTGGTGTTATATCCCTCTTTATCGCCAACCGCAGCACCCGCACCGACAGTACCCGGCGCCTGGTTCGCTTGATTCGTGCCGGGTGTCTTTGATGGATTGGTCGGGCTGTAACTTTCCTTATTTCCAACACTTGCACCGGCACCGGTTGTTTCCGTACCGGTCGCACCGGGAGCGGTCTGAGCAATCGTCGCTGAAGTCGCAAACAATAACGCCGCTGACATGACAATAAGCTTTTTCATTTTAACCTCCGGGTTGAACCCCAGTTAGCAGTGCCGGGGTCTTATTTTACGTTCATTAAACAAACGCGCTCCCCAGTCACAAGTTCCGGCTTGAGTTGATCCCGCGTCATAAGAAAAACGATTTGGCAAGCGCGAGGTCGGCGACGAACTGATTATATTCACCTTCGGCCTGATGAGGGTCCTCAATACGCAGAAGAAATGACGGATGTATCGTAATCAGGGCGTGGCTCGCGGTTAGATCAATCAATCGGCCCCTGTTTTTATTGACCGGCATGGCCTTTCCGAACAGGGATTGCGCGGCTGTAGCGCCGAGTGCCACGATCAGCTTCGGCTTCACCAGTTCTATTTCCTTATCGATCCAGAAATGGCACGCCTTGATTTCAGTCGTAACCGGTTTCTGATGAAGGCGTATTTTACCGCGCGGCACGAATTTGAAGTGTTTTACGGCATTCGTGATATAAAGCTGGCTGCGGTCCAAACCAGCTTCATGGAGTGCCTGATTCAATTTCTTACCCGCCGGTCCAACAAAGGGTTTCCCCGCCAGGTCTTCTTTATCACCGGGTTGTTCGCCGATCATCATAACAGGTGCGGGCACAGGCCCTTCCCCGAATACGGTCTGGGTTGCGGGTTCCCAAAGGTGGCAATTGCGGCACGCGCGCGCCTGTTCTTTCAGCGCATCAAAAGCCACCCCGGGGGATGCTTCAGGGTTATCGAACCCAAACGATATCTGGTTGCCTTGTGTCATATGTGAACTTTGCACAGGTTGCTACAGCTTGATTTTTCGTTACGTAGGCATATGCTGATTTAGATTGGAAATGGTGGGCGACGAAGGTTAGAATACTTTGGGGATTTCATACGCTGACAGAGTAACACTAGCGGTCGAAAATGGCGGAGTTCGGCTAGACTAAGGTCGATATGAGGCGGAGATTTTTGTAAAAGCCCTAAAAAAAACTTTCCCGTTCATGACATCGGTGCTACCAGCCACGGCGCGCCCGGGTGTACATAACTCCGATGTGTTGCGGCGTTGATAACAAGCGAACGTAGCGAATGCTGGTCGGGCACCGATCACCTGGAGAAACCGTGAGGAACTTATGAGCGATATCTCGGACCGCGTTAAAAAGATCGTTGTCGAACATCTTGGCGTCGAAGCCGAGAAAGTTAAGGACAATGCGAGTTTCATTGACGATCTGGGGGCTGACAGCTTAGACACAGTCGAGCTTGTGATGGCTTTCGAAGAAGAGTTTGGCGTCGAGATACCTGACGATGCCGCCGAGACAATACAGACGGTCGGCGATGCGGTAAAATTTCTTGAAGCTCACTCTGCGAAGCCGACCGCCTGAAACCTGTTTGGAATGGCTGGACCTGTGCATTGTATAGTTGACCACGCGGCATTGAGGTTACGATTCTGGCGGACTTGGCAAGCGTACACTTTTTGATTTGGTTGGCTTAGTCGAGGACGCCGGAGGTTCTTATGCGCCGTGTAGTTATCACCGGAATGGGCATTGTTTCACCGCTTGGGTGCGGGCTGGATGTTCCCTGGTCTCATCTGATCGCTGGCGAAAGCGGTGCGAGGCGGGTGACGGAGTTTGATGTTTCCGACATCGCCTGCCAGATCGGCTTCTTCATCCCCAGAAATGGCGGACCAGGCAGCTTCAATCCTGATGACTGGATGGAAGTCAAGGAGCAGCGCAAAGTCGATGACTTCATAGTCTATGCCATCGCTGCGGCTGATCTGGCTCTAGCCG
>CBDFGZ010000018.1:0-332418 GCA_965247345.1 Rhodomicrobiaceae bacterium | reverse complement strand
TGAAGGCCGGACCGCTTTCCCAACAGCAAGGAGGGGATCGAGTTTTTGTGCCTGGAACTGGCTGGCACCGACGTGGCGCTCGCCGTCGTCGAAGCTACGGGTAAGCTTCACAGGCTGGCTCATCGAATGCTCGGCGCGGCGGGATATCCGGTTGCCGTTATCAATCCCTTGCGGTCGCGTAAATTCGCCGAAGCGCTGGGGCAGCTTGCGAAGACCGATAAGATCGACGCGCGGCTTTTGGCGCTCTATGGCACCAGCCTGAGCCCCAAAGCCACGCCCGTCCCGGCCAGGATATTGGCGGACTTCAGGAACTTGTCCTGGCCCGGCAAGCGCTTAAGGCCGATGAAACGATGCTCAAGAACCGTTATGGCACCGCCGAAAGCAAGGTTCTCAAGCGGCTTTTGCAGCGTCAGCTCGATGTTTGCGCACGCGCGGTCAAGGAACTGGATGCGGCCATCCATGCTTTGCTGGAACGCGATCCCTGCCTGAAACGCCGTTATACCATCCTGACCTCGATCAACGGCATCGGTCCCGTTGTTGCCGCAACGCTCGCCGCCTGCCTGTCCGAACTCGGGTTGCTCCCCGCGGCTAAAATCGCAGCCCTTGCCGGCGTCGCGCCCTTCGACGACGATTCCGGCGGGCGCCGGGGCCTGCGCCGCATTCAAGGCGGACGCGCCCCTGTCAGGAAGGCGCTGTACATGGCGGCCGTCTCCGCCGTCCGCTGCAATCCCGACCTGAAAGCCTTCTACGGCAGACTTCGCGCCAACGGAAAACAGCCCAAACTCGCGTTGACAGCCGTCATGCGAAAACTGACCGCGCTCGCCAATACCCTCATTCGAGAAGACCGCCACTGGACACCTCAACATGCTTGACTTCGAACACAGATGCTCTCCCCAAGGGGAGAGGCTTTACAGCAGCGCCCCCTTCCACGTAGTGGCGAGGAAGGCTTCTCTGCGGTGTTCCTTCTCCCGAACGAAAACGCGAAGACGTTTTCGCGGACCGAATAGCGGCGCGCCTTTGGCGCGACGGGGAAAAGGTCAGCGACTGTCTTGGAGTCAAAGTTTATGCTTTGGGTGTAAGTCGCAATAGCCTCGGATGTCGTCCTCGCGAAGGCGGGGACCCATATTTCACCACCTACAGTATCTCAACATGGATTTTCGCGGCGGGGACCAAGATCACAAGCCCAACATAACGATTTCACTACCATAAGCTTGGCCGTTTCGCCGCTCCGACTATCCCCTGTTCATGCCGGCGCGCCGCAATGCATCGGCCATGGCGCCGCCACCCGACGAAGATGAACTGTTTGGCTGTGATTTCGGCGCAGCACTCATGGTGCGCGGCGCGGGCTGGCTTGCGGGCCGCCGTCCATTCTGGCGGTCTTCGGCGCTCGTGATCTCATCGTCAAGCCGTAGCGTGAGTGCGATCCGTTTACGCTGCGTGTCCGCTTCCAGCACCTTCACGCGCACCACATCGCCGGGCTTGACGACCTCACGCGGGTCTTTGATGAACGTCTTCGACATCGCCGAGACATGCACGAGACCATCCTGATGCACGCCCACGTCCACAAAAGCGCCGAACGCCGCAACGTTCGTCACCACACCTTCCAGCACCATGCCGGGCTTCAGGTCGCTGATTTTCTCCACCCCATCCGCAAATGTCGCGGTCTTGAACGCGGGGCGCGGATCACGGCCGGGCTTTTCCAGTTCGCGCAGAATGTCAGTGACGGTCGGCAGGCCGAAGGTTTCGTCCGCGAACTGCTTCGGCTGAAGCCCCCGCAGGATCGGCGCGTTACCGATCAGCATCTTGATATCGGTCTTGGCCGCCGTCACGATCTTTCGCACAACCGGATAGGCTTCGGGATGAACCGAGGAGGCATCCAGCGGATCGTCGCCGTTCGGGATGCGCAGAAAGCCCGCGCATTGCTCGAACGCCTTCGGTCCGAGGCGAGGCACCTTCTGCAATTCTTTGCGCGTGCGGAAAGCACCCAGTTCATCGCGCTGGGCCACGATATTTTTCGCGAGACTCTCCGTGATACCGGAGACGCGGGCAAGCAACGGTGCCGACGCCGTGTTCACATCCACGCCGACAGCGTTCACGCAATCTTCCACCACGGCATCCAGCGACTTCGACAGCTTGTGTTCGGAAAGATCGTGCTGATATTGGCCGACGCCGATGGATTTCGGGTCTATCTTCACGAGTTCGGCGAGCGGGTCCTGCAACCGGCGCGCGATGGAGACGGCCCCCCGGATGGACACGTCGAGATCGGGCAACTCCGCGCTCGCGAATGCCGACGCCGAATACACGCTGGCACCCGCTTCGGACACCATGACCTTGGTCAGCTTCAGATGCGGTGCAAGGGCGATAAGATCGGCGGCGAGCTTGTCGGTCTCGCGCGAAGCGGTGCCGTTGCCGATGGCGATCAGCTCCACTTTATGCTGCTGGCAGAGGCGCGCGAGAGTGGCCAGCGCCGCATCCCATTGCTTTTTCGGCTCGTGGGGATAGATCGTGTCATGGGCAGCAACCTTGCCTGTGGCGTCCACAACGGCGACTTTGACGCCGGTGCGAAAGCCGGGATCGAGGCCCAACGTCGGACGCGTGCCAGCCGGTGCTGCCAGCAGCAAATCACGCAGGTTGGAAGCGAACACGCGCACAGCCTCTTCTTCCGCCGCCTGAAACAACCGTGTGCGGGTGTCGACGGCCAAATGGCTTTGGATGCGCGTGCGCCAAGCCCACCGTACGGTGTCGTTCAGCCATTTGTCGGCAGGGCGGCCTTTGTCGGCGATGTTGAAACGCCGCGCGATGCGCGCTTCGTAGAGGCTCGGACCGTTCTTCGGGGCGGCCTCGGGCGCTTCCGGCTCGAAGTTGAGATCGAGGATGTCCTCTTTCTCGCCGCGAAACATTGCCAAGATCCGGTGAGACGGCATCTTCGCGAACGGCTCGGCGAAATCGAAATAGTCAGCGAATTTAGCGCCGTCCTGCGCTTTGCCCTCGCGGACCTTTGTCGCCATCCGCCCGCGCGACCACATTTCTGACCGTAGATCGCCAACAAGGTCCGCGTCTTCGGCGAAGCGTTCCACGAGGATCGACCGCGCGCCTTCCAGCGCGGCAGGAGCGTCGGCAATGCCCTTGTCCGCATTGATGAACGTGGCCGCAATCACCTCGGGCAGTTTCGATGGCTCGGCGAGCAACGTATCGGCCAGCGCCTCCAGCCCCGCCTCGCGGGCGATCATTGCCTTGGTGCGGCGCTTCGGCTTGAAGGGCAGGTAAATATCCTCCAGCCTCGCTTTCGAGTCCGCTGCCATGATCTGCGTCATGAGGGCTTCGTTGAGCTTGCCCTGGCTTGCCACGCTTTCCAGCACCGCTTTGCGCCGATCTTCCAACTCGCGAAGATAACCGAGCCGTTCTTCCAGCGTGCGAAGCTGCGTGTCGTCCAGGCCGCCGGTGACTTCCTTTCGGTAGCGCGCGATGAACGGAACGGTGGACCCACCGTCAAGCAGTTCAACGGCCGCTGAAACCTGCTGTTCGCGCACGCCGAGTTCAGCGGCAATCTTGTGTGGAATGGAAAGTGTCATGAGCGGTCGCCCCGTGTTCGGGCCGGGATATGGATCCGGCGAATCGTGGTCGATCATAAGCCAAACAGCTTCGGAAGATCAAATGACGAAAAGCACTACGGCAACCTCGACCATGCACCCTTTGTCATTATGATGCGTTGCATTGCTAGGAGGTCGTTGCATTCCGTCTGGCTTTCGAACCCGGTCCCATATAAAAATTCCGACAGCACTCCCGGAGCAGTCAGCCATGCGCAATAGAATTGTGATCGTCGCCGCCTCCTATCATGTGAGCGAAACGGAGATCATGCTGGCCGCAACCCGCGATGCTGCCGTCGCCCGTAACCTTGTCATCGTCGCCGTTCAGCACGTGCCGGGATCGCTTGAAGCCCCGCTTGCGGTTCAGCGTCATCTTTCGCGCGGCGATGTGGACGGCGTTGTCGTGCTGGGCATCATCGAGCGTGGCGAAACCCAGCACGGCCTCGTGATCGGGATGGCTGCTATTCAAAGCCTGATCGATATGCAGCTCAAGTTCGACAAGCCTATAGGCATCGGCATCCTGGGGCCGGGCATTCAGCCGAGCCAGATCCCGAGCCGGCTTGAGAAACACGCGGTCGCAGCCGTCGATGCGGTAGCCGCGCTGTTATCGGCTTGACGTTCAAGGATCGACAGCCTGAGAGTGCTGCCCCACTCTAAATTTACCCTTGCCTACCTCGCGATACGTTTTGCCGACTTCGCCTGCACGGCAACGGCAAGGATATGCGCAGCGGTGATCTGCTCCGCCAATTGCGGCTGAAGTCGCGTCTGAAGCAAGACCGCGTTCGATTGACGAAGGAGATCGGCGAGGTCATGGGTCGCCCATAACCGGACCTGCCGAAGCAGGGCATCCTGCTGCTTGAAGAACACCGGCGGGCGAAGCTGCTTGATAGCGCTCGAAGCCGGAGCGCCATTATCGACCGACCCACGCAGGACGTGAAGCCGTTGCAAGGCCGCGATCAGGATCATCAGAACAGGTGTGATGTTGCGTTCGACCGCCAATACCCGATCCAGTGCGGCAAGCGCTTCCTTCGCGTTGCCCTCCAAGGCCGCGTCCACGATTTCGGAGAACTCCGCGGTTTCCTGATCGCTGAGCACATGCTCGACATCGGCGAGTGTGATCTTATTGTTTTTGCCCGCATAAAGACTGAGCTTCTCGATCTCGGGAAATGCAAGTGCCGCCGACCCATCGGCCCGATCGAGAATCATCGATAAAGCGTCGTTATCGATCTGATGACCGAGCTTCTCCAGCCGTTGCCGAAGGGAGGTGCTTAGGCTGGCGGCATCTTCGCCGTAGCAGGCGATGGCGGCCAGATAAGGTGCGGCCTCAAAGATCTGAGCAAGTTTATGACTTTTTTTGAGGTCGGGCGCTTCGACCACCAGATACGCGTCAGGGAATGGTGCCGATACGGCGTCCTGAATAATCCCGGTTGCCTTTGCGCCAACGGACGAAACGGAAACAATGTTTGTGCCACCGAACAGCGGCCGCATGGATAATTCCGTCAAGATTTTATCGGGATCGCCCGCAATATCCGCTTCGCTCAAGCGGATCAGGTCGCCAGTCGAGCTGTGTTTTTCACGCAACCCGCTGATAACGGCGCTCGCCACGGTGCGGATTTGCAAAACATCCGAACCATATATCAGATAGCCGGAAATGGTGGATGGGTTAGACTTTACAAATCTCTGAACGTTAGCGGCCGTTACCGAAACCATGCTGCTTCAAGCCGCAACGCTGCGCGTTCTCACACCGTCGATAAAAATGCCGCTATCCGCGTCTTGAAATTGTCCGCGAGCATGCGAGCCGCGCGGTTTTGCGCGTCGATCCCGGCGCGTAAATCGCCATAAACGGAACCCGCGTTCCCGGTGGAACCGGCTAGATCGTAATCGGCGTTGGCGCTTCCTGAACCCTTCAGGACGACCTCGTTGTCTTTGAGGCGAACCAGACGAAACTCCGCGTAAAGCTCGAAGACCTGTCCCGTTGGATTGCCCTGGCGTGTCACGAGCGTATTTCTGACCGACTCGCGCAGGATGACATCCATCCGATAGGCGGGCGGCAGCGGATCATTCCCACCCGTTGTCCCGAAAATAAGTTCGTTGCGAAATTTAAGGCCGACACGTCCTGGGACGATGCCAACCTGAACGGTTTTCATCACCTCAACAAGGTTCTGACCACTCGCTGTGGGGCCATAAAGCGGCTGAAAGCCGCAACCGCCTATACCCAGGCAAGCAACCATAAAAGTCGCAACCACCGAGTTTCTCAGCCATGCCGTACCAGCGAAAACATCAAGCGACGACATTGACGATCCTTTCAGGAACCACGATCACCTTTCTCACCGGTCGACCTTCAACCGCCCGAATGACGCTTTCAAGGCGAAGAGCAGCCGCCTCGACGTCCTCACGCGGCGTATTGCGCGAAATGATGATTTCGTCGCGGCGCTTCCCGTTTACCTGTACGGCAATGGTCACGGTATCGTCAATCAACAACGCGGGATCGACCGTCGGCCAGGATGCATTTGCGATCAGTGTGTTGTAGCCCAGCCGCGCCCAGCATTCCTCAGCGAGATGCGGCATGAACGGATTGATGGCCTGGGCCATGAACTCACAGGCTTCACGAGCGGCGAAAGCGAAGGCGGGGTCATGTGTCTTCGCGCCTTGTAATGCTGCCGACAGTGCGTTCGTGAACTCATAGATCGCGGCGATAGCTCTGTTAAAGCGCAAGTCCTGCAAAGCCTCGTCTACCGCGTGCACAGCTCTATGCGACGCCCGCCGTAATGCCGCCGCGTTCCCTTCAAAGGTCGAAGGCTTAGACGCGCCCTCAGGCGATGCAAGCGGCATTGCCTCGTTCAGCAACCGCCATACGCGCTGCATGAACCGCCATGCGCCCTGCGATCCCTCGTCTGTCCAGGGCACATCGCGCTCCGGAGGACTGTCGGACAACGAAAACCAGCGCGCCGTGTCAGACCCGTAAGTTCCTTTGAAGCTTTCAGGGTCAACGGTGTTCTTTTTGGACTTGGACATTTTTTCAACCGAACCGATGGTGACCTCCACTTCGCTGCCATCGGCATTGCGGCGGAACGCACGTCGCGCGTTGCTCGTCGTATCGATCCGAACCTCGTCCGGCGACAGCCACGCTCCGGCGTCGGAATAGGTTTCGTGCAGGACCATGCCTTGCGTCAAAAGCGCCTTGAACGGTTCCGCGAGCGTCAGATACCCTTGAGCCATCATGGCGCGAGTGAAAAACCGGGCATACAGCAGGTGCAAGATCGCGTGCTCGACACCGCCGATATACTGATCGACTGGCAGCCAATATTCGGCGGCCGCCTTATCGACTGGCTGGTTGGCATGAGGTGAACAGAACCTCGCGAAATACCATGAGCTGTCAACGAACGTATCCATGGTGTCGGTCTCACGCGTTGCCTCGCCACCGCATTTGGGACACGCCACGTGCTTCCAGGTCGGATGATGATCGAGCGGATTTCCCGGCTTGTCGAAGCTTGCATCGTCGGGCAACGTCACAGGCAGATCACGATCCGGCACAGGCACGGTGCCACATTTCGCGCAATGAATAAACGGGATCGGAGACCCCCAGAAACGCTGTCGCGACACGCCCCAGTCGCGCAGACGATACGTGGTTCGCTTTTCAGCCATTTTGCGCCTGGCCAGCCGCGTCACGACCTCGATCTTCGCCTTGTCCACGTCCATGCCGTTCAGGAACGATGAATTGGCCAGCACACCAGGCCCGGTGTAAGCTTCGTCGGCGATCTTGAACGTGGCCCCATCTTCGCCATCAGGCACGACCACGGCGCGGACTTTCAACTTATATTTGCGCGCAAAGTCGAGGTCGCGCTGATCGTGAGCGGGACAGCCGAAAATCGCGCCGGTCCCGTATTCCATGAGCACGAAGTTCGCGATGTAGATCGGCAATTTCGTCGTCGAACGAAATGGATGGGCCACCACGACTCCGGTGTCGTAGCCTTTCTTTTCAGCGCGGTCGATATCCTCCTGAGCCGTTCCCATCTGACGACATTCGTCGATAAACGCCTGAAGCGCCGCGTCCGTTTTCGCCAGCTCCAGCGCCAGAGGATGATTTGGCGACAGGCCGATAAAGCTCGCGCCAAATAACGTGTCGGGGCGCGTCGTGAAAACGTCGACTTCAGTGAACCCTTCGGGGGCCTTTTCGCTGGACAGTCGAAACTTGACCAGCGCGCCCTCGCTTTTCCCGATCCAGTTCCGCTGCATGAGCCGGACTTTATCGGGCCAGGCGTCCAACTGGTTCAACGCGTCCAGCAACTCGTCCGCATAGTGCGTGATCTTGAAAAACCACTGGGACAGTTCCCGTTGCTCGACGATTGCGTTCGAGCGCCAGCCGCGACCGTCGATCACCTGCTCGTTGGCAAGCACGGTCTGATCGACCGGATCCCAGTTGACCCTGCTCTTCTTGCGATAAACGAGGCCACCCTCATGGAACGAAAGGAACAGGCGTTGCTGCTGATGGTAATAATCCACGTCGCAGGTTGCGAACTCCCGCGACCAGTCGATCGCGAGGCCGATGCCCTGCAACTGCGCGCGCATCGCGTCAATGTTTTCGTAAGTCCATTTTTTTGGATCGATGCCCTGTTGAATGGCTGCGTTTTCGGCTGGAAGCCCGAAAGCGTCCCATCCAAACGGATGCAGGACGTTGAAACCTTTCGCGCGTTTATACCGGGCGACCGCGTCCCCCATTGAGTAATTGCGCACGTGCCCCATGTGGATACGCCCGGATGGATACGGAAACATTTCAAGCATATAATATTTTGGTCTGCCGGGGTCTTCGCTGACCACGAACGTCTTTTGCTCCGCCCATACGCCTTGCCAATGTTTTTCGCGCTCAGGCGCGTTGTATCGCTCGATAGCCATGGGTATGGTTGTCCTGGGCGCATCATGGCGCTCGCTGAAATTCTTTTCGGGATATGAAGTTGAAACGTCATCCCGGTCAAGAGAGGGTCTGCTTTTGAGTGATTTTGATCAACCGGTTGCTGATTGCTCGGTGCTTGAACGGTATGAAGGCGTGCGGCAACGGGTCTGGCATGCGGCGGAACGAAGTGGGCGGGAACCCGCGTCCGTGACGCTGGTCGCGGTCACAAAGACATTCGACGCGCCCGAGATTGAACTGGTTCTAACACAGGGGCATCGGAGTTTCGGCGAAAACCGGGTCCAGGAAGCGGCGGGCAAATGGCCCGCGCTGCGCGAGCGGTTTCCCGGCATCGATCTGCACCTGCTTGGCCCGTTGCAGACGAACAAAGTGCGGGACGCGGTGGGATTGTTCAATTGCATTCAAACCCTCGATCGGGAAAAACTTGCAGCGGCGATTGCTTCAGAGGCGCAGCGGCAGGGGCGGCAGCCAAAACTGCTTGTACAGGTGAATACCGGGCTTGAGCCGCAAAAGGCGGGCGTGGCGTCTGCGAACGCGGAGGCGTTTGTTGTGAAATGCGCGCGCGATTTCGGTCTGGCGGTTTCCGGCCTGATGTGCATTCCTCCCGTTCAGGACGATCCTGCTGCACATTTCCACGAACTTGCGGCATTGGGCCGTCAGCTCGGCTTAAGTGAGCTCAGCATGGGCATGAGCGGCGACTTTGAGGCCGCCATCGAAGCCGGCGCGACGATGGTTCGGGTCGGGTCCGCGATTTTTGGCTCCCGCTAGGGCATTTTCAGCAAAAGTGTGAGCGGTTTTGCTCCTCAAAATGCGATGAAACAAAGAGTTAGAGCGCTTTCATAACTCTGATTAAATCGAAAGCGCTCTAGACGCACTATTCCCTTGGGAGAGGGCTGTGGGAGGGGCGAGGACGCCAAATAGCTCAACAATCTCCACCGGACCGCTAAGAGGTCCGGCCTCTTCCCATGGGGGGTTAAGTTAATGATTATCATTTAATGTTCGCTAATATCATTTAGAGTTCCCTAAACAGCCGTCAGCGAACGCGCCCGCTCACTAACAGGCTCGGAGACGGGTATGAGGGGTTCGACGCCTGTGTCCCGCCTCCGGTTGACACCTGGACTGGACCGCCGCTTTTCACTGATAGCTGATCGCTGGCGGCTTTCAGGTCGACCCACTCCGTATGCATGACGTCGACCGATCCATCCTTCAACTTCTCCCGGGCTGACGCAAGCATCCGTCCCGTAATCGTTGTTGCTTCCGGTGCTGCTGCCATCGGCTCGCCCTTCGCCACCAGATTTGCATCGGGCTGATAGTAGGTGTTCGAAACCACATGAACGACTTTATAGCCCTCGCTCTTGAGGTCCGATAAAATGCCGTCCATGGCGTCGACAGTGATCCGTTTGATATCATGAAACAGGATGATGCCGCGGCCCTGCTGACGCACGCGGACAAGCGTATCACGTCTGATCTTGGCCGAAGTTGCGCCAGGATCGGTGTCACCGGAAACCACGTCGACGGACCAGACGCTGATATTGCGCGTTGAAAGGTAGTTCGCGCCCGCCTGGGAGTCTCTCAATCCGGGAAACCGGAAAAACGGCGCGATGGGTTTGCCCATGGCCTGGCTGACCGCGATGAAGCCCTTCTCGATCTCGTATTTGATTTCCTCAGGCGACAACTCATCCATCACGCCGGGATGAGACCAGGTGTGCGTCCCGATCGTGTGCCCGCGTTTAGCCACTTCCTGCATGACTTTCGGGTTGGCCAACGCCATTTTACCCACAGCGAAGAACGTCGCCTTCACGCAATGTTTGTCCAGGATGCCCAGCATCTCCAACGTCTGCGCAGGAAGCGGCCCGTCATCGAAGGTCAGGACGACCTCTTTGTCGCGCAACGGAAGCGACCGGTTCCTCGGCTTGTTCACTTGATGCTTCAGGAAGTGTCCGTAGATCGGCGCATTGACGGAATCCGCGGCAATCGTCCGAGAAATGCCTGACCGGACCGGATCGTCAGCGCAATCCTGAGTTGCGGCGGACGAGAACGATGGCACGATCCCTGACAAGATCACAATCGAAACAATCAAGCGGACCATGCGACACACCTTTCACTATCGCATTAAGCAATACACCAAAACGCTTGGCATTATCATGTCAAAGCCACGCCTGCGCCTCAGAATTTCACCGCCATGTTGACATAAAGAGACACGGCCTTGATATCCAGCCGGGTCGTAAACATGACCCTTGTCCCGCCACCTACGATATCGTCCGCCGCCTTCTCCAGGGTGTTGAAAAAATTGCTAATTCGTATGGCCGGATCATTCGCTAAGACGATGGCGCTAGCTTCTGGGTCAGATTTTCGAATTCACGCCGGAGGTCTTCGTTACGGAAAATCTGTTCAAATCCAGGGGCCTGAAGGCGTTGCAACGCCTCGAACGAGGTTCGTGCCTCATCCATCAACGTGCGGAGCTGAAAGCTTGCCTCCACGGTTTCGTAGGTATTGTCGGCGATCCGCAGGTCGAACAACATCTTCTCGCGAGCAGTCGCCAGCACACGCCTCTGGCTTTGAAGGTAGTCGCGATAAAACTTGGCAACTTTTTCCGACAGATCCTGACTTTTCAGGTTCGCTTCCAAGGTTCGCTTCTGGTCATCACGCGTCGGCCCCGCCAGAAGCTCTTTTGTCTGCTGACGACCCCGCGCGATGTCTTTCAGAATGCCGTCGAGCTTTGCCAGATAAACGGTATCGATTTTGTTGAGCATCAGTTCCTGCGCCTGGACGAGCATCGCGAACAGGGCGGCATGCATGGCGAAATATCGTCGCGATGCCTTCAGGTCTTCGTTCGACTCCTTCACCAACGTTCCCAACCGAAGGTCCGCGACCTTTGCCACCTCGAACGCCGTTATCAGCTTCAAAAGATCGCCCCCGAGCACGCTATCGAGCAGAAGATCGATCTGATCCCGCGAAAGCGTAATCCCGGCGGCGGTGAGCGCCTTTGCGATCTCACCTTTGATCCGGGTGACTTCCATCTCACGGTCTTTGATATCGTCATTGAGCTTCGCCGTTGCCTTGTCGATGGATTCCCGTGTGTCCGTGAAAACGCTCGGCACGAAACCCGACTGCGGCGCCTCAACGCGTTTTTCGCGAAGTTCGGCCTGCCGCTCGCGATAGCTCGCGATCATGTCGCGGTTGCGTTTGATGTCTGCCTGCAGCTTCAGGATCGGCGCGTCGGTCACGATTTCCAGCGCGCCATCCAGAAGGTCACGCACGGTTTTCTCCCGTTCCTCGCGGGTTTCCGTGAAAATCGGCGGAATGAAAAACCGATCCCGTTCCGGCAAGGCTTTGGCGGCCTCGCGTTCGGCTGCCGCTCTTTTCAGGATTTTGTCGATGGCGCCCAGCAAAGCCTGTGACTGCAAGCCGCCTGGATCTTTTGCAACCGCTGCCGGGGGCGACTTTTCCGCGGCCGTGACCGGGACGGCCGCAAGTCCAAGACACATCGTCAACGTAAGCGCGAGACGGGACATGGCAACCTCCGGCTTGGGGCGCAACAGCGTTAACGATAACGTAGGATCGGGAGATGCTTTTCCAATGCTGTGATCGATTGAAGGTTGTTGTTCGGGCCTTGTTAACGTCATAATATCGCGACAACTGGATATTGCCGGTTTATGACCTCCGATTGTCACTTGCGATCGGCATTCAACTTGATCGCAGGATGATTACAATACGTTAAGCCTCTATCGCTGCTTGCATTTCAACTCAAAACTCTGAGTAAAGCCTGATATGGCACCTGACCAGTTCGCCGCTCTCGATCAATCGCCGGGTTTTGACGAAACCGGCCTGAAAGACCACAAGGAAAAAGTTCGCCGTTTTCGGAAACGGTTGCAGGCGCGGGAACTCTTTGTCGTGCCCGAAGCATGGGATGTGATTTCCGCGCGCGTCATGGGCGACGCCGGGTTCGAACTGATCGGAATTTCATCGGCCGCCATCGCCTGGTCTCAGGGTCTCACCCGGCATGAACGGGTCGATCTCGCAACCCTTGTATCAGCGGCGCAAAAAATCGTTCGAAATTTCAAAGTGCCTGTTCAGGCGGAGCTTGAGGGGATACAGGGGCGGCCCCTTGAGGAAATCAGCACCGCCGTCAAGGATGTGGTCAAAGCGGGCTGTGTCGGCGTTATTATCGGCGATGGCGGCCGGGGTGGCGTTCATGGGATCGGCACGATACAGGAGATGACCGCTGCAATCCGCGCGGCGAAGACGGCGGCACTCGAAGCAAAAGTCGCGGCCGTGATCACGGCGCGGACCGAGGCGTTTTTGCTTGAGCCTCCGCAGGCGTCGCCCTTCGAGACGGCGGTGGAACGAGCCGAAGCGTACTTCGCCGCCGGTGCCGATTGCATATCGGTGCCGGGCGTTCAGCATATTCAGATCATCGAACGGCTGTCGGCAAACATCGACGGGCCGCTGGCAATCACGATTGGCCTCACACCGGCACCGGACGTGAAAGCGCTGAGCGGTGCCGGTGTCGCCTGCGTGACGCTGGGATCGGCATTATTGCGCTCTTTGCTGGGCACGATGCGTTTCAAGGCAGAGGAACTGGTGGCGTTCGGCCACTTCAACCACCTGGACAAGGCCATTTCTGCCGACGAGATGAATACGCTTCTCCAGTAGTAGGCAGAGCGTCGCGAAAAATCCCCTTTCGTCATGGCACCGTTGAGGCGGAGACGACGAGAGTATGTTTGAGACAGATGGACTCATCCAATCCATAGCATGGCGGACTTGACCCGGACATGCAGACTTTTCTATTTTGAGGACAGAGGTTCTTCTGCTGAATGGCCAGTTAAACTAGGCCATGCCAAACGAGTTAATGTTTCTGCGAGTTCATGCTTCTGTATGAAACGGACAGACAACAGTTTGATGCAGTAAAAGCGACAGACGCTAAATTTGCCTCTCGACCATCATCTGCTTCAGTCCGGCAATCGCTTTTGCAGGGTTAAGACCTTTCGGGCAAACCTGCGCGCAGTTCATGATGGTGTGACAGCGGTAGAGACGAAACGGGTCTTCGAGGTTGTCAAGTCGTTCGCCTGTCGCTTCATCGCGACTGTCCACGACCCAGCGCCGCGCCTGCAACAACGCCGCTGGCCCGAGATATCGTTCCCCATTCCACCAATAGGAAGGGCACGCGGTCGTACAGCACGCGCATAAGATGCACTCGTAAAGCCCGTCCAGTTGTGCGCGATCCTCTTTACTCTGCTTCCATTCGGTTTCCGGCACCGGCGTTTCGGTTTTAAGCCAGGGCTCGATGGATCGATGCTGAGCGAAAAAGTGTGTGAAATCGGGAACGAGGTCCTTTACCACTTCCATGTGAGGCAGCGGATAAATCTGCACTGGCCCCGAAATATCGCTGCAAGCCTGCGTACATGCCAACGTGTTGGTGCCATCGATATTCATGGAACAGGAGCCGCAGATGCCTTCGCGGCACGACCGGCGGAATGCGAGCGTGGGATCGATCTCGTTCTTGATCTTGAACAAGGCATCGAGGACCATGGGACCACAATCGTTCAGGTCAACGTGATAGGTGTCCACGCGCGGGTTTTCCGCGTCGTCGGGCGACCAGCGGTAAATATGAAACGCACGCCACTTCGAGGCTCCCTTGCCCTGCGGCTTGTTCCAGACTTTGCCCTCGGTAACGCGCGAGTTTTTTGGAAGCCTCAGCTCAACCATTTTGACCCCGAATGGATTGCACGGACGTGGATGCGGTCGTTACCCGTGGATAGACTTGTCGCTGCAATGTGGCAAACATCGATGCGATGAGCAAGACAATCCGGCCTGCTGCGCCAACTTGACATCTCAACCAGGCATCTACCCCCAAGGGCCACGCGCAGGCGGCGGGAGCGTGGGCGGGGGCAGCCCGGTTGCGATGCTCGGCAGGCCCGATTGATTGTCGTCAACGGTGAGGTCGGGGCCGAACCGGAACAAGGGGATGAGCAACACGCCGCCGATAAATCCACCGATATGGGCCCACCAGGCAATCCCGCCGCCCATTGCTGGCGAATAGAGGTCCATGAACCCCTGCATGAATTGCAGACCGAACCAGATAGCCGCAAAACCTATGGCCGGAATCTTGAAGAAAAATGGAATGATCACGATGGGAATGACCAGCGTGACGCGTGCACGCGGAAACGTGACGGCATAGCCGCCGATGACACCTGCGATAGCCCCCGACGCGCCGAGGGCCGGAACGGTCGACTCCGCGTTGAAATACGCGTGCGCGAAGCTGGCGACGATACCAGAAACCAGATAGAAAAACAAAAACGGTCCTCGTCCAAGCCGCCCTTCCAGCGACGACCCGAAAATGTAAAATGTCCACATATTCAAAATCAGATGCCACCAGCCCCCATGCATGAATGTCCCGGTAAGAAACGGCAGATAGTCATCCGGCGACAAGCCTACGGCGGCACCCCAGGCCGGATCGAAGTAGCGGCGTGGAACCAGCGCATGCTGAAGGGATAGAATATAGGAAGCCCGCGGGGAAAGACTGGATTGATAGAGAAAGACCAGTGTGTTCACGAGAACGAGCGCGTAGACGATGACGGGCGCATTCGGAATTCTTATGGAGTCTTTGATGGGGAACATTCGACTGCCTGGTCACGAAAGCGGGGCCGGCGGTCGCCCTGCCGAAAGCTGAGATGGGGACCGCACCGTTTCGCGCAACCCGACCACTTATTCTATGATGCCACGACATCTACGATGGCGCGAGACGCGCGTCGCCGGCCATTCGCCTGAGCGTTTCCAAAACATCGCTGATGTTGTCAAAAATCCAGTAATGACCGGCATCGCTCAGTTTCACGAACTGCGCGCCATCTATGATATCCGCCAGGCGTCGCGCCGCCGCGTCAGGCACCGTGAAATCTTCGCTGCCATGCCAGACCACGGTCGGCGCGCGAATGGCATCGAACGGAATATTCCAAAGCTTGCCGAAAATCTCCAGATCCTGGATCGCGCCGATGCCGCCCATGCTGAACCCTTCGCGGAACCCGTCGAGGATGGATTGCTTGACGGTCGGTCGCATCAGGATCGCGCGATCCACGGGTGCAAGTCGCTTCAGAAGGAGACCGTAGGCAGTATCCGGCGCATTCGTGAAAATCGTCTGACCGAGAAAAGCCCCGCCTTTCAACATGGGCGTGAACCCCGATGCCATCCGGAACAGCATGTGATGGCGGGTGCCGATGGTGGGTGCGCCCTCAGGAGATATGACTGGCCCCATGGGACTGACGAGCGCCATGGCCGAAACCCGATCGGGCAACACCGCCGCACACGCGGCTGCGTATGGCGCACCTCCGGACACGCCGGCAACAGCGAATTTCGCGATGCCGAGAGCGTTGGCAAGCGCTACTATGTCCGGCGGATAATCAATCAAACGGCGGTTCGATTGAGGCGTCGACTGTCCGCACCCCGGCCTGTCCGGGGCGACAAGGCGAATGTCGAGCGAACTTGCGGCGTCAGAGCCGATCTGAAACATCGTGCGGGACCCGGGCGTGCCATGAAACCCGAACACGGGCAGGCCGCTCGTTGAACCGAATTCCATGTAGCTGAGGGTGCGCCCATCGGGCAAAACGATGCGGCCCTCACGCCCCGTGGAAGCAGGATTGGTCATAGGCGCGTCGCTGTACTGCTTCGGATTGCAAATATTAACATCAGTTCGTTGTTCTGACGGTAGCTCAAGCTGCGGATTGTGTTTGGCTGCCGAATGCCGAAATCGCTACCTTTTCTGCGGTGCGTGGGTACCCAAAGAAAGCGACACTCAGTTCTTCGGTTAAATCCATGAGCGAAATCTGCGTCCAATCGTTAAACGCATGCAGATCGGTGAGAAGATGTTCGTTGTCACGGGCAGCATCGAGACCGCTAAGCATTGCACCGACCCGGTTCGCCGCCGCGTTGGCATGGCTCAGATTGAAATTGAATTGCAACAGCTCGATCAACGCGCGGATTTCGCTGACGCAATAGGCGATGGTTCGCGGCAAGCGCTGATCGAACACAAGAAACCGTGCGACTTCCTGCGGGTCGATGTGCTTCGGTGAGAGGCGCCGGTATGCGTGATAAGCCGACGCGGCTCGCAGCAAAATGGTCCAGAACGTGAAGTCGAACTTGCCTTCGTCTTTGGCGACACCCGTTTGTTTTTGCGCAAACCGCACGTCGAGAAGGCGGCTCATCTGATCCGCCCGCTCGATGAAAAGGCCAAGCCGATAGAACGGCCAGGTTTCGTCATGATAAAGCGTGTTCTCGGCAACGCCGATTTGAGCGTAACACCCGCGCTTGATCGCGTCGCAGGTGCGTGACAGACGGACTTCGGAAAAATCCGCAGGCCCGAATGCAAACAGGCGGTTATAAAAGTCGTTGAGCTGATACCACATGTCGGTGGACAGCATGGGCCGCAGGGCGCGTGCATTCTCTCGTGCGGACCGGATCGACGACTGGATAGATCCCGGGTTTTCCAGATGCGCCATATAAAATCGGATGACGTTGGCGGCGGTCGGCTCGGGAAACGCTTTCGCGAACGCTTCCTCGTCGGAATAAAGCGCGACGATCCAGCTCCACGAGTTATCGTCGCGGCCACGCTGGAATGAAGTCTGCGTCTCAAGTATCCTTGCGAGGCTTTCAGCCCGCTCGAAATAACGCGCCATCCAGAACACGCTTTCCGCATAACGCGATAAGAGGCTGCTCACGCGTCGTCCTCCCTCAAAACCCAGGTGTCTTTTGTGCCGCCGCCCTGGCTTGAGTTCACCACAATCGATCCCTTACGCAGCGCCACCCGGGTCAAGCCACCCGGCATGAGCCACGTGTCGCGCCCCGTTACCGCGAATGGGCGAAGGTCCACATGCCGCGCTTCCACCCCGTCCGCCGTCAGCGTCGGGCAAACAGAAAGTTCGATCATGGGTTGGCTGATATAGTTGGATGGATTAGCTTTCACCGCCTCGCGACAGATATCGATCTCGGCTTTGGTCGCCTTAGGTCCAACGCAGATGCCATACCCACCCGACTCGCCCACAGGCTTCACCACCAGCCGTTCCATATTGCTGAGGGTATAGGCCAGAGCATCCGGTTCCCGGCAGATGTTGGTCTGAACATTCGGTAAAATCGGGTCTTCTCCGAGGTAATATTTGATAATGCGCGGCACATAAGCATAAACCGCCTTGTCGTCGGCAACGCCTGTGCCGACCGCGTTGGCGAGCGTGACTGTGCCAGCGCGAACCGCGCGCATCAAGCCTTTAACGCCAAGGACGCTTTCCGGGTTGAAGGCCTCGGGATCGAGAAAATCGTCATTCAGTCGCCGGTAGATCACATGGACCGCCGTTGGCCCGGACACCGTCTTCATGAACACGCGGTCGTCATCGACGAACAGATCCCGCCCTTCGACTAGCGGGATACCGATTTCACGGGCCAGAAACACGTGCTCGAAATAGGCCGAGTTGAACACACCAGGCGACAACAGCACGACCTGCGGATCGCTGACCCCGTCGGGCGCGACTTCGGTCAGCTTCTCTCCCAACCTTGCGCCATACTCCGACACACTTTCAATGCCGAAGCCGTGCATCAGATCGGGGAAGCCACGCTGCATCAGATGGCGATTTTCCACCACGTAAGAGACCCCCGACGGGGTGCGGCCGTTGTCCTCAAGCACGAAGAACTCACCGCGAGGATCGCGGATGACATCGGTTCCCGCTATATGAATGTAGGTTCCGTGCGTTGGGTTGTATCCAACCATCTCCGGCCGGTAGTTCGAATTTCCCAGAACGAGGTCGGCGGGGATGATGCCGTCTTTGAGGATTTTGCGGTCATGGTAGATATCATGAAGGAACAGGTTCAGCGCTTTCACCCGCTGCTTGATGCCGTGATCCAGTTTTTTCCAGTCCAGCGCCGTGATGACACGCGGGATGACATCGAACGGCAGGATGCGGTCAATGGCCGTGCGGTCGCTGTAAACGGTGAATGTAATGCCGAGCGTGAAAAGTTCGCGTTCGGCATCTTCCGACCGCTCACGAAGAACCTGAACTTCGAGCTGTTGCAATCGGTGCCATAGCATGGCGAGGTATCGGTTGCGCTCTGCCGGAGAACCAGACAATTCACAGTAGTGATTGCCAGCGTTATACGTGTCGAGAGGAGCCACAATACCCGGGTTTTTCAAAGCGGTGACAGTTGCCATAGAAACCCCGCAGTTTGCATTAGCGATCCACGCGTAATTGATTCGATGCGATTTGCAATCATCTTGCGTGAGCCTAACACGGCAACGCACTGACCGAGAACATAAATTACGGCGCAGAACTTAAGCAGATTGGCGGGTATTTGCCTCTAAAATGCGCAGGAGCGATGGTGGAGAATGTCATGGCCGGGCTTGACCCGGTCATCCAGAGTTAAGGAAAAATGCCTTGGTTTTAGTTATCGTTTGCTTGGCTGGATGGTCGGGTCAAGCCCGGCCATGACAACAAGCGCAACTTGCAAAAAACCCTCACATTCAAGCCGCTGTAACATTCAGGTTGTCCCACACGTCGAGCCGTCCGTATTGTGGCCAATTGATGCTTCACGGCGCTGACGCCTTCTGATATTCGTAATAACGTGAATGATGCAGGTGGGGATTGGACCGATGATTTGGCGAGCCATCGTTGCCGCAGTCGTGTTGCTGACCTTGAGTTTCAATGCCCAAGCCTCCGAAATGTCGGATGCCATCGCAAAATGCGGCACGAAAGGCGTGGTTCTCGCAAGCCCGACAGACCCCAAAAAGATATTGAAAACGCTCTGTGAGGCCGAGCTGAAAACGCTGAGTTGCCAGCCGCTCGCTTATATAAGAAACTACATTCTTTACGCAAACGGCATGTGCATGAACAACGACCGCATCTACGGCGCGTTTTTTTCGCGCAAAGAATGCATTGGCATCGATTATAAGAAGCACAACAACCCGATATTCGACAAGCTTCCCTTCGAAGTCAACCAGATGATCAATCTTGTTGTCGATATCGAATTCAAGAAAAGCTGCCTGCCAAGAGACGCGGTTATTTATTGGTAATAAATCTGTAATCCTGGGTTCTTTTGATGCGTAACAGATTTTTGATGACGCTTCCCATTGGCCGCAAAAGGCCGGATCGGCAATACTTCATCGGAGAGGCATCTTTAGCGATCTGGCTTGCGCGAGCCCCGCTTTTCGTTTCGGTTCTGGCGGCGTTCGTTCTCAATGTGCCGCAAACAGTCGAGATTTATTACCTTTTCGGAGAAAACGGCCTTGCAAAGTCGTTCGTGCAAATTCTTCTGTCCATCGCGTTTCTGATCGTGTTTTGCCTTTTGCTGTGGCGGGTCTCTCATGACCTCCTCGCCATCGGGCAATATCACCAGCGATCCACCACGAAACGCGCCCGCGCCTTCCGCCGAATATTGCCCGCCATCATCGCAGCGATACCGCTCTTCGGGCTGACATCCGGAATTTTCGATTCTTATCGCGATCTGGCGATTATCAGAACGGACGCTTTGCCCGTCAGCAGCGCGAAGACGTCCCTCGGCGCGGAAGCAGAAACCGCCACCGAAACCACCGACGCTTCCGTGGGCGGCAAAGCCAACTCGTCGGAAATCGCCGAGGCGTCGAAACTCGCCATCAAGCCTCATGATTACGGGGCGCTTTCACGCGAACATCAACGGATCCTGGCCGATCTCAAGACATCGATGGAAGCGCTCCAGCAACCCGAAAGGGTGCTGCGCATCGCAGGTTATCTCGTTCTCGGCCTCGCAGTCATTCTTGTGGGCATAGGGGTTCTGCACGCATGGCAAGGCCCGGCGTCTTTGTTCGCGGAGCGCGACGACGACAGTATCGTGCCACGCTGTCTTCGCTGGAAAGCGGTATGGATCGGCGCCTTCATCTTGCTGATCACGGCGTTCACGCTGCAAGGCAATAGCTGGCTCGGTCGACAAGGCATTGAGATGACGGCGTTTCCGAGAT
This sequence comes from Rhodomicrobiaceae bacterium, assembly GCA_965247345.1. GTDB lineage: Bacteria > Pseudomonadota > Alphaproteobacteria > Rhizobiales > Rhodomicrobiaceae > Rhodomicrobium. The sequence continues at coordinate 311,954 of CBDFGZ010000018.1, read as the reverse complement.
TGTTCGGCACGATCAGCATCGTCATGGCATTTCTGATCTTCCTCACGATATTTCTCAGCCTGCTTTCCAGGGTTTACGATAAGCGCGGCATTCCCGTCATCACGATTATGCTGGCCATCGCTGTCTTCGCCTCTTATCGCGACTGGAACAACAACCACGACATCCGGCCCCTGAAGCGTGAAAAAAGCCCATTCGGACCGCCGCCGCTCAGTGTTGCGTTCATTGAGTGGGTTCGGGGGCGGCCGGGGGGAATTTCGGAAAGTGGATATGTCAAAAACTATCTGAAAACGAAGAAGACATTTCCGGTCTATGTGTTCGCCATGCAGGGGGGCGGTCAATATTCGTCGACGTTCGCGTCGCTGACATTGGCCAAGCTTTTCGACCGCTGCCCAGCCCTGCGTCATCATGTGTTCGTGATCGGCGCGGTTTCAGGCGGTGCGGTCGGGTCGGGCGTTTTCGTATCGCATTTGAAGGCGTTGCTCGACCAGGGCGATGCACACTTTACGTCCAATCGGTGTGATTTCAATCTCGCCGATAGCGTAACCGTGAAAAGTGAGAGCGGTCAGATGTTAGGCCCACTGGAAGCCAAGATACAAGCCTTCCAGCATCAGGATTTCCTCGCACCGCTGGCAGCACAGGCCCTGTTTGGAGACACCCTACAGCGGTTTGTGCCCTATCCCTTTCATTTCCTCGATCGCGCGCGGGCTTTTGAGGTTGGACTTGAAGCGACATGGCGTCGGGTAAATCCTGGTGTGAAATCTCCATTGGAAGGCGATTTCCTCGATCACTGGACGTCGACGGGTGGCGTGCCCATGCTGATGCTGGCGACGACGCGCGTGCAAACCGGCGAACCCATCGTCGTTGCGCCGTTCATGACACGGCGTGCGGAGGTCAACAGCGGCGAGGTTCGGTCGATATTCAATCAACCGCTTAAAGTAGGGCATTCCCTTCGGTTCAGCACGGCCCTTGGACTATCTGCCCGGTTCCCCATCGTCATGCCCATTGGCCGCGTTCACGCCGAAGGCGACAAATCGTACTTTGACCTCGTGGACGGCGGCTATTTCGAAAACTCGGCGGCCGACAGCATCGGGGCGTTGTTAAATGAACTGGAGTCCTACAAGAATTTCCCGCAGATCTTCGATCCGGGGAACACACTCACAGGCGTTCTCGATAAGATCAAATTCGAGGTCGTCGTCCTGAACGAGGTCGTCAGTAAGGACGATAAGTCCTATGATCGCGAAACGCTGAATGAAGTCGCCTCGCCCATAGACGCGCTTTATCGCGCAAGACAGCAGCGCGGTGCCATGGCGATCAACCGCCTGCAATCCCAGTTCAGCACGCGGGTCATTCGCATCAGTCACTCGCCGTGGCCGCTTCCGCTCGGGTGGCGTCTGTCCTACAGCAAACAGGAATTCATTTCGGCGATGGCTGGTGAGCCGAGCGCCTGCAACAACGCCCGGCCGGGAGACATCAAGCGCGCGACACGGCTCGTCGCGACCCGTTACGCAGAGGCTTTCAAGACCACGGCCAAGCTCACCGGCGACAATCGCAAACGCGTTGGCGACAATATCGGCAGCCTTTTCTATCTCATGCACTTCAACCGGTGCATTTTGAAGGACATCATCAAAGATATCAAACTTGAAGACGCCGCTCCGATAACGGATGCGGGCAAGCGATAGAAACAGGTCTCAGACCCGTCAAAGCCCTTTCCTCTCGGGGAGAGGAAAGGGTGAGGTGGCGCTAGAGCATTTTCAGCAAAAGTGTGAGCGGTTTTGCCCCTCGAAAATGCGATAAAACAAAGAGTTAGAGCGCTTTCGTGACTCTGATTATATCGAAAGCGCTTTAGCGGTGCAATTTCATGCCGCTGGGTGTGAGCGCGGCGTGGGTCAAAGTTTGTGTTCGCAGGCGTCGGCGAAACATACTCAAAAAGGCTCACGCGCCTTGAACAAACGGCTCCAGGCCCGACAAGCGCAGGCGGCGCTCGATCTGTGGGATCTCGCGCGGCGGAAACGGTGCAACGGCGTCAGCGATGGCTTTGATATGATCCGGCGTCGTGCCGCAGCATCCACCGACCACGTTCAGCAGTCCGTCTTTGGCCCAGTCGTGCATCATGTCCGCCATGAACTCCGGCGACTCGTCGTATTCGCCCATGGCATTCGGCAAACCGGCATTGGCATAAACGCTGATGTAGCAGTCGGCGACCTTCTGCATTTCCGCGATATAGGGCCGAAGCTGCTCCGCACCGAACGCACAGTTCAACCCGATTGAAAACGGCCGCAGATGGCGTAGCGAATAGAGAAACGCTTCCGGCGTCTGTCCGGAAAGATTGCGTCCCGAGAGGTCCGTCACCGTGCCGGAGATCATGATCGGCAAGGTTACACCGGTTTCGTCGAAGACCTGCTTCACCGCAAAACCTGCGGCCTTCGCGTTCAAAGTATCGAATATCGTTTCGATAAGGATGGTGTCGGCCCCGCCCTCGATCAGGCCGCGGGTCTGCTCCGCATAGGCCGTTACCAGGCCATCGAAGGTCACATTGCGGTAACCAGGATTGTTCACGTCCGGGGATAACGAGGCCGTGCGGTTTGTTGGGCCGATGGCACCGGCCACAAAGCGGGGGCGTTCCGGCGTCTTTGGCGTCATGGCGTCGCAGGCATCCCGGGCAAGATTTGCCGCAGCCACGTTCATCTCGTAGGCGAACGCCTCCATTCCATAATCGGCCATCGAAATCGTCTGCGCGTTGAAGGTATTCGTTTCGATGATGTCCGCGCCCGCTTCAAGATATTCATCGTGAATGCCCCGGATGATCTGCGGCTGCGTCAAAACGAGCAGATCGTTGTTGCCTTTGATATCGCTGGGCCAGTCCTTGAACCTGTCACCGCGATAATCAGCTTCCGACAGTTTATGACGCTGGATCATGGTGCCCATCGCGCCATCGAGAATGAGAATGCGGGTCTTGGCTGCGGTCTTCATCGCTTCTATGCGTTGCGCGCGGTCCATGAGCGGTCTCCTTGAAGCGTGTCGCGTAGGGTTTATGACGCGTCCGGTTTGCATCCCCGCGCATGACGTGTCGGATTTGGCCGGACCGAGGATCGTTTTTCCCGGCACGCCTGTTGGCTTGATTTATTTTCCGAAAGTTACCAGCGCGCCGGGCTTTATACCAAGGGCGGCAGCCCGGCCATCCCCTATTTCCAGAACGCGCAGCGCCGGAGAAGCTGAACTTACCGGCTCCAGCGAATGAGGCTCCGTTCCGGTTGCAACATTTATGACGCGCCAGTTGGCGTCAATGAAAACCATATCGAGAGGAATGTATGTGTTTTTCATCCACATCGACACGATCTCTTCCCGGTCGAACAGGAACAGCATCCCCGTGTTTGGCGCAAGTTCACGACGAAACATCAAACCTTGGGCGCGTTTGGGGTCGGTATCAGCGATCTCAACGTTAAGAGACGCTGCGCCGCCCAGTCCTTCAATAGATAAGGTGCTCTTTTCGAAAAGCGCTTGACTGTCAGCACGCATAAACGCCGAACTCGATAACAAAAGAAGGGCAGCAAAAGCAGCCCTTCTTCCTAACTGTTTTACGAAATGCATTTACGATGCCCGGAGATTATCTATTCACCCAACTCACAAACAATGTAGTCGAGCTGTGCCTCATAAACAAGTTCTCCGGCACGCAGTATACCGGACATCGACAGTACCGATACCGACGAATGCTTTCGCACTCGTCGGCCACGGCCTAATGCGATGACGGGTAGCCCGTAGCACCATCCGGACGCAACTCAGCGGCCATCACGCCTTTTTCGCCGCGCCCCCATCGAACCTGAACGATCTGCCCGGGCCGCAACTCCGCGAAGCCAAACCGTCGCAAGGTCTCCATGTGCACGAAGATATCATCGGTTCCGGCACCTCTTGTCAGAAAACCGAAACCTTTGAGGCGATTGAACCACTTCACCATGGCGCGCTGCCACTCGCTTTCCGGAACCACGTGAACGTGCGTTCTCTGTGGCAACTGCGACGGGTGAACCGCTGTGGATTCATCCATTTCGATGATGCGAAATGCCTGGAGCCCGCGGTCGCGCCGCAAAACCTCGCACACAATTCGCGCGCCTTCATAGGCAGTCTGATAACCGTCCCGGCGCAAGACAGTCACATGGATCAAAATGTCAGGAAGCCCGTCATCGGGCACCATGAACCCAAAGCCCTTGGATACATCGAACCACTTTATATGGCCCGCGATCACAAAAACATCCATGCCGGGTTGCTCGGTAATGTCCTGAAAAGTCGCCAATGCCGGAGGTATTTTGTCCCCCATCGTCATAGTCATCGTCCCCCGCTTCACTAAATACTTGGCATCCGTCAGACCTCGCCCAAAGGTCTTACGCACACCAACTCACATTAAAATCATACCATTCCTTAACGCATCCGCTAGAACAAATTGTTCAACTGCGGGGACGTTTCCCCAATTTTGTCCTTATTTCAACTCGGACATTGACTTGATCTTGTCCGCACGTCGCAATCAAGTCATTGAATTTCCGCGAAAAATAACGGCTAAATTTGGGCAGGCGATGAAAATGACGTTTCACCCAAATTTGTTCAGCCACATTGTCAACAGGCATCGAACTGACGCCGGAAACCCTTGCACACGTTAAAAATCGAAGCGAATCAGTCACGTTCGCTTGACACTGTTTCCGCTAGGCCCGTTCTATCCACAAGTCGTCGAAAAATCGTTTTGTATGCATCGCCCTCGCTTCGCGGCATGCGGCCGGTTGCACGAATGCTCAATTCATGACTTAAGTCACCTCAACACAGGAGGCTCTGATGAAGTATCTTCATACGATGGTTCGTGTCGCCGATGTCGCGAAGTCTCTCGATTTTTACTGCAACAAGCTCGGTCTCAGGGAAATGCGTCGCATGGACAGCGAGCAGGGGCGTTTCACGCTGATTTTCCTGGCCGCCCCAGGCGATGATTACGCGCAAGTCGAGTTGACCCATAACTGGGATCCGGAGACCTACGGAGAAGGCCGGAATTTCGGTCATCTGGCCTACGCGGTCGACAACATATATGAGACCTGCCAGCGCCTGATGGATCATGGTGTCACCATCAACCGTCCACCGCGCGATGGGCGCATGGCTTTCGTTCGCTCGCCCGACAATATTTCGATCGAGCTGCTTCAGCACGGGCAGGCACTGGACCCCGCGGAGCCATGGACTTCCATGCCAAATACGGGGAAGTGGTAGATGCTGACCGCGGTGCGCGACTATACGGCTGGCGCCAAGCTGTTTCACTGGATAACGGTTGCGCTGATTTTTTCGCTGTTTCCTCTGGCATGGGTGATGGGGGATTACGATGGCCTGTTCAAATTCAAGCTCTATAACTGGCATAAGTCACTCGGGATCACGCTGCTGGTCGTGATGGTGCTGCGCCTTGTCTGGCGGTTCGCTTACCCGCCGCCCGCGTTGCCGCAACAGACGCCGAGGCTCGAACGCACTGCAGCCCATGCGGGCCATCTTGGTCTGTATGCCCTGCTGTTTCTCATGCCTTTGTCGGGCTGGGCCATGATTTCCGCATCGCCATTTCCGTCGCGTCTCTTTCCGGGGGCGTCAGGTGCCGGTTGGTCGTTTCCGCTCATTCCCTGGATCGCCGACCTTACTGCCGATCAGAAGAAGGCGCTTGAGGCCAACCTCGTAATTGCTCACGGTTTCATCTCCTATTTGCTTCTGGCGCTGATCGCGATCCACATCGTGGCCGCTCTGCGTCATGGTCTCATTTTGAAGGATGGGGTTATGTCGAGAATTTTTCCTAAGTTCAAGAAAACTGCCGACGTGACGGTTACGACATTGGTGGTTCTCGCGGGTATCGGGTTTTCAGGGCTGCAAGGCTCAGCGAAAGCGGCGGAATGGGGCATACAGCCCGACAAAAGCCGCGTCACTTTCGAAGCAACCGGAAGCGGCTACACCGCCAGAGGGACCATCAAAGTTGCACAGTCTGAGGTCATGTTCGAGCCGGACGCTCCGCAACAGGCAACAGCCCGGATCAAGCTCGACATGAGCAGCGTTTCCACCGGAACAAAGGATGTGGACGTTACGCTCAAGACCGATGAATACTTCAATCCAACGAAGTTCCCGTTTGCCGATTTCACGGCCAATGGCGCGAAGCAGAGCGGAGAAGGGAAGTTCGTTTTCGATGGCAAGCTCACACTCAAGGGCGTGACAAAGCCGGTATCCGTGCCGTTCACGCTTGCCGTCAGCAACGGGGTTGCGACCGTGAAAGGCGAAACCAAGATCAATCGCCTGGACTTCGGCGTGGGTGCCGAGACGGTCGCCGGTATGGTTATCGACAAGGACGTGAAACTGATCATCGAGTTGACGGCATTGAAGCTCGATAATTGAATATCGGACTAAGCTGTTCATGACGTGATCCCGCCTTGCATTTAACTTCGTGAAAGTAATATCCACGACATCAGGATTGTCATTCCCGTTAGGCGGGAACTGATCCTGAAATCTCGCGGATGGTTGAGCATCGTCCTCGCCTTCCCGGGAACAACGCAGGCAGTCGGTAAATGAGTACGATGGGTATGGGCGCAAAACGGGATAACCTGGTCACGATTGTCCTCCCCGCCTTCAATGAGGCGGAGGGGCTTCCCCTTGTCATACCGGCGATACAAAAAGCGCTGGCGGGCTGCGGGGTCGATCTCGAAATCATCGTTATAGATGACGGCAGCACGGATGCGACGCAGGCCGTGGTGAAATCCATCCGCGAGGCTGAGCGTGACGTTCGATATTTGCGGTTCTCCCGCAATTTCGGCAAAGAGGCCGCAATCACGGCAGGTCTGCGAGCAGCGACCGGGGACGCAGTGATCATTATGGATTCGGACGGGCAGCATCCCGCCGCCCTGTTATCGAAATTCATCGAACGGTGGCGCGCCGGGGTGGACGTGGTGGCTGGCGTCCAGGAGGCGCGTGCCGAAGCGCCGACGAAGCGTCAATTGAAGCGCTGGTATTACTGGCTGATGGAGGCTGGCGGATCCGTTGTCATCCCACCCAATGCCGGTGATTTCCGCCTGATGGATCGCAAGGTAGTGGACGCGATCAACGCGCTGCCCGAGCGAAACCGCCTGATGAAAGGCATTTACGCCTGGGTAGGTTTTACCACCGAGTTTGTTACGTTTCAGGCGCTTCCGAGGGTGGCAGGCGCGACCAAGTTCGGGTTGGCCCGCCTGTTCGGCCTTGGTTTCACCGGATTGACCTCGTTCTCCATCGTGCCTTTGCGGCTCGTTGCAGTGGCCGGCTTTCTGGTTTCGTTCATATCCATCGTATTCGGTTGCTATCTGCTTTTTGAGCATTATGTGCTCGGCGACCACCTCCCGGGCTGGGCCACGATTTCCGTTGGCATGATGTTTCTATCGGGCTTGCAACTGCTGGCACTTGGCGTTATCGCGGAGTATGTCGGACGCACGTTCGAAGAGGCTAAACAACGCCCGCTTTACATCATGGAATACGATAGCGGCGCACGGACTCGAGTGGTCACCGGTGCGAGTGCAGCATCTACAAACAACGCCCTGATACCATCAGATGCGCAGAAAATTGAGACAGTGACATCATGATCCGGCAGGGCCTGAATTTCGTCGCGGTGGGTGCTGCGGCATTCATCACTCACCTTTCCGTCGCTGCGGTTTGCGTGGAGTTGGCGGGGTTGCATCCGCTCGCAGCAAACGCGATTGCGTTTGTGGTTGCGTTTATGGTCAGCTTTACAGGGCACGCCCGGTTTACATTCGGCATCGAGCGCAGGCACTGGCGTAGCGCCCGCACTCGTTTTTTCTGTGTGGCGTGTCTCGGCTTCGTGGTCAATCAGATAGCCTATGCAAAGTCTCTGGCGGCGTTCGGCGGCGCGTACTACCTGCCCATTCTGGCTGCGATCTTAGTCTCCGTCGCCGTCCTCACGTTCACGCTCTCGAAACTCTGGGCATTTTCGACTGCCATAGCTCACCAACCCGCAGAGTGACATCCCGGCCGATTATTATAAGCGCCGACGATTACGCGATGGATGCCGGGGTTGACGCAGGCATCCTCGATCTTGCGCGTAAAGGGATCGTGACGGCCACCAGCGCCATGGTGTTGTCGCCATCGTGGCCGGAAGCCGCATTGCGGATAAAAGACGCGCCGGTCGATTGCGGGTTGCATCTCGATCTCACGAGTCCGTTCGCTCGCAATTCGTCATGGCCGGACTTGCTCGGGCGGCGATCCAGCCAAACAAAGGAGAGCAACAAAAGTGATAGCAATGACGCAAGTCTGACTGGTCGCGTCAAGCCTGACCATGACCCATGCGATTATGCAAATCCGTCGCTGTCTGGAGATGGCAAAGATTGGAATCCCCGCATTCGCGTTGACGACGGTCGAGCCTCGGGTGGCGTTTACTCTCCACTCTATTCCGCATCTCTGCTGCAACTCATTCTAGCCGCCCAACTCCGATTGCTCCCTCGCCCCGCCATTCGTCACGCGATTGATGGACAACTGGGCCTCTTCGATCAGAAGATGCATTCTCCCCCGCGCTTTGTCGATGGACACCAGCATGTGCATCATTTGCCGGTTGTGCGAACGGAATTGCTGGCCGCGCTGCGGTCGCGTTATGGCACGGAGATGGGCCGTATCGCCCTTCGCGATTGCAGGCCACGGGCGTGGCAGGGCTTGAAGGCCGCGATCATTGCTGCGACTGGCGCGGGAGCGCTTGCTCGGCTCACGGCGAGAGAGGTGATACAGACCAATAGCGATTTCGCAGGCGTGTATGATTTTAGAAAAAGCGCATCGTTGCCGGAATTATGGAGCGGCTGGCTTGCTACGCTTGCCGGGCCGCAACCGCTCGTCATGTGTCATCCGGCCATGTTCATCATGGGTCAGGGCATCCCGTGGGACACGATCAGAGACGCGCGTGTCAAAGAGCATCACTGGCTAGCTAGCGATGCATTTCGCGACCTTTGTCGGCAACACGGCGTCGTTCCGTCGCGTTGGACTCCGGTGACGGAGCGCTAGGAATAGCAGGCGCGGGTTTTGCGCCTGGAGTATGTCCGGTCAAACCATCGAGAACCTGATGCGTCGCGCCTGCCAGTGGCGCAAATTCGAACCGGACCACATGGGACCCCGGTGGAACCCGCACCGCGCGAAACAAGACGTTTGCGCGCTGGATATCCACTCGGTTGCCGTCGACGGTAGCTGTCCACCACGGATGCCAGACATCGTTCAAAACCACAAACCCGCCCTTGGCCGAGTTCACGTTGATTTCCACGAGCGTATTCTCATATCTCTTCATGGTGATCGTAGGGGTAACGTTTGCGGGTTTAGTCAGCGAAATGGGCGACGCGAAGCTTTGAGGCTTGAGTGTAACGCTTCCGGTGGCAGACGCAGCACTGAAAGCACTCGCGGTCTTCGCTTCAATAGGCGGCGGCGCTTCGTCCAGCAGCACGGTATGAGTTGGATCGAACTCCGGCCATTCGCCGGTTTTTACCAGATTTGTGAAATTCGCGAGTTTCCAGTCATCGGCGAAAAGGACACGGGGCAGCGCGCGAGTATTTTCGTAAATGTATGCATCTGCCGTTCGCGCCACGAGCGACAATTCGCTGCCTCGCAGCCGTTTGTCGATTTGATCGATGGGGACGCTGGAGGCAACGTAACGAAGGCCCAGCAAATTTGCGAGCGTCGACGAATACGAAGGGAACAGCGGCGTGAATTTACGCTGCCTTGGTTCGGCAATATGCTCGTCTGCGCCGGTCGCTTCGATGACATCCTCGAGCCGAAGCGGATTGTAGCCGAGCAGGTGGTCGAAATCATGGGTCAAACTGCAATTCGGCCAGGCAAAGCCCACGCCAGCGAGTTCAATCCGGTCGCGGCGTGTGGACGGCACGGACTTCCGAACGTTCGCTTTCAGAAATGCCACGGTTGCGTTCCGGGTATCCTTCCTGAGCATGTCATATTCGGCAGGCGTCCGCCCCGTCGAGGGGTTCGGCCCATTATTCAATCGCAAATCCGCGATCATGAACGCGGCCAGCAAGGGTATCACAAGCGAAGCGTGGCTCGTCGTGAGCTTGGGCATAAACCATAAGAAGGCTGCGGCTGAGGCGAAACACGCGAAAGCTATCGCGATTGGCCATAGAGCAAGGTCCACGTGACCGCGCGCTGCGGCGACGCAAAGACTTGCCACAAACAAAGCGCCCACCACACCCCCCGCAAGCCACTTGCGTTGTGCGGACGGAACAAGTGTCCCCGTCATCAGAAGATGCACGATGTAACCGCAAATGACGGCTGCCATCGCGCCGAGCTGATAGGTCGCGTCGGCAGGCCGCCGGAACATGCTTATGCCTGGCAGGTAATCGAAGATCGGTCGGAAAAACGGCGTGTACCAGCCAAGCGCGAAGATGAATAACGCGGCCGCAGCGAGGAAATAGAAACGTATTTCGCGGCTCCACAGCCCAAGCTTTCCGGCACCCAGCGCAAGCAATAGGACGGGAAGCGCCCCGATATAAAGCTGGCCCATGTTCTCGGACATGGAAAGCCAGTCGGCGGTCCACTCCCAACTGCCCGGTCCCCAATAGTCCACGATGGGATCGAACGCGCCGTAGAGATCGGAAACAACCGCCGTCAAAACGGATGCCGGATGCAACGCACCGCGCGCCGCCTCCTTGAATTCGAACTCGGGCCTGCTCGATGCCGTGACGAAAAGGTACGTCAAACTCACCGGGATTGCAGCAAACAGAGCTGCCACCACTGACCCTGCGGTAAGAGGCAGCAGGCTGGCCCTGACAGAGGCCATTCGTTTTTCACTGGTCAGCCAATGATAAATGACGAATCCGAGCAGGATGTAGATCCCCAGAAGAGCGATCTGACCCGGTTCGATCACCAGAAGGCCGGCGGCGAACCCTGCGAGCGCGCCATAAACCACCGACTTCCTTTCCAGGGCGCGCGACAGAAGCCAGAGGCACAGCACGAAAAACGCGAAACCCTCGATCTGTTTCAGATGCTGGATGCGCCAGATCGCCGAGCCGCCAAAGGCTGTAACGAGGGCGGCAACGGTGGCACCTGCCGGATGCCAGCCACGGTCCCGAAACAGGAGCAGGACGGAAGCGGCGGCAAGTCCAAGCAGTGCGAAGCTATACCCGTCGATCTGCCTGAAGCTGGGTGACGGGTCGAAATAGGCGATCAGGAATGCGGGGGAGAAAATCAACGACTGCGGATCGGCAATCTGGGGCGATCCGCCAAACACGTTATGGGTCCAGAACGGAGATTGTCCCGAATGCAGCGCGTTCGCCAGAAACTGAAGCTGCGGCAGGAAGTGCGCTTTCGCGTCATCCGGAATCGTGACGCTGCCAGACAGCCACGGGAACGCAAACACGACCCAGGCAATCGACACGGCAAGGAAGGCAGCCGGGTAGCCGCCGACGAAAGGTTTCTTCATGGGGACGTCCGTTAAGGGGCAACCACCCCGTGTTTTGAATTAAATGAAGAATATGCCTGCAAGTTCGCAAGGTTGATCGCGATCCTATTCGCGGCTTCTATAACCGGTTGTCAGAACAATCAATTAACCAAACCGCGCGTATCGCAACATTCACATGCTTGCAGAAATGTGTCGTGGCTTCGGCAAAAGCTCAAGGGCGCGCAAAAAATATCGTCATGCGCTCACTGTGAACTGTCACAGAAGCTTTGCAAAAGCTTGTTAACGATCTGGTGTGCAAACGCGCGCATCGACTGGCTGGCATAAGCGAGACTTTAACCGCGTAACCAGCCTCAATTTTATCAGTTTGGAGGAGTTATGAGACACGTGTTCACCCGTGCCATCCAGGCCGCGGTTTTTGGCGTGGTTGCTGTTGCCGGCTCCGCTTACGCTCAGGATATCACTGGTGCCGGCGCCACGTTCCCCGCTCCGCTTTATTCGAAATGGGCCGCGGAGTATAAGAAGACGTCCGGCGTGAGCGTCAATTACCAGTCAATCGGTTCTGGCGGCGGCATCAAGCAAATTCAGGCCAAAACCGTAACATTTGGTGCGACCGACTCTCCCTTAAAGCCAGAAGAGCTGGAAAAAACTGGTCTCGTACAATTCCCGACGGTCATCGGTGGTGTGGTTCCTATCGTTAACCTTGACGGGATCAAGGGTGGCGACCTGGCGCTGGATGGCGATACTTTAGCGAAAATCTATCTCGGGCAAATCAAGACGTGGAATGACCCCGCAATTGTCAAACTGAACCCGAACGCGAAGCTGCCATCGTCCGCAATTGTTACGGTTCAACGTTCCGATGGGTCTGGCACGACTTTCATTTTTGTTGATTATCTCTCCAAGGTCAGTTCCGACTTCAAAACCAAAGTCGGGGTAGGGACATCGGTTTCATGGCCGGGTGGTATTGGAGCCAAGGGTAACGAAGGTGTGGCTGCGCAAGTAAAACAAACCGTTGGCTCGATCGGTTACGTTGAATATGCTTATGCCAAGCAGAACACGCTGTCGTATACCAAAATGGTGAACGCGGGCGGTAAGATCGTCAGCCCAGAACGAGATACCTTCCAGGCAGCCGCTGCAAGCGTGAAGTGGGAGACCACTCCAGGTTATTATGCAATCCTGACCAATCAGCAGGGCGACAAGGCGTGGCCAATCTCTGGTGCAACCTTCATTCTGATGCAGAAACAGCCAACGGATGCGAAAGCTTCTGCCGAGGCCGTGAAATTCTTTACTTGGGCATATGCTAACGGCGACAAGATGGCTGATGATCTGGCATATATTCCGATGCCGGAAAACGCAGTCAAGGCAATTGCAACTACTCTTGCTAACGACATCAAGAGCTAAATGTTCGCGAGGGAGGCGTCGCGCCTCCCTTTTTTATTTCCGTTTCCAGCTAGACCTTGGGTTCACAGCATGGCAGACATTGCCGCCAGTTCTCCGCTTTTCGCCGATGCCGAAAGGGCTCGTATTCTACGGCGCGTGGGATTGACCGACACCTTTTTTCGGTATCTCACCAAGTCTGCTGCCATCTTCGCCCTCGCCCTTCTGGGCGGCGTAATCTTCTCTTTGATCGATGGCGCATGGCCAGCATTCAAGAAGTTTGGTCCAGCATTTTTCACCACTGAAGTCTGGAACCCGGTTACTGACGACTTCGGTGGTTTAGCCCCGATTTATGGCACCATCGTATCTTCGTTTATCGCACTTCTCATCGCCGTGCCGGTCGGGTTAGGGATAGCGATTTTTCTTACCGAACTTTCGCCGCAGATCCTGCGTCGTCCCATTGGCATCGCCATCGAGCTGTTGGCTGGCATTCCAAGCATCATATACGGCTTGTGGGGCTTTTTTGTTTTCGCGCCGTTCTTGCAACGAACATTGCAGCCCGCACTCATCTCAATCTTCGAGCCGGTCCCCATCCTCAACAAGCTTTTTGAGGGGCCGCCGTTTGGCATCGGCATGCTGACGGCGGGATTGATCCTCGCAATTATGATTTTGCCGTTTATCGTATCCATAACGCGCGATGTCTTCGAGACTGTGCCGCCCATGTTGCGCGAGTCGGCTTATGGGCTTGGCTGCACCAAATGGGAAGTGATCCGAAGCGTTGTGTTGCCGTTTACACGCACCGGTGTCGTGGGCGGCGTTATGCTGGCGCTCGGTCGTGCTTTGGGCGAGACGATGGCTGTCACCTTCGTTGTTGGTAACGCGCACCGCATCTCGGCGTCGATCATTAAGCCAGGCACCACGATCTCGGCGGCGATTGCCAACGAATTTACGGAAGCCACCACGGCAATTTATACGAGTTCACTTATCGCCCTGGGCCTTATCCTGTTCATCATCACATTCATCGTTCTTGCGGTAGCACGCATCATGCTGCTTCGCCTGGAACGCCAGTCGGGGGCTTGATCATGGGTAAATACGCCCGTCGGCGGCTGAGAAGCCAAATCTACATGGCGTTGTCGGTAGCCGCCACAATGTTCGGCCTGGCCTGGCTTGCGCTGATCCTGTTTGCATTGTTGTGGAATGGCTTGTCCAGCATCACGTTTTCTGTTTTCACCGAAAGCACACCGCCGCCGCCGGGTGAAGGCGGCGGTTTGGCTAACGCAATTATCGGCAGCCTCATCATGTCGGGTCTCGCCATGCTGATCGGAACCCCCATTGGTATTCTTGCTGGCACCTATATGGCTGAGTACGGGCGATACACGCGGCTTACGCTGGTCACGCGCTTCGTCAATGACATCCTGTTGTCAGCGCCCTCCATCGTCATCGGTCTGTTCGTTTACGTGGTTTTGGTCGCTCAGGTTGGTCACTTTTCGGGGTATGCCGGTGCAATTGCATTGGCAGTGATCGTGATTCCGGTGGTAATCCGGACCACAGAACTGATGCTGGTACTCGTCCCGGACACCTATCGCGAGGCGACAGCCGGTCTTGGCTGCACTCGATGGGTCAGCATCAGTGCCGTGATTTATAAAGCGGCGCGCGCCGGTATTGTTACAGGTGTGCTGCTGGCATTTGCGCGCATAGCCGGTGAGACTGCTCCCCTTCTGTTCACATCATTGAATAATCAGTTTTGGTCTGCAAACCTCGACAAGCCGATGGCCAGCCTGCCCGCAACTATTTTTTCGTTTGCTGGCAGCCCTTATGACGGTTGGCAACGGCTGGCCTGGGCTGGAGCGTTGATTATCACGGTCACTGTGCTTGTTCTGAATATTCTGGCCCGTGCCCTTACATCTCAAAAGGTTGGACGATGAACGACGTAGCAACACTCGATCCGCAGGCGCTCAGGGCACAGGCCATCAGCGCATCCCAGGCGGCAGACCAGATCGAAGCACCGCGCGTGGTTGCCCAGGCGGGTCGGCACGAAAAGGTTGCGGTGCGGAACCTCAACTTTTATTATAAGAACTTTCATGCACTGAAAACGATCAACCTGCCGATTTACGAAAAGACGGTCACGGCTTTCATCGGGCCATCGGGCTGCGGAAAATCAACACTCCTGCGCGTGTTCAACCGCATTTTTCAACTGTATCCAGGACAGCGGGCGGAGGGTGAAATCCTTCTGGACGGCTATAATATCCTCAGCCCCGAGCAGGACGTGAACCTGCTTCGCTCGAAAATCGGGATGGTTTTCCAGCGTCCGACACCGTTTCCCATGACGATTTTCGAAAACATTGCGTTCGGCATTCGGCTATATGAGAAGCTGCCCACTTCGGAACTCAAAGATCGCGTTGAAAGCGCCCTGAAGCGTGCAGCCCTCTGGAACGAGGTCAAGGACAAGCTCAACGCCAGCGGGCTGAGCCTCTCCATCGGCCAGCAGCAGCGCTTGTGCATCGCGCGCGGGATCGCAGTGAAACCTGACGTGCTTCTGCTCGACGAGCCAGCCTCGGCGCTGGACCCGATCTCGACCGCCAAAGTCGAGGAGCTGGTGCTTGAGCTGAAGGGCGATTACACCATCGTGATCGTTACGCACAACATGCAGCAGGCGACGCGTGTGTCCGAATTCACCAACTTCATGTACCTCGGGAATATCATCGAGTTCGACAAAACCGAGAACATCTTCAACAATCCGCGTCAACAGCGCACACGAAACTACATTTCTGGTCAATTCGGTTGATGGGTCGCGCGTTTCGGCGCGCCACTCATGCAGCGTCGGATATAGCGGTTAGTCATTTTTAATAAAACAGGATGACGGGTTCGCCCTCGGTTGTTATGCATCGCGGATATTGAGTGCCTGCGGATACCGTGGCCAGAGGGCGGGCGATGACGTTCAAGACATGTCGAAAGTGCGGGTACCGCCATGTCCCGCAGGAGTACGGGCATTGCCCCAAGTGCAATGCGTCGATGGCCTTCCCGCGAACCATAAAACTTGCGCTACGTGGGGTTGGTTTTCTTGCTCTCGCGCTCGGCCTGTTTTACATCGCGATCTATCTTTTGCCCCGCATCAGCGTAACGATACGTTGAAAGCTCTGGCTCGCTCGCGAAGGCGCAGCGCCCGATTACAATGGACTTCACGGTCCATGCACCGATCTCCCGACGCGGCTTAAATCCACATGGCTTTTTGAATCATTCTTGGCTACGACAATGTGAGTTGCGCTTCGCTGCGGCCTGTCGTCATGGTTAATGGGCCAACGTGCGAGTCGTGACCGTGTCCGCCAGAGCAGCTTGGGTTCATATGGCCAAAATCAGTATCAACGGGACGGAAATCGAAGTCGAGGACGGGATCACGCTGTTGCAGGCGTGCGAACTCGGAGGCGCTGAAATTCCGCGCTTTTGTTATCACGAACGGCTGTCCATCGCTGGCAATTGCCGGATGTGCCTTGTCGAAGTGGTGGGTATGCCGAAGCCGATGGCGTCCTGTGCCATGGGTGTCAACGATCTGCGCCCGAACCGGGATGGCACGCCCCCAGCAGTGCGCACCGACAGCCCGCTCGTAAAAAAAGCGCGCGAAGGCGTCATGGAGTTTCTGCTCCTGAACCATCCACTCGATTGCCCCGTCTGCGACCAGGGTGGCGAATGCGATTTGCAGGACCAGGCCATGTACTACGGCCTCGACGGTAGTCGTTACCGCGAAAACAAGCGCGCGGTGGAAGAGAAGTATCTCGGCCCGCTGATCAAAACGTATATGAACCGTTGCATTCAATGTACGCGCTGCGTGCGCTTCATGACCGAAGTCGCGGGCGTTGAAGAGTTGGGTGCAGCCGGACGCGGTGAAGACATGGAGATCACGACCTACCTGGAGCAGGGCATGCGGTCCGAGCTTTCGGGGAATGTGGTGGACCTCTGCCCGGTAGGTGCGCTGGTTTCGAAGCCATACTCGTTCATTTCGCGGCCTTGGGAGTTGCGGAAGACGGAATCCATAGACGTGATGGACGGGCTCGGGTCCAATATCCGGGTCGATAGCCGCAACCGCGAGGTCCTGCGCATCTTACCGCGCAATCATGATGGCGTGAACGAAGAGTGGATATCGGATAAAACGCGCGCGGTCGTGGATGGACTGAAGAAGAAGCGGCTCGACCGCCCTTACACACGGCGCGGCGGCAAGCTCGAAGAAACCTCATGGTACGACGTGTTCAGCGAGATCGCGGCTCGCGTCAAGAAAGCTGGCCGGGGCAGGATCGGTGCGATTGCAGGTGACTTGTGCGCCGTCGAGGACATGTTCGCGCTGAAGTCGATGCTGAATGCGCTAGGGTCCCAACATCACGACTGCCGTCAACACGGCCTTCGCCTCGATCCCGCAGATGGTCGCGCCAGTTATCTGTTCAATTCGACGATCGCAGGCATCGACCGGGCCGATGCGATCCTCCTCGTGGGCGTCAATCCCCGGATGGTGGCCGCCGTACTCAACGCCCGGTTGCGTCGGGGTTATCTCAACCGGCGTGTCAAGATTGCCGCCGTGGGGGCAAAGGCCGATTTGACGTACCCGGTGGAATGGCTTGGAGATGGTCCGGGTGCGCTTCAGGACATCGCCAAGAACGGGCATGCCTTTGGCGACGTGTTGCGTGGCGCGTCCTGTCCCATGGTGATCGTGGGTCCGCAAGCGCTGTCTCATGAACAGGCGGATGCGATCACGCATATGGCACGGCAACTCTCGACCGGCGTTGCGACAGATAAAGACTGGAACGGGTTCAACGTGCTGCACGGAAGTGCTGCGCTGACGGGCGGTCTCGATATCGGATTCGTTCCTGGAGACGGCGCCCGCGATATCTCCGGGATTCTCGAAAAAACGGCAAGCGGCGAAATCGAAACCCTCTATCTGCTCGGAGCCGACGAATTCGAGTTGAGCGGCACCGGCAACGCGTTCGTGATCTATCAGGGCAGCCATGGCGACCGGGGTGCGCGTCTTGCCGATATTGTGTTGCCTTCAGCAGCTTACACCGAAAAAAGCGGCACATACGTAAATGTCGAGGGCCGCGTGCAGATTGCGCAGCGCGCCGTGTTTCCACCTGGCGATGCTCGCGAAGACTGGGCCATCATCCGCGCCTTGTCTGATCCCCTTGGTGTCAAGCTGCCGTTCGACAGCCTGGCCGAGTTGCGAGCCGCAATGTACAGGTCGCATCCGCATCTGGCGGCCATCGACGAAATCGCGCCCGCAAGCTTCGCGCAGGCAATCGTCGATACAGACAAAGCAGCGCTGGGTCTCGCGCAAATGCGCAATGCACCGCCGTTCTCTTCCGTGAGCGAGGATTACTATCTGACCAACCCGATCGCGCGGGCATCCTCTGTGATGGCGGAACTGTCCGCAATCAACGGCGAAACGGAAGCCAATGTGAGGGCCTATGCCTGATTGGAGCGTATTTTGGTCAAAATACGGGTTTCCCCTTGCGCTGGTCCTTGGACAAAGCGTGCTGACGCTGGTCGCCGTGCTCCTGATCGTCGCGTACCTTCTTCTTGCGGATCGTAAAATCTGGGCGGCCGTTCAACTCAGGCGCGGGCCGAACGTGGTGGGCGCGTTCGGGCTGCTACAGTCTTTCGCGGATTTTCTCAAATTCGTGCTCAAGGAACCAATCATTCCGGGCGGGGCCGACAAGACCGTGTTCCTGCTCGCACCGCTGATCACATCAGTCCTTGCTCTGTCCGCTTGGGCCGTAATCCCTGTTGCAGAAGGATGGGTTGTCGCGGATTTGAACGTGGGCATCCTCTACCTTTTCGCGATTTCGTCCCTCGGCGTTTATGGCGTCATCATGGGCGGATGGGCATCCAACTCGAAATATCCGTTTCTCGGCGCCCTGCGTTCTGCGGCTCAGATGGTGTCCTATGAGGTATCCATCGGTTTCGTGATCGTCACGGTCCTGCTTTGCGCCGGATCCCTGAACCTCACTGAGATCGTGAACGCGCAGCGCGGACCATACGGAATCTTCAACTGGTACTGGCTGCCGCTCTTTCCCATGTTCGTGATCTTTTTCGTGTCGGCTCTGGCGGAAACCAACCGCCCGCCCTTCGACCTGCCCGAGGCGGAGTCGGAACTCGTGGCCGGCTTCATGACGGAGTATTCGTCGACGCCCTATCTTCTGTTTCAACTCGGGGAATATGTGTCCATCGTCGTCATGTGCGCCCTGACCACGATTTTGTTTTCTGGGCGGATGGCTGCCGCCTCTCGATATCGCGCCCCTGAACTGGGTCCCGGGGGTCATCTGGTTCATCCTCAAGGTCTGCCTCGTTTTCTTTATGTTCTCTATCGTGAAAGCCATCGTGCCGCGCTACCGCTACGACCAGCTTATGCGGCTGGGATGGAAGGTGTTCCTGCCGTTTTCGCTGTTCATGGTCGTCGCGGTGGCGACGGTGCTGCAATTTGGTGGCGTTCGGTGATGAAACGGGCAATTCAAAGGTCAAACTCATGAGCACTATTGGACAGACGTTTCGATCCGCGATCCTTGCCGAGTTCGCGTCGGCAGCCTGGCTGAGCATGAGGTATTTCTTCAAGCCCAAAGCCACGATCAACTATCCCCATGAAAAAAACCCGGTCAGTCCGCGTTATCGCGGCGAGCATGCGTTAAGGCGATATCCTAACGGGATGGAGCGCTGCATTGCCTGCAAATTATGCGAGGCGATCTGCCCCGCGCAGGCCATCACCATCGAGGCCGGGCCGCGCCGCAATGACGGCACCCGCCGCACCACGCGTTATGACATCGACATGGTGAAGTGCATCTACTGCGGCTATTGTCAGGAAGCTTGTCCGGTGGACGCGATCGTGGAAGGGCCAAACTTCGAGTTCGCCACCGAAACCCGTGAAGAACTGCTTTACGACAAAGAAAAGCTGCTCGCCAACGGCGACCGCTGGGAGCGTATTCTTGCGAAGAACCTTGAGCTGGACGCGCCTTATCGATAAAAACGCGCTCCACCTGGCTTGTGCCCTGAATCGAAGCTCCGTCCGATGACGGGCAGGAAATGAGGCGGTTGCAACATCAAGGCTTGCAATCTCTGCGAAATCGAAGGCTATTTTCTTAACAACGCGGGTCCTGACGCATCGATTTCGCCTTCACTGAAATGACGGTCATGTTTACGGTTAAACTCATCCCGCTCTAACAGCCTTCATGATCCACGCACATCTATGAGCTTGTATCAAGCGCATTCATCCATCCAGGAAGTATGGATACGACCAGATCTATCGTCCGTTACCTAAACCGGACCGGCCATGTGCGACCGACACACGTTCGATCACAGAAGCTAAATCCTTTAAGCTCGACAGTAAGCTTGCGCGACTTTTCCGCCCCGCCTACGGTTGCTTTGAATTTAGAGAATTAACATCAGCTTCAACTTCCGGTCTCGAACCGTTTCCCGAATGTGGACATGAGATCGTCGTGTTTCGGCGCGGCATTATTGTTTTCGGTGACGGGGGTCGTCACAGTTCTTTTTTCATGAGCTTGCCGCTCCTTGCGAACGCCCGGCTGTGGTCCATTCGCATTTCGCGGTGCGGCATTTGTATCGCGCAACACGTCGGGATCCTGCTCAGTCTCTTTTGTTGATACATTCGCGGGCTTGTTGATGGGTGGCTGCGGGTTTCCGGCTGGCTTGGCTTTCACCTCATCCGGCGCATGGACAAAGCTTTCCGGCATTAAATCAAGGGGCAAATCGGGTTCGACAGGGCGGGCCGCCGTTCCCCCTTGGGCGACAATGACTGCCGCCGGGCGCAAAACGCGATCACCGATCTTATACCCCGCGTGCAAGACTTGAACGATCGTCTCGGCAGCGACGTTCGGCACATCGATTTTAATCAATGCTTCATGAAGATGGGGGTCGAATTTTTCGCCCAGTGGTTCAAAACGGGTGATCCCATGCCGTTCGAAAACCTTGATCATTTCGCGCTCGGTCGCTTCCACGCCCTCCAGCAGGGTCTTCAACGCGGGATTCGCGTCGAGAGGCTCTTTCTGAGCCGCCTGAATCGCGCGACGCAGGTTGTCTCCCATCGTCACGATATCGTTGGAAAATGCAGTGGTCGCATACTTCATGACGTCGGATTTTTCCCGATCGGCCCGGCGACGGAAATTTTCCATTTCCGCCAGGGTGCGTAAAAGCCTGTCTTTCAACTCCGCGTTTTCGGTCTTCAGGGTGCTAAGCTGCTGCTCCATCGCGGCGTAATCCGTCACGTTTGTCTCTGGCGCAGCAGCCGCGGCCGGCGCGGTAACGCTTGCAGCATCTTCCACTTTTTCGTTCATGATCCGTGTGCCAATCCCGTTCGAAGGCTTTGTGCCCCCATCCGATTCGCCTAAAATTTTCGTTCTATATCGGCCCTTTTGAGGCGTGAATCAAGCAAGCACACGGCTGACCAGTTTTGCAGTGTAATCCACCATGGGAATAATGCGCGCGTAATTCAGCCGTGTCGGCCCGATGACCCCCAGCACGCCCACGATTTTCCGCTCCTGATCCTTGAACGGTGCAACGATGAGCGACGAGCCGGATAACGAAAACAGATGATTTTCCGACCCGATAAAAATTCTGACACCATCAGCGGTTTCCGCGAGATCAAGCAGATGAACAAGTCCTTTTTTTGACTCGAGATCCTCGAACAGGCGACGGATGCGGTCCAGATCGTCAAGCGCTTTCAAATCATCGAGAAGCCGCGATTGGCCTTTCACGATCAAAACTGCGGTTATCGTCCCGGCCTCCCGACCACTGCGCGATCCCGGATTGAACGACGCGTGCTGTCAACGCGTCGAGTTCGGCGCGGCTTGCCTCAAGTTCGGCCGTGATCAGGGAACGGGCTTCCTGCAGGGTTGCACCCCGGACCCTTGCGTTCAAATAGTTCGTCGCTTCGGTCAAAGCGGATTGTGGCAGCCCTTCGGGCAGGTTGAGGACCCGGTTCTCCACATTGCCATCGTCGTCCACCAGAACCAGAAGAGCGCGGTTCGCATCGAGGCTGAGAAACTCGATATGCTTGATGCGGCTCACCTGACGTTCCGTAATAACGACGCCAGCACAGCGGGATAGGCCTGACAGCATGTCACCCGCTTCGGCAAGCACGTCAGCCAGACCAGCAGCCTTGTCGCGGTCGTGACCTCGAAGTTGCTTCTCGATCTGCTCCCTTTCGTCGCTCTGCAGATCGCCGATTTCCAGCAACCCATCCACAAACAGCCGAAGCCCTGTTTGCGTCGGTATGCGGCCGGCACTGGAATGGGGCGCATAGATCAGGCCCAGCGTTTCCAGGTCGGACATCACGTTGCGGACCGAGGCGGGCGACAGTGTCATGGGTAGTGCACGACTCAGATTCCGTGATCCGACAGGCTCGCCTGTAGATAAATAGCTCTCAACGATGCGTCGGAAAATCTCGCGATACCGCTCGTTCAACTCGCGCAGGTCCGCCTGTCGCACCGAGTTCGAGTGTGGGCGGCGGGTCCGTCCGTCTCGACATGAAATTTCCTTTGTTAACCGACATAGGTATGTGTGATGTGAGCGGACGATGTCAAACGAGGGTTCAACCGGGCGGGAACCAACCGGTGGTATGATCTTGAAGTCGGATCACGTTAACGATACGTTCAGGAAGAAAAAAAGGAGCTCGGCCATGCTGAGACGATGGGCGATTTGCTCGCGAAGTTTGATATTATGTATTTCATTGTACTGCCCGTTTGCAAGCGCGCAAGCTCCCGCGCGCCCACCGATCCCCGACGAGCTTCGTCTCAATCTGATGATACGCGGCACCATCATTGCGCTGAGCCAGGCCAATCAGACTGGAAACTACAGCGTGCTTCGCGATCTTGGCACGCCTGGATTTCAGATGGCGAACAATCCGGCACGCCTTGCAGAGATTTTCGGCCCCTTACGCGCGCGCAAGCTCGATCTCACGCCCATCATGTTTTTCAATCCCAAGCTTTCCGCCCCGCCGTCCGTTCAGGATGGGCAGGTGCTTCGAATGACGGGAGTTTTTACGACCACGCCCGAGCAGGTCAGCTTCGATCTTGCTTATCAGCTTTTTGCCGACCAGTGGATGCTTGCCGGCATCGCGGTCAACACCACCCCTGCGACCGACGCGCAAAAAGCCCAAACGTCGTCGTTGTCGTCGTTGCAGGCTCCGGCGGGATCGACGAGCCAGGGGGCAGAGAAACCGGCAGCCTCCGGGGAACAGCGCGGCGACGCAAAGCCGGTGCGCATCGACCTCAGCGAACCAGCACCTTTACCCGCCAAGAAGCCGAAAAAGGCGAAGCCGCCCCGCGAACCTGCCCCTGCCGCACAACCCACCAACGATCAGCCGCCGCCGAAGCCAGCCGCCTCGAACGACGACGCTGATTCATCGCAGCGCACTCGAAGTTCAAACGCTGGCTCCGGATGGAGGCCTGAATAGCGTCATGACAAAGGGCGTTTGGAAGATATCCGCTCGGAACTCCCGGCGGCTCGGGCTGTCAGCAGGTCTGCTCGGCGTTCTGTGCCTTGTGGGATTGTCCTCGCGCGCGCAGGTCAAGCCCATTGTTCCGGCAAAGGTCGTAACGCCTGTTGCCCCAAAAGGCCTGCCCGCGGTCGCGCTGGACGCCAGGCAGGTTTTTGGCACTGTAAAAGCGGCACCGGCAGCGCCCGCCCAAGCGATCGGCGGGTATGCCCTTGGCTGTCAGGCTGGCGCTCAGGAACTTGCCGCCAACGGCGAAGCATGGCAGGTCATGCGTCCGTCGCGGAACCGGGCGTGGGGTCAACCCGCTCTGGTAAAGTACGTTCAGACACTTGCCCGCGATGTCAGCCAGAAGGACGGGATTTCGGGATTGCTGATTGGTGACATCGCGCAGCCCCTTGGCGGGCCCATGCTGACCGGGCATGCAAGCCATCAAGTAGGTCTTGACGCCGACATCTGGCTGAAACCCATGCCAACCCACACCCTGACTGTCCGTGAACGCGAAGACCTGTCTGCCGACAACATGGTGGACGAGGCGGGTCTTGCCGTGGACGCCAAAAATTGGAGTGAGGCTCAGGTCAAGCTATTACGCCGCGCCGCGTCCTATCCCGAGGTGGCACGCATCTTCGTACATCCCGCCATCAAGAAAGCGATTTGCGAGACTGCGGGAACTGACCGGGCGTTTCTGTTGAAGATACGACCCTGGTGGGGACATAACTACCATTTTCATGTTCGGCTTAACTGTCCGCCCGTCAGCACGCTTTGCGTCAATCAGGCCCCGGTCGGGACCGATGACGGTTGCAAAACTGAGGTTGCTGACTGGTTCAAGAGGCTTGAAGTGGCAAGACGTGCACCGAAGCGACCGCCCCCCGGGCCCGCAAAACCGTTCCTTCTCGCGTCGTTGCCGAAGGCCTGTCAGGAACTCGCGCTAAAGACGAACAGCGCGGCCCTCCCGGCAAAGCCGGAGTGAAGCCGCTTTCGCCGGTTCGCCAATCGGAACACGCTTAACTAAAGGGCGCGCCATGAACGAGACCGCTATCAAGCACCAAGAGCAGCTCGAATACTGGAACGGTGCTGGCGGAGCAAAATGGGTCAAGGCCCAGAACAGGACCGATATCATGCTGGCGCCTGTGTCGGCGACATTGCTCGACCATGCGAACATTCGGGCAGGCGAGACGGTTATCGATATCGGCTGCGGCTGTGGCGCGACCACGCGGGACCTCACGGACGCGGTTGGGAGCGGCGGGCATGTCACGGGTCTCGACGTTTCGGAGTTGGTGCTTGCGCGGGCTAGAAAGCTTCTCGAACCCATGGCAAATATGGAACTTGTGTTAGCGGACGCGTCGACGACCGCATTTGCACTGCCCGTCGACCTCGTATTCTCGCGCTTCGGCGTCATGTTCTTCGGCGATCCCGTCGCTGCGTTCATCAATATCCGCCGTGCTTTGAAGCCAACCGGGCGGATGATTTTCGCGTGCTGGCGCGCATTCGACCAAAACGACTGGATGCAGCTTCCTCTCCACGCGGTTTACGATCATGTCCCACGCCTTCCGAAGCCTGGTCTAGAAGACCCTGGACCTTTCTCATTCGCCGATCCGGATCGGGTTTCGCGCATCCTTACAGCAGCGGGCTTCGCGCAGCCGAAGTTCACGCCCATCGATTTGCAACTCGATGTGGCCGCAGGCGGCGGGTTGGACGCGGCCGTCGAACAATGCACCGTTATCGGTGCCGCGAGCCGCGCGCTGAACGATCAACCGCCTTCGGTATTTCAGGCAGCCGTAGGCGCGATCCGTGACGTGCTGCGGACCCATGTGCAAGGCGACAAAGTCCCGCTCCCGGGCGCGATCTGGATTGTCGAGACGCAGCTTGCCTAACGGCCAACGCCGCCTCGATTGCAATCGGTAACGAAACCCATATACTGAAACGCACAACGCAATGAGGTCGAAGGCCCATGTCAGCTTTTTCTCCGGTTCATCATCAAGGCAACGATTATCAGTCATTCTTTTCTAAGCGGCTTGCCGAATCGGACCCGGATATTGCGCGTGTGCTGGATCGCGAACTCACCCGGCAGCGAGATGAAATCGAATTGATCGCGTCTGAAAACTATGTTTCACAGGCGGTCCTCGATGCGGTTGGATCGGTGTTGACCAACAAATATGCGGAAGGGTATCCGGGACGGAGATATTATGGCGGATGCCACGAAGTGGACGTAGCCGAAGAGCTTGCCATCGACCGCGCCAAGCGGTTGTTCGGGTGCGCGTTCGCAAATGTTCAGGCCCATTCCGGCAGCGGTGCCAACCAAGCGGTGTTTCTGGCCACGATCAAGCCCGGCGATACGATCCTTGGCATGAGCATCGACCATGGCGGACATCTTACCCATGGCGCGCCGCCGAATCTGTCTGGCAAGTGGTTCAACGCCGTTCATTATGGCGTGCAGCAGGACGACGGGCTTCTGGATTACGATCAGCTTGAGCGGCTGGCTGTTGAGCATAAGCCAAAGCTGATCATCGCTGGCGGCTCCGCCTACGCTCGCGTGATTGACTTCGCACGCTTCCGCGAGGTCGCGGACAAGGTCGGCGCGCTTCTTCTTGTCGATATGGCTCATTTTGCCGGTCTCGTCGCCGGTGGCGTGCATCCAAGCCCGTTTCCGCACGCTCATATCGCAACCACCACGACGCACAAGACCCTGCGCGGTCCGCGTGGCGCGCTCATCCTCACCAATGATGGCGATCTGGCAAAGAAGATCAATTCTGCTATCTTTCCCGGCTTGCAGGGCGGGCCGTTGATGCATGTCATCGCCGCGAAGGCTGTGGCATTCGGTGAGGCGTTGCGCCCCGAGTTCAAGTCCTATGTTCGCGCCGTTGTGGATAACGCGAAGGCGATGGGCGAAAGCCTCAAAGCGGGAGGCGTCGATCTGGTTTCCGGTGGCACCGATACGCACCTTGTGCTGGTGGATTTACGTCCAAAAGGCCTGACCGGAAAAGCGACCGAGCAGGCCCTGAGCCGCGCACACATCACGGTCAATAAGAACGGCGTGCCCTTCGATCCGCAAAAGCCAGCCATCACGTCCGGCATCAGGGTCGGCTCGCCCGCAGGAACCACGCGCGGTTTCGGCGTCAAGGAGTTTTCCGACATCGGCACCATGATCGTCGCCGTTCTTGACGGACTTCGCGGCGGCGGTAATGCGCACGATGCCGAAGAAACCATAAAGGCTCAGGCAATCGCTCTTTGCAACCGGTTCCCGATCTATCCGGGTCTTGGTAAGCACTGAGAATGAGGTGTCCTAGCTGCGGCGCGCAAGAGACGCAGGTTCGAGATAGCCGTCCTTACGAGGACCATACCGCGATACGGCGGCGGCGTGCCTGCAACGAGTGCGGCGCGCGTTTCACGACATTCGAGCGCGTGCAGCTTCGGGAATTGACGATCATCAAGCGCGACGACAGACGGGTGCCCTTCGACCGGGAGAAGCTCACCCGGTCAATTCAGATCGCGCTTCGCAAGCGTCCGGTCAGCCAGGAGCGTGTGGAACAACTGGTCAGCAGGATCGTTCGCGTTTTGGAGAACCGCAACGAGGCTGAAATTCACGCGGCTACCGTTGGAGGTCTGGTTATGGATGGGCTGAAATCCATCGATGGCGTGGCTTACGTGCGTTACGCGAGTGTTTACCGTGATTTTCGTGAAGCTAAGGATTTCCATCGGGTTTTGGGCGAACTCGGTGATCAGTTTACACGGGTCGGGGACGAAAAGGTATGACCTTCATGGTCACGCGCAAGCTTGACACCCCTGATTCGGTTCCGCCGGTCAGCCTTGACGCAACGCGCCTTCGAAGCCTGATGCAGTCGGCGCTTTTTCATGCGCGCGCGCAGCTCGGCCAGACCTCGCCCAACCCTTCCGTGGGGGCTGTCATCGCCGATGCGCAGTCTGGCGAAATTATTTCGAGTGCCGCAACCGCCACCGGCGGGCGGCCTCACGCGGAAGTGCTTGCGTTGCAACGGGCGGGCAGTCGCGCGCATGGCGCGGTCTTGTTCTGCACGCTTGAACCATGCAGCCATTATGGTGCGTCGCCGCCGTGCGCTGACGCAATTGTGGAGGCGGGCATCTCGGCTGTTATTTACGGCTCCCTCGATCCCGATCCTCGTGTATCCGGCCGTGGGCTGGCCCGGCTTTCCGCCAATAATGTTCCGGTTATGCAAAGCGAGATGGTCGGAGAGGCGGACTGGCTCAACCTCGGACATACCCTCCGCGTCTCTGAAGGCCGCCCGTTCGTGCAACTGAAGCTGGCGGTCGATCAGGCTGGGAACATAGCGCAGGGCGACGGGAAACCCGTGTGGGTCAGCGGTAATCTCGCGCGGGCACAAGCTCATAGCCTTCGCGCTCAGACGGATGCAATCCTTGTTGGACGAGAAACAGTCACATCAGACGATCCATCGCTCACCTGCCGTCTACCCGGGATGGAAGACCGTTCACCGATCCGTGTGGTCATGGCATCCGATGGCGCTCTTTTGTTAAATGCTTCGATGCTTCATGACGATGGCCCGCGAGTTTGGATTCTTGCCAGCGATCAAACGCTTGGAAGGGCAACCGAAAACACGGCTGAAGCAAAGACGCTGATCGTAAAGAGAACGCACGAAGGTCGCGTCGAAATTTCCGATGCCTTAAAGACGCTTGCGGAAAACGGCATCACGCGGCTGCTCGTGGAAGGCGGTCCATCCATCGCGCGTTCTTTTGCGGATACAGGGATGCTTGACGAGGTCGTTATTATGCAAGGCATCGCGACATCGACCGGCGCGGCGTTGCTGCCTTTCGTGAATCGCGGTCTTGACCGCATTACGTCGTCATCAACTTTCCAGAGAATTGACGTTCGTAAAGCGGGTGAAGACACCATCACAACTTACCGGGCGCGCCGCTGGATGATCGCCTAATGTTTACAGGTCTGGTGCAGGCGAAGGGAAAGGTGCTTGCGGCCGAGAATGGTCGCTTTGAGATTGATTGCCCGTGGGCGGCACCGTCCATCGCGTTGGGTGCGTCGATCATGTGCGACGGATGTTGTCTGACTGTCACCGCCGTTCGCGAAGCCCCTCACGGCGCGGTGTTTTCGCTGGACGTTTCGCAAGAGACCCTGACCAGAACCACACTGGGTTTGTGGCGTGCCGGACGTGAGATCAACCTCGAACGATCCCTTCGCGTGGGCGACGAGTTGGGCGGACATCTTGTGTCAGGCCATGTGGATGGCGTCGCACGAATCGAAAGCATTACAGGATCGGGCTTCTCGAAAGTATTTAAGGTCGTTGCGCCGGACCATCTCTCGAAGTTTGTCGCGGCCAAAGGTTCGGTGGCGCTCGATGGAATTTCGCTCACGGTCAACGAAGTCGATGGCGCGGCATTTTTGCTGAACCTGATCCCGACCACCCTCGACGTGACAACCTGGGGCAATCGTGCCGAAGGCGACAGCGTCAATATGGAAGTGGACTTGATCGCGCGTTATGTGGCACGTTTATTGGAAAAATAGGCGGAACTCATGCGTGGACTGCACGGCGAAGTTTTGCGAGTGGTGGACAAGGCGGAGCTGATGCAACAGCTTTCCTCCATCGATGGCATTCTGGAAGATGCACGCCAGGGCCGCATGTTTATCCTGGTGGATGCCGAGGACCGGGAAAACGAGGGCGATCTCGTCATTCCGGCACAGATGGCGACGCCGGACGCGGTGAACTTCATGGCGCGATTCGGGCGCGGGTTGATCTGTCTCGCCATCACACAGGGGCGCGCCGACGACCTGAAGCTCGAACTCATGGCCCGCTCGAACCAGTCTCGCCATACAACCGCGTTCACGGTATCCATCGAGGCGCGTGACGGCATCACGACGGGCATCTCAGCTCACGACCGGGCAAAAACCATCGCAACCGCCATCGACCCCACAAAGAGCGCGGGTGATATCGTCAGCCCAGGTCATATTTTTCCGCTGGTGGCGCGGGATGGCGGGGTGCTTGTCCGGGCAGGTCACACAGAGGCCGCCGTCGATCTTGCGCGGCTTGCTGGATTGCAGCCAGCCGGTGTCATCTGCGAAATCATGAACGACGACGGCACCATGGCCCGGATGCCGGACCTGTTTGCGTTCGCTCAGCTTCACGGTCTAAAGATCGGCACGATTTCCGACCTGATTGCCCACCGCCGACGCCATGATCGCCTCGTGCGACTGACCGAAGAGCGCAGCATCGATACGGTTCACGGTCCGTTTGCGCTACGCGTTTATGTCAACACGCTGGATGGCGCGGAACATATCGTGATGGTGAAGGGAGATGTATCGACACCGGACCCGGTTCTGGTGAGGATGCATGCCGTGAATGTGTTCGAGGATTTGCTGGGGCTTGGCCGCGACGACGGTCGGCACTCGCTCGTGGAACGCGCCATGGCCCGCATCGGGCGGGAAGGGCGTGGCGTGATCGTGTTGATCCGCGACGTGCAGGAGGGCGGCGTTACGGCCCGGTTGCGCGAGGCTTACGGGGATAAATCTGCGTCAGAGGGTGAGAAACGTCTGGTCGATTATGGCATAGGCGCGCAGATTCTGCTCGATCTCGGCGTAAAGAACATGGTGTTGTTGTCGAATTCGCCCGCGCCGAGAATTGTTGGCCTGGAGGGCTATGGCCTGAATGTGGTCGCGCGTCGGGCGCTCGATTCAGAGGCGTGAGGGTTGGCGATCGGATTGCCGTCGTATTCTACTATCAACCCGCTAAAGCTTCAGCTCGATCCCTCTCAATCTCGTTACTTCAGAATCGTCGCATCGAACGAAGCCTGATATCCATGTTCAAATGTTCGATCCCGTTGGTTTTGCCGTCACCAACGCAACGCCACCCGCTGAAATCGCCATCCCTGCCAGCGTCAGGACGCTTAATCCTTCGCCAAACAGAAGGTAGGCCAGAAGGGCGGTCACTGGCGGGATTAAGTAAAACATGCTTGTCACCTTAGATGCTTCCCCGCGTCGTACCAGCAACCAGAGAATGGTTATCGCACCGATGGATAAAACGATAGCGAGCCAGGCGATGGCCAGCACCAGTTGTGGCTGCCAATTGACGATGTGCGTTTCAAGCCAATACGACGCAGCCAAAAGGACCGCGAGGGCTGCAAACAACTGGATGATCATTCCTGATAAAAGGGGCGCGGTCTGGCAGTAGCGCTTCTGATGAATGGTTGCAGCGGTCATCGCTAACAGGCCCGCTGCAACACAGGCAACGCCAGTTATCGACATCCCATAGGTTCCGAGCTTTGGCGAGAGCACAAGCACAACGCCGCCCAGGCCAAGGATGAGGCCGATCCACGCTCGCGGTGACAAACGCTCGCCAAGCAGCGGCCCGGCAAGAAGGGCAGTCAGCACCGGCTGCAATCCTCCCACAAGCGCCACGATGGCCAGAGGCATGCCTATGCTCATCGCATAGAAGTTGGTGCCGAGATAACCGGCATGAGCGAGAATTCCCACAATGGCAAGATGACCAGCTTCGGCGCGCGTTTTTGGCCATGTCGTCTTTATCGCCAACGCGACGAGGATGAGGATCAACACCGTGAGAGCAAACCTCATGATGAGCAGCGTCAGCGGCTCGGCATACGGCAAGCCATAGCGTGCGCCAACGAAACCGGTACTCCACATCAAAATGAAGAAGTACGGCGCAATCCCATAAGCGATATGACTGCGAGAGTGACCGTGAAATGCTGTGGTCGCCAAAATCAACTCCGTTTTGGCATTACGGTAGAGCGAACCTCGATGTCATGCACCATCGGATCGCTTGAATATCCCAGCCATGACCAAATCGCATTCCTCCGCGCTTGTGACGGCGCGAAACTTGATCGCGCCAAAGGAAAAACATCACCCTTTTTTATTTATTTTTTTACCTTTCTAAATACCCGTCTCAAGGTGGCGGCAATGACGAAACGATCATTTTACAGAACGTTTCATGGAAGAGGTCGGACCATCGCCAGTCTGGCACGCGCGAGGGTACGCCGCTGTCGGCTTTCGTTCTTGAGACGACACCCAAGCAAACCTCGCGCACGTTTGCTGAAAATGCTTTCGCGGGGACGACAGCGGATGTGAGCCTAGCTCAAACCGTCACCCTCTAAACGCTGTCCTTCAACGTAGTTTTGACATGCGCGCCCCGCTCCACAGTCAGATGAACGGGGCAGCGGTCGGCGATGGCGAGTAGCTTTTGGCGATCCTCGGTGCTGATATTGCCCGATAGTGTAATAGTTCGTTCAAAATGATCAATGGCCTGCGTTTTGCCATCCACGCACCCGACACAATCGCTTATATGCTGCTTGGCATGGCGAACCTGCACCGCAATGCGTTCGACAGCAATCGCCTTGCGATCCGCGTACAACCGCAAGGTCATGGATGTGCAGGCACCCAAGGCAGCACTTAAAAGATCGTAGGGACTTGGACCCGCATCCGATCCGCCAGCCGCTATAGGCTCGTCGGCGCTCAGATGATGATACCCTACCGCAATGTCCTGCGTGAACTTTCCGGTGCCTGTCTCCGAAACGATGACCGAGCCATCCAGGGCCGCACTCTCCTTCGTCGGCGCAGGCATGGCCAGGTATCGCGAGACCCAGGCGCTCAAGGTTTCCGCCACATAGACGGCGTCCTCACGGCGCGACAGAAGATGATCGGCCCCGTCGAGAGAAATGAAGCTTTTTGGATGCTTGGCCGCCGCGAACAGTTCTGACGCGTTCGCAAGCCCAACCGTCGCATCGGTCGGCGAGTGGAATATCAGCAGGGCCTTACGCAGATGCGCCATCCGTTCCCTGAAACGCGTGGCCTCCAGATCGTCGAGGAACTGCTTCTTGATGTTGAACATTCGACCGGCAATAGTGACGGCCGCTTCGCCTTTTTCGCGGATATCGGCGAGCGACGGCGCGAAATGATGCATGACATGGGAGGCATCGGCGGGTGCGCCGATGGTGGCAACGACGCGAACTTCCGGCAAATCGCCAGCCGCCGCCAGCACCGCCGCCCCTCCAAGGCTATGCCCGATCAAAACATCGACGGGCGTGCCTGCGTCACGCAGATGTTTGGCTGCAGCGAGCACATCGGCGACGTTCGACGAGAAATTCGTATTGCCGAAATCTCCGCCGCTCATGCCTAGCCCAGTAAAATCGAAGCGCAGGACCGCGAACCCCAACCGGGTCAGTTCACCGGCGATCCGCGACGCTGCAAAAACGTCCTTGGAACACGTGAAGCAGTGCGCAAAAAGTGCCGTGGCGCGAGGCATGCCCGCCGGATGATCGAGCCGTGCCGCTAAAGGCTGACCGAGTGCACCGGTAAACGTGAGGCGTTCAAAGCGTGCTTGCATGACATTTCCTCCACAATATCCGGCAAGAGTGATACGCCTTGATCCAAGGGTCAAGCGGAGGCGTGGTTTAGTTGGATCTGAGCCAAGCACGATCCTGTGACTTGCCCGTGTATCGAGCGCTAGTCCTGCTCCTCCAAGTCTCAATTTAGCCGAATTCCTTGACATGCTGCAAACTTCAGCTTCAAAAACCGGGTGGACCATGCCGAAGTTTAACAGAACAACTCTTGCCGTGGTTGCGCTGGTTTTTCTCGCGTGTCCTGCGATGGCTCAGTGCGTGGCGTCGCCAGGTGAAGTCAAAGGCTCATTCGGAGACTGGCGCTTGCGTTGCGCGCAGGTTGCGGGTGCCAAGCAGGATAAGAAATGCGCGCTCGTGCAGGACCTGACCCTGGAGGATCGGCCGAACATGTGCCTGACTGTAGTTTACATGCGGTCCTACAGCGACGACCGTCAGATCCTGCGCATTTTTGCGCCCGTGGGCGTGGTTTTGCCAAGAAAACTCGGTGTCAAAATTGACGATACCGATGTTGGTGCACTGGAGTTTCTGAAGTGCACACGCGCCGCCTGTGTCGCCGAAGTGTTTCTCGACAAGAAACTAGTTGACAAGTTGTCCGGCGGAAAAATGGCGAGCTTCATTGTATTCCCCACCCCGGATTATGGCGTAGGGTTTCCAGCCCGGCTTGCCGGATTTTCGGACGGCATCAAGGGGTTGAATTAGCGGTTGCGTATTTCTGGCCAGTGAGAGCTATCGGGAGTTCTGACCCAAAGCTGGCGCAACGGGATGCTTTGGATCACTCGCCAGCAGCCATGGCCGAACTTTGCCGATGGCACTCGCTCGTGAAAGCCCCCTTGCCGGTCGCAGGACTCGAGCGACGAGGGGGATGTTGCAGCCCGAACACGATGATTAGCGGAGTTCCAGATCACCCGCGCCTAGTGCAACGGCGATGCCGGTTTCGCCCTTGATGCTGAACGGCTGCAGTTCGATGGTGCGATTGTTACCGCCGATGAGAATGTTTCCACCGCCTCCGACACCAACAGCGATATCCGCCGATGCGCCAACATAAGACCCACGAAGTGCGCGTCCACCTCGATAGTCGGATGGCGCGAAAACGGCCCATACGACGACCGATTTTCCGGTGTAGCCGACATCCAGCCCGATACGTTTCATTCGCCCGTCATAGTCTTCCCGACGACCGTCCGCGCCCTCGAAAACGCAGCGGGCATCGTGAGACGAACCCACGATATACCCGAACCCGCCATCCATATAGCACTTCAAAATGCCGACTCGGGTCCGCGCTTCCGCTGCGGAAACCAGCCCACACGCCAACGCCGCAGATACAATCGCCAGATATATTGATCTCATCTTAAGTTTCCCTCGTTGTAACGTAGAGAGGTAATGCAGGAGGATTTGCACCGGTTCCTGATTCGCTATAGGGGGAAACTTATTCCGACTGGGTGATGCCTTCAAGCATCAGTCTGTTTACGTTCAGACGTTCATTACAAATTAGAATTTGCCGACAGTGGTCCTGAGGGTGCCACGGAAGCAGATGCAAAGGTTTCCGCGCCGCTGGGAAAAAAGGTTGCGGTCTTGGACCAACGGCGCTGGCCAAAGCAATGTAGGTTCCGAACACTAGGAAGATGCGTTCAGGAAGACATATGATGGCAAAAAAATAAACGCCGTGCAAACGAGTGCCCCCCGTAAACACGGCGCCTGAAAATCATAAACTGCGTGCCCGGCATTAACCGGGTCGCGAATTTAGCGGACGGTCTTCTCAACAACAACGTCGCCAGCGCCGAGCTTCAGCGGTGGGGTGTCGAGTTCTTTGTAGCATCCACCAAGAACTGCGGCGGCTGCAACGATCGTCGAAACGACGATTACGCCTTTCAAACCCTTCATGACTTTCTCCATCGGTTAACGGCAGTCGCCGTACCTTTGGTGTACCGGGAGCGCCTGTTCAGATCAAGGAAGCAGAGACCATTGCCAGTACATTGGAAGGTGTGTGATGCGCAAATGCAACGCGAGGCAGGAACGCCTCAGAAGCGGTCATCGTGGGTGCAGTCACTTAAGCAATGACGACCAGGCAGGATCGGACGCGAACGCAGGTGTGGCGATCGCGCGCTCGTTATAGCCGGTCAGATCGATGCTGAACAGCTTGGGTCCGCCGCTTGCGCCGGGGCTTTCGCGGAAAAACAGGATGACGCGGCCGTTCGGTGACCAGGTCGGGCCCTCGTTATGGTAGCCTTCCGTCAGCAACCGTTCTCCCGACCCGTCGGGCCGCATGACGCCGATTGCGAAGCCGCCGCTTACGCGTTTCGTAAACGCGATCAGATCGCCTCGCGGCGACCAGACCGGCGTCGAATAGCTTCCCTGCCCGAAGGTGATTCGTCGGGGTGCGGCGCCGCTGCCGTTCATGACGTAAAGTTGCTGACTGCCATCGCGGTCGGACTCGAAGACGATGGCGCGGCCATCCGGAGCATAGCAGGGCGCCGTATCGATGGCGCTAGTCTGTGTCAGCCGCGTCATTGTCTTCGTGCGCAGGTCCATCTCAAAGATGTTCGAGTTTTTGCCCTCTGTCAGGCTCATGACCACGCGATCACCTCGGGGCGAGAAGCGCGGAGCGAAGGACATGTTGGGGAAATTGCCCAGAACCTGCTCATCGCCGGAGATGATGTTTCTCACAACGACACGGGGCTCGCCGTTGCGGTATGCCGTGTAAACGAGGTCCTGTGACGCAGGGTTAAATCGCGGCGTCAGGACGAGCTCACGCCCCTGGCTCAAGAGCCGCAGGTTTGCCCCGTCCTGATCCATGATCACGAGGCGTTTCAGGCGCTCGTTCTTCGGTCCGCTCTCCTCTACGAAAGCGATGCGGCTGTCAAAATACCCCTTTTCGCTCGTGATGCGTTCATAAACCGCGTCGGCGATGATATGGCCAACACGGCGCGGTGCATTGGCGGGCATGGTGAACTGTTCGCCGCCGAGCTGGCGGCCTGTAAACACGTCCCAGACCCGGTACTCCGCGCGCAGCGTGCCGTCGCCGGTTTCGGAAACACGACCGACCACGACGGCCTGAGCATTCAGCACGCGCCAGTTTTCAAAATTTGGAACTGAATCGACGGTCGCGCTGGTATCGAGAAACGCGGACCTGTTGATGGATTTGAAAAGTCCCGAGCGATCGAGATCGGCGGTAACGATCTGCGACGCTTCATTGGCAATGGCACCGCCCGTAAAAACGGTGATCGCGATGGGAATCGCGCGCACATTGCCCTGGCGTATCGTGCCTTCCACGGCAAAGGCCGCAACCGGAAACCATCCGCCGATGACAAAACACAGCGCGCAAACAGCATAACGTATGTTAGCCACGGGCCGCCCCATACATCAAACTGGGATCGAAGCTGATGACATTATCGCGAAAACTTTCGTAACGACCGGGCGGAATGCGGAAAGGCTGCGCACGCAGAACGGCGCGTTTTGCCGCATCGGCTGCTGCCAACGAAGACGGGTCGCGCGCGCCTTCGAGAACTTCAGGCTCCCGCGCCAGCATGCCATCGGGTTTCAACGAAAATCGAAGCCGGACCACGATATTTTCAGCCCCGGCCCCGCCTACGGGCAAATCCCATTGCTGTGAGATTTGAGCGAATAGCAGTTCCGCATCGGTCGTCGTGTTCGCGGTGTCTCGCCCTTGTGACGTGCCTGAAGCCTGGTCCTGAAGCGAACTTGCCGGCCGCCAGGGTTTATTTGGCTGGAAAGCACCTCCGGCCTGACCCGCGTTCGGACTTCGGTCGAGGACCGCACTTTCACGCTCCGCATAGGTTTTCGAAGGCGGGTTATCCCGGTTCGCCTGTGATGCTGTCACGCGCGGTGAGGCTTGCTGTGTATCTTTTTGCAGCAATGAGGCAATGCGATTCGCATCGAAGGGTTTTGTATCGACCCGCTTTGTTTCGGAGTCCGCAACACGTTTCGGCTCGTCCGGTTTTTTGTTCTCATCCGGCAGAGGCTTTGCGGCCACCTTTTTTTCCGGCTCTTTTTTAGCGGGCTTTGGCAAAGGTTTCTCGACCAGCTTCTCGAACTTTGCGGTTTCAACGGGCTTCGGAGCGGGCAATTCGACGGCCTTCGGCGGCGGCGGTGCCAATAATTCTTTTTCAGCGGCCTTGACCACTGGCTTGGGCGCAACTTCTTTTTTGGCTGTCGACGGAGTGTCGGCAGCCTTGACTTCAGCGAGCGCAGCCGGTTTTTCGATCCTGGAGTCGACTTTGCCCGCTTGCCGTTGGCTGAACTCGCCCGGCGTCATGATCTCTACTGACACCGGAGGTTGCGGCGCAGGCATCAGATCAGGCTTGGTCGCGGTCGCGAAATTGAACACCACCGCTCCAAGCACAACGAAATGCAGGACCACGGAGCCGATCAGCCCGTATCGCAATGCCTTTCTCCTGTCGCAACAAATTCCACAACAGTTTTAGACCGCAAGGGTATAGTCAAAATATGACGCCTTGCAAAACCACGCAGACTCAACGTAACGACCTTGCCTTGCCCGAAGCTGGAGTTGCGTGCGAACCTACCGGCGAATGCCCAATCGCTCGATCAGCGCGCGATACCGCGGCTCGTCCTTGGACTTCACATAATCCAGCAGACGGCGACGCGTGCTGACCATTTTCAGAAGGCCGCGGCGCGAATGGTTGTCTTTCTTATGCGTCTTGAAATGTTCGGTCAGGTTTGTGATTCGCGTGGTGAGCACGGCGACCTGCACTTCCGGCGATCCTGTATCGGTGGGCGAGTTTGCGTATTCATGGATAACGGCGGTCTTGCGCTCTGGCGTAATGGTCATGATCGTCTCCGGACATCGGGTTGTTCAGGTGTTACGAGAGCGAGCCGGGAATATTGAACACGCGCAAGGGGTGCATTTCGCCGCGTTCCATTTCGCCGATAGCAACAAGTGTGCCACGAACGGTAGCGTACACCGGCCCCTTGATCAGGGTCTCGCCGCCCCCACGAATGAGAATGGACTGACCCCGTTTCAGCTTGGCTGCTTCGTCCCCGCTTATGGCGAGCGCCGGGATGCCGTCCAGCGCCGTCTCCACAGGAGCTACGGCGCGGATCGCCGCATCGTAGCCATCGGGACTATCGCTTAAAGCTTCCAGACTTTCCAGTGAAATAGCGTTGCCAAGCCGAAATTGACCCACCGCCGTGCGACGCAACGCCGACACATGTCCGAAGCAGCCAAGTGCACGGCCAAGATCACGTGCAATCGCGCGGACATAGGTGCCCTTGCCGCAGTCGCAGTCGAACTGGGTTTCATCCAGAGATGGCGTCCCGGATATCACCAAGCGTTTGACGGACACCGTGCGCGGCTGAAGTTCCACGATTTCTCCGTCCCGGGCAAGGTCGTAGGCGCGTTCACCCGCAATCTTGATGGCCGAGTAGCACGGCGGTGTCTGCATGATGTCCCCGATGAAAGCGCTCAACGCGGCTTCGATCATCGCGAGGTCGGGCCGGGCGTCGCTTGTGTGAACCGCCTTGCCTTCCGAATCGTCGGTATCGGTTTCGATGCCCCAGCGGACCGTAAACGTATACGACTTCTGGCAATCCACAACATGGGCGACGGTTTTCGTGGCTTCGCCGAAGGCAATTGGCAATATGCCTGTAGCCAGCGGATCGAGCGTGCCGGCATGACCGACCTTTTTCGGATTGAAGATCCGCTTCAATCGACCTAGCGCCTGATTCGAGGTCAACCCTTGCGGCTTGTCGAGTGTCAGCCAGCCGTGGATGTCGTTGCCTTTGCTGCGCGCCATGATCTTATGTCAAATCCCGCGTGACTTCAGGCGAACGCAACAACTCGTCTATACGTCCCGCTTTTTGGGCCGTTTCATCAGCTCGGAACACCACGTTCGGCGCATACTTGAGTTCGATCCGTCGCGCAATCTCGCCGCGCAGGAACCGTTGATGCCTGTTCAGTGCTTCCGCAACGGCTCCGTTTGTTCCAGCACCGACGGTTGCGATAAACGCCATCGCATGCTTGAGGTCCGGGCTGACGCGCACCTCCGCCACGGTCATGATCTCGCCTCGCAACGCGTCATCGGTGATCTCGGTGGTCATCAGGATTTCAGCGAGCGCATGACGGATCAACTCGCCTGCGCGCAGTTGCCGTTGCGTCGGCCCTTCTGTGGCGTTACGTTTTTTCATTTTTTCTCCGCCCCGGATATTAGAACAATTCGGCGGGCACGCAAGTCTGGACGCGTTCGATCGAATGTGCACCTCACATTCTTATCCAGCCAGCATTTCCCACGTCGTCACAAAGCGCGAATGCATGTTACCGCTTGCTTTATGTTAATGGCACGAAAGCAGGCTTGAATTACGGTTAAGGAAGCGCAACGGGAGAGATGATGAAACGTGGATATGACTGGAATAAAAGAGAAATCCCATGATCAAAAGCAGGCCGAAGGAAATGTTCAAACCTTTCGGGAGCATTTAGGTCCGTTCGTCGTCGCCGCAGAAACAACGCGGATGCCGATGATTTTCACCAACGCAAAAAATCCGGACAATCCGGTCATTTTCGCCAACGACAGTTTTCTGAAATTAACCGGTTATGAGCGTGAAGAAGTGCTGGCACAGAGTTTCACGTCATTGATGGCAAAGGAAATTGACGAGAACGTGCTGGCGGAGATTGCTGCTGTGTTCGACGGCACAGCAAATAACGATTTGGAAATCTGCTGCAGACGCAAAGATGGTAGCCTGTTCTGGGCAGCCATCTACATCAATCCGGTGCGGGACGAAAAAGGTGAAATCGTGGAACATTTTACGTCTTTTGTGGATGTAACGCAGCATCGACAGCAGCAAGCGCAGCAGAAAATGCTCATCGATGAGTTGAACCACCGCGTCAAAAACACACTTGCCACGGTACAGGCCATCGTTGCGCAGGCCTTCCGTAAGCCCTTCGACCCCAAGACCATCAAGGATGCCATCGAAGGACGGATCTACGCACTCTCACGGTCCCACGATCTGCTCACGCAGGAAAATTGGACAGGTGCCGACCTGCGGGACCTGATCGTCTCGGCGCTGGAGCCGTTCGGCGTAAAAAATGGTCGTGCCGAGCGGTTTCTCATAACAGGTGAAAATATCCACGTTCCGCCGAAGGTCACGTTGACGCTCGGGATCGCACTGCATGAACTGGCGACAAATGCCGTGAAATACGGTGCGTTCAGTAATGAGGAGGGATCGATCCTGATCCAGTGGCATATCGAGTCGGGTGTGGACGGGGACAAAGTGGTTCTGTCTTGGACAGAACAGGATGGCCCGTCAGTTGAGATGCCGACACGAAAAGGCTTTGGATCGCAGTTTATCGAGCGTGGCCTTGCCCACGAACTCGAGGCCGTTGTCAAGCTCGACTACCGGCGCGAGGGCTTTGTCTGCCGCATCGATATCCCGATACCCAAAACGGCGCTGAATGAGTAACCTCCTGACTGGTCGTTGTATCCTGGTCGTTGAGGATGAGTTCCTGCTCCTCATGATGATCGAAGACCAGTTGGCCGATCTTGGGTGCCTGTCTGTCATTTCCGCTGCGACCGTCAAACAGGCACTCCATCTGATTGTGAGCCACGACCTGGATGCGGCGATGCTCGACGTGAACCTCAATGGCGAGAAAAGCTTTCCGGTGGCCGATGTGCTTAGCGCCCTTGGTGTGCCGTTCGCTTTTTCGACGGGCTATAGCCGAGACACTTTGGTGGAACGGCACCGCGACCGGCCAATACTGAACAAGCCGTATCGGGCGGCGGATATCATCGAACTGTTCACCAATTTTTCGTTTACGAGACCCTCTGCCATTCCGCCGGCGGCGTAGCTTCGCCCCACGGACATTGACGTTCATTGAAACAGATAACCCATCGACACGGTTAAACGGTTTCCTTCGCACGAGCCAGTGGCGGCGTGAACCGAACCGCGATACATTCGGTCGATGAGCGGCTGGCATGCTTGGATCTTGACACTTTATCCGGAGATGTTTCCCGGGCCGCTGGCGACCAGCCTGTCCGGTCGCGCGCTGGAACTCGGGACATGGTCGCTGTCGGTATCCAACATCCGCGACTTCGCCCTCGGACGACATCGTGCCGTCGACGACACAATCGCGGGCGGAGGCGCGGGAATGTTGCTTCGCCCGGATGTTGCGGCGGCAGCGCTGGATGTAGCCATCGCGCAAACGCCAGGTGTTCCGCGCATATTTCTATCTCCACGGGGAAGGCCTCTTACCCAGGGCCGCGTTCGCGAACTGGCCGCTGGGCCGGGCGCGATCCTGTTCTGCGGACGCTTCGAGGGGCTCGACCAGCGCGTCATCGATGCGCGTAACCTGGAAGAAATTTCCGTGGGCGATTACGTGCTTTCGGGTGGGGAACTCGCCGCGATGGTTCTGATCGATGCCTGTGTGCGACTGCTTCCCGGTGTCATCGGTGCGAGAGCCTCGCTCGCGGAAGAAAGCTTCGAAAGCGGGCTGCTCGAATATCCGCAATACACCAAGCCACGTGTGTGGGAGGATCGTGCGATCCCCGATGTGTTGCTTTCTGGCGATCATGCCCGCATCGCGCAGTGGCGGAAGGAGCAATCCGAAGGTCTGACCCGGGAGCGCCGCCCTGATCTGCTGCCCCCCAAGGCGACATGCTAGAGCATTTTCAGCAAAAGTGTGAGCGGTTTTGCGCCTCGAAAATACGATAAGACAAAGAGTTGGAGCGCTTTCATGACTCTGATTAAATCGGAAGCGCTCTAAATCGTCACTGCGGGTTCACATTCTTTTCACCGTCATGGCCGGGCTTGACCCGGCCATCCAGACTTGAGAATCACTGGATCACCGGGTCAAGCCCGGTGATGACAGGTGCGCGATCCGGTATTTGCGCTTAATGCAACGTTAGTGATCTGGGACTTTGTCTAGCTGCCAGTCGATCCCGAGTGTGGATGATGACCGGTGTGGGCCGCTATTCCGCCGCTACAGACATTTGCTCGATGCTGGCCAGATATCGTTCCGCGTCGAGCGCTGCCATGCATCCCATGCCCGCCGCTGTCACGGCCTGCCGGTAAATATCGTCCGTCACGTCGCCAGCGGCAAACACACCGGCAACATTGGTGGCGGTGGATTTCGCATCCGTGCGGATATACCCGCCCGGCGTCATATCCACCTGACCCTTGAACAGCGCGGTTGCCGGTTCATGACCGATGGCAATGAATACGCCGTCGAGGGGCAACTCATGACTTTCCCGCGTTCGAACATCGACCACTTTGATGCCGGTGACAGATTTCGGGTTTTCCGTTCCCTTCACCTCGGCAAGTTCCGCATGCCAGACGACCTTGATCCTGGGGTTTTTGAACAACCGTTGCTGCAAGATCTTTTCTGCACGAAAACTGCCCCGCCGGTGAATGACCGTAACCGAGTTCGCAAAATTCGTGAGAAAGAGCGCTTCCTCAATGGCCGTATTACCGCCCCCAATGACCGCGACATCTTTGCCGCGATAGAAAAATCCGTCGCACGTGGCGCATGCGGACACGCCTAACCCCTGATATTTCGTTTCCGTGGGCAACCCGAGCCATCGCGCCTGCGCGCCCGTCGCGATCACCAGGGCGTCGGCGCGATAGGTGGCACCTGAATCGCCACGCATGACCACAGGCCGGTCTGACAGGTCTACCGACATAATGTGATCCTGAATGATTTCGGTGCCCACGTGCAGGGCTTGCGCGCGCATCTGATCCATGAGCCAGGGACCCTGGATGACGTCTGCAAATCCCGGATAGTTTTCCACGTCGGTTGTTATTGTCAGTTGGCCGCCGGGTTGAATGCCCTCGATGAGAAGCGGTTGCAACATGGCGCGCGCAGCATAAATAGCTGCGGTGTAGCCTGCGGGTCCCGATCCAATGATTGCAAGTTTACGATGCTGCGTCGCCATAAAACGCCCCTCTATGACCATCGGTTTCGTGAGATGGGGCCAATCCTTATCCTGCGCAAGGAGTTGCGTCCAACGCGAGCTTTATGTCTGTAAAAAAGAATAGTGCGGAAAATCTTTGATCGCCGTTCAATTTTTGTTGCGTTGCGGCCGAGCCTGTATCCCCTATGTTTTGGGCATTAAGAAAAGTTACAACGATTCTAGGCATTTGCGATGGCGTCGGTGCGTACAAACGAACTAACCTCCGAGATGAAGCTGGACGCAACCGATTGGCGCATCCTGTCAGAGTTGCAAAAAGACGGGCGGATTACAAACGTGGAATTGGCCGCGCGGGTGGGACTTTCCGCGCCGCCCTGCCTGAGGCGCGTCCGCGAGTTGGAGCGGTCTGGCGTCATCGCGGGCTATCATGCCGCGTTTCATCTGCCGCGCCTTGGCTTTCATTTGACGGCATTCGCTTTCGTAAGGCTGGAAAGCCAGGCCGAGACCGATCTCGCGGCCTTTGAAGAGCGCACGCGCCGTTGGGATATTGTCCGGGAAGCCTACATGCTGTCTGGCGATACGGACTATATTTTGAAGTGTGTCGCTCCAGATGTGGTCACGTTTCAGAATTTTGTCATTCGCGATCTGACTGCCGCGCCAAACGTAAGTCAGGTCAAGACAGCGTTTACCATCAAGGTCGCGAAGGCCGAACCCGGCGCCGCGCTCGATTAACGTTTCAGTCGCCCCTCACGCGGCAATCCTGAGCCGGTTCACGCTTCCGGCAGCGACGCAGACTGTGTATAGAACCCGGCAAGCTTCTCGGGGAGATCTTGCCGCGTGGTACGACCTTGTTTCTTGGTGTGCGTCGTGACCGGCTGGTTTTTTCCCATGCTGATATCTATGGACGCCAACGCCGCCGAAAGAAGCCGCGCCTTTCGCAAGACCCAAAGCGAATCCGCCTGCCAGCTTCAGTCAGGGGGCGAGAGTGTCGTCCTGGCGGTTGCGGCTCCGCAGACACTGCGCCTCGCGGATGGACGGTTTGTAAGGCTGGCTGAAATCCTCGTTCCGACATCGCCCTACGCCGTTTCCAGCTACGATCCCTCGGCGCTGGCCGTGGACACGCTGCGTAAAGTGGCGTTGGGGAAACGGGTCGAGGTGAAGTTCGATGTATCCCAGCGCGACCGGTATGGCGTCAATGTGGGACACGTTTTCGTGACGGGCGAACAGCCGTTGTGGCTCCAGGACGTTCTCGTTACCGCCGGTTTTGCAGTCACCTATCCCACCAGCGATCATCACAATTGTACAAAACAGCTTTTGGCGTCCGAGGCCGCAGCGCGAGAAGCAAAACGCGGAAACTGGGGATCGGCGCTAACAAAAGTGTTCGCCGCCGGTGAGGCAAAAAGCCTGATGCCGCTGTTGCAAACCTATCAGATCGTTGAAGGAAAAGTGGTCGAAACCAGCGAAAAAAGCGGGCGACTGACACTTCACTTTGGCGCGGACGCACAGCGTGATTTCGCCGTGACCCTGGAGCCTGCGGTTACGAAAGCACTTGCTCAAACCGGAGCAACTGCAAATTGGAAGGGCTCAACTGTCCGCGTGCGCGGCTGGCTCGATCGCAGACGCGGCCCTGTCATGACGGTTTCGTTGTCCGGACAGATCGAACTTGTGGCTGGAAGGCAAGACTAACCATTCAAGGTTGGCTCTCTGGGCGGTGTTGTCGTAACGGTTGCAGCGGCTTAAGATTGCTTTCGGATTTGCGGCCTGGGGGGTTTTGGCCGCGTGCTCTCAAGATACTTCGACAAGCCCCCACACAAAGCATCGAACACAAGCCTAACTCGACGCACGGATTTAAGCTTTTCGTGCATAGCAACCCACATATGGAGATCGAAGACGAATTCGTCCGGCAAAACCCTCACGAGATTTTCGTCGCGCTCCGCAATCCCGATCTGGCATCCGCCTATCCCAATCCCAGCTCTTATGGCGGCGAGTTGTACCGTATGGCTATCGCAACGGAAGGCGGCATCCCAGGTCATATTGATTTTTGGGGAAGTCTCAACCGCACGTCTGAAGAAGGTATCGCGATCAAAGCCGATCAGGCGATGTCCATCCAGGTCGACAGTGGTTTGCGGCGCCCCGCGTTTCTGAAGATAAGCG
Source organism: Rhodomicrobiaceae bacterium (assembly GCA_965247345.1). Lineage (GTDB taxonomy): Bacteria > Pseudomonadota > Alphaproteobacteria > Rhizobiales > Rhodomicrobiaceae > Rhodomicrobium. The sequence continues at coordinate 267,301 of CBDFGZ010000018.1, read as the reverse complement.
CGGTGCGCATAAAGTCCGATTTTTGTGATACCGACACGCTTTGCGATCACGAGGTCCTGCTCGGGTTTCGTCATCCGAACGGCGACATCGATTTCGCGTTGTAGAAGATTTTCCATCCTGTTGCTCGAAAGAATTTCAACGGTCAGTTTTGGGTATCTGTCGTAAAGATCGGCAAGGATCGGGGGCAGAACCTCGTGACTGATAATTTCCGATGCCGTAATGCGGACCGTACCGTAGTCCATGTCAGGTTCGCCGGATGCGGCGCGCAAAAGCGCGTTATGGGACGCGAGCATGGCTTCCACAAAGGGAACCAACTCCCGAGCAGCAGGCGTAAGATCAAGGCCTCGCCTGGACCGAGCGAATAATGTCAGCCCGAGTGCCTTTTCGATTGCCTCAATGTGGCGGCCTGCAGTGGGTTGCGTTAGCCCAAGGGTGCGAGCGGCACCGGAAAGGCTGCCCTCGCGGACGACTTCAAGGAAAGTGCGATAATAATCCCACGAGGGCGCTGGTTCGTTCATGCATTTTTGTATATCAGATGCGAAAAGTTAAACAATTTTCAAATAACGAATTTCTCGCGAGGATGGCGCATCCAATCTTGGGATACAGTTGAAGGATGCATCGCCATGTTTGTCGGACATTATGGAGTGGCTTTTGTCGCGAAAGCCATCGACCCAACGCTTCCACTGCCAGCGCTCATGATCTCGACTCAACTTCTGGATGTGGCCTGGTCCACGTTCGTCTTGACGGGCGTCGAAAAGGTGCGGCTGAAGCGCGGTTTCACCGCGACCAATGATCTCGATCTCTACTATATGCCGTTTTCTCATGGGCTGATAACTGCGGTTGCCTGGAGCCTTGTGGCGAGCGCGGCCGCGTATTTCTTACTTGGGCAACCCCTGTTCGGGGCAGCTCTTGTCGGTGGTGTTTGCTTTTCGCACTGGCTTCTCGATCTTCTCGTTCACGTGCCGGATTTACCCCTCGTTGGAAACAGGTTCAAGGTCGGGTTCGGGCTTTGGAATTTCAGGATCGCGGCTTTCATCATCGAAATTGGGGTTTTGTTCGCCGGTGCAGCGGCCTATTATGATTCATTCCGGCACGTTGCACCGACACTGTGGCAGTTCGTCGTGCCATTTTCGTTGGCCTTGTTCGCGTTGCAGGCCTATTCGGTGTTTGGACCACCTCCCGTTTCAACAAAGGCGGTCGCGTCGAGTGCGTTGGTTGCTTATCTCGTTACCGCGATAATTGCGTGGGTTGGTCCGATGCTTCTTGGTATTCACTAAAGCTGAGTTCGAAGCGGCTGGCTATGTTTTGGCGTAATCCAGGTTTACCGCAACGCAGATTCGGCTCATACCGCACTGCAAAAAACGCACTAGCCAATTCGTCGAAGGCGTGGCACTTTCAAGGTCATTTGACGAGGGCGCGTTGCGCCCCTTTAGGAGATCGGCATGAGCTTGATCGGTTCCAAAACGCCGCAGGGCAACGGTGCGGCAACGCACAATGGCTCTGCGACGCTCACATATCACAATAAGCAAATCGAATTACCCGTTTATGGCGGTTCCGTTGGTCCGGAAGTGATCGACATCTCGAAAATGTACGCCGAGACTGGGGCATTCACCTACGATCCGGGCTTCACGTCCACGGCGGCCTGCAAATCCACCATCACATACATCGATGGCGATCAGGGCATCCTGCTCTATCGCGGCTATCCCATCGATCAGCTTGCCGAGCACGGCAATTTCCTCGAAACCTGCCATATCCTGCTTTACGGCGACCTGCCGAACAAGGAGCAGTATCTCGATTTTCGCAATCGCGTGACCTATCATACGATGCTCCATGAACAGATGAACCGGTTCTATACCGGGTTCCGTCGCGATGCCCATCCCATGGCGGTCATGGTCGGTGTCGTTGGCGCGCTTTCAGCCTTTTATCACGACAGCATCGACATCAGCGATCCGGTTCAGCGCGATATCTCCGCACTGCGGCTGATCGCGAAAATGCCGACCATCGCTGCGATGGCGTACAAATATTCCGTCGGGCAGCCGTTCATCTATCCACGCAACGAACTCGATTACGCCTCGAACTTTCTTTACATGACGTTCGCCGTGCCGTGTGAGGAGTATAAGGTCAATCCCGTCCTCAGCCGCGCCATGGACCGCATCTTCATTCTTCACGCGGACCACGAGCAGAACGCATCCACATCCACGGTACGCCTGTCGGGATCGTCGGGGGCCAACCCGTTTGCGTGTATCGCGGCGGGGATTGCCTGCCTGTGGGGCCCGGCCCATGGTGGTGCTAACGAAGCCGCGCTGAAGATGCTTATGGAAATCGGTACGGTGGACCGTATCCCCGAATACATCAGAAAAGCCAAGGACAAGAACGATCCGTTCCGCCTCTCAGGCTTCGGCCATCGCGTTTACAAAAACTACGACCCTCGCGCCCGTGTCATGCAGAAGACGTGCAGAGAAGTCCTCGATATCGTTGGCGTCAAAAACGATCCGCTGCTTCAGGTTGCCATGGAGTTGGAGCGCATCGCGCTTGAGGATGAGTACTTCATCGAGAAGAAGCTTTACCCGAACATCGACTTTTATTCGGGCATCACGCTGAAGGCGCTGGGCTTCCCGACATCCATGTTCACCGTGTTGTTCGCCATCGCGCGAACCGTGGGCTGGATTGCCCAGTGGAAAGAGATGATCATCGATCCCGAACAGAAGATCGGACGCCCGCGTCAGCTTTACATTGGCGAAAAGGCCCGCGACTATATTGCCATCGAAAATCGCAGTTAAGCGTGAGCTTGGCGGCGGGCGTAAATGTAGACGGTGACCTGACCGGCGTTACGGTGGTGTTCGATCTCGATGGCACCATCGCGAACACCGCGCCGGACTTGATCGACGCCGCCAACGCCGCATTGCTTGCACATGGTTTCGACCGCGCTGAAGCGAAAGCGATCAAGACCGGCGTTGGCTATGGCACAAAAGCCATGCTTCGCGCCGCGCTTGTGTCGATGGGACGCGAGGCAGACGATTCGCTTATGCAGGCTATGGCAGACGAACTCGTCCGCCATTACGAGGCGAATATCTGCAAAAAAACGTACCTGTTTGCGGGCTTCACGGGCGCGCGACGCACGCTGCGGGATGCCGGTGCCAAACTCGCACTCTGCACGAACAAGAACGAAGTTCTTGCGCTCAAACTCCTTGACGAACTGAGGTTGCTGCACGTTTTCGACGCCATCGCTGGCCGCGACACATTCGCTTTTCACAAGCCCGACCCCCGTCACATCACGGAGGTTATCCGGCTTGCCGGTGGCGATCCAGCCCGCGCGGTCATGGTGGGCGACAGCGAGACCGATGTGGCGGCGGCGCAGGCTGCCGGTATTCCGGTCGTCGCGGTGCGGTTCGGCTACGCGTCAGTTCCTGTGGAAGACCTTGGCGCAACGGCAATTATCGATCATTTTCGTGAACTGCCGTCCGTCGTCCAGCGATTAGCAGCAAGTTTTGATCGGGTACCTTGCTAAAGCACTTTCGATTTAATCAGAGTCATGAAAGCACTCTAACTGTTTGTCTTGCCGCATTTTCGAGGAGCAAAACCGCTCTAACATCCGGAAGAATTTAAGGCTTGGATGGCGGCATGGTCGAGGATACCACGAGCGGGTTCTACCTGCGCCAGCGCTGTTGGCACAAAACTTGGCTTCGCGGTCGACCTCGGCTGATGAAATGCCCTATGCAAAGGTCGCCAACGGGAGACGGTGCCATAGCCAACCTTATGTTAACGCTTACGCGCCTTTAACGGGACGACACTCATGCTTTCTTCTAAGTATAAAAAACTATAGAAGGCAAGGTACTCGCCATCACCGGTTGAGACCCGCCTCCATCCGTCAGTCGATATTGTATTTGTTCAGTTTGCGCTTGCCGAAAATGAGCTTGGCTTCCAGTTGACCACGCAATGCCTTATAGTAAGCGAGCAGAAAAGCTCTCGGATCGCCATCGGTCCGCGACTGCCAGCCGATCTTCTTTTGAATGCGCGAGGCGACCTCTGGCAAAACAGTTTGCGCAGCCGGCGTTTTGTCCCGCAGGACTTTAGCCAGCACTTCCAGTTCATACTCGCCGTAAGGATCGAGTTGATCTTTCGTAAATCGAAATTCTGAGCCCGGCAAAACCAAACGCTCTGCGGTAGCGATCTGGGTGAGATCCGGGAGCAATTCAGCCGCCGGTGAATACACAACCCATGTTCCGGCGACCAGATCGCCAAGCCGCGTTACGTCCTTCGTAAAGAGCGGGAAAGCACTCAGCACGAGCAGCCAACCGACGCTAAAAAGGTCCGCAAGCCCGTCGCCCCTGTTCCCCTGAAGCGCCAGGAGACCGCTCAGAGGCATCCAAAGCTCGATTTCCCGCAAAAAATTCCGCGCGATGATCGCTTCCGGCTTCAGCACACCACCCCGCCGATCAATCACGCGCAGGTTCATCAGACGCTTGCCGACAGTTCGTCCGCGCCATGCAAACTCGAGAGCCGGATAATAAAACAGTCTGAAAATAAAACTCGCGAGCAAAGCCACCGCACTCGAATAATTTCTCGCGGACGGGGATATCTGGAAAATGGTGAACACCGCCAGCACGACAGCAACGGTGCCAAACGTCACAACGAAGAAATCGATCATGGCAGCGCCAAGCCGGTCGCCGGGGCTCGCAAGACGAAGGGTGAGATACGCGCCCTCTGGCGTTATGAGCCTTCGTTCCCGTTTCCGGTCGGTATCGGAGACGGTGGTTGCGCTCATGATTGCCGGATCATGCACCATTCGGTTCACTCCGCCCCACGAATACAAAATAGTAAGTCCAGAACGCGAGGAAAGCCGCCCCGATCAGCAACCGGAGATACGGCGTTTGAACAAGCTGGCGGACGAAGCCTTCGAGGAATGCGGCGATGAACAGCATCAGCACGGCACCGATCGCAACCATGGCGGCTTGCCCGCCCTGTCGCGCAATGCTCGTCGACCGGCTTTCGCGGCCTTTCGGAAACAAAATCCCGTTCGCAATGGCCAATCCGGCACCACCGCTCAGAATAATCGCAAGCAGTTCGGTCGTCCCGTGCACGGACAGCCAGGCCACGAGATCGAACAGCAGGCCATGTCGCGCGAACAAAGCCAAAAACGCGCCAAGAACCGTCCCGTTGTAGAACATAAGGAGCAATGTCGGAATACCGAGTGCAATACCAAGGCCAAACGAAAAAATCGCCACCATGGCGTTATTGCGAAACAGGAATGCCGCGAACTGCGCAAGCGAATCGCTGAAGTCGGTGTAGGACGGATAGAGGCTGTTGCGCAAAACTTCCGGCGGCATCAGGGGCGTTCGCCCGGCCTGCATGGCTTTGGGAACGATGCTGAGGTAATAACCGGGTTCGATGGCGACAAGCTGCCAGCCGACGAATGTGCCAATGGCCATTGCCGCGAAGGCAATCCACGTTAACGCTCCAATGGCGCGCACACTTCGCGGAAAGCCGCGCGCGAAGAAGTCGCGCGCCGCACCGAAAAACGAGACCCGCGGCGCGTACAATACGAGATACGCACGGGTTGCAAGCGTCTCCAGATACATGATCAGGGCGCGATCAAGCGCAATGGCGCGCGCCACCGACAGGGACGACAACGTGGCCCGGTAAAGCTCCGGTAACGCTCGCAGATCGGACGGCTCCAGGGTGCGCCCCTTGTCCGACTTCTCGATCAGCAGCTCAAGGTGCCGCCACGCCGTTTCGCGTTCCCGCCTGAACCGAACGCTGCGTAACTCGGCGTCTAACATGGGCCTTACCTTTGTTACGATGCTGTCAAAACGTTAGGCGTGTCACGTTTTATGAAGTTGCATCCTTCGAGATGCGGCTGAAGCCGCGCCTCAGGATGAGGAACTCCCTCTTGCACGGCTTTTCGTCCTGACTCATAAATTCACGAGCTTGACGAGGAACACCCTCATGGTGAGGGGCGCGTGGCACCGTCTCGAACCATGAGGGCCGATTGGTGCCATATCCATCGCAACAATTCCAAATGAGAATTTACTTTTTATTCAGCCGCGCGATCAAGCTCGATGTATCGAAGCGCTTTCCGCCCATGGCCTGGACTTCGGCGTAGAACTGATCCACCAGCGCAGCGACAGGCAACCGCGAACCGTTCTGCCTCGCCTCATCGAGGCAGATCGACAGATCCTTGCGCATCCAGTCCACCGCAAAGCCGAAGTCGTATTTGCCCTCGGTCATGGTCTTCCAGCGATTTTCCATCTGCCAGGATTGCGCTGCACCTTTGGAAATCGTGTCAATGACCGCAGCCACATCCAGACCGGCGGCTTGTGCAAAGTGCAGTCCTTCAGCCAAGCCCTGAACGACCCCGGCGATGCAAATCTGGTTGACCATCTTCGTCAACTGCCCCGCCCCCGACGGACCGATATGCTTTACCATTTTCGCGAAATGGCCGATCACAGGCTCGGCCGTGATGAACGCGTCCGTGTCGCCGCCCACCATGACAGTCAGCGTTCCGTTTTGTGCACCGGACTGCCCGCCCGATACCGGTGCATCGAGAAAATACGCACCATGCGACTTCGCGGCCTGATAGAGTTCGCGAGCGACCGTCGCGGAGGCCGTCGTGTTATCGATGAACACGGCACCGTCTTTCAAACCGTGGAATGCGCCATGCTCGCCTATTGTCACCGATCGCAGATCGTCGTCGTTGCCCACGCAGGCGAATACGAAATCGGCACCTTTTGCCGCTTCAGCAGGGGTCTCGGCCACGTGTCCGCCAAACTCAGCCACCCAGGCACGGGCCTTATCGCCGGAGCGATTGTAAACGGTAACGTTGTGGCTTCCTTTGCTGCGGATATGCCCGGCCATCGGATAGCCCATGACGCCCAAACCTATGAAAGCCACTTCGCTCATTGTCTGCTCCTTCAAAGCTTTGAGTGGGTTTTACAGTGTACAGCGTGTGTGATGCAATGGGCCTCTCAACAACTCTTTGATTACGGGCCACCGGTACAATATGAAGGCAATGACGGTTTTTGGGCAACATCAAGCATTGTAAGATCATCCATTGTACAGCGTTAAAGAAATTTACGCGACACTGCAAGGCGAAGGGGCGCAAGCGGGACGGGCTGCCGTGTTCCTGCGGTTTGCCGGTTGCAACCTTTGGTCCGGATTTGAGCGGGACCGGGCGTCAGCGGTTTGCCAGTTTTGCGATACGGATTTCGTCGGTACGGACGGACCGGGCGGCGGAAAGTTTGCGACCGCGCACGTGTTGGCAGATGCGGTCTATGCGGCGTGGCCTGCGGTTAAAGCGGCGACTGATGAAGACGCGAAACGGGTTCGCCGTTATGTGGTTTGCACGGGAGGCGAGCCGCTGTTACAGCTCGATGCAATGTTAGTCGAAGCTTTGCATGATCGTGGTTTCGAGGTCGCCATCGAGACGAATGGCACGAAACAGGCACCACCGGAGGTCGACTGGATTTGCGTCAGTCCGAAGGCCAACGCGACGCTAGTCCAGAAAACGGGGCACGAATTGAAACTGGTTTTCCCGCAACAGGGTGCCGCTCCAGATCAATACGAAAGGCTTGCGTTCGATCATTTCTTCCTGCAACCGATGGATGGGCCTAAGCAACAGGATAATATCGCGCTGGCGGCGGCTTATTGCCTGCAACACCCGAAATGGCGCCTCTCGTTGCAAATGCATAAACTCATCGGGTTACGTTAAGAAGATGCTGCTCTATCAGGATTTCACTTTCGAGGCCGCCTATAGCCTCCCCACACGGGCGATACGAGGCATGTCGTTTCATGCCAGACTTTCTGCCGACGATTCCGTTTCGCTTTCATACCCCGACGGCGACGGTGAAGTAACCACTCAGATAGCCGATGCCGTAAGGCATGTGCGGGATTGCCTCGATCACCGGCATCTCAACGATATCGATGGTTTGCGGCAGCCGACGCTGCAGGCTATCGCGATCTACATCTGGAACGCGTGCGAAGTGTTGCTTCCGAGCTTGGCGGAGGTCCGTGTATCGAGACCGTCCCACGGCGATGGTTGCATATATCATGGCCCCTGCAGCCACCGAAACACGGAAACAAAGCATGACTGACGGCGTCGAAAACCTGACCCAGCTCGGACGGGCTATTTCCCTGCCTCAATCTCCGGGGCAGGCTCAACTGGAAACCGTGCCGAACCCGCATCCGGACACGCCCTACGCCGTTCGCTTTGCCGCGCCGGAATTCACGTCACTCTGCCCTCTGACCGGGCAACCCGACTTCGCGCACCTTGTGATCGATTATGTGCCGGATCGTCTCCTGGTGGAATCGAAGTCGTTGAAATTATACTTGGGTTCGTTTCGCAATCACGGAGCTTTTCACGAGGATTGCACTGTTGCCATCGGCAAGCGATTGATCCATGTGCTGAAACCGCTTTACCTGCGGATCGGCGGATACTGGTATCCGCGCGGCGGTATTCCGATTGACGTTTTCTTCGCACAAGGCGTGGTGCCGACCGGCGTCTGGTTGCCGGACCAGGGGGTTCCGCCCTATCGCGGGCGGGGGTAGACGCCTGCGCTTGTGGTCATTTACACCACATGCTCAGGGCCAATCCGGCGAAGGAGCAATCGCGTCGAGAAAGATCGATGCGCTTTCACGGATTTCGTTTTTCCTCGCGTCGGCCATTTTGTCGAGCGTGCTGTAAACGGTGGAAAGCCGCTGGTTGCGGCCAAGTTTGTCACGATTGCGGATCATGAAATCCCAATACAGGTAATTGAACGGGCAAGCGTCCGGCCCGGTTCGCTGTTTAACGTCGTAGCTACAGTTTTTACAATAATCCGACATCTTGTTAATGTAATTGCCGCTCGCCGCATAGGGCTTCGATCCGAGCAGCCCGCCATCGGCAAACAGCGACATGCCCACCGTGTTCGGCGCTTCCACCCACTCGTAGGCGTCGGTGTAAACGATCAGATACCACTCATGCACAAAATAAGGGTCGACGCCTGCAAGCAGCGCGAAGTTGCCCGTCACCATCAGCCGTTGAATATGATGGGCATAGGCTTCCTCGCGGGTCTGTTCGACTGCCTCTTTTACGCATCGCATGCGTGTTTCGCCGGTCCAGTAAAAGTCAGGAAGCGGACGCGTGTTGCCAAAGAAATTCTGACGCTCATAGCCCGGAGACTTTAGCCAGTAGATGCCGCGCACATATTCGCGCCAGCCGACGATCTGGCGGATGAAGCCCTCCGCCGCATTCAAGGGCACGCGGCCCGCACGATATTCGGCTTCCACCCGGCGGCACATCTCAAGCGGGTCCAGCAGCCCAATGTTCAGATAAGGTGAAACCACCGCATGGTAGAGGAACTTTTCCCCGATCAGCATGGCATCCTGAAAATCGCCGAAGCGCGGGAGAGCGTGGCTCAGAAAATGGTCGAACGCGGCCTCGGCATCCGCCTTCGTCACAGCAAACCAGAACGGCTCCAGATCGCCGAAATGATCGCCGAAGTGCTTGCGGACGAGGGATAACACCTCGTCGGTGATTGCGTCAGGCTCGAATCGCTGCGGCTTGGGCATAAGAAGGTCTTGCCCGGCCGGTTTCCTGTTGTCGTGGTCGAAATTCCACTTGCCGCCCTCCGGTTCGTCGCCGTCCATTAGAAGTCCCGTGGACCGGCGCATATCGCGATAGAAAAACTCCATCCGCAGTTGCTTGCGATCTTCGGTCCATGCCCTGAACCGCGCGTGGCTTGCGACAAAACGGGTATCTCTTAAAATTTCAACATCGAGACCGAACTCGGCCTCCCAGCCCCGCATCATTTCGAGCACGCGCCATTCGCCCGGCTCCGTCACGACGATACGGTCCGGTTGATGCCTGGAAATGGCGCGCCGGATTTCCCCGGTGAACGAGCCTGCGTTGCCGGGCGCGTCCAGTTTGACGTAATCCACGGTCCAGCCTTGGCTTCGCAAGTCTTCCGCAAAATGCCGCATGCAGGAGAAGATGAACGCGATCTTTTTCTTGTGATGGCGCACATAGGTCGCTTCGTCCCAGACCTCCGCCATAACGACAACAGCGTCTTCTTTGAAAGTCGCCGCAAGACTGGAAAGATTGAGGGAAAGTTGATCGCCAAGGACTAGAACGAGGGTTTTCATGATGTGCCGATTATTGAGCATGCGAAACGAGTGTGTAACGTTGCCGCGCGAAAGCCCTGATATATCGCGCGCATTATCTCAATAACGACAATTGTAGAGCAACCGATCATGAGCAACCCAGGCTCAGGACTCACATGATCCCGCAGCAGCAAGCATCCGGCAAAGCGCCTGTCGCGCGCCGGGAAGCGCGGTTCCGCTCTGCTCGGCGAGGTGGGTTTCGAGAAAATATCCGGTCAATGCGAGGCCGTCGATGACCTCTTGAGCATCGGAGATGTCAGCCGTTAAACCGTCGATCAGGAACCCCGGAAGACGGAGCAGTTTGTCGCGATAGGGCTCACCCGCGATCCGGGAAACCGCGTTGCCGGACTTCGGTGAAACATAGATAAGGTCGTTCACACTGCCGGTTACCGCGCATTGCGCAAGATTGAGACCAAACCCAAGTTCGCGCAAAAGTGCCACCTCAAAACGAACATAGCTCCCGGCAGAACCATCGGCACCGGCTTGCGTCAAAGCCAATTTCGCCTCATCGAACAGGTTCGGATGGGGATCGCGTTCGGGGAAAAGCTGAACAAGCGCGCAGATCGACGTAAGTCCCGCCAGCGCAAGGGCGTTGTCCAGCACACCGGCCGCAATCGCGTCAGTCAGATCGATCGTGTAAACGCCAAGCTGATCGTCGAGCCGCGCACGCCATTCCACCTGAAGCAGGTTGCCCCCCTGCAACAGGGGTCGCATGCGCCGGGACCGTCCTCCTTTAATCAAACCGAGCGTGCGGCCATGACCGCGCGTGAAAATGTCCGCGATAACGCTCGTTTCGCCAAAGGGACGGCCCTGCAGAAAGATACCGTCATCGGACCATCTCATGAGGGAATAGCGCGCCAACGCGGTCCGGTTTCCGCAAAGTTTTGCACTTACGATCCATACGAGATGCGATAAATCGCACCCGCGAAGTCGTCGGAGACCAGAATCGAACCATCGGGAAGCGGCGCGACATCGACCGGGCGGCCGAGATACTGATCGTTTGGCGCGTCGATCCAGCCCTCTGCGAACACACGCGTCTCACCGGCCGAGCCGTCCGGCTTGATCGCGGTGAACATGACGCGTGCGCCGATCTTGCTGCTTCGATCCCAGGAGCCGTGTTCCGCGATGAAGATTCCGCCTTTGTATTCGTTCGGGAACATGGTGCCTGAGTAAAACGTCATGCCGAGGTCTGCCGCATGCGCTGCCATCTCGACGGCAGGGAATACGATCCCGCCGGGCGGCGTCTGACTTTTGTACTCACGCGTGCGCACGCTGCCGCCGCCATACCATGGAAACCCGAAGTTCTGACCAGCAGCCGTTTGACGGTTGAGTTCACCCGGCGGAATATCGTCGCCCATGCCATCCACCTGATTGTCTGTCCACCAAAGCTCACGGTTTGCGGGGTTAAAATCAAGGCCGACGGAGTTTCGAGCACCTGTGGCATAGACTTCGCGATTCCCGCCGTCCCGGTCGATCCTGATGATGCCTCCCATGCCGACCTTATCGTAAAGCGCGATCTTGGATGCTGGCGGGACGTTATAGGGTTGACCGAGCGTGATGTAGAGCCTGTTGTCGGGACCGACGCGGCAGACGCGCGCGGCATGGTTATCGGATGTCTCGGAGGGTGGTATGAGTTTGCCTTGGGCCAAGACTGTCTCAGCCTTGATCGCGGCATCCGCGTAGCGCTCCTCGACGGTGGGGAATGCCTGCACGCGGTTTTTCTCAGCGATGTAAAGGTTGCCGTCGGGTGCGAAACATACCCCGTTCGGCAGGTCGAAGGTGACGGCAGGCGCAAACGCAGTCACTGTTCTGGCTGATTGGTTGCCAAGATCGGACACGGTATAAACACGGTCCCGCCTGGTGCCGACCATCACCACTTTCGCGTTCGGGCTGACCGCCATGTGGCGTGCCTCGGGGACGATGGCGTAAAGCTCGATCCTGAAACCTTTCGGCAGTTTGATGCGCGCCAGTGTCTGGTTGATCTCGTCGGCGGTTTTACCGGTTTGCGGAATCGATTGCGAACGACCTGGGGCCGCCTGAGCCGAACTCAAAATCAGCGATAAGGCAGCGGCACCGAAAAAGATGAGTGCACCGTTTTTTGAAAAGGTAAGCCCAAATCCCATACTGGTTCCCCATACCTCTCGATACTAGCTTCAGCAAAACGGGCGCTCAATTTTTTACGCATCGTTTCGTGGAAGTCTGGTTCGCGCAAATCTGTTTGTCTGTTAAAGTCCCGGATGATGCAAAAGAATAACACACCCGCAAAGCCATCCGGCCGCAAGAATGATTACGGTTGAATGGGTGCGCGAGTTCCATGTCGATAAGGTGTAGCGAAGTTTTCGCTGCTGCGGCTGCAACGCTGCTTTGCAACGCTGCCCGTTCCCTCTATGTCATGATGGTGCCATTCACATGCAGGAGACCGACGTGAGCGCCGCCGCTATTCCCAATCCCCGCTCCAGCGTTCTGGCCATCGATCCGTATGTCCCCGGCCGCTCAAAGGTCGATGGCGCAGGTCCGGTCGTCAAGCTGTCGTCGAACGAAGCAGCGCTCGGCCCCTCGCCTCACGCGGTTGCGGCTTATCGCGAGGCCGCGGGCAAGCTCGATCGTTACCCCGATGGCGCGGCAACCGAACTTCGCGAGGCGCTCGGCTCGGCTTACGGATTGAACCCCGCGCATATCGTCTGCGGCAATGGCTCCGATGAACTGTTTCATCTGCTCGCGCAAGCCTACCTTGGGCCGGGCGATGAGGCGATTTACACCGAGCACGGCTTTCTCGTCTACCGCATCGCGATCCTCGCGGCGGGAGCAGAGCCTGTTATCGCGCCGGAGCACAATCTGACTGCGGACGTGGACGCAATTCTTGAGCACGTGACGCCGAGGACGCGGGCGGTTTTTATTGCAAACCCGAACAATCCGACCGGGACGTATCTCGCGTTCGATGAAGTCCGACGCCTTCGCGGCGCGTTGCCTGAGCGGGTGCTGCTGGTTCTCGACGGCGCTTATGCGGAATTCGTGAACAAAAACGATTATGAGGCTGGGATAGAGCTTGTGGCGACGACATCCAACACGATCATGACGCGCACATTCTCGAAAATTTACGGTCTGGCATCCGCGCGAGTGGGCTGGGCCTATTGTCCGGCACCGATTGCCGATGCCCTGAACCGGATTCGGAGCCCGTTCAATCTCGCTGGGCCGTCCATGGCTGCGGCCATCGCAGCGTTAGCGGACCGCACGCATATCGATGCCGCAAAAGCGCATAACAATCATTGGCGCGAGGTCGTGACACGGGAGTTGCGCGAGTTGGGCTACGGTTTAAGCGAAAGTTCCGGAAACTTCGTGATGATCCCATTTGGCGAAACACCGGGCCAAACGGCCCGGGATGCGGACGCGTTCATGCTGTCCCGGCGCATCATTTTGCGGCAGCTTCCGGCCTATAAGCTTCCAAACGCGCTTCGTATGACCATCGGCCTCGATCATGAGAACAAAGCCGCGATTGCGGCACTTGGCGCGTTTACCGAAACCTTCCGGCGGTAATGGTCATGAATAAGCCCATGTTCGACCGTGTTGCCATCATCGGTGTCGGCCTGATCGGCTCGTCGTTGTGCCGTGCAATGCATCGCGGCGGGCTGGCGGCACGGATCACGGCCTCGGCGAGGACCGAGGCAACGCGGGAAATCGTCAAACGCCTAGCCCTTGCCGATGAGGTGTTCGAGCATGCCGCCGATGCGGTTCGGGACGCGGACCTCGTCATCCTCTGCACGCCTGTTGGCACGTTCGCCACGCTTGCCGACGAGATTGCGCCTGCCCTGAAGAAAGGCGCGATCCTTACCGACGCGGGTTCGGTCAAGACAGCCGTTGTGCGCGATATTTCACCCCATGTACCCGACAGTGTTCATTTCATCCCGGGACATCCGATTGCGGGGACCCGAATACTCCGGCCCGGAAGCCGGTTTTGCCGAGTTGTTCGACGGGCGCTGGTGTGTCTTGACCCCGCTGGACGGCGCGGACGCGGAGGCCGTCGCTCAGCTTAAGGCGTTCTGGGAAGCCTGTGGAAGTCAGGTCGAGATCATGACCCCGGAACATCACGATCTGGTTCTGGCCGTGACCTCGCATATACCGCACCTTATCGCCTATAACATCGTTGGCACCGTCTCGGACCTGGAACGCGTCACCGAAAAGGAAGTCATAAAGTTTTCAGCATCCGGTTTCCGGGATTTCACGCGCATTGCCGCGTCAGATCCGACCATGTGGCGGGATGTGTTCTTGAACAACAAAGATGCCGTGCTGGAAATTTTGGGCCGGTTCAGCGAGGATCTGGCGGCATTACAAAAAGCGATCCGTTGGGGTGACGGCGATGCGCTTTTCGCTCTTTTTACCCGAACGCGCGCGATCCGGCGTAGTATCATCGACGCGGGCCAGGAGACGACAGCTCCGAACTTCGGGCGGAAGGCTACCGCCGGGTCGACAGGCACGAAGCTTTCAACTGATTAAGCACGTGCCATCCGCCCCAAAATCATGATTGTCATCGTTGTGGTGACAGTCGCCGCCTTCGCAAGGGACGACAATCGAGTCCTCTACGATCTGAGCGCCACAGGCTCTAAACGGCTCAGTAAAAACTTAAGGGTTTGGGTGATCGATTGAAAAGCCTGCCCCTCGCTGAACCCTTCATTAAAGAGACATTCCAGTGGATTTATGGGTTTTCGCCTACGGTTCACTGATGTGGCGCCCAAACTTCGAGTTTCTTGAGGCGGTGCCAGCGTTGCTCGAAGGCGCGCATCGATCATTGTGCATTTATTCGGCTGTCCATCGCGGCACGCACACCCATCCGGGCCTCGTGCTTGGCCTCGACAGAGGCGGTCATTGTCAGGGAATCGCGTTTCGAGTGGCATCGTATCTCGCCCATGACACGCGGTCATATCTGAAGCGCCGGGAGAATATGACGAACACCTATGGTGCATGCATGAAGGACGTGATCCTCGCGGACGAAAGCCATCGAACCATCAAGGCGCTCTGCTTTGTCGCCAATCGGCGTCATCCTCAATACGCGCGCGATTTACCATTGTCGATGCAGGCCTATCTTGTTCGCCGCAGTGTCGGCGCATCCGGCACCAATATCGATTATGTGACGAATACGGTGGCCCATCTTCGTGATCTTGGCGTGTTCGACGACGAGCTTGAGCGTCTGATGTCCGTCCTGGGACATGGGCGCCATAAATAAATCGAGGCCATCAAAAAGCGCGACCGGGCATCAGTGCCATTTTCGGCGCGTTATAGACTCGGTTTGACTTATACGGAAGCATACACTTTTGTCATGGCCGCCCTTGAGGCGGCCATCCAGAGAAGCAGCCCGTAGAAGGGTCAATAGTCTGAATGGCCGGGTCAAGCCCGTCCATGACGCGATTCCATAAAAAGCGAACAGGCGCTAATAGTCAAACCACTCCACGCGACTTCGGACTTGGCAAACATGCTCTCGACTAAAAAAAGGACTGCGCGTCATGTGTGCACGATCCGCGCTCGCAGATCCAATGCGCTTCATGCGTGCCGCGTCTTACCACCAGCTCTCTTGTCGCGGCTGGCGGTTTTGGCGTGCGGGTGAACGGGTATTGCTGCGTTGGGAATCCCAATTGCGCCCAAAAAAGAAGCCGAAGCCGTCGTCGTCCCGGTCGTTGTCTCGTGCCATAAGGGATCTGGCCGAAGGTTTGCGCGTGATAAATCCGCCTTGAGGCTGGTTGCTCAGCACCGCGACAAACTCCGTGCGATAGTTGGTCTCGGCACTTAGAGGTTCGTCCGAGATGACGATCGAGGACCCCGGCAATGCGGTCGGGGCAATCTGATCGAGCACATTCTGCGGGATGGTAATGCGTTCCAGCGCGTTTTTGGCGTCGTCCCCGTCGTCGATCGTGACTGCGCTCCAGCGCAGCCCCGTATCGCTGCGAGCCATTGCGGTGAATACATGCGTGCCGATCCGCTTGCCGGGATCGCGGATACTGGCCGGACCCTCGATGCTTGTATCGAACACCTCGCCGCCTCCGTCCGGTGCCGGCTTGCGTGTGTTGCGCCTTACGTAAACCTTTTGCGTTGCGCGGCTGATGTAGATCGAGACCGGTTCGAGCGCTAGCTTCGCCTCGCCTGCCGCTTTGGTGGCGGTGACTTTCCTGGTCTCGGCCTCCCTGGCGGCCGCCTTGGCCGCAGCGGCGGCATCGAGTTTCGACTTCACGTCGGCCTTGGCAGTTTCGAGCTTCGTTCCGAGTTCCACGACCTTAGCGCCGGCTGTTTGCTTGCGCTCCTCAGCGCTCGACCTGGCCTCGTCAGTCTTCGCGGCGGCGACGGCCTTATCGGCGAGTGCGAGTTCAGCGTCAGCTCGGGACTTGAGCTTTTCCAATGTGCGCAACGACGCCGTGAGCGGCGCTGCCCCGCGTGCCTCTGTCACAGAGGCTTTCTTTGCCTCGTCAAACGCCTTGCCCGCTGCGGCGGCTTCACGGGCAAGCAGTTCAGCCCGCGCCGGCGCACCTCCGATGGCTTCCGCGTTCGCCTGCAAAAGCGCGGGGTGAGAAATATCGGCTGGAACTGCGTCGTTCGGCGATATGATGACCCTCATGCCGATCCGTGTTTTGTCGAACAGTTTCTCCGCAAAACCGTAGGGCATGCGCACGCAGCCGTGAGAAGCCGCATAGCCGGGGAGCGGCCCGCCGTGCAAAGCGATTCCGTTCCAGGTGATGCGCTGCATGTTGGGCATCCAAGCGTCGTCATATAGGGTTGAACGGTGGTCTTTGTCTTTTTCGAGGACCGCAAAAACTCCGGCTGGCGTCTCCCGTCCCTTGGTGCCAGTGGAAACCGGTGCCCTGACGATCCAGCCGTCAGCGTCGTAGAACGTGACCTGCTGTGCCTTGATCGAGACAATGGCCATGATCGGCTCGCCCGCGTCGCGCGGGGCGATCGCTTCTTTGGAAGGCTCGGGGCGCGACTGCCTTGTTGCAGCGTTAACGGTTATCGCGGTCTGTGCGATCATTGCCGCCAGGGTCAAAATTGCGGGCCACGCCCAACGCTGCAGTTTCATGGTAGAGTGCTCCATCATAAATCGGTTTTACCATACCGTACCCCGGTTGCAATGCCTGTCCGCGCCCGCGTCGATCAAGGTCGACGATCAGCCTGTTTGACTTAAGCTGACATGGTTGGGCCCTGCCGATTCCGGCCGTTACAAAAAAACAGCCGGGGAGAAGGTGCAAGCCCGAAAATTTCTTTTAAGCATATTTCACGGAACCATATCATTATTTTGCGCGATCACGCCTTTGATCTTCAGATCCTCGATCTCAGCCTCATCGAGGCCTAGCAAATCGCGCAGGACAAACGCAGTGTGCTCCCCCAACAACGGCGGGGGCACCTCATGGCAAACCGGGGTCGCGGAAAATCGCATGGGAGATGCAACGCCCGGAACCAGTGTGTCGCCGGAAGGGATTTCGATTCGAAGTTTCTGGTGGAGCACCTGCGGATCGGCGAACGCCTCCTCAATGGTGTTAATCGGGGCCGACGGCACACCTGCGTTTTCGAAGACGACAAGCCATTCCGATGCGGGCTTTTCGCGCAAAACGTCCGCGATCATTGCGCATAGCAGATCGCGGTGTGCAACACGGGCGGAGTTCGTTCGAAAGCGCGGGTCGACTGCCCATTCCCGGTGGCCGGCCACGACGCAAAAATTCCGCGAACTGCGTATCGTTTCCGACATTCAGAACAATGGTTTTGTCCGCCGTCCTGAAGGTCTGATAGGGCACGATGGTGGGATGCGCGCTGCCCATCCGTGTAGGCGAACTTCCGGACACGAGATAATTTGCGGCCTGATTTGCCAGAGTGGCGACCTGCACATTCAACAGGGCGATGTCGATGTGTTGCCCAATGCCGGTCTCACGGGCATGTGGCAATGCCGCAAGGATGGCTGAACAGGCATAAAGCCCTGTGAGCAGGTCGACAACGGCGACCCCGACTTTAACAGGCCCACCGCCGGGACCGCTATCGGGCTGACCGGTGATGCTCATCAAGCCGCCCAGTCCCTGAATCATGACGTCGTAGCCCGCGCGGTGGCTAGAGGGGCCGCTTTGGCCGAAACCGGTGATCGAACAGTAAACGAGACGTGGATTGATCTCTTTCAGGGCTTGATAATCAAGGCCATAGCGTTTCAAACCGCCTACCTTGAAGTTTTCCACCACCACGTCGCAATGACGTGCCATCTCACGGATGATACCCGCCCCCCGCCTCGCGAGAGATGTCGACGGCCACCGAGAGCTTGCCACGGTTTGCGCAGGAGAAATAGGCGGACATGCCTCGTAGCGCAGCACCGCCGTCACTTTGCACATAGGGCGGACCCCAGGCTCGGGTGTCGTCGCCTTCGCCTGGCTTTTCGATCTTGATGACGGTGGCACCGAGGTCTGCAAGCGTTTGCGTCGCCCAGGGTCCGGCAAGAACGCGGGTGAGATCGAGGACGCGGACATGAGAAAGAAGGGCAGCCACCGGGATTATCCCCATGAAACGGGCAGGCGATTGATGGTTCGAAACAGATCACCGTTAGTGTAACCCGCGACAGGCCTTCAACCGAACCCCGCCCGATGTGCCAAGTTTCAGCATAGAAAACGAAACCCGTGTCCTTGTTAGGGAAAGGATCATTCCGCCCCTTGCTCACCTAACATGCAACGCTCCGTATACGCGATAAGATGTATGCGTCACGAAATCAACGAACGCAACCCCGCCGTGTAACGAAATTATTTCTTTTCGTCTGTTTTGGCTGGGGCGTCCTCTGGTTTCGCCGCAGGTTCGACATCATCGTCTTTAGCCGCTGCCTTGACCTCGATGACACCCTTTGCATTAATTTTGATGAGCGTGCCGCCATCGGTGTCACTTGCCGCATCATAACTGGTCAGCCGCCATGTGACTTCGTTCTCCGTGCTGTCTTCTTCGACCGTCAGGAAGGCATTCGGCAACTTTTTGTCGGAGACCTGACTGACCGGAACTGTTTTATAAATTTGCGATGAGTTGCCGTCCTGACTGATCGCCATCATCTGAAGCACGAGATGAGCCTGGCTCGAGTCCTTGACAGGTGCGGTCAAAACCGTGGCCCTGAAAACGCCACTTTTGCCTTCGTCGGACCAGGTGCCAGCCGTAATCACTTCGGTCACTTCTGCGGGGATTGCCAGCGTCATGCGCTCTGCATCCTGCGCATGGGCCGTGGACATCGCGAAAGCAGCAGCGGCGAATACGGCAAATTTCAAAGACATAAACTCTCTCCTCGCGTAAGGTGACATGATGGCGGCGGTAACGAATTTCAGGTTCGAACGT
The DNA here is from genome assembly GCA_965247345.1 of Rhodomicrobiaceae bacterium. GTDB lineage: Bacteria > Pseudomonadota > Alphaproteobacteria > Rhizobiales > Rhodomicrobiaceae > Rhodomicrobium. Next base: position 247,840 of record CBDFGZ010000018.1, on the reverse strand, counting down.
GTCCAATTTTCGTATGGCGTGCTTGTGACAAAGCTGTGGCTTGGCGATCACACTGACATCTTGAACAGGAACGTGAGCGGTTTTCAGCATTCGGTAGCGGGCAGATGTGCAGACCTGACAGACTTCACTAGCCTGAGATCGGCAATGCCGCTAGTGTCCCGCTATCGATTTCCAGATTTTGTAGCAGGTCCCCGACAGGCCCCGCAATCATAAGGGACAAGAGATGCCCAGGATTTACAAGCGTGGTTAAGGTTCAAGGCGGGCGTTGGAAAGCGCGGCTCATGAGGCGAACGTGGACCTTAATTGCGCGAGGACAGATCTCAACAACTCCGGATCGTGGCAAGCCTGCCTTCGAACGGACATGCAACGGCTGCCTTGGAACATCAGCTTAAGTTGTTTATTCTAGAGCATTTTCAGCAAAGGTGTAAGCGGTTTTGCTCCTCGAAAATGCGGTAAAACAAAAAGTTGGAGCGCTTTCAAGACTCTGATTAAAGCGAAAGCGCTCTGGCACACTTTCATCCCGAAACGCCCTGACGACGTCGAATTTAGAGGATCAATTGGTGCAGCATACGAACACTCTCTCTCAGATTATGGCATTGTTTAATCCCATCCACCGCGATGGATACAAGTTCGTCGTTCCGGCTGCGATCGCGACAGTCGTCCTGTTTCTCATTGCAAAAAGCCTCGGTGTGATCGCGGCCCTTGTCACAGTCGCGTTCGCATTCTTTTTTCGCGACCCGGAGAGGGTAACTCCCATTCGAGACGGCGTGTTCGTCGCGCCCGCCGATGGGAAAGTCATGGGTGTGTCACAAGTGACGCCACCGGTTGAATTCGGTCTCGGCCTGGAACCGCTCCCCTGCGTCACGATCTTTCTCTCCATTTTCGATGTGCACATCAATCGCGCGTCCTCAACGGGACGGATCGCTGCTTCCATTGCCCAGCCTGGACTCTATCATCCAGCGTACACGGCCGAAGCCGGAACCGAGAACCAACGCCACGCGCTCATCGTCGAAGGTGGGGATGGCATCAAAACCGGGATCATCCTTATGGCAGGCGCTGTCGCTCGCCGCATTGTTCCTCTCGTGAACGTCGGCGATCACGTTACAGCCGGAGAGCGGATCGGGCTCATTCGGTTTGGAAGCCGCGTCGATCTTTATCTGCCGCAAAACGCGAATGTTCTCGTATCGCAAGGCCAGCGCATGATTGGTGGAGAGACCGTGGTCGCGGACCTTGCAGACCTGCGCCCGGTCACAAGTTTCAAACGTGGATGACGGGCCGGACGGAAAACCAGCCGACTCGCTGACACTTTCACGGGGTGTGCGCGGCAAAGTTCTCGGCTATCTCCCGAATGCGCTGACCCTTGCGGCGCTTGCGTGCGGGCTGGCGTCTATTACCTTTTCGGGTCAGTCGCAGTTTGGCTGGGCAGTCGGGGCACTTGTCCTGGCCGCCATCTTCGATGTTGCCGACGGCGCGTGTGCCCGATATCTGGATGCCGAAACAACCATAGGGGCTGACCTCGATTCGATGGCCGACCTCGTAAATTTCGGCGTCGCACCCGCTGTGTTTGTTTACCAGATACAGGGTCACGTCTTGAGTTTGGCCGTTTGGAGCGCGTGTGCAGCATACACGATTGCCACCGCGCTCCGGCTTGCGCGTTTCAACAGTCATAGACTTGAAAAAGTGGCGCACTTTACTGGTGTTCCGTCGCCACTTGCAGCGTTGTGCCTAATCGGCCTTGCGTCAGGCATCCACGCGAATCTACCGCCGGCTTATGCCTCGGGTGCCGCAATCGTTGTCACTATCACTTTATCGGGTCTTATGCTCAGTCATCTGCGAGTTCCCAAGCTTGCTGCCATCATTTCCAGGTTATCGAATAGCTAGCATCGACCCGTTGGTTGGCTTCGAAACTTTAGGTAGGCGTAAAGACCAGAATGTCGTTGCCGCACATGCGGGAACCCATACTTCAGCATCTACAGTATCCGTGTATGGATTCTGCCTTCGCGGCACTGAAGCTCGGGACAGCGCAAGTTGGCACGCGACATCTTGACTGACGCCGCCGTAAACCATTACCGAACGTTGAAATCCGGCGAACCCTGAACGCGATCCCAGAATGTGCGATTGTCGTAGTAAGGTCCGAGAGGCGCCTGTCCATTGAAATAAACATACGGAGTATATTGCTGACCCGCCGATTGACCACCAACGCCTGCCGGTCGTCGATAACTGCGGTATACGCGCCGCGATGAGTATCCGCGTTTCTTTACGTAATAACCCTGACGGGTGGTGTCAGCCTGAACCTCGCCGATCAACCCGAAGCTGAGCAGAACCGCCGCAGCCAATGCAAGCCTGGAAACCATTTCAACCCTCGTTCGCTTTCGCGTTGTGCATCATCGATAGCGCGAAAACTGAAATTACACTAGTGAGGTTTCGACACGGTCCAGAAATAAGTTACGCTGCGGCATTGCCTGCGGAAAATGGACCGTTCAAGTCCTTGAAGCGCTGCCTGAGAATTTCCACCTGCCCCAGCGGCGTGGCATGGAGAAGCATCACATCGCGCTTGATCAATCCATAGTTGACGAACTTTTCGATGTGCTCCAATGGCACGTCAGTCACGAGGCAAGGTCGCCTGATGATTTTTTCAAGCGAAACTTTCTCTCCGCGTGACATCTGAATAGCTGGCATCGATCAACTCACGCAAAACTGGGTTTTATTTACAGTATACCACTGCCTATTATCCGACTGGCCGCGTTCAAGCGTATGACTATCGCTATCGATTAAGGCGAAAAATGGAACCGCCCCTTAACAATAGGGTATCGCTGTCGCAACTATGATCACATGGCTAACGCATGCACTGCGCTCTGGATACATCAGGATGACCGACATCTCAGCTTTATGGCCACTGGAACTGCGGCTCAATCCGGCAAAGGACATTTTGACGGTGAGTTTTTCGGATGGCACGCAAGCTAGTCTGTCAGCGGAACTCCTTCGCGTTCACAGCCCAAGCGCCGAAGTGCAGGGGCATTCGCCTTCAGAAAAAAAACTCGTCTCCGGCAAAGCGCGGGTGCAGGTCACCGGTATCGAGCCGGTGGGAAATTATGCCGTCCGACTGACATTCAGCGACGGACACAGCACAGGCATATATTCATGGGGATACCTCCACGAGTTGGGGCAAAAGCGCGAGTTGCTTTGGAGTCAATATTTACGGGAACTCGACGCCGCTCAGCTTTCACGCGGCATTTAGACCCCGAGACATTCGAAAGCCGGTTGCCGACCTTCTTTGAAAGGGCGGCTGTTGAGAAACTGTCTTATTGTTATGCTATGTCTGCTTTGTAGCGCCTTTACTGCAAACTCCTGGGCCTTGCAGCCGTCCCAAATGGGTCAACGTTGGATTTGACTATGTTTGCCGCAGTGAATCCGACGGACATCGCAACCGACATCATCAACGGTTTACCCGAGCCAGCGCTGATACTGGACCTGGATGGAACTTTGGTTTCATTCAACAAGAAGGCGGAAGAGTCGTTTGGCGGCCTCAAAGTTGGCACCCATATCTCGGGAGCCATTCGCAACCCGAAAGTGCTGGATGCGCTCGCTTTGTGCAGCCATGCGCTGCCGCATCAGACGGTCGTGTTTTCAGACCGGGTGCCTGTGGAACGGCATATGCTCGCAACGATCTCATTTCTGGGTGTCGCCAAGAGTGCCCGGGGGCCATCGGTGTTGCTGTTCGTTGAGGACTTGACTGAGCAGCATCGCCTCGATGAGCTTCGGTCCGACTTCATCGCCAACGCGAGCCATGAGATCAAGACCCCGCTTGCGTCTCTTCTTGGGTTCATCGAAACCCTTCAGGGTGCCGCGCGTCACGATGCCGAGGCGCGTGACCGGTTCCTGACGATCATGGCCCAACAGGGCGAGCGCATGGCACGGCTCATCGACAATCTTATGTCCCTGAGCCGCATCGAAATGCGCGCTCACCTGAAGCCGCAGGGGACCGTGATGATCTCCGAGCTTGTCATCCAGGCCTGCGATGCGCTTGAACCAATGGCTGCGGCGGGCGGCATGACTGTGAGCGTGAAAGCCCACGTCAGTCACGTCGCGGTGCAGGGCGATAAGGACGAACTCACTCAGGTTTTCATCAACCTCATTCACAATGCGTTAAAATACGGGAAGCCGGGCGGCAGGGTAACTGTGACCATTGATCGAACCATTGCAGACCCCGGCTCCGGCTCTGTCATCGTAATAACGGTGGAGGACGATGGCCCAGGAATAGGGCGTCAGCACCTGCCTCGCCTGACCGAGAGGTTCTACCGCGTGCCTGAGACGGGGGTTATGGAAAAGGGCGGCACAGGGCTTGGTCTTGCCATCGTGAAGCACGTGCTCAACCGTCATAGGGGTGAGCTGGAGGTCACGTCGCAACAGGGTATCGGCTCGAAGTTTACAGTGTTGCTAACCGAACAAGCGCCCCCGCCGTGAACGCACCGGACGCGATCAAGGATTGATGAAGCAATCGGCGTTCAGGTTTCGACGTAACGTCAAACTTTCACACAATTGGAGATATAATCACGCGGAGGTGTTATCCCACTGCAGGCGGGGGGATTTGAACTTTCGTGAACTTTGACACAGACAGGAGGGCCACGGCCATGGCTGAGCACCTCATTCAATCGTCGTCCCATGACGATCTCAAGACCCTGGACACCAAAATCGCGCACATGGGCGGCCTTGCGGAACAGGCTCTGGGACAGGCTATCGATGCCCTGCGGCAGCGGGACCCGACATTGGCTCAGGACACACTGCTCAATGACAGGTCCATCGACAATCTTGAGAGATCGGTGGAGGAACTGGCTATTTCCATCCTGTCCCAACGTCGGCCAACCCCTCTTGACCTGCGTCATATCATCACCGCCATTCGCATTGCGGTCGACCTGGAGCGCATCGGCGATTTGTCGAAAAATATTGCGAAACGCGCTATTGCGGTCGCAGAAGAGCAGCATCCCAAGCAGTTGATGGGCGGTTTTATGCACATTGGCGAAACAGCACTTCGTCAACTCAAGGATGTGCTTGATGCGTATTCGCAACGTGACGCTGAAAAGGCGCTGAAAGTCTGGCAGCGCGACGATCAGATCGACCAGATGTACAATTCCCTCTATCGCGAATTGCTGATGACCATGACCCGGGAGCCGAAAAATGTCGGTTTTTACGCCCACCTGCTATTCGGTGCGAAGAATATCGAGCGGATCGGCGACCACGCCACGAATATCGCCGAGACCGCGTATTTTCTGATCAGCGGGACCGCGCTCTCCAACGAGAGGCCAACCTCCGATACAACGAGCTGGACCGTTTTTGGCTTGCCAGACCCTCTCCCGCACGGGTAACAATCTGCGGTGGCGCGGGGGTAGCCATGAACGCAAAGGTTTTAATAGTCGAAGACGAAGAGCCGCTTGCTCTTCTGTTGCGATACAACCTGGAAGCAGACGGCTTCCGTGTGGTCGTTGCCGTTCGCGGGGATGAGGCCGAAGTCGCCATTGCCGAAGATCCGCCCGAGCTGATTATTCTGGATTGGATGCTTCCCGGGTTATCAGGACTTGAATTGTGTCGCCGTCTCAGGACCGGTCGCGCCACAAGTCACATTCCCATTCTTTTTCTCACGGCGCGCGGGGAAGAACAGGACCGTATTCGCGGACTGACCACCGGTGCCGACGATTATGTGGTAAAACCGTTCTCGGTCCCTGAATTGATGGCCCGTGTTCGAGCAATTCTGCGGCGAACCTCGCCCGAACGTTTGTCTCGGACTTTGGCCGTCGAAGACATTGAACTCGACCGCGAGGCGCACCGTGTCACGCGAGCCGGTCGCGAAGTTCGCCTGGGACCAACCGAGTTCAAGCTGCTTGAGTTTATGATGGAAAATCCCGGACGCGTGTTCACACGCACGCAGCTTCTCGATGGAGTCTGGGGGCGCGATGTCTATGTGGATGAACGCACCGTCGACGTGCATGTGGGCCGCCTGCGAAAAGCGATCAATCGTGGCACGGAGCGCGATCTGATTCGCACGGTGCGCGGCGCAGGTTACGCTCTGGGTGAGCGGTTCCCGGGTCAGGGGAACGCGGAATAAGGGTGCACGCGATTGATCCTCGCCCGCGTGTCGAAAGCCAGTTACCAAGACAGTGACACTGTAAACGGCCGGTTCAAGAGATGTCTTGATTCGGAACGAGATTACACAGAGTTAATAGCGGTGCGCAGGTTGAAGGAGGTAATTCTTACTCTCCGCCATCGCATATCGTTGCGCGCGCTCCCATTTTGCCTCAAGCTGTACGTAGACGTGCGAGATGGAGTTATGTTGGATGGGTGTCGCGCTTGATAAGCGGATCGGACGATCGGGGTCAAGGCTGAGCCTTCTGTCAAAAGCCGTAGCGGTAGCCGTTTTTGCAATCGGCATGGCAACTCCAACCCTTGTTCTGGCGCAGGCCGCGTTTCTTCCTGATTTCCAGGAGATGACCGGACGCGTGCGCGAAAGCGTGGTTACGGTTGCTTCTGCTGTTCTGGAAAAGGACAACAAGCGCGGCGCGCCCTCGGCTCAGGACGTGAAATCGGAGCGCGAAGACGAGTCCCCGGGAATGGGCGACTTTACCCTTGGTCTGTCGAAACGCGCCAAGAATGGCTACATCCGCAGAGTGAGTTCGATCGGTTCCGGTTTTATTATCGACGCCAGCGGCCTTGTCGTAACCAACAATCACGTGATTGAGGGCGGAGAGGAAATCTTTGTTGTCTTCCCTGACGGCACGGAGTTGAAAGTCGATAAGATCGTCGGTCGCGACCCGAAAACGGACCTGACCTTGCTCAAAGTTACGCCAAAAGCCGACAAACCCCTGCGGGCGGTGCAGTTCGGCGATTCAAAAGCGATGCGCGTTGGAGATTGGGCCATCGCAATCGGGAATCCTTTCGGGTTGAAGGGCACTGTGACCGCCGGGATCATTTCCGGCATCGGGCGGGATATCAATGCTGGCCCTTACGACGATTTCATTCAAACGGATGCCGCCATCAACCGAGGCAACTCCGGTGGGCCACTGTTCAACACGCGCGGCGAGGTCATCGGAATCAATACAGCTATCTTTTCGCCGAGCGGTGGGAGCATCGGCATCGGTTTCGCCATCCCGTCCAGTGTCGCTCAGCGCGTGGTGAAGCAGCTTCAGGCTTTCGGTGAAACGCAGTGGGCATTCATGGGCGTGCGGTTGCAGACGGTGACGAACGATCTTGCACCAGGTTTGGGATTGGCGCGAACTGAAGGTGCGCTTGTCGCAAGGGTCGACCCCGGTGGACCCGCAGAGGCGGCCGGGCTTTTGGAAGGCGACGTGATTGTGACGCTCGGTGCGACCACCATTCGCACGGCACGCGAAGTGCCCCGTATTTTGTCCCGCATGCAGGTTGGTGATGAGACCGTGCTGGAAGTCGTTCGCAATAAAAGCCGGAAAACCCTTCCTGTCAAACTTTCGTCACTCACCGAAAAAACGGCGGGCAGGCCGATCGTTAAAGTTTCGCGCCGACGTCAGAGGACCGGTTCGGAATGACGAAACGTGCCGTGATCAAATGACCGGCAAGGCGCTCGTCAATGACCATCGATCTCCCGTATCGAGGGCAGCGCGGTTCGCAATAAAATTGCCTATCTACGCCTATCGATATGGGATATCGCCGATCCTTGGCCCGCGTTGCCGTCATATGCCAACGTGCTCGCAGTATGCCCTCGACGCCATAGACCTGAACGGCGCATGGGCCGGTGGTTGGCTTGCTGCCGGTCGGATTTGCCGGTGTCACCCTTGGGGGACATCCGGATACGATCCCGCACCCGACCTTAAAGCGCACCGCATACCGTTGTGGGCGCCATGGCGGTATATTGCTTCGCGCTCGACGAGTAAAGCCGACGCGCGGTGCGTCCCACCTTCGCAGAAATGATATGTTACAACCTGAACGCAACGCGGTCTAAGGGCGAGCCCTTGAAACGCCTGAGCGGTAGCCGCCAAGTTCGCAAATTCGCTTCCATTCGCCCGAAGTGACGGGCTGAACGGACAGCCGAGAATTGCGGACCAGGCTCATCTCGTTAAAATCGGGATCGGCCTTGATCTCAGCCAGCGTAACCGGTCGCGGGAATGGTTCCACTGCGCGCACATCCACACACGACCATCGGCCTGTTTTGTCAGTTGAATCCGGATGCAGTGCGGAGATAATCTCCACGACGCCGACGATCTGTTTCTCCTTGACCGAATGATAAAAAAACCCGAGATCGCCGATTTCCATCTGGCTCATCATCTTTTGCGCGAGGGCGTTGCGAACTCCGTTCCACTCTTCGCCAGTATCGCCCGCGCGCACCTGATCCTCCCAGGAGAACGTCTCAGGCTCGGTCTTGAACAGCCAGTACTTCATTCAAAACCCAATATCGTCATGCCTTGATACGAGCCGCCGCAACGATTGGGCCAAGCTTGTCCGCCTGCAAAAAGACAACCAGTGTATCGCCGGGATCAATCGTTAAACCCTTGACGGGGATGCTGAAAGCCGTGGCCGCACCCTGCCATGCCCCAGCGTCGACGAAGGATCGGACCACGTTCGTATAGGTCACCGTGCGACCGGCGTTTTCACCGCGCTGTATGGAGACGTCTGTCGAACGCTTCACGGCCGCCACAAATACATGGCCGGACTTATGCGGCGATCCCTCGGGCGCAACCCCCGCCTCGATCAGAAAACGCTCGCCGTCCCGTTTTGCGGCCATAACGACGACGGTTTTGCTCAGCGAGGCCTGCGTTGCCTTGATCGCGGCCTCGATCTGGTTTCTGTCACTGCCCACACATCCCTTAATGCCGTTGATCACAGCCTGCGGCGTGTAGACTTCGCCGTCGCCCCGTGAGGCCGCATAGCGACGTTGGCGCTCACTGTACTCCGGTTTTGCAAACGTATCTTTCCAACCAAGATAATCCCAGTATGTCACTGGAAAACTCAGCGCGATGACGTCCGTTCTTGCTGATAATTCGCCGACGAGTTTATCGGCCGCAGGACATGATGAACATCCCTGGCTGGTAAACAGTTCAATGACAGCCGGCTGCCCCTTGCCGGGTTCCGGCTGCTGCGCGAGCAAAGGCGTGACACCCGAGAACAGGGCCAGACCCGCCGTGACAATCAAATTCTTTTTCAGCATAGGTTTCAAGGTTCCTGTTTCAAGCAGCATCGATTATGCATCGTTTACCGACAACGGCCAGTCACGGTTTGGCGATGATGCCATTTGTCAAGGTCACGTTGCGGTTACCCAAAGTGAGTGCCCTTGCCGAGAGGGAAGCCGCGAAGAAAATCAGCGCCCCCCATGGGCTTTTTACCCGCGCGTTGCACCTGCGTCAGCCGAACGGCCTGCGTGGCACAGGCCACGGTCAGGTTGCTGTCGAGCAACTGGCCCGGCTCGCCTTTGCCCGGGACGAGAACCGACCTCAAAATCTTGATGCGCTCGGGTTTGCCACCCAGCAATGCCTCGAACCAGGAACCGGGAAAGGGCGACAAGCCTCTAATCCTGTTATGGACTTCGACGCCGGGCCGACTCCAGTCGATCCGGGTTTCATCTTTCGAGATTTTGGAGGCATAGGTGACGCCTTCTTCGGGCTGTGGAGAAAACGTCAGTGTTCCCTGTTCGAGCGTCGAAAGAGCGCGCTGCATCAGAGAGGCACCCATGGTTGACAGGCGATCGTGAATTTCCCCTGCCGTGGAATCAGGACCGATAGCCAGACTATCGGCCAGCGCAACAGGGCCCGTATCGAGTCCTTCCTCCATTTTCATCACCATGACGCCGGTTTCCTTGTCGCCGGCCATCACTGCGCGCTGGATCGGCGCTGCTCCGCGCCACCTTGGCAGCAGCGATCCATGCAGATTGAGGCAGCCGGACGGCGGAATTTCGAGAACCGGTTTGGGCAAGAGAAGACCATAAGCCACGACGACCACAACGTCCGGATCGAGCGCGGTCATAGTCTCCTCAGCATCTGGCTTGCGGAGCGTTTTCGGCGTGAAGACCTCAAGCTCCGCCTGTTCCGCAAAGGCGTGCACAGCGGATTTGCGTTCCCCCATTCCGCGTCCCGCCGGACGTGGCGGTTGTGTGAAGACCCCAACCACGTCATGACCGGCACCTACGAGTTCGCTGAGGGTGGGCACGGAAAAATCGGGCGTCCCCATAAAGATAACGCGCATAGCCATAATAAAAATCCCCTGAGGGGGTTGGTGCCGCGACACATCGCACGCGCACGATATCTGAGGCTACGTTTTAAGCGCGGGACTTGTCCATTTGCAAGGCAAAGCCGAAACGGGAGGTTCTTGCTCCCCTTAAACTCAACAAGCCCTAATCGATAGTTTCGGTCTTTTCACGCTGAGCTTTGAGGAAGCGTTTGACAAGCACATCCCGCTTCAGACGAGACAGGTGATCGATGAACAGGATCCCGTTCAGATGGTCGATCTCGTGCTGTACCACGGTTGCGGCGAGGTCGGCAAAATCCTCCTCTTTTATGGCACCTTCCGCATCCAGATAGCGCACCCGGACGAGGGCGGGGCGCTCGATCTGCGCATAGATTTCGGGGATCGAAAGGCAACCCTCTTCGTGCAGCCGCATCGCATCGCCACTGGAAACGATCTCCGGGTTGATCAGCATCTGCGGGTTTTTCGGATTGTCATCCCTGGCCACATCGATCACGATCATGCGTCGCAACACGCCAACCTGCGGCGCAGCAAGGCCGATTCCGGGTGCCGCGTACATGGTTTCAAGCATATCTTCGAGGAAGACACGCGTTATGGCGTCTATGGTTTCGACCGGCGCGGATTTCGCGCGAAGGATCGGGGCCGGCAATTTGATGATTTGCAAGTCAGGCATCGCGTGCAGATAGTCAAAGTCGCGACCGGGGTCAACGGCCATGGAACGAAAACGTGGCAGTATTGAGTATGGACCTGCACAGCCTGAACTCTAAAAATATTGCAAAACGATTGGCAAGCAATCTTGCTTCTTAAGCGCGTCCCAAGCATCGTAACGCTCACGGCGGCGGTCACCATCTGACCGGCGGTTGCTTTGAATGGACTGAAGGCAAAAATACAAACCTTGCGACCGACTGCACAGGTCTCACCCCTTAAGCGAGCGTCGTCAATGGATACACTCAACTGGCTTGCCGTTGGCTTCGGTGCGGCCACCACGTCGCTTCAGGTGGTAACCGCGGGGTTGGCGGCAGTGCGAAGCAGGCCATGGCCCCGTTCGCAACATTCCCCCTCTGTTGACCGCACACAAGCCGTGACCATCATTCGCCCCGTGCGTGGCCTCGATCAGTATGACGAACTGACGCTGCGGTCGGGTTTCGAACTCGATTATCCGACTTACGAGCTTATCTTCTGCTGCGAAGACCGGGACGATCCAGCCATCGGCGCTGTCAATCGCCTCATTGCGGTATATCCCCATGTCAAAGCGCGCCTGCTGATTTCACCGGACAAGACAACGGCCAACCCGAAATTGAATAACATGATCAAAGGGTGGGACGAGGCGCGCACGAACTGGGTTATTCTCGCGGACTGCAACGTGCTTATGCCAGTGGATTACGTCGACCGGCTCCTGGGAGGCTGGAAGACCGACACCGGTCTCTTGTGTTCGCCGCCCATCGGGTCGATGCCGGAGGGGTTCTGGGCGCATCTCGAATGCGCGTTTCTCAATGGCTATCAGGCACGCTGGCAATACGCCGCAGACACCGTGGGTCTTGGCTTCGCGCAGGGAAAGAGCATGCTGTGGTGGAAGCCGATCCTCGATGAAGCGGGTGGTATTCGGGCACTTGGGGCCGAGATCGCCGAGGATGCCGCCGCGACAAAAATCGTAAGGCAGAAAGGACTTCGGGTCCGGCTGGTTGATCGCCCGTTTTCGCAACCGCTGGGGCAGCGGTCCGTAACTCAGGTCTGGGATCGTCAAGTCCGCTGGTCACGGCTCAGACGCGTTACGTTTGCGGCTTTCTTTATCCCGGAGTTGTTAACGGGCAGCCTGTTCCCGTTGCTTTCGATGGCATTTGCGGCACCGTGCCTCGGCCTGTCCCGAATTGGCGGGATGCTTGCGGTCTGTGCCATATGGCTCGGAAGCGAGGCATGCCTCTGTGCCATTGCGGGATGGTATCTGAAGCTGAGTTCGCCCATCGTCTGGTTGTTACGCGATCTTCTGCTTCCGGTTTTATGGGTCGATGCCTGGCTGAACAACAGCTTCACGTGGCGGGGCAACACCATGAGCGTCAGCCGGGCAACCAAAGCGTAATGCCACTCCCTGCAAATTCGCGGAAAGCCACATCCTGGCTCAACCGCGGCTTTCGTGATGCGGCAAATCGCGGTCGAGAAACCCCAGGGGATGCGGCGGACGAATGATCCGCGTTCCCTCACGTTGTTGCTCGTCCTTGATCTGGCTCTGCAACTCTTTCATTTTTGTCCAATGCTGCTTAGGGCGATAATGGTGCTCGGCGTGGTAGCCGTTGTTGAGCCATGTCCAGTTGTACAATTTATCGTAGGTGCTGACGCCCCACGCGATCGGCTTGTCCGGGTCGGCACCGAAATGCTCGTAATACCCATTGAGCGACGAGAGACACTGCCCAAGGTAATTGAATGGAAGAAGAAACACCACGAACTGCCAGTTTATCGCGGCTAGAACCCCGTAGAACACCGCGAGCGAAACGAGTTCGCGCTTTCCCTGACGCGCCTGATCTTTCCGTTTCGCCGACATGGCGCGGAGAATTTCCTTGGGATCATCTCGGAAGAAACTGAGAAAGGTGTACTTCCAGACATTCTCCGGCTTGCCATTCTTGCCATGTTTGTAAATGGAAAGGTAGTCCACAACGTTGCCATGCTCATCAGGGCGGTCCATGTTGCCGCTGTGATGCCTTGTGTGAACGAAGTCATACATGGCCTGCGAGAAGCCGATGGTGACGGAAAGCAGATAGCTGAACAACGTATTCAGGGTTTTCGACTGGAAATAGACGTTGTGAATGAAGTTGTGAGAAATGCTGTTGATGCTCCATGAAATGCTGATGGAATATAAAAGCCCGGCAGCAATCGCGAGCGGCCATGAGATGTAAGGGAAAGCCGCGAAAAGGCCGACGACATAGGCAAAATGCAGCGACGCCAGGCCGACGGGAATCCAGTCCCATCGCGAATATTTCATAACGGAAAATTTCATCGCCGAAGGGCGCGTTATTGCCTGGTCCGACATATCATCTCCGAAAGCAACGTTATACCCGTAACATACCAACGCTGTCCGTGTTTGCAATACGCAAGCAAATCAAAGTGGCGCTGACATGTTATTCACCATGCCATCGCGAACTGCACCGCAGGTCTCTATTATCGTTTCAGGACGATGAATCCCTGCCCTTCAAAGTCAGGCACCACTTTTGCGGACTTGATATAATCCAACAAACTTTGCGCGCTGGCTGTCGCTGTATTCGTCAATGCGACCGGATAAATGATCGGCGGATGCGAATCGGCGGGGAAAGTGCCGACTATTTTTACATTCGGGTCTGCAAAAGCGTCGGTTTTGTAAACGATGCCCAGAGGTGCTTCGCCACGGGAGACGAGCAGCAAAGCCGCACGCACATTCTGAGCCTGAGCGATCTTGTCCGCGACCGGTGCCCAGGCTCCGAGCTTTTCGAGGGCTGCCTTGCCGTATTTCCCGGCAGGCACCGACGTAATGCTTCCCATTGCCAAACGCCCTCCACCAAGCGCTGCCGCGAGATCAAAACCAGGCCTGATCTCAAGGGACAGGTTGCTGGTTTTCGGTGCGATCAAGACCAGTGTGTTGCCGAGCAGGTCGGTTCGGCTCCCGGTCTTGATCAATTTTTTGGCGGCTACATAATCCATCCAATCCTGATCGGCCGAGATGAAGATTTGAGCCGGCGCGTCCTGCTCGATCTGTTTTGCAAGGGTGGAGCTGGATTCGTAGCTGACCTTGGCTTTTTGTCCGGTCTCGGTCTGCCACCGCGTTACGATTGCGTCTAAAGCGTTTTTCAAACTGGCAGCGGCAAAAACAATGACGTCGCTTTTGGCGTCTGTGGACTGCGCGGCAACCGGCAAAACCGTAGTTGAAAGGGTAGCTGCGATTATCATGGAAGCAAAGCCGTAAAGAGCTGTTCGCCGATTGAAGATCATACAGAAGTTCCTCGTTGGCATGCGCTGGAAGCGGGCGTTATGTTCATGTGTGTACACCGGCTTTGCGATCATGCCAACCAACCGACTTTGCAAAAAGCTCGTAAACGCGGTCGCTTTCGTTATATTCTGAGAAAGGCAACGAAGCCCAGGCGGAGTTTGATGTGTTGCGGATACGATCCAAATCAGGCCATTAAGCGAATACCGCTTGGGGTAACTCGGAAGGATGACCAATGAAGCTGAGCGCACGGAATATCTTGAGGGGTAAGATCACGAAGGTCAGCATGGGACAAACCACGTCTCACGTGCTGGTTGACGTGAACGGTTCGATGATTACCGCATCCATCACGAATGAGGCGGTCGCCGAGCTGGGTCTGAAAGAAGGCATGAACGCGTCAGTCATCATCAAATCATCCGACGTGATGATCGGGGTCGAGTAACATGAGGCGATCGTTTGTCATCGGGGCGCGCCAACTCGGCGTCGCGCTCGCATCCATATATTGCAGCATGGCATTCGCGCAGGACCGCTCCCCGTGCGAGCAATTCTCCTGGTCTGTGAGCAGGGAGATCGCAGCGTTTTCCGGGTCCAATCTCCAGGGTATCGCGAGCGGTGCGTCGCTTCCCACCGTTCCACAGGGCGCGTTTGCGCTCCAGCTTTTACCCAACGATAAAGTCTCATTCAAGCTCCCGCCGGCCCGCGCACCTAAAGACAATGCCAGCTTCGCTGGCGTGGTCTCTTTCACGGCTGTTTCCGCGGGGTTGTATCAGTTCACGTTATCAAGCGACGCATGGATCGATGTGATCCAGGATGGTGCCTTCGTGCCGACCGTGGCGTTTAGCGGTAAACGCGACTGCCCAGCGGTCCGCAAGACGGTGCGCTTCGATCTGAAAGAAGGGTCAGCGACGCTTCAGCTTAGCGGCGCGCCCACAGATTCGATCAAGCTGGCGGTCCTTCAGGCGCAATGAAGAGAGCGACGCATTAGGGCAACACTGTACCATCCTTGTTCTTCGCCGGAGGTCTTGGCAGCCCTCAAAGCTAGACTCCGTTTCTCAAAGCTGGCATTTGAGAATTGCTTAAACGAACAACGGAATGACAATCCGGAGGCTGAGGTAGGCAGCGTAAATGCACGCTGTTTTATTTTTGCAGTCATTTAAGGCGGCGGGGCTATGATGCTGGATACTACTCGCGAGATCATTCACCGGAAAATTATATTGGCTCAGCCGCGCGGATTTTGCGCAGGTGTGGTTCGCGCTATCTCTATCGTCGAGAAGGCTTTGGAAAGATACGATGCTCCGGTCTATGTTCGCCACGAAATCGTGCACAACAAGCACGTTGTCGAGGACCTGAAGGGAAAAGGCGCTCGCTTCGTCGCCGAAATCGACCAGATTCCGGCTGGCGCGGTGACTATTTTCAGTGCGCACGGTGTCAGCAAGAAAGTGGAGGACGCGGCCTCCACCCGAAGTCTTCCGGTTATCGATGCCACCTGCCCGCTCGTCACGAAAGTTCACCTTCAGGGTAAGCGTTATATCACACAGGGCCGCACGCTCATCCTAGTGGGACATGCCGGGCATCCGGAAGTCGAGGGCACGATGGGTCAAATTCCGGCGCCTGTTCATCTTGTCCAGACTGAGAGCGATGTGGAAACTCTCGCAATTTCCATCGATACGCCGGTTGCATATGTAACCCAGACGACGCTCAGCATCGACGACACGCGGGGCATCATCGACGCCATCAAACGGCGGTTTTCGGATGTGGTCGGGCCGGAAACCAACGATATCTGTTACGCCACGCAAAACAGGCAGCTCGCCGTTCGCGACCTGTGCAAAGTTGCGGATGTCATTCTTGTCGTTGGCGCGAAGAACAGTTCAAATTCCAACCGGCTGCGGGAAATTGGCGCCGAGGCCGGCATCCCGAGCTATTTGTTGGCAGACGGAACTGAACTCGATCCGGATTGGGTCAAGGACGCGCGTGTGATCGGTTTAACGGCTGGCGCGTCTGCCCCCGAAGCGATGGTTCAGCACGTCATCGATAGCTTAAAGCACCTTGGAACAGTGGAAGTGGCAAATTTACCAGGAGTTCAAGAAAACGTGGAGTTTCGCCTTCCTGCGGAGCTTCAATCCGTTTGAATTCGCATCATTACTTCCACATATTCTTATGGGCAGCTTGATCGTGGGCGGATGCTCGTTTGCACGGCGAATCGTAAATTAGGAGCGGAATGCTATGGTTTTACCGTTTTTCCAGGAAAGACGGATCGGAGCCTATCTTCTCAAGCAGAAGCTGATCGGTCGTAAGCGATATCCGCTCGTTCTGATGCTTGAGCCGCTGTTCCGCTGCAATCTGGCGTGTGCGGGATGTGGCAAGATCGACTATCCCGATCCGATCCTCAACCGGCGGCTTTCCGTGAAAGAATGCCTCGATGCAGCCGATGAATGCGGTGCGCCGATGGTTGCTATTCCCGGCGGCGAGCCGCTAATCCATAAGGAAATCGGCGAGATCGTCAAAGGACTCGTTGCGCGCAAAAAGTTTGTGTCGCTGTGCACGAATGCTCTGCTTCTGGAAAAAAAGCTGCATCTCTTCGAGCCGTCACCATACCTGTTTTTCTCCGTTCATCTTGACGGCCTGAAAGACCATCACGACAAATCCGTTTGCCAGCCCGGCGTGTATGACAAGGCTGTTGCGGCGATCAAGGTGGCGAAATCCAAAGGGTTCGCGGTCAACGTCAACGCCACGATTTTCGACGGACATAAAGCCGAGGACATCGCCAGCTTTCTCGATATGTGCAAGGAAATTGGTGTCGGTGTTTCCATCTCACCGGGGTATGCCTATGAGCGAGCGCCGGACCAGGAGCATTTTCTTAACCGCAGGAAGACGAAAGAACTGTTCCGCGATGTGTTTGCGCTTGGAAAAGGCAAAAACTGGACGCTCGCGCATTCAAGCCTGTTCCTCGACTTCCTTGCCGGAAACCAGGAATTTCATTGCACCCCATGGGGTATGCCGACCCGTAATATCTTCGGATGGCAGAAGCCTTGCTATCTGCTTGGCGAGGGCTACACCAAGACATTCGCCGAGTTGATGGACACGACGGACTGGGACAGCTACGGCACGGGAAGCTACGAAAAGTGTGCCGACTGCATGGCGCACTGCGGTTATGAGCCGACCGCCGCCCATGTCGCCATATCGAATCCGCTGAAGATGATCGCTCTGGCGTTCCGGGGGATCAGGACCAAGGGACCGATGGCACCGGAAATCTCGCTGGAAAAGCAACGTCCTGCCGCCTTCGTTCACTCACTTCATGTGGAAAGGGAACTTGCCAGCATCAGGCAGGCTGAAGAGCGGCCCCAGCGCCTGACGGCTGCGGAGTAACGCCGCTTTCGCGCGGCTCACATCGCTGGCGAGCCGGATGATCGCGGGCAGGTCCTTCGGTCGGCGTAAAAGCGAACGGATGACTGCGAGCGGATTTGATGTTCCGTCGTCCCGGATCCCGACCAATGCGCTGATCGGGATTGACCTGTCGGCGGGATCGACGATGATACGTAGAACGACCACCGGAACGACATAACGTGCGGCGACTTCGGCTGCCAGGCCTGACTCCATGTCCACGGCTGCGGCTCCAGTCGCTTCCCGCAGAGCGTGTTTTGCCTGTACCGACACCACCGGCGCATCGACACCAGCAATCACCGCGCTTTGCGCATCAGGGATCGCGGAAAGCAGTTCCGCTGACCACGCTTTGTCTGTGTCATGATAACGGCCGACCCCAGCAACAGCCGATGCAACGATTACGGTCCCTGCCGCCATTGAGGGATCAAGGCCGCCTGCCGTTCCAAAGCTGACAATCCCTCGCGCTCCGTTGGCAATCAGGCCGTGAAGACGATCCGAAAGCTTAGCGCGATTTTGACCCAAGATCACTGATACGCCGGGTCCGCCGGCAATCGCCGCTTCAAACTGCATTCCCGTTACCACGATGACAGGAGCCATGCTATCGGCAGGGGCGGTTTTGTTCGTATCTTCACGTTTCAACGTTACCTGCCAAATCCTTGCACAAAGGGTCTTCGCCAATGAGCAATAATCTGATTTGAATGACTATGTAAGCTCAACGTGGGAAGCGACATATGCGGCTTCGCGAGTCGCGGTTCGGAAACCGCAGTCAAGCTGTGCCCGCACGCGTTAACCATTTGTCCTATAAAAATATTATTCTGTGCGATCAAGCTCGGCTACCGCCTTGGGTTGCTTTCGCAACTCGATGGGAATCAGGTCTTGATGCGGTCATGAAAACAGCTCCCGCGATGCCATTCCATTCGTCCACCGCCTCACTCGACGAACAGCTCGCCGCGCTGCCGTTCCGTCAGGCACCCCACAACATCGAGGCCGAACAGGCGCTGCTTGGTGCGATGCTGATCAACAATGAGGCGCTTGATCGCGTTTCAGGGTTTTTACAGATCAATCATTTCTTCGAACCCCTGCACGGGCGTCTTTATGACGTGATGTCGAAGATCATCGGCGCGGGCAAGCATGCCTCACCCGTTACGCTCAAAGCATTTTTTGCCAACGATCCGCCCATAGGTTCGCTGACCGTCGCGCAATATCTCGGCCGGCTTGCGGCCAGCGCCACCACGGTTATCAACGCAGAGCATTATGGCCGCGTGATTTATGATCTCGCCGTTCGACGTAATCTGATCGTGCTGGGCGAAGATATGGTGAACGTGGCCTACGATTCGCCCGTGGATGCGCCGCCGCAGAGCCAGATCGAGGAAGCTGAACAGCGGCTGTTCGATCTAGCGGAAAAGGGCAAGTATGGCTCCGGCTTCATGGCGTTTGGCGATGCCACCGCCGATGCCATCGAAATGGCCAGCAAAGCCTATGAGCGCGAAGGCGGGTTATCGGGCCTATCCACAGGCCTGAAAGATCTCGACCGGATGATGGGCGGACTGCAAAACTCCGACCTCATCATCCTCGCTGGCCGACCGTCCATGGGCAAGACGGCGCTTGCCACCAACATCGCGTTCAATATCGCCAAGGCTCATCGCAAGGCCATGGGCGACAAAGGCATGGATGAAACCGTGGATGGCGGCATTGTCGGGTTTTTCAGCCTCGAAATGTCGTCCGAACAGCTAGCAACCCGTATTCTTGCGGAGCAGGCGCAAATTCCGTCCGAGAAAATCCGGCGCGGGATGATCCAGGAGGATGAATTTGCGCGCCTTGTCACGGCGTCGCAGGAGTTGCAGACGCTTCCTCTGTTCATCGACCATACGGGCGGCATCACCATCGCGCAGTTGGCAGCGCGCGCGCGACGGCTGAAACGGCAGAAGGGCCTCGGCCTGCTCGTGGTGGACTATCTTCAACTCTTGAGCGGTTCGGCTAAGCGGTCCGCGGAAGGGCGTGTGCAGGAGGTATCGGAAATCACGGTCGGCCTCAAGGCGCTGGCCAAGGAACTCGCGGTGCCCATCGTGGCGCTGTCGCAGCTTTCCCGCCAGGTGGAAAACCGTGATGACAAGCGTCCGCAACTATCAGACTTGCGCGAGAGTGGCTCTATCGAGCAAGATGCCGACGTGGTGATGTTCGTGTATCGCGAGGAATATTATGTATCGCGACGTGAACCGAGCCTCGCCAAGGTGGAAGAACACCAGAAGTGGCAGGACGAGATGGATCAGGCGCAAGGGTTGGCGGAGGTTGTGATCGGCAAACAGCGTCATGGTCCAACGGGCACGGTGCGGCTGCAATTCCAGGCCGAGATCACGCGCTTTGGCGACCTGGCGGATGATCGCAAACTGCCGGAGCGGCATGAGTAGATGGTCAATCAGATACTAGGACGCGGATTCAAGTCGATGGGGCGATCGCAGTCGCGGAAAGCCGACGCGGATGTCGCGCCGCTGCCGAACGCGCGTTTTGCCGATCTGGCGCTACCGGCCGAAGCGACGGGCGTCATCGTCGTGGATCGCGCCGCACTTCGCAAAAATTACGCAACATTGTGCGGCCTTGCACCCGCCGCAGAAACAGCCGCCGTCATCAAAGCGGATGGTTATGGACTTGGCGCGCGGGAAATTCTGAGCGCGTTGCAGAGCGCTGGCTGCAAAACGGTCTTCGTCGCCACGCTAGCCGAAGCGCAAGCGCTTGGGCCGACATCCGGTGTCGATAAATATGTGCTGGATGGGCTGCTGCCCGGCACGGCATTCAAGTTCGTACAGTGCGGTGCCCGGCCCGTGCTTGGCAGCTTGGCCGAAATCGCGGAGTGGGTGACCTTCTGCAAATCGCAGAGCAAAATGCACTCTGCCGCCGTACACATCGATACGGGCATGACGCGGCTTGGCTTGTCGATGGCCGATGCGCATGCCTCCATAGACGAACTTGAACAGCTTGGCCCCGCCTTTGATAACACCATCCTGATGACCCATCTTGCGTGCGGCGATGAGCCTGCGCATCCGTTAAACCAGCAACAGCTCGCTCGATTCCATGAAATAACGGCGCGGCTTCCTGACGTGAGGGCCAGCATCGCAAACTCCGCCGGCGTGTTTCTAGGACCAGATTTTCATGGTGGCATGACCCGCCCCGGTATCGCGCTCTATGGCGGCCGTGCGCAGACCGCAGGCGCTAACCCGATGCAGCCCGTGGTCTGGCTCTATGGACGCATCGCGCAGGTGAGATGGGCGGGGCGGGGCGAGACGGTCGGTTATGGCGCGACGCAGACGCTGAAACGCCGCACAAAAATCGCGACCGTGACGGCGGGTTATGCGGACGGCTTCTTCCGCGGTTTTTCCGCCAGCGATACCCGCGACGGGCCTTGCGGGTATATCGGCGACCATCGCGTGCCGTTGCTCGGGCGCGTTTCCATGGATCTGACCATGTTCGATGTCACCGATGTCCCGGATGACGAAATCACTCGCGGAGGGTGGCTTGAGTTGCTGGGCGAGCGGCAGACTGTGGACGATCTCGCGGCCTACGCGGGCACCATCGGCTATGAGGTGCTGACCTCGCTGGGTCGACGTTATCATCGGGTTTATGTGGATGGATAACTGGAATCGTGTCATGGCCGGGCTTGACCCGGCCATCCAGCTTATTCTTGTTAAACTGCGGCTGCCCACTCTGGATGGCCGGGTCAAGCCCGGCCATGACCACAAGTATAACAATCAACGCATGTGTACGACCGAGTGCGTTGCATGGTAAAACTCACATCAGACTACGTCTGTCAGTCCTGCGGTGCCGTCTCAAACAAATGGCACGGCAAATGCCCGTCGTGCGGCACCTGGGACAGCCTGACGGTCGAAGCATCTGCGGCTGGCGCACCTGGCGGAGTCACTGCCAAGGCCAAGCGTCGCGCGAAAACCACCGCAATCGAAAGCATGGACGCACAGGAACGCGACGTGGCCCGCATCGCAACGGGCATCGGCGAACTGGACCGCGCCGTGGGTGACGGCTTCGCGCATGGCTCGGCGGTGTTGCTCAGCGGCGAGCCGGGCATCGGCAAGTCCACGCTGCTCTTGCAGGCGGCGGCGGCTATCGCGACCGGAGGGCACACGGCACTTTATTTTTCCGGCGAGGAAGCCACCGGCCAAATCCGCATGCGTGGCGCGCGGCTTGGCTTGAGTGGCTCGCCGCTTGGCCTCGTGGCTGAAACCTGCGTCGAGCGCATTTTGGCCACGGTCGAAGCCGCACCGCCGGACTTCGTGGTCATCGACTCCATACAAACCCTGTGGACTGAAAGCATCGAATCGGCGCCTGGCACGGTCAGTCAGGTTCGCGCAAGCATGCAGGCGTTAATAGCGCTGGCGAAGTCGCGGGGTACGATTGTGGTCGTTGTTGGTCATGTGACGAAAGACGGGCAGATCGCCGGGCCAAAGGTGATCGAGCACATGGTGGATACGGTTCTCACCTTCGAGGGAGAGACGAGCCACAATCTGCGTCTGCTGCGTGCCACCAAGAACCGCTTCGGCCCGGCAAATGAGATCGGCGTCTTCGACATGCACGGCGATGGCCTTCGTGAGGTAGCCAACCCGTCGGCGATTTTTTTAAGCGAACGCGATTCAGACGTTCCAGGCAGCGCCATCTTTGCAGGGATTGAAGGCACGCGCCCGTTGCTGGTGGAGGTGCAGGCGCTGCTGGCCGCGTCGCCTTATGCAGCGCCCCGCCGGGCTGTGGTGGGCTGGGATCAAAACCGGTTGTCGATGATCCTCGCCGTGCTGGAAGCGCGATGCGGCATTAAAATGAGCAATCAGGATGTGTATCTGAACGTTGCGGGCGGCCTTCGCATTCAGGAGCCTGCCGCAGATCTGGCGGTGGCGGCGGCGCTTCTTTCCGCTCATGCTGGCACCGCGTTGCCTCGCGATAGCGTTTATTTCGGCGAGATCGGGCTGTCGGGCCTGCTTCGGCCTGTCCAGCAGACAGCAGCACGGTTGCGGGAAGCTCAGAAACTCGGGTTTCGGAGCGCTCATCTGCCAACCGCCGGAGAGAGGGCCGACCCCGGCTCGCTTCGCCTGTGCAGGCTTGGGGAACTTAAAGATTTGGCTATTCTTTTCGAGTGAACCGGCCTAAGAGTTAACCGCTTGGGAAAGGCAGCCCGGCGCAGTCGTGACTTCCGCATGAAAGGGTAGTGGCTCATGCCGGTTCAGGGCCTCGACATCATCCTGATTTCGATAATGATTGTTTCAGGTTTGCTCGCCATGCTGCGGGGCTTGACTCGCGAGATGCTGTCCATCATGTCGTGGGCGCTTGCAGCCCTTGTAACCCTGTTCGCATATCAGGCATTCCGGGAAGATATGCGCCGCCTCATCGACACGCAGATGCTCGCCGACGCGGTTCTGATCTTGTCGGTGTTCCTGATCTCGCTCATCCTGTTCAGCTTTCTGACCATAAGCCTGTCCGACCGCGTTCTCGACAGCAAGGTCGGAGCTGTAGACCGCAGCCTTGGTTTTGTTTATGGATTGGTGCGCGGCCTTATATTGGTGGTGATCGCATACCTGATCGTTGGGCAAGTCTACGATCAGAAAGACTTTCCCGCCTGGGTCAAACAGGCGCGTTCCCTGCCAGTCATTGTAAGTGTGGGGGAAGGCATTAAATCCATCCTGCCAGATAACCCTGAGTCCATACTGAAACGCGGAGATCGCCCTGCCACACCGGCACCGGAAGGCGACCGCACTTGATATCTGGCGGGCACTTGGCCTCGGTTACGGGAGTTGGGTTTCGATGCTGTCTGATGATGAGCTTGAGGCCGATAAGCCCCACGAAGATTGCGGCGTGTTCGGCGTTTTCAACCATTCGGACGCCGCAGCGTTAACCGCGCTTGGGCTACATTCGCTACAGCATCGCGGTCAGGAAGCGGCTGGCGTCGTCTCATTCGATGGTCTTCAGTTTCATGCCGAGCGAAGGCTGGGGCTGGTCGGTGATCATTTCAGCGCGCAGCCCGTCATCGATCACCTGCGCGGAGCCAGCGCCATCGGTCATGTTCGCTACTCGACAATCGGCGAAACAGCACTGCGCAACGTTCAGCCCTTGTTTGCCGACCTTGATGTCGGCGGTCTTGCTTTGGCGCATAACGGCAATCTCACCAACGCACTCGACATCCGCTCCAACCTCGTCACCTCCGGCGCGATCTTTCAATCGACGTCGGACACCGAAGTCATTGTCCATCTGATCGCGAGAAGCAAAGAGCGCGGAAACGGGTTCATGAGCCGCTTCATCGACGCGCTCCGCCGCATCGAGGGCGCGTATGCCCTTGTCTGCATGACCAATAAGAAGCTCATCGGCGTTCGCGACCCGCTCGGCATTCGTCCACTGGTCATCGGCAAACTCGGCGACGCAACCATCCTCGCATCCGAAACCTGCGCGCTGGATATCATCGGTGCGCGGTTTGTGCGCGAGGTGGAGAACGGCGAGATCGTCGTCATTTCAAAAGACGGCATCGAAAGTCATAAACCATTCCCGGCACGCCCCGCGCGGCCCTGTCTGTTCGAGTATATTTATTTTGCCCGCCCGGACTCGATCATGGGCGGACAGTGCGTCTATGATGTGCGGAAAGCACTCGGCCGGGAACTTGCGATCGAGTCGCCGGCCGATGCCGATGTTGTTATTCCGGTTCCGGACTCCGGCGTGCCAGCGGCTATCGGCTATGCCCAGCAAACCGGTTTACCCTTCGAGCTTGGGATCATCCGAAATCATTATGTGGGACGCACGTTTATCGAACCCGAGCAACGCATCCGCAAGTTGGGCGTGAAGCTGAAACATAACCCGACGCCGAGCACCTCAGTTGTCGGCAAGCGCATCGTTCTCATTGATGACAGCGTCGTGCGCGGAACGACGTCGACGAAAATCGTGACGATGATGCGCGAGCGCGGTGCGAAGGAAGTTCATATGCGCATCGCGTGTCCGCCCATCAAATACCCCGA
This sequence comes from Rhodomicrobiaceae bacterium, assembly GCA_965247345.1. GTDB lineage: Bacteria > Pseudomonadota > Alphaproteobacteria > Rhizobiales > Rhodomicrobiaceae > Rhodomicrobium. Next base: position 223,315 of record CBDFGZ010000018.1, on the reverse strand, counting down.
CTATTATGGGATCGACCTGCCCGACGCGACCATGCTTTTGGCTGCCAACTACGATCTGGAGGGCATGCGCGAGCTTCTTCAGTGCGATAGCCTTGCGTTTCTCACGGTAGACGGCACCTACCGGGCGCTTGGATATCCAAAGCGCGATCCGGCGCAACCACGGTTCACCGACCATTGTTTCACCGGCGACTATCCGACCAGCCTTACGGATCAGGGTTGCTCCGAGGTCGTCAAACAAAGGCATCTTTCTTTAATGACTGCCGTATGACGCTCGATGCCCGGTCATAATGCTTCGGTGAAGACAGTTTCGGCCTACACAAATTTCCATGCACGCGAAGGCGTAAATCCATGGCGAGGACATGTAAGTGTCGAAGTGTAGGTCCCGGTGCTCATCCTGAGTGCGGTCAAGGAACGCGCGGCGACATACATGATAATTTGATCTGAATGCGACATTTTCCAGGTTTCAGTGCTGGCACGATACATGGTTGAACCGCTACCTCGATTTGACGGGAAAGTTGCGCTTGTCACTGGGGCATCCAGAGGCATCGGTCGTGCTATTGCCATCGGCCTTGCCGATCAGGGTGCACACGTGATCGCACTTGCCCGCCAGAAAGCCGGTCTCGAAGAAGTCCATGACGAAATCAAGGCCCGGGGCGGTCAGGTTTCTCTGCTTCGACTGGATTTGCGTGATTTGGCAAGAATCGATCAACTTGGCCCGACCCTCTACGAACGCTGGCAGCGGCTGGACATTTTTGTCGGAAATGCGGGCATTCTTGGCCCGTTGACCCCTTTGTCGCATGTCAAGGAAGCGGATTTTACCGAAGTGATGACGCTCAACCTGACTGCCAACTGGCGGCTTATCCGCACCCTCGATCCAATTTTGCGTTTGGCCCCCGCGGCTCGCGTTTTGTTTCTGACATCAGGAGCCGCATTGAGTTGCCGCGCTTATTGGGGTCCATACGCCATTTCGAAGGCGGCTCTGGAAGCCCTTGCCAAAACGTATGCGGCGGAAGTCGAGACCACCAACGTTCGCGTTAATTTGCTCGACCCCGGTGCGACACGCACGAAAATGCGTCGGCAGGCGTTTCCGGGTGAAGACGAGACAACCCTACCCGCCCCTGAGGCCGTGGTCCCGATGGCGCTCAGTTTACTGTTTTCCGAAACGGCCCGCCATGGCGCGCGAGTTATCCGCGAGTAAAGCGTATTGCGTTCAGGTTCAAGACAGTTTCTACAGTCCTGACTTCTCGGTCTACAAAAGATGCGCAGACACGGCAGCTGGGCACGTTGCGGATTGAACCGCGCATCCCGCCTCACTTCAATCCGCTTGTCGCTGCGAAACAGCCGCGCGCCACGTCGTCCAATCGCCGCGCGTTGCTTCGACCATTTTATGTGCGGCTTGTTCGAGCCAGCCATGACTCCGCGCCGCAAGGTCTTTGCAGACCGCTGAGCGCTCATCTTTTGAACCAAGATGAATGTTCGCGGTTTCCTGTCCCATGGCTTTCAGGATCAGCAGATCGTCTGGGCCCTCGGGCACCTGCATGAACTCGATCCGTGAACAATGGGGTGACAACCTGCGCACGATCCAGTCGTCCTTGATTTTCAGGAACGGGTCTTTCACCCGAACGGCGGCATCGACGACTTTCTCGTAATAGCTTTTCTTGCTGGAACCATCGGTCGCCCATACATAAGCCGGCGGTAAGGCCGCTTTTGCTTCGCGCGCGACCCGTGCGCCGCGCCAATTTGCGAGCGCCACGTATCTCGGCCGTCCACGACTGCCAAGACCGGCCACGCGATGAACGATCCTTATGCCATCGGACTCATCGGGAAGCTGTTTGCGTAGCAGCTTCACTACATCTTTCGGAGCCTCTATGTCCTCACATTTTTCGAGCTTCAACCAGAACTTCTGCGGTTTCCGCTCGCTTCCCATGGCCATTTTGCGCAATTCAGCGTTCTGTTCTTCCAGCACGAACGGGATTGCGCCGCCTTTTTCCATGGGTTCTCGATATCCCTCCAGAATCGTCTCAATGGCCTCGTCGCCCTTGGCATGCAACGTTCCAGTCTCGATTGCGAGCAACGCACTTGCCGCAAGCCTCACGAGATCGACCGTATACGGCATAGGCGCGGCTTCGTCGAAGTCGTTCACGCCCCAGATCAGGCGTCCTTCCGCATCTCGCCATGTGCCGAAATTTTCGATATGCAGATCGCCGACCGCGAGAAGTTTCGGCGCGTCGGCGACGTCGCCGCAAACGTTATGGAACTGGGATGCCCAATGATAAAACGTCGCGCGGAAAAAGGGAAAGGCTGACTCCGGATCCGCCATCTTTTCATGCTTGACCTTAAGGTCAGACCCCACAACGTCTATATGTTTTTTCATCCAGTTTTCGTAGGCGCGGGTCGTTTCGACGATTGACATCGCAGTCGGTATCTCTCTGTTGCTTGTGCAGTTTTAGGAAGCGGCTTTGGTTTCGGCTTGAAACGTGGCTTGGCGCGCGGCAGATTTTACCTGGTCCAGCAAGCGGGCCGCTTCACTACCATGAATTTTCGCGATATCATCCTGATATTTGAGAAGCGTGCCTAAAGTGGAGTTTACGGCCTCCAGATCGAGTGCCACGCAATCGAGGCTGGTCAAAGCCTGCGCCCAGTTGATCGTTTCGGAAATGCCGGGGTTTTTATAAAGGTCCATGCGCCGGATCGATTGCACGAAGTCGACGATTTGTGCCGTGAGCAGTGCCGGGGCATCGGGAAGCTTCAGTCCGAGGATCTCACGCTCGCGCACAGCGTTCGGATAATCGATCCAGCAATAAAAGCAGCGCCGTCGAACCGCGTCGTGAACCTCGCGCGTGCGGTTTGAGGTAATGATCGTGATGGGCGGTTCGGCGGCGCGAATGGTTCCGAGTTCGGGGATCGTGATCTGATAATCGGCGAGAATTTCGAGCAAGAATGCTTCGAACGGCTCGTCGGCGCGGTCGAGTTCGTCGATGAGCAGGACTGGCGCTTTGCCATCCGCCGCGAGTTCAAGGGCCTGCACCAGCGGTCGTTTCAGCAAAAACCGCTCCGAATAAATGCCGTTTTCCAGAGGCGAGCGTTGTAACGGTCGCTTCACGTTCCAATCGGGCGGTTTGTCCCCGTCATCGAGCGCTGGCTCAGGTGCTCCTTTGCGTGACGCTTCTTCCAGCCGGATATGCAGAAGCTGGCGCGTGTAATCCCATTCATAGGCGGCGGATGCGAGATCGAGGCCCTCGTAACATTGCAGCCGGATCAGGGGTCTTTGAAGCACCGACGCGAGCACCTTGGCGACTTCCGTTTTGCCGACGCCTGCCTCCCCCTCAAGCAACAACGGGCGCTTGAGCTTGAGCGACAGGAAGACTGCCGTCGCCACCGCATCGCTCGTGAGATAACCGCGGTTTTTGAGGAGTTTCACCGTTTCCGCGACCGTTTGGGGGATCGCTGTCATCAGCAAACCCTCAGGACGATGGCATCCGTCGCCTCTGCAAGACGTCTCGGGCCCACTGAAAATAACGTGCGCGGCGTACCTGCTGCCGCCCAGACGCTTTCGAATGCCAGCAAGTCTTCGTCGATGAATGTCGGCAGACGCGTGTCATGCCCGAATGGCGGAATGCCGCCTATGGCATAACCCGTCACGGCTCGTACAAATGCCGCATCGGGACGGATCAACGGTTCGCCGATGGCCGAACTGGCTTTTTCCTCGTCGACGCGGTTGACCCCGGACACAAGAAAGAGATAAGCCGCGCCCGTTTGCCTGCCCTTAAAAACGAGTGATTTCACGATCTGCCCAATCTCGCAAGCACAGGCGTGTGACGCTTCTTCCGCCGTGCGGGTGCTGGCTGCCATTTCGATGATCATGATATCGAGACCGAGGTGACGCGCGGCTTCGGCAACTCTTTGCGCGCTTGGCTGCAGGTCGGGGATCGCGTCCGTCATGCGGCCTGACCAACCGCCTGTTCCGCCATGACCGAAATCAAAGCAGCGCGGTAATCCGGTGCGCCATGCATTTCGCCCATCAAACCGTTTGCGGGCACAGAGATGCCTTGCAACACGGCGGGCGTGAAATTAGTTTTCAATGCCTGCTCCATGGGCGGCACCCGAAACACGCCGTTCGCACCGGCACCCGATACAGCCACGCGCACATCGCCAGACGAGAACATTCCGCCTCTCGTCCTGGCCACAAACACGCTGACAAGGCAATAGCGGGATGCCTGTTGCTGGAACCGCGCGTAACCCGCCTTTTCCGGAATTGGAAACCGGATCGCCGTGATGATTTCGCCCTGTTGCAGCGCGGTCTGGAACATGCCGGTGAAGTATTTGTCTGCTTCGATGTGGCGCTTGTTGGTGACGATGGTTGCACCAAGGCCGAGGACGGCGGCTGGGTAATCGGCGGCGGGATCGTTGTTTGCGACCGAGCCACCAATGGTGCCGCGATGGCGTACCTGTGGGTCGCCGATACCACCGGCCAATTGCGCCAGGGCTGGGATCGCGGTGCGAAGATCGGCGTTGGCTGCCACTTCGGCGTGCGTCGTCGCCGCGCCGATAAGGAACGCGTTACTTTCTTTCCTGATGCCTTTCAATTCGGCAATGCCGCTGATGTCCACGATGGCGGAAGGCTTTGCGAGACCCTGCTTCATGGTGGGGATCAGGGTATGGCCGCCCGCGATCAATGTGGCATCCGGCGAGGCTGCTAAGGCTTTAGCCGCATCGGCAACGGATGTAGCGCGGATGTAATCGAATGAGTTCATGGTTTTCTCCCGAAACTTTTTTGTTAGGCGAAGAGAATTAGGCACCAGCATGCGCTCTTTTTATTGTTTCGATATCGATCTTCACCATTTGCATCATCGCCCGCATGACGCGCTCCGATTTTTCCGGGTCGGGATCGCTGATAAGTTCGAGGAGGACGCTCGGCGTAATTTGCCAGGACAGCCCGAATTTATCTTTCAGCCATCCGCACTGGCTTTCCGCGCCGCCATTTTCGGTGAGTCTTTCCCAATAGTAATCAACTTCGGCCTGATCTTCGCAATGCACGACAAACGAGATCGCCTCGTTGAACTTGAAGTGCGGTCCGCCGTTCAGTGCGGTAAACTGCTGCCCGGACAACTCAAACGAAGCCGTCAGCACGGTGCCTTCGGGGCCGGGACCTGCCTTGCCATGTCGCAAGATATCGCCCGCCTTGGCGTCCCTGAATTCGGACGTGTAGAATGCAACCGCCTCTTCGGCATTTCCATCAAACCAGAGAAAAGTCGTGATTTTTTGCATGTCGGAACCCGTTTTTATTTGCTTTGTTATCATAGTCAACCTTGTGGCGATCGCCCAGACTTTGTGCTTCTCGACCTGAATGACTAGGCTCAGGACTCATTATTTCAGGTAGAAGATGAAGCTTGCTGCAATGCAGATGCTTGAAAAGAACGTGTGGGCGCATAGGTCATATCGTGTTGCGATGCGCCGCCAGTCCTTAAGCCAGCCGAAGGTGTTTTCGATCCTGTGGCGCTTCTTGTACAAGGCCTTGTCGTAGTCGTGCTGGATTTTGCGGTTCTTTTTTGGCGGAATGCAGGGCTCGATCTTTTTCGATCAAGGTGTTGCGGAACCAGTCGCTGTCCCCCGGGTCAAGCCCGAGGGCAGGCTCCACCGCGGTCGCCGGTCAGCGATTTGGCTTTCGGCAGCTTGGGAAGCATGATCCTTGCCCCTTTGTGGTCGTTCATCTGCCCTTCCGTCAGCAGCAGGACCAAGGGCTTGCCGTCACCATCGGTCACGGCATGCAGTTTTGAGTTCAGGCCGCCCTTGGTCCGCCCTATACGGCGGGGATTGAGCGGAAGAGAAATGATCCAGTGAATCATTTTCCCGCGAAACCCCTTTTTAGCAGGCTGGCTGCTGTGCGGTGTGCCTTGAGGTGCGTTGCATCGATGATGAGCCGGTCGGGTTTTCCGCCTTTGCCGGCAAGGCTTGCGAAGATACGGTCGAAAACGCCCATCCGACTCCACCTCATGAACCTGATGCAGAGCGTTTTGTGAGGTCCGTATTCGCGCGGCGCATCCCGCCAGCGCAGACCATTCCTGATCACAAAAACGATGCCGCTGATGACACGGAGGTCGTCAACGCGAGGCACGCCGTGGGACAAAGGGAAGTATGGCTTGATGCGGTTAAGCTGGGCGTCCGTCAACCAAAGCAAATCGGTCATGACAGATCCTCCTGCCAAACCCTTGAATCTAATTTGCCAACCGATGGGAATCGGTAAATTAACAGGTCCTGACCCTAGCATAAAATCCTCAAAGATGACGGATCGGACGGGCGCGGCGTTGGCTTCTACTTTCGCAATGTCACGGAACTGGTGTGATTCGGCGTTCGCGGGAAAAATGCGAGGACGCTTGTACCGGGTCGTCGTCAGGTGAACTACATGGAAAGCCGCAAGCAGGAGCACTCCCGGAAACCTGATGAACTTTATCCGATCATCGAGGCGTGTTCGCCAGGGCCATACCTTGAGCTTTTCGCGCGACTCTCGCTATGTATGACAATCCTGGGGCAATCAGGCCGATGAAAGTTACATACTGGACTGGCCAACATACCAGCATAATAGCGCGAGGCTTATTGCGGCCGAACAGGTACGTAACAAGTTCGGAGATCGCGACCTCCCATGCTCGGGATGCTAACCCGCCTTGGCCCAAACGCCAGCCGCGTTCTGCCGCCAGTAACTGGCATCGAATCCGCTTGCTTTCGCCGCGCGCCAGGCCTCACGCGCTTTGGAAAGTGAGACCTCATCGCGGCCGTTGAAAATCCGCACAACGCGCGCGTATCGAGACGGGTTCGGCTCGTCCACATCGTCGAGCAGAAACACGACCGATGCCTCGTTGGGGTTCGCTTCGTCGAGCGTTAAGGCGATCGGGTGTTTATCCGCGGCCCCGTCGTCGACCGTGCCGTGGGGTAAAAAGGCGTCGTCGCGATAAGTCCACAGTGTCGCGTCCATGGCCTCAAGCCGTTCCCGGGTCGCAAACCGCACGCAGGCACGCCAACTACGCGCCAGCGTCTTTTCCAGCAGCGCGGGCAAAATCGCCTGAAGCGGTTGCTCTTCCAGATGATAGAACAGAAACTCAGTCACGGTCTCCGCCTACTGCGGTGTAGGGATTTCGCGTTTTGCGAACATGAAGGCGAACGGGCGTCGGCCCGAGCTTGAAGGTTCGTTTGAGATCGTTGGTCAAATAACGCAAGTATGCTTCCGGAACGGCCTCAGGACGCGAGGAAAAAAGGATGAATGTGGGCGGACGAGCGTTTGCCTGAGTCATATATCGAAGCTTGATGCGGCGACCGGAAACAGCGGGAGGCGCGTGCCGTTCGAGGGCTTCGGCAAGCCACCGGTTCAACTCGCCGGTGGGAACGCGGCTGTTCCAGGCTTCATAAACGGAAAAAACCGCCTGCATGAGCCGGTCGAGGCCCTGTCCCGATAACGCGCTCACGGCAACAAGCGGTGCGCCGATCAACTGAGGCAGGTGGCGTTCGGCCTCTTTGCGCAACTCTGCGAGGCGAGCCTGCTGTTTTTCAACCAGATCCCACTTGTTGACCGCGAACACAAGGCCCCGGCCCTCCCGCTCGACGAGGTCTGCAATGGTCAGGTCCTGTTTTTCGAACGGCTGCTCTTGATCCAGAAGCACGATCACCACCTCGGCAAAGCGGATCGCCCGGAGCGCGTCGCCAACGGCCAGGGTTTCGGGCCGCTCCACGATCCGTGCCTTGCGGCGAAGGCCTGCGGTATCGAACAGACGGATGGCGCGATCCTGCCAGGTGAAGTCCGCCGAGATCGCATCGCGGGTCAAGCCGGCTTCGGGGCCGGTGATCATACGATCTTCGCCGAGGAGCGCGTTGGCGAGGGTAGACTTGCCCGCGTTGGGACGACCGGCGATGGCGAGTCGCAAGGGGCGGTCGCGATCTGATTGCGCGTTGTCGTCTTCGTCATCTCCTCTCTCCGAGACAGCGTCGTTGACGCGATGACCGAGTTCCGAGATCAAATCGGGGAAACCCAACGCGTGCTCGGCCGAAATCGCAATGGCTTCCCCGAGACCCAGTTCAAAGGCGGCGTAAAAGCCATCGTCCGCGGCACGGCCTTCGCTTTTGTTGGCGGCAAGGACATAAGGCTTGCCCGACGAACGGACCAGCGCGGCGATGGATGTATCTGTAGGCGTGGGACCGGCTCTCGCATCGATCACGAACAAAAGCACATCCGCGTCGGAAACCGCCTGCTCGGTTTGCTCGCGCATACGCGCTTCGATGCTGCCCTCGGCCGCGTCTTCAATCCCGGCCGTGTCCGTCAACACAACAGCGTGTTTGCCGAGCCTAAGCCGCGTTTCCTTGCGGTCGCGCGTCAGTCCCGGCATGTCGTCCACCAGGGCAAGTTTTTTTCCTGCCAGCCTGTTGAAAATCGTTGATTTGCCGACGTTCGGCCTGCCGATGATGGCGATAGTCGTTTCCAAAACAATAACCGGTTCGTGTTTACGCGAGTCGCGATATGCACTTTAACATACATCAACGCGCGGACCGATGCTTAGCGTTATTCGATCTCGCCTTTTAAGTTCTTTCGCTGATATTAGCTTATAGATAAGCATGAGTCTGGCTTCTCAAAGAAACCCGCAGTCCCGTTGCGATATTTGTAGCCATTTTTTTTTGAGACGAGGGCTTCGTCATTGTAGGTGGGTGGTAAGTGCAATGTGGGTATTTGTTAAAAGCGTAATATCCTGTTCGGTTTTGTTTCCCTTCTAGCCGTATTTGCGGTTTCAATATCGGTCTTTGATCCCGGAATACCAAAATCAAAACAACCTTCTGCAACCACGAAACTCGCGACATTAACTCAAGAAGACGAGGAACACATCAATAGAAAATTTCTTTACTGCGTAATGCCGGAGGCGCAGCATGGGCGCTATTCGTCGTTTGACGGCGGAGAAAGCGCCGGGGCTATTCTTCAAAATAAGTGCGCTCCGCAGATGCTGGCATGGCTGGATAGCTGTCAGCGCTCAGGCGATACTTCCGACAACTGCTTCAGGAAAGCTCTTATCGTTGCTCAGGCAGCCCTCAAGCAATTCGGTAAGTGATTAACCTTAAACAGGCTCAACGGCCTAGACGCTTCTCGATGCGGTCAATCCGCATTTTTATGCCTGACACGTCATGCTCGATGATTGCGACGCTTTCTTTTAGAACACCGACATCTGCTTTCAGAACACCGACATCTGTTTTTAGAAAGCCGATATCGTGAGCAGTTGTGTTCAAGACTTTCGCCATCTCGACGACAGTTTCCAAGACAAACGTAAATTGCTGGCGAGACTCGCCATCGCGTTCCTTCGCTGCCGCGTTCTCCGCTCGGACTGTCTTCATCTCATCCAGTATCTGTTTCTGGATGGCGAGGATGTGATCGAGGCTTACGGGTTCGGGCATGCAATTCTTCCTAACCTATAAATGGGACTGTATGACCGCTGCACAAACATATCAAGCGACTGAAACACCGCCCCCAAAAAACACTATGCCTTAGTTCATCGCGATGAGCTTGGCCTCATCGGTCAGAACGTACATGCGCCCTTCAGCCACCACAGGGGTTATCAACACCGATCCTCCAACATTCGTCTGGCTGGCGATGCTCCCGCTGACGCCATCCACGCCGACCAGCAGACCCTTCGACGACGCGAGCCACAGCTTGCCGCCGGCAAGAACGGGGCCGCTCCAGGTGCCACCGTCAGGCAGTGCCGTGACCCATCTCACCTTACCGTCCTTGCGGTTCAGAGCGACCAGTTTTCCGCTCACGTCGACCACAAACAGGATATCGCCAGCGACCCATGGCGTTTGCGACGACGCCACTTCGCGCGACCACAGCCGATCCCCTTTCTCACGGGACGTGGCAATCAGGCTCCCGCCCCGGCTCACGGCAAAAACCGCCTCGCGATCCACCACCGGTCGCGCAGGCTCGCCAATGGCCGTCGACGACGAACCAAGTTCGCCTTTGCCCAATGTTTCAGTCCATTTCGGCGTGCCTGTTTTGACATCCAGCGCAATGACCTCGCCTGACGGATACGGGACAAACACGAGATTTCCGGCCACGGCAGGGCTGGCGCTGTTCAACGCTGCCGCCGCTTCCGGCAAACCCTTCTGTGTCCACAACTCTTTGCCATCAGCAGAACTGAGGCAGAACAACTCACTTTCACTTGTCACGACGAAAATCCGTCCATCAGCAGCGGTCGGTGCCTGACGGATGGGCGCGGTCAGCTTTTTGGTCCAGATGACCTTGCCATCACCCGGTTCGAACGCCACCACAGTGCCGAAACCGCTGGCAACGATGATCTTGCCACCCTCAGCCGCAATTCCGCCGCCAAAACCTGCGCGGGCCACGTTTGACGAGTTGAACGGATTCCAGCTTGATTTCTTGTCGTCCGTTGGAACGAGACTTGCGCTCCAGACAATGCCACCGTTCGCGGTGGAGATGGCGCGCGCGGTTCCTTCCGCATCGAGTGTGAAGACCTTGTTGTCGTAGACGATGGGAATGGCCGTCAGCCGGGTACGCTTGGTGGAACCTTCCCCGGCGCTTGTTGTCCAGATCGTCTTTATCGCGGCACCAAGGGTCAGATGACCGGGGGCGTTCGACGGCACACCGCCAGGCTGGCTCCACGATGCATTATTCTGAGCGGGCGGCAACACGACCGGAGTCGTCATCTCGGCGGCGCCCAGCGCCGATTTGTCTCCGGCCTTGAGCACGGAAATCCGTCGACCTGGCAACTTTTCCACCGGCTTGTCATCGAAAAGGCTTGGCATTGAAGGCAGCGAAGGCGCGCTCAACCCCGCCGATTCGCATCCGGCCAAGAGGCAAGACAAGGCGCCTACCACAAGCACCGGCGCAAATTTCGTGCGCACGCCAGTCACTCTCACTGCCACGTTATTGTGTCTTGGCGTCATTGGCGGTAGCTCCTTTGGATAGCGAAGGCTTGGGGTTCTCGACGATCAACGCCAACATCACTTCGGCTCTCTGACGCATACCCTGCGGTGCGCCGCCATCGCTATAGATTTCCTGAAACAACTTTTCCGCGTCCTGCTTGCGGCCAGCTTTGAAGGCGGCCAGCCCCAGGGTTTCCTTAGCCAGGAATCGCCATGGACCGTTGCCATTCCGGAATGGTGCCAAATCTTTTGACACTGTGTCGTAAGGCACCGTATCGACGCTCAAAGCCGCGAGTTGTACCTTGGCAAAATCCCGCAACGCCGACGGTGCCACGGCATCGTCCGAAACATTTCGGTATTGAGCAATCGCTAGATCGGGCTGCTTCTTATCGATGGCGTCGGCGGCAATATGAAGTCGCGCCAGCACACGATAGGACGATGCCCCGGTTTCCGCCAATCCGGTAAAAGCTTTGCGCGCATCCCCGGTTTTACCTTCGTCCGAAAGGATGAGCGCGTCAACGAATGCGTCCCCGCCCTTGTCCGCGGCCTTAAGCGCATAGTGCCTGTTGATGGTGTAGCCCGCGACAACCGCGACGATCAGGAATGCCGCGCCCGCGATGTAGATGCCATACTTCCGCATGGCCTCCATGAATTGATGGCGGCGATAATCTTCCTCGACCTCCCGAAAGAAACCTTCATCGTTCGTCATGGCGGTATGCCTTCAAGTTCCCAGTCGCGGCGCAGTGCGCCATCGTGACATCAACGGCTTTGTTTTTAGGCGTTTTCGTGACTTCTCAGTCAACTGTCTTCAGCTTCGCCTGACCATATACGTGTTCGATACCAGGGAAGCTGCCCTGCCGCACTTCGACGGCGTAGCTTTCGACAGCAATTTCGATGGCTTCGCCCAGATTTGCAAACTTTTTAACGAACTTCGGCACCGATGGCGATAAGCCAAGCATATCTTCCAGGACCAGGATTTGCCCATCGCAGTCGGCAGACGCTCCGATCCCAATCGTGGGGATCGCGATTGATTTCGTGATTTTCGATGCGAGGCCTTCCGCCATCCCTTCCAGCACCACAGCAAATGCACCGGCTTCGGCGACTGCCGTTGCATCTTCCTCGATCGGTGCCCAGTCCTCGCGCTTGCGGCCTTGCGTTTTGAACCCGCCCATGACATTCACCGACTGTGGTGTGAGACCGATGTGGGCCATGACGGGAATGCCGCGCTCTGTTAAGTAATGGATCGTTTCGGCCATGCGGCGTCCGCCTTCCAGCTTAACCGCGCCGCAGCCGGTTTCTTTCATCACGCGGGCTGCATGCCGAAACGCAATGGCTGGCGATTCCTCGTAAGTGCCGAAGGGCATATCAACGACGACAAGCGCGCGCCGCGACCCGCGCACGACGGCTCCACCATGCATGATCATCAGATCGAGGGGCACAGGCACCGTCGTCTCATAACCATGCATGACCATGCCGAGAGAATCACCCACCAGCAGGAAATCCACATGCGCATCGACCAGCCGGGCCGTATGCGCATGATAGGCGGTCAGCGACACGATCTTGCCCTGATTTTTTCTGGCGCGGATATCCGGAGCCGTCAGCCGTCGCGTGGCAGTCTTCAAAGCCTCAGTATGGTGTGACAAGGCGGTCTCCAGGTCTTGCTCCGACTTAATCGTTAACGCCGAAGTTGTGAGCAGCACAGAACTCGCAACAGATAACGATGTTTTAACCTCAATACAACACGATGATTTCAAATGGTCATGTATTCGATTATAAATTCAGTGAGTACGAATAGGAGTTGGTAATGGTGTTATTGCGTTTAAGATCGACGGCGATCGTCATTTCGATAGCGGTCGTTTACGCTTGTCTGCAACCTGGACTTTCGTTTGCTTCACCTTATTTCGCGTCTGCCCAGGTGAGCGCGCCCGCTCCGGAAAGCGTGCGGATCGGCTACCCCTACGGCTGTGGAGTCGACTACCGCTGCGATCCGCGTCCGGGCTACGGCCGACGATATTACCGCTACGGCAGCAGGGATGGCGTCACGATCCACAACAACTATGGAACCGTGAACGTCTACACGAACCGCAATCGCCGGTATCGCGGTTTGAGCCGCTTCGACCGCCGATATATTTATCACCGCCATTACCATTATCACTATCGCTGCGACGGCATTGAATGCGACCGGTTTCGGCGTTCGGACCGAGACTATGATCGCGGCGATGATACCATTCCCGTGCCAGCGGCTGCCGCCTTGCCAGCAGACACGCTGCCCGCACTCCAGTGCGGAGGCTATCCTTGCGATCAGAACTGTGGACCGTCATGCTGGTATGGACGATTCAAGAACGGATATTGCGGGCACGGATGCGAGGTGTACAAGGAGCGCGTCCGTTACGACACCGAGGAAAAACTGGTGAAAGTGCCACGGGTCGTTTATGGCGACACCAGTTCTTCCTCTGTCGTCGATACCGACCTCGACCGCGACAGAGAACGACGCGATGATCAGCGTTATGAACAAGACCGAGCCGAACCGCAGCGCCGCTACGAAGGCCCTGTCTATCCTTCTCGTTAGGCCAGGTCCGGCAAAGCGTTCACAGCTTCACGCACGCGCTCACTTAGGGGTCCCCCCTATCCTGTCGGGAGACTTGGGGCAAGTGTCGCAGCACCTTGAACGGCGTTAACAGCCCCTCATAGGCCGCCAGCGATCCGGCCGCTCCTGACTGAGACCGTTGCAAAGTCCCGTTTTTGTCATAACCGGCGTTGAGGCGGCCAACCAATAAAAACAAAAAGGTGATATAGACAGAGTTACATCTCTGTTGCAATGTCATGGTCGGGTCAAGCCCGGCCATGACATTGCAATTATGCTAAGGTGTCCACGTGAAGCGACTTTACCGCTCATCCTGGTGCGTATGCCCATTGCGCTGGGACGAAGACGGCATGCGTATGAACGCTTGCACTCAAGATTTTCGGCTGTGCCACAATGTTTGCTTCGACAGATAAAGTAACACAATGACCACGCTCAGATAAATAAGAACCCAAAGTCCGAACTTCTTTCGTTCAACCAGATGAGGCTCCGACGCCCACGAGATAAATGCGGTCACATCCCGTGCCTGCTGGTCTAGTGTGTTCTTGGGCTCGCCTTCCTCGTAATCGACGGTCCCATCTTCAAGCGGCTGCTTCATCGCGATCTGATTGCCGGGGTAAACGATATTGTAGTTCAGGCCTTCCGCGATTTTCTTGTTCGCTGGGGGTTCGCGATAGCCGTTGAGCAAAGCATAGATGTAGTCCGAACCCTGTTCCTGATACTGGGTTGCGAGATCCCGAAGCAGCACGACTGGAAACGCATACCACGCGATCTCGCGTTCCACGGTGCGGGCCTTGGCCATGACCGACAGATCCGGCGGAATGGCACCAAGGGCGGCGGCCGCTTCCTTTTCGTTCTTGTAAATCCACTGGAAGCGATCCGAGGGCTTGCCCGCGCGCATTTCACCGGGCTTTGTTTCATCGGGAACCTGAGTTTCCGCCGCAATCTGTTCAACAGTTTCTTTCGAAAACTCGGGACCGCCGGGCTGACCGAGGTTGCGGAAGGACATGAGCCGCATGTTGTGACAGTTGGCGCACACGGTCTTGTAAACCTTGTAACCGCGCTGCAACTGCCGCTGATCGAAATGCCCGTTCAACCCGCCAAAGGTCCACTGCTGGCGTTCAATGTGGGCATGCTCGCCGTCCACACCGGGTAATGGACCCGGTGAAGGAGTTACGGATGGGCTTGACTGTCCCGTCTGGCCGGGAGCGATGCCGCCACCCGCGGTCGATTTCGACGGAGCTTCGGAAACAGTCTGATCCGGTTTTTGATTTTGCGGTTGCTGGGCATTGGCGCCGAGTGTTCCAAAAAGTCCGAGAAGTACAGCCGCTGTTGTAACAGCGGCCTTCTTCGTTGTGTCATGATACGATGTCATCGCGACCCCTATTCTGCAGGTACGGGTTGATAGCGGTCGGTGGACTCCGACTCTCGGCCCGATTTCATAGATGCAGCAACGCTCGACGGCATCGGACGCGGTGTTTCGATCAATCCAATCACTGGCATCACGATCAGGAAGTGGGCGAAATAATAGAACGTGAAGAAGCGCGACGCCCAGAGGTAGACGCCTTCAGGCTGTTTCGAGCCAAGATAGCCAAGCGCAAGGCAGGTGAAGACCAGCATCCAGAAGAAGTACCAGTAGATCGGACGATACCGTGTTGACCTGACGCGAGAGGTGTCGAGCCAGGGGATGAAGTACAGAACCACCAGCGCGCCAAACATGGCCATCACGCCGCCGAGCTTCGACGGGATCGCCCGAAGGATCGCGTAGAAGGGAAGGAAATACCACTCGGGCACGATATGTGCTGGTGTTTGCAGCGGGTTGGCCGGAATATAATTGTCCGAGTGTCCGAGATAGTTTGGTGCATAGAAGACGAAGTAGGCGAACAGCAGCGCGAACACGGCAATCGCGAACAGGTCTTTCACGGTGTAATAGGGATGAAACGGAAGCGTTTCGGTTTGCACATTGCGGATGTCGAGGCCGGTCGGGTTGTTGTTGCCCGGTACATGCAATGCCCAGATGTGCAGGCCAACGAGGCCAGCGATCACGAATGGGAACAGATAGTGCAGACTGAACAACCGGTTCAGCGTGGCGTTATCGACGGCAAACCCGCCCCACACCCATTGCACAAGGGTCGTCCCAAGACCGGAAATCAGCGAATCCAGCGATGAGAACAAATTGGTGATCACTGTGACCGCCCAGAAGCTCATCTGGCCCCAGACGAGGCTGTAGCCCATGAAGGCCGTCGCGATCATCACGATCAGGATCGTCACGCCGATCATCCACAGGACTTCGCGGGGTGCCTTGTATGACCCGAAGAAAATTCCGCGAAAGATGTGGATGTACACCGCGATGAAGAACATGGACGCGCCAACCGCGTGGGTATAGCGCATCAGCCAACCGTAGTTGACGTCGCGCATGATGCTTTCGACCGAGTCGAAGGCAAGCCCGGTATTGGCTACGTAATGCATGGCCAGAATGATGCCGGTGAAAATCTGCACCACGAGGCAGATGGTCAGAATCCCGCCAAAGGTCCAAAGATAGCCGAGATTTTTCGGTGTCGGGAAATCGAGGATGTTGTCTTTCATGAACCGGACAATCGGCAGGCGGCTGTCAAGCCAGCGCGTAAACCCGGTCTTCGGTTGATATGTGCCTACATGTTCCATCAGAAAGCCTTTCCGCGCTCAACCGATTTTGATCTTGGTATCTGACACAAATTGATAGGGTGGAACGTCTAGATTGCGCGGCGCCGGGCCAGCACGCACGCGCCCGACGCCATCATAGGCGGACCCGTGACATGGACAGAACCAGCCGCCGTAAGCGCCACGGTCGTCGTTTGGTGCCTGACCTTTTGGAATGCATCCAAGATGTGTGCAAATGCCCACGAGCACCAGCCAGTTCTCCTTGCCCGCCTTGGTGCGGTTCTCATCGGTGGCCGTCAACGGTGTTTTCGCATCCAAAACCCGTGCATCCTGGTCTTTAAGTTCACTCACGGCGACCGCCTTCGCCTTTTCGATCTCTTCCGGGGTACGGTTGCGGACAAAAACCGGTTTACCGCGCCACATGGCCGTGATCGCCTGTCCGGGCTGGATCGGCGAGAGGTCGATATCGATGGACGCGAGCGAAAGCGCCGACGCATCGGGGTTCATCTGGTCGACCGCGGGCCACAACGCCGCTGCAGCACCGATGCCTACAAACGCCGTTGTAGCAATGTATATAAAATCTCGCCGTGTGACATCGCCGTTATCGTGGTCGTCAACTGTGGTTGCCATGCTGGCCTGTCCTCGAACGTTTCGTCGCCGGTATCGCTATGGTCTCGTTATCGCACAACCGGATTTTAGATGTCCATGGCGCAATTTGGCGCGCAACATGTTGCCATGCGCGAAACCTGAAGAGCTGTAACGATGCGGGTCGCACTGTATCAACCGGATATCCCTCAAAACACCGGAACGATCCTGCGGCTGTGCGCCTGCCTTTGCGAGCCTGTAGACATCATCCATCCTGCCGGTTTTAACCTTTCTGACCGCGCGCTTCGTCGAGCCAGTCTGGACTATAACGGTCAAGTCCCGCCCCGCCAGCATGAAACGTTTGCCGAGTTCAAAAGGTTCAGCCTTGAAAACGGGAAGCGACTTGTCCTGCTTACAACCCGCGCGGAAACCGCATATTTCGACTTTTCATTTAACGAGGCCGATACGCTTATACTTGGCCGGGAGAGTGCGGGCGTTCCGGACAGTGTTCATAACGCTGTGGATTTTCACATCAGGGTGCCGATGGCGGCGGGCTTCCGGTCGTTGAATGTTGCTGTCGCCCTCGCAATGGTGTTAGGTGAAGCCCTAAAGCAAACAGGCGGTTTCTCTCGTTTTGCGTAACGCCGGAACAGCGGAGTGGCTATGACGCAATCCAGCCCAACCCCTGACGCGACCGCGCCCGAAAGCCCGACACCTGACAGGCAGGCTGATCTTTTTAATCTCGAAAAGTCCAAGGCCCGCGTCTGGTTTTCATCGCTGCGAAACGACATCTGCGCCGAACTCGAGCGTATCGAGGACGAACTCACTCAGGGCCCGACAGCAGGTTTGCCAGCGGGCCGGTTTGTGCGCACGCCGTGGAAGCGGTCCGACTACACGGGAGCCGATGGCGGCGGCGGCGTCATGTCTTTGATGCATGGTCGCGTTTTCGAAAAAGTGGGCGTTCACGTCTCCACCGTCTATGGGCAGTTCGCCCCGGAATTCCGCACCCAGATTCCCGGCGCCAGCGAATCGCCCGAGTTCTGGGCGTCGGGCATTTCCCTTATCGCGCATCTGCACAATCCCAACGTTCCTGCCGTCCACATGAACACCCGTTTCGTGGTCACGTCGAAGTCGTGGTTCGGCGGCGGTGCCGATCTGACGCCGTTGCTGGAGCGCCGTCGCGTTCAGACCGACCCCGATACGGTGGATTTCCATACAAGTCTCAAAATGGCCTGCGACAAGCACGCCGTCGCCGACTACGCAAAGTTCAAGGCAACCTGCGAGGAATATTTCTGGCTGAAACATCGTAACGAGCCGCGCGGAACAGGCGGCATTTTCTACGACTATCACAACTCCGGCGACTGGGATGCCGATTTCGCATTCACCCAGGAGGTCGGTCGCGCATTTCTGGATATCTATCCCAAGATCGTGCGGCGGCAGATGAGCCTACCCTGGACTGAAGCGGATCGGGAAGAGCAACTGGTGCGGCGCGGTCGATATGTGGAATTCAACCTGCTATATGATCGTGGCACCGTGTTCGGGCTGAAGACGGGCGGGAATGTGGCATCGATCCTGTCGTCGCTGCCGCCTGTGGTGAAGTGGCCGTAAGCGCGGGACTAAACCCGTCGCGAGAAAGTCATTCCCGAGAAGGCGGGAACCCATGTCGGACGCCGTAGATGCTCAAATATGGACCCCGTCGTCATTGAGACGACGACTGTTACTTTTTTCAATATCAATGAAGACTGGCGTGACGGGCTAAACCGCTGTGCGTCATGTATCAAGAATACTCATGACAGCGGGCGGCAGTCGCAACAACCGCCCCGTCATGGACACGAGCACGCACTGCGCCTCAAGCCTGAAGATGATCGCGTCGTCCCGCACGATCTCCTGTTTCAGCGTGACGCTCGCCTTTGTGATTGCAGCCGGTCGCGTCCGAACTTCGAGAATCTGATCGATGCGGGCCGGTTTCATGAAGTCGGCCACGATGCGCCGAACCGCAAACGCGCAGGGCTCAAGCGCTCCGCCACCTGCGGCAAGGTCTTCGTGCCTGATGCCCTTCAGTCTCAGGAAATCGGAGCGGCCCCGCTCGCACCATCGCAGATAGGTTGCATGATACACGACGCCTGAAAAATCAGTGTCTTCGAAATAAACCCTGACCGGCAAGACATGCCGCGCGCCGTCCAGGCGTCCCGCGAGGTCGGGCCACGCGCTTACCGGGCGATCAGAGGTCATGAGGTGGGTGTGTTGAGTCATGATTTCGTGTGCCTGAATCAGAAGCGCTCCCGACCAGTCTCATCCATATCGTTCTGAAGTTTACACACCAGCGCCTTCGCTCACCACGCGCGCGATCATACCCATCGCGTCTTCCATGTTCTTGATACGGCCCCGAACGCCCAGCAGGTCCACGCCAAGCTTGTCCAGCTTTTTTGTCTGCTGTTCCTGATGCAGTTCGATTGCATTTAGGCGCATCAAAACTTCTTCGCGAAACGAGGCATTTTCCTGCCGCATCTCGCGGAGCAGGGCCAGGGTGTGGTTTTCAATTTCTGTCATGGAAATCTCATAATCGTCATTGCGATCTGAAGGGTATAGATGAAGCGCAGACCTTATCTTTCAATTCAGATTTGCCGATCTTATCTAACATTCGAGCAAAACTTAATCTAGCAAGATCCGATGAGATGCTCGGCCCCAGAATGATGCGCTCGGTTATCTTCCGCAACGATAAATCGAGGCCTGCTATTAATGCATGAGGTTTGACTTGAAACTTGAGCACAGGTTCTAGTCCGCGAGGGCCTATCTTGTAATCGAACATAGGAGTGAAAGTGTCGTTAAGGTCGCGGTCTTGCCAATAGGCCACACGCCATTCACGCTCTTCTCGAAATCCAATGTGTTTGCTGAATACCGCCATCGTCTTGATACGGTCAAATAAGCTATCAGCAGTAACCGACAAATTATCATTAGAAATGTTATTGGAAGAAACCAAACCAATAAATTTATCAATTAAGTTTTTCAACCACAGTTGTCGATCGCTATTGGTTGCGTATTCTACTTTACCTAGCATTAAAGCAGAGTGTTCCATCGGTTCTATGTTCGCAGTATTCAGGATGAAAGCGGCTCCTGAACCGTTTGCCGCATAGCCTCTCCACATTGAAAGCACACCGTCAGTATCAGCAGGGTCATGTTCGGATAAACAAAAAACATAAAGATTAAAGGCTTGATCATGAACAAACTGCTTAATTTGAATTTCAAAAGCTTTCTTGAATATGTTTACTCTCTCGTTATGTCGGAACGCTGACTTAAAAGCAGCATCATCAACTTGACTTTGTACTAAACGGATCCCCTCCTCAACACCAAACCTGACTTCTTGAAGATCATTCATAAAAAGCGGATTGGAGAACCATACTTCGTCGTTTTCCAAAATGTGTTTAAGAACTTCTTGCTTTGTATAGTGAGCTAACAAAGGTCGAGTTTCAGGGAACGACGTTTCGATGTCGTCCCAAAGTGGATGGAAGATCGCGCTAAAATCCGGCCCTCCCATTGCCATCACCGATAACAAACAGCCTTCACCGCAGCCACAACCTTCGCCGCATCCGGCAGCGCGAGCTTCTCCAAATTCGCGGCATAGGGCATCGGCACGTCCTCACCGCACACCTTAGTCGGCGGGGCGTCAAGATAATCGAACGCGTGGCTCGTGACATAGGCGCAAATCTCGGAGCCGACCGAGCACACGGGCCAAGCCTCCTCCACGGTCACGATGCGGTTCGTTTTGCGCACGCTGGCCAGCACGGTTTCCATGTCCAGCGGGCGCAGCGTACGAAGATCGATTACCTCCGCGTCGATGCCCTGCGCTTCAAGCTGTTTCGCTGCATCGAGCGCGTAAACTATGCCGCGCGACCACGACACGATGGTCACGTCCTTGCCCGGACGCGCGATCTTCGCCTTGCCGATGGGGATAACCCAGTCGTCACCCTTCGGCACCTGCCCCGTGCCGCCGTACAGAATTTCGTTTTCAAGGAACACGACCGGGTTCGGGTCGCGGATCGCGGCCTTGAGCAGGCCCTTGGCGTCTGCCGCCGTGGAAGGCGCGATCACCTTCAGGCCCGGGCAATGGGCGTACCACGCGGAGAATTCCTGGCTATGTTGCGCGCCAACCCGCGCCGCAGCCCCGTTCGGCCCGCGAAACACGATGGGGCAGCCCATCTGCCCGCCGGACATGTAGAGCGTCTTTGCTGCCGAGTTGATAATGTGGTCGATGGCCTGCATCGCGAAGTTGAAGGTCATGAACTCGACGATGGGCTTCAGGCCCGCGAACGCTGCGCCGACGCCAAGCCCCGCGAAGCCATATTCCGTGATCGGCGTATCCACCACGCGGCGGGGGCCGAACTCGGCAAGCAAGCCTTGCGTGATTTTGTAAGCGCCCTGATACTCGGCGACTTCCTCGCCCATGATGAACACATCGCCATCGCGGCGCATCTCTTCTGCCATGGCATCGCGGAGCGCCTCGCGCATGGTGACCTGCATCATTTCCGCGCCTTCCGGGATTTCCGCCGCGCTGTCGTAGCCTGCGGGGAGCTGATCGGCGGCGGTGTCTTTCACACGAATGTCGACCGGCGTCCGGGGGGTATCGGCAGCGCCGGGCATCATGGCTGAACTCGATGTCTTTCCAGCGGACGCGGGAACCCATTTATCGTCGCCCTCACCCTTCGAGACGGCGCGTTGCGCCCCCTCAGCGTGAGGCCTGTTAAAACCGACGCGCTCCTCATCCTGAGGAGCGCCATTGGCGCGTCTCGAAGGATCGGACGCAGCGTTATGTGCAAGGGCAGATGCATCCTCACCCTCGTTCAAGATCATGGCGATGGGCGTGTTCACCTTCACGCCCTCGGTGCCAGCCGCCACGAGAATTTTGCCAAGCACGCCCTCGTCTACGGCCTCGACTTCCATGGTGGCCTTATCGGTCTCGATCTCGGCGATCACGTCACCGGAGCGTATGGTGTCCCCTTCGGCCTTGATCCATTTTGCGAGCTTACCCTCTTCCATCGTTGGCGAAAGGGCTGGCATCAGAACTTGTGTCGGCATTGTAGCCCCTCAAGGTAAGCAGTTCATTATGCGAAGGTGTTTGACAGAAGTTAGCGATGGAGAGAGCGGCATTCCTTAAACTCTATACCAATACGAACAGGGGTCGGAAAGCTGGCTGCCATAGTAACTACCGGCCGTACTGATGTCATAACTCTCATTTGATGATCTGCATTCTTTGAAAAATCGAGGCAAGGTGAAAGGTCGCTTTTGCATTGCACAAAATAGAATTGCGGAATCTCTTCTTCTACTAGCAGAAAGCTCTATAGATTTCCATGCATCAAGATTTCTAAATTTGGGTTTGGCTTTTGCATCGGTTTCCACAAGCCCGACCATTTATTCTTGGCGCTCCACATCAGACTTAAGATCAAAATAGGAAATGTCGCTCGTGTAACAGGAGAATGCCGCGTAGATCGCGAGTGCGCCTTTGCAGGATGCCAATACGAAAGCCATTTTGCCCGTTCTATTTTATTTACGTTCAGATGGACCTATGCACGCCATTACCGCACGCGCTGAGTCTTGACCCTTCATCTAACGCCAGCAGCCATCGCCTAGTCCAGAAACAGATAGCCATCTTCAAGCGTCACGGACTCGGTGCCTTCAAATTCGTAAGTGTCGCTATCGCCAAGGCGAATGACACAGCTTTTTGCGCACAGCTCGATTTTCTCGCCGGCCTTGATTAAACGCTCGCTCTGTTTATCACCCTCGATGACGACGAGTTTTTGTTCGGATTGATCGCGGTTGATCAGCGTGATCGCATGGGCAGGCCCGAACCCAAATAGAAGGCAGATCAGGCCCGCCAGTGTCCGTCGTAGATATAACATGGAACGCGCACCCCCGAGGCAGCGTGGATCAGAACTGCGTCGACACTTAGAATGAAATTAAGGGAAGGGGAAGACCTGTCCTCCCCTTCAGTTTAGACCTGACTTATTTTTTTGCACCGCCCTTTTTTGCTCCAGCTTTGTCTCCCCCTTTATCGGCGGGTTTCGGTGCTTCTTTTGGCTTGGCGTCTGGTTTTTTTGCCATGGCTATCCCGTTCGTGAAAACGCGCCAAATCACCTTGGCGCAACCTTAAGTTTGCGAGCAATGACAACGGGATGCAAATATATTTTTTTGGTTTTGGGCAATTCGTTCGTGCTCGCCCCGATCACCGTTTCTTTGGCATGGACGGCGTCGCCTCAATCTTATCAATCGATCTCAAGAACGACCCTGCCGCGCACCTTGCCTTCGATTATAGCCGGTGCCAGAGATAGCACATCTCTCCAGGATCGCGTTTCCGTCAGTCGGGCAAGCTTGTCGCGATCCAGGTCGAGGTCGAGGCGCGCCCAGGCCTCGTTCCGCTTTGCGAGGGGTGCCATCGAGGACTCGATGCCGATCAATGTGATGGCCCGCAAGATGAAGGGCGCGACGCTTGTGGGCAGGTCGATCCCCTGGGCCAGGCCACAGGCTGCGACAGCGCCGCCGTATTTCGTCTGACTGATGGCGTTTGCGAGGGTGTAGCTGCCGACGGCGTCAATGGCCCCTGCCCATCGCTCGCGCCCGAGGGGTTTGGCGGGCCCGGAAAGGTCGGCGCGCGCAATGATTTCAGACGCCCCGAGAGATTTCAGAAAATCGGTTTCCTCAGGTCTGCCCGTGGACGCGATGACATCATAGCCAAGCTTCGACAATAGAACGAGTGCGATGCTTCCCACACCGCCCGCAGCCCCAGTCACGAGGATTGGCCCTTTACCTGGCGTTATATCATGAGCTTCCAGCGCAAGAAGGCAAAGCATGGCGGTATAACCTGCTGTGCCGATAGCCATGGCTTGAGCGGCGGTCAAGCCGGGTGGGCGATGGATCAGCCAGTCGCCCTTGACGCGGGCGAATCGGGCGTAAGAACCAAGATGCGTTTCACCCGTGCCCCACCCGTTGAGGATTACGTGATCTCCCGGTTTGAAATCCGGGTGAGAAGAGGTTTCAACCACGCCTGCACCGTCGATCCCCGGAATCATTGGCCAGCGGCGAACCACAGGTGCCTTTCCGGTTATCGCCAATCCGTCTTTATAATTAATTGTCGAATGGGTCGTTCTTATCAGAACATCGCCAGCCATAAGATCTTCCCGATCAATCTGCGTAAATGCGACCACCTGACCGGCGTCGGTTTTCGTCAGAAGCAGCGCGTCAAAGCGATCGGGCATGGAAAACCGTTGGTTAGGAGCATCGTTCACAACCCTTAGGATAGGTCGATTACCGGTCTATTTTCAAGGAAAGAACGGTAAAGGGTCGCGTTGGAGAAGGTCATGAAGAGAGCGGCCGCGAGGTCAACGCGTTTGCGGCTTGATCTAAGATGTAGCCGCTTATCTCACCTTGAGTATCCGAACGAGATGACGGCTCGTTATCTTGGTGCAACACACAATCGAATTTACTTGCGAGTTGCTGAAAAGCTTCACATAATTTGACAGTGTCTGAACAACCCGTGAACGAGAGGTCGATAAAAATGGCCCCTACGACGAGCATGGCCAAAATGCTTACGCTTCTGTCCTTAGGCCTCTTGAGCGCACTGATTCTGGGATTGATCTGAAACAGTAAGCGCGATCCTAAAGACCGGCATCGGTCCTCTGGCCGGCTAACACCTCCGCAATGTGGCGGACTTCCATCGGCTTTCCCTGGCGCGAAAGCTTGCCGGCGATATTAAGCAGGCATCCAAGGTCGGCACCGACGAGAACATCAGCGGTGGTTTCTGAGGCACGCTCCGCCTTCTGCGTCACCATAGCGTTGGAAATATCGGGATACTTCACCGAGAACGTACCCCCGAAACCGCAACAAACTTCGCGATCATCCATTTCGATCAAGGTGCACCCGTCTAGGCTCTGCAACAGCTTGCGCGGCTGCGACGCCACGTTCATCTCGCGGAACGACGAGCATGAATCGTGATAGGTGACACGGGCGCTGTATCCACGGCCGGTATAATCCACGCCAAGCACATCCACGAGGAACGCCGTCAATTCGTGAACTTTGGGCGCGAATGCTTTTGCCCGCGCATGCCACTCGCTGTCGGTATCCTCGGAAAACAGGCCGGGATAATGCTTTGCGAGCATCCCGCCGCATGATCCCGACGGCACGACCACATAAGGAAATTCCTCGAATACAGCGATCACCTGCTTCGCGATAGACTTCGCGATCTCGCGATCCCCGGTGTTATAGGCGGGCTGCCCGCAACAGGTCTGAACAACGGGAACCACCACGTCGCAACCAGCCTCTTCAAGAAGGGACACGGCTGCGAAACCCGCAGAGGGCCGAAACATATCTATGAGGCAGGTGACGAAGAGGGCCACTTTGCGTCGTCGGTTGGGAACAGGAGAAAGCATGGCGACTTGATACCGGTCTCAATCCGGTTAGGCATCGACTTTCTGGGCGGCAATTTGACGCGTCTTTTTCTTATGATTCAAGACCGACTCAAGACCTTTGTCCCAATAGGGATCGGGGCCATAGGTTTGCGACAGGAAATCGAGAAAGACCTTGAGCTTGGCCGGCACATACTGCTTGCAACCATAAACTGCATAGACTGCGATGCCCGGTGCCTCCCGATATTGTGGAAGGATCGGTATCAGCCGCTTCGACAACAAATCATCGCGAACCTGCCACGTTGCACGAAGGGCTATGCCACAACCCGCCAAAGTTGCCTGCTGAACGATCTCGCTGCTGTTCGTCTTCAAACTTCCGGACGGTTTGAGTGAAACGGGACCGTCTGGCCCCTGAAGCCGCCACGTCGTGTTGTTCTCCGCAAGGACGCTGTGCGACGACAGATCACCCAGCGATTTTGGCTCGCCATGCTCCGCCAGATAGGCGGGAGAAGCTACGAACAACCTCCGGCAGGAGGCGAGCTTTCGTGCTTCCAGGCTCGAATCGTCGAGTTCCGCGATCCGGATGGCGACATCGATGCTGTCTCTCACGATATCGACAATCAAATCGGTGGCGATGACTTCGATATTCAGGTCGGGGTATTCTTTAATAAACTCACCAAGGTAGGGCGCAATATGCAAGCGGCTAAACGCTGTTGGAGCGGTTATTTTCAGCGATCCGCCCGGCTGATCGTTGCCGGACGACACGAAGGCTTCCGCCTCCTGCACTGTTTCCAGAATTTTGACAACGCGTTCATAAAAACCTCGCCCCGTCTCTGTCATCTGTAACTGGCGCGTGGTACGATGAAACAGACGCGTGCCAAGGCGTGTTTCCAGGTGACTTATTCGTTTACTGATTACAGCGGGGGACAAATCGAGTTCACGACCTGCTGCAGACATGCTTCCCGCGGTTACCACCTTTGCGAATATCTCAAGATCAGCAATCGACGTCACAAACCCTCCAGTGCCATGCATACAATCTGCGAATTATGCACACAGCTTGGCCCAATAATTGTCGCGTTGCAACATCTGTCAAGCCACGACCCGAGTTTATATCAGAGATGAATTAACGAGTAAGCCGCCCGTGCACATGTAAATTGAGTTATATCATACCCTGCCAGGATCATCCGAATAAGACAAGATTATCTCCGAAAGGGAATATATGTCCAACATCGCGTTGCAAGTTGTGGATAAAACCATCACGGCTCGAAAATCTATGCTGGTGAGCGGGCTGGGCCGCGCTTTAAGCGTCGGAACCCTGGTTACTGACGATGCCGGGCGCCGCACATTCGAGACCGATGCCTTGACCGCGTATCGTGCCGTCCCGCTGGCTGTGGTGCTCCCGAAATCGACAGACGAAGTCAGTCGATTATTAAAATTCTGCTACGATGAGGGCCTTAAAGTTGTCGCGCGCGGCGCGGGCACATCCTTGTGCGGCGGCGCGATACCGGCCGAAGATTCGGTGGTGATCGGCCTGTCGCGCATGAACCGGGTTTTGAACGTGGATTTTCTCGACCGCACCGCGACAGTCGAGGCGGGCATTACCAACCTTGGCATCTCGAATTTTGTCGGTGCGGAGAAATTCTTCTATGCCCCCGATCCATCCAGTCAGCTTGCCTGCACCATCGGCGGTAATATTGCCATGAACTCGGGCGGCGCGCATTGTCTGAAGTATGGAGTTACCACGAACAATGTTCTCGGGCTGAAAATGGTGCTCGGTAACGGCGATATCGTTGAACTGGGAGGCGACTTCCTCGATGCGCAAGGATACGATCTGCTCGGTCTTGCCATCGGCTCCGAGGGGCAGTTTGGCATCGTCACAGAAGTCACGGTGCGAATTTTGCGGCAGGCGGAGGGTGCCCGTCCCATGCTTGTGGGGTTCGCCTCGGCTGAAGCCGCAGGCTCTTGCGTTGCGGCGATTATTGCGGAAGGCATCATACCCGTCGCGCTCGAATTCATGGACAAGCCCGCTATCCACGTCTGCGAGAACTACGCGCACGCGGGGTATCCCATGGATGTGGAAGCCATGCTGATCGTCGAGGTGGAAGGCAGCCCGGCGGAGATTGACGATCAGCTCAGCCGCATCAGGGAAATCGCCATGCGGTTCGAACCCAAGACGGTCCGGGTTTCACAGAGCGATGACGAAGCGGCCGCGATCTGGAAGGGCCGCAAGTCGGCATTCGGGGCCATCGGCCGCATTTCAGACTATCTTTGTATGGACGGCGTCATCCCGCTCGGTAAACTCGCTGAAGTTCTAAAAAGGACCGAAGAAATCGGCCAGAAGCACAAGCTCAAGATCGCGAACATCTTTCATGCGGGCGATGGCAACCTGCATCCGCTGATCCTGTTCAACGCAAACGATGCCGACGAGCATCGTCGCGCGGAGGAATGCGGCGTGGATATCCTCAAGCTGTGCGTCGATGTTGGTGGATGCCTGACAGGCGAGCACGGCGTCGGAATCGAGAAGCGGGATTTGATGAGTTATCAGTTCAACGAGACCGATCTTCGTCAGCAAATGCGGATCAAGGCGGCGTTCGACCCCAAATGGCTGCTCAATCCCGGCAAGGTGTTCCCGTTGAATCTCCAGTCGCAATTTGCCGCTGAAGCAGCGGCCCGTCATGGTTGATGTCATACAGCCGCGCGACGAGGCCGAACTGGCCGATTTCGTGAGAGGTGCCAACG
The DNA here is from genome assembly GCA_965247345.1 of Rhodomicrobiaceae bacterium. Classification (GTDB taxonomy): domain Bacteria; phylum Pseudomonadota; class Alphaproteobacteria; order Rhizobiales; family Rhodomicrobiaceae; genus Rhodomicrobium. Next base: position 195,469 of record CBDFGZ010000018.1, on the reverse strand, counting down.
CGGGTCGCCATACCCTTGAAGTTTGCGGCTTTCGCTCGAAACGCGCGGCTGGGCGCCCCCTAACCGCGACCTCGGTGATATCCACGGCCAAGCTGACGGGCGTGACCCATTACGAACCGAACGAACTCGTGATCTCGGCCCGCGCGGGGACGCCGCTTCATGAGCTTGAGGCCACCCTTGCGCGGCACAATCAGGAACTCACCTTCGAGCCATCGGACTACAGCCGGATTTACGGCAACGAACCCCTTGCGGCGAGTATTGGAGCGGTTGCGGCGGCGAACATTTCCGGACCGCGTCGAATCCTGCGTGGTGCCGCCCGCGATCATCTGCTCGGCATCAGGGCGGTTAACGGTGTCGGGGACATCATAAAGAACGGCGGCCACGTGATGAAAAACGTGACCGGTGTCGACCTTGTGCGAGGATTGGCAGGCTCGTGGGGCACACTTGCGGTCTTGACGGAGGTTACGTTCAAGGTCCTGCCGCTCGCCAGGGAAAGCAGGACACTTCTGTTTTTCGGGCTGTCCGACGAGGCGGCGGTCGGTGCCATGAGTGCCGCCATGGGCACACCCTACGAAGTTTCCGGTACGATCCACCTGCAGCCTGTCATGGCCGGACGCATTACCGATAAAACCATCGCGCCGGCGAACACCGCCGTGACGGCGCTGCGTCTTGAAGGCGAGCCTAAATTTATCGGTGAGCGCGTTCAACGTCTTCGTAAAGAGCTTTCCCCGTTCGGCGAGATTTATGAACTAGCCAACGAGCAGTCGCGCGGGTTCTGGTTCGATATCAGGTCGCTGTCGTTTCTGTCCGCAAACTTCGATAAGCCTTTATGGCGCGTAAGTGTAAGCCCGTCCAGGGCACCGCTTGTGGTTGGCGCGCTAGGCCGGTTTTTTGAAATCACGGCGGCGTTCGACTGGTCGGGCGGGCTGATCTGGATCGAGACGCCGGTGTCTTCCGACGCGAACGCGACGGAGATGCGCCGGGTTCTCGCGGAATTTTCGAGCGACGCCTGCATCATGCGTGCGTCGCGAGAGGTCCGGGCCAGTGTCGAGGTTTTCCAGCCGCTGCCTCTCGCCAAGATGAAACTTGTGCAATCCGTTAAAAAAGCGTTCGATCCGTCAGCGGTCTTAAACCCCGGCCGGATGTACGCAGGCGTATAAAGGTTCAATCGCGGTTTATGGAAACAAACTTTACTCTTCAACAGTTGGTCGATCCGCGTCTCAAGGAAGCCGACGATATCCTGCGACGTTGCGTGCATTGCGGATTCTGTACCGCCACCTGTCCCACATACCTGCTGCTGGGCGATGAGCGCGACAGCCCGCGCGGTCGCATTTATCTCATCAAATCCATGCTTGAAGGTGATGCGACGCCAAAACAGGTCCGTCCTCATCTCGACAGGTGCCTTTCCTGCTACTCATGCATGACCACGTGCCCGAGCGGCGTCGATTACATGCATTTGTCCGATTATGCCCGCGCCACCATCGACAAAAACGCAAAGCGTTCGCTTGGCGACGAGGCGATCCGCAAACTGCTTCGCATGATCCTGCCATTCCCGAAGCGGTTCAGGCTGGCGCTCATGGGCGCGCGGCTGGCCAGGCCCTTTCGCGGGCTCGTCAAGCGCATGGGCCTCAAGACCGTGACCGCCATGCTCGATCTCGTTCCGCCTCGCCGGTCTTATCAAGCGCAATACCAGGAGCCGCAGGTGATCAAGACGACGATGCAGAGGCGCGGGCGAGTGGCACTTCTTGGCGGATGCGCCCAGAAAGTTCTGCGACCCGAGATCACGGATGCATCCGTCCGGTTCCTAAACACGATCGGCTATGACGTCATCCTTGCTCAGGGAGAAGGCTGCTGTGGCGCGCTGGTGCACCATATGGGCAAGGAAGACGAAGCCAGGGCTTTTGCCCGCGCGAACATCGACGCCTGGCATCGTTTGCGCGAGCAGGGTCCTCTGGATGGCATCATCATGAATGCGTCGGGCTGCGGAACCATGGTAAAAGATTATGCGCATCTGTTCGCGGATGAGCCCGCTTATCTCGACAAAGCGCGATATGTCTCGACGCTCACCAAGGACATCACCGAGTTCGCACTCGCGAAACTGCAGCATACACCAAAAGGATGGAGCACCATCCGCGTCGCCTATCATTCCGCGTGCTCCATGCAGCATGGGCAGAAAATTACCACGGAACCCCGGCAGCTTCTGAAAGGCGCTGGCTTCACCGTCCTTGAGGTTCCGGAAGGACACATCTGTTGCGGATCGGCGGGCACGTACAATATCTTGCAGCCCGACCTTGCTGCCGAGTTGCGCGACCGCAAACTAAACGCTATTGGCTCCATGAGAGCGGATTGCGTTGCGACTGGAAATATTGGCTGCATCACCCAGTTATCGGCTGGGCCGGTGCCTATCGTTCACACAGTAGAACTTTTGGATTGGGCCTATGGTGGACCTTGCCCTTCAGCGCTTAAACATCTGGAAACCCGCGTTACGCCTTTGCCGGGCGCGAATTCACACGGTCGTGTCGATGCGTCACCTGTTCATTAAACTGATCCTGGTGGCGCTGATGTTCGTTCTTTCGCAGTCGGCGACGAGCCTCGCTGCGGGGTTTCAGACGAAATCGTTGATCGAATTGACGGTCGCGCCAGCAATGCGCGAAAAAACGCTGCTTTATGAGGTTCGCCGCCGCTACCGTCGCGGGTATCGCAGATATGGCCGTTATCGCCGCCGCTGGCCCGGACAACTGCAAAAAACGGAGGGGGACACCGCGCCATCAAACACAGCGCAAACCCAATCGGGGACCGAAGGCCAGCAGAAACCAACGATCCTACCCTCGCAGCCACGACAGGCGCAGACTGAACCGCAAAAACCGATCACCGCACCGCCGCCCTCTGAGACACGAAAACCAGCACCCGCAAACGCGCGGGGGCGCGCCGCCGCGACAGCATCAAACAATTTCCAAAACCCTGCGCAGGCCGCTCGCCCGACTACCAGCGTTGGAGAGCCAGCGCCGTCCGTTGTACCGTCGAGACAGGCAGCGATTGCACCTTCAAACAGAACTGCGCCCGAGACACGCGCACCGGTTGGGTCATTAACGACGCCGCCTGCACCGGAAAAGCCTGTCGTTGTTCCGACGACGCCTCCTCCACCGCCGCCTGGTTGGAGCGAACAGCAGGTTGTCGCCGGCCTTGACCAATGCCTGAAACTGCTCTCCGGCAAGAACATCGCGTTCGATGCGCTCTTGCCTATCAAACAGGGAGAGTGCGGGCTTCCGGCACCAATTCTGCTGAAGTCGTTTCAGAATAACGGGGCCGCGTTGGAAATCAAGCCCGCGCCAACCACTTCATGCGCGATGGCTTCGGCTCTTCATCGATGGATCGACGAGGTCGTTCAGCCGCAGGCCAAAGTTCACCTGAACGCCGCAATCGTCCGTTTCACGAATGCTTCCGCCTTCGTGTGCCGGACGCAATATAACGAGGCTGGCCGACGCCTCAGCGAGCACGCAACGGGAAACGCGCTCGATATCAGCGAATTCGTGACATCGACCGGAGAGGTCGTGACGCCGCTCGATCACTGGAACGCAGGCGACAAACGTGCCGCTTTTTTGCGGGCGGTCCATGCCGGAGCCTGCAGGTTTTTTGGCACGACGCTTGGTCCTGAGGCAAACGCCGCTCACAAGAACCATTTCCATCTGGATATGACACCGAGACGGCAAGGCATCTGCGATTTCACACCGGAACAGATTGCAGCGAAGCAGAGGGAGGACGCGCGCGCAAAGTTTGTTGCGGCACAGGCTGATAAGAACGCCGCGTTGCAAAAGACGGCGGCCGCGCAAAACGCGCCGTCGCGAAAACACCTTGCGAAGCGACGGATGCAATTTCGTGCGTTTGAACGCTTCGCACTGGCAGAACCACCCGAGTCAGGTTATTTGCCCCCGGGCGTTCGGCCAGGCACGCGACGATAGTTAAACGTGCATCTCGATCCGGTTAAGGACTTTGCCACCTTTCTCGCCACCGGAACCGATCAGTCCTAGCGTCTTGAAAGCAGGCCCAGATATCGCTGCAAGGATATGGCGGCGCTCGCATATGGCTCCTGCAGATCGACGCTCCAATATCGCAGATCCTCGAGTTTGATAGCTTCGCCGGTCACGGCGCAGCGCACGAAGGTCCCATTTCTGATAATCTTGTATTCGCCGTCCCCATACCGAAGCCGGGCTTCAAGGCCAAACGCCGACGGCCTTTCAAAACGATTCATCTATCACATGTCCATTCAAAGCAAACTGCCCTGACTGCCATCGTCGCCCTTATTCGCCAAGCGGCGTTTGAAAGGGGATTGGCTTTTGTCGGAGCGAGATAAACTGGCATCGGTGGTCGATCCACAATATTGTGCGGAAACTTTTCCATCGGCAAATTCTATTTCCAAGGCAGCCGTCATCTCGTGCAAATCGGCCGCACGGCGTTGGGTGATCCCGGCTTCGTTTCGAACTATTGCAAAGCCGCGCTCCAGAATACTTCTGTGGCTTAAGCTTTTCAGAAGTTGCCCGCTTGAAATCAGCGAAGCACGCTTCGTATCGATTGCTGTCGTGTAAGAACGGGCGGCGCGTGTCGCCATGGCGGTGAGCCGCTCCCGTTTCAGAACCGCCGGCGCTTTTAACAGCAGCGGCGTAAGCCGCGACGATGACGCCTCACAGGTACGGCATTTGGCCTGCAGTAGCCGATGATACCCGTCGTCGGCCTGCCGCATAAGCGCGATCAACCGTTCCCGTGATCGCTGGGTGCGGTGGGTCAGAAGATGCAAGCCCAGGCGCCCGCCCATCCGGTCCAGCCGCGATCTGGCCTTGCCTGAAAACGTGCGCAATGACGTTCCGAGACGCAACCCCGCAAGGTCGAGCTTTTGACGCGGTTCGGCGACGAGTGCGGATGCGCGCGGCAACCCACGCTCGACACCGCGAAATTGCATGCCGGTCTTTTCCAGATACCGGCGAATGCATCGCCGGGCCTGTTCACCCACATCCATAAGCCTCAGGCCAAGATCGGCATGTTTTGGCACTGCCCATTCCGCGGCCTTGGTTGGGGTTGGCGCACGGGCATCCGCGACAAGGTCGAGTAAGGTCCAGTCGGTCTCGTGGCCAACCGCCGATATGATCGGGATCTGGCTATCGGCAGCAGCGCGAACCACGGACTCGTCATTAAAGCCCCACAGGTCCTCCAGGCTGCCGCCACCACGCGCGACAATGATCACGCACGGACGCGGCACTGCGCCGCCGACCCCGAGCCCGTTGAACCCGCGAATGGCCGCCGCAACTTCAGCACCGCAGGTTTCCCCCTGAACCCGCACCGGCCAGAGCATCGCATGCACCGGACAGCGTTCGCGAAACCCGTGAAGCATGTCGCGGATGACGGCACCGGTCGGCGACGTGATAATTCCGACGGTTTGCGGCCAGAACGGCAGCGGACGTTTGCGTTCATCCGAGAAGAGACCTTCCGCGCCGAGGCGCTTTTTGCGCTCTTCCAGCAGCGCCATGAGCGCACCGGCACCCGCAGGCTCAAGCTGTTCGATGATGATCTGGTAGCTCGATTTGCCAGGGAAGGTCGTGATGCGCCCCATGACAATCACCTCAAGCCCCTCTTCAGGCTTGAATTTCAGCCCTGATAAAGTGCCCTTCCAGATCACCCCATCGATCTTGGCGCGATCATCCTTCAGGCACAGATACGCGTGTCCCGAACTGTGCGGGCCGCGATAACCCGAGATTTCGCCTCGCAGCCGAACGAGGCCGAACGTGTCCTCCATGGTCCTTTTGATAGCGGACGACAGCTCCGAAACGGTATATTCCGCGATATTCGATAACGTGATATTCTGCATCGCAGCTAACATGGTTTACTCTGTGGCTAAATCCAGACCGCAAAGCATCGACTGATTCTCGATGACATGTGATACGCAACACACCGCCTTCCCGAAGAAAATACTACATTCCTAATGCGGCTGTGCACGCTTTTCCAATGTTATGGCCAATTTTCGACCCGGCCATCGAGACTTAACAAATCAATGGACCACTTAAGGCAAGCCCGGTGATGACAACGGTGTGCGATCCGATATCGCTGTTACAGCGCAACTTTGGAAATTCAGGATTTTACCCTGAACCGCCTTCCCGCCTTGATGAATATCAAGGCGGGTTTCACAAACTCGTGTGCTGGCTTGTTGGCATCGATCCCTTGCGTTTTCGGATCAGAAGCGATAGCTGAACGTCAATCCCGTTGCATTTTTTGAAGGAATCCCAATGATCAGATTTCGCTTTCCACTTTTCGCCGCTGTACTTGCGGGAACTGTTGCTGCCGGCCCGCTCTTTGCACAAACGGTATACACCGCCGATAAAGGACACAACAGTGTTCGAGCGTGCTGGAGCCATTTTGGCGTGAGCCGCCAGTGCGCATTTTTTCCGGACGCCGATGGCGAGCTTGTTTATGACTCTGGCAACCCCGAAAACAGCAAACTGACAGTCACTTTTACCATCGACAAGATTGAAAGTCTTGTACCCGCGTTTAATGGGCACCTGAAGAGCGAGCAATGGTTCGACAGTAAGAAATTTCCCACTGCAACCTTCGTCAGCACCAAAATCGAGAAGACGAGCGACAAGACGGGCAAAATTACCGGCAACCTGACCGTGAAAGGCATGACGAAGCCAGTCACACTGGACACCACGCTGAATTTCTCGGGCAATCATCCTTTTCCCAAGAACGGCCTGTCCCTTGGCTTCGCCGCAACCGGCGCATTGAAGCGGAGCGACTTTGGTTTGGGCGCCTACGCTCCTGCCGTATCGGATGAAATATCGCTCGAAATACAAACTGAGTTCAACAAGAAAAGCTGAGGGTAAGCCCTCTTCGGTCGTTCGAACAGCGAAGATCGTAGTCGCATACGCTGGCATCACATTTCGGCCGGTCGGGCCTCATTCCTGTGCAAAACAAGACATGGGCGTTCGACCGTTGAGTTTCATTTTCAGGCTATGATGTCGTCTACCGCGTCGATGTCACCTACCGCATCGCCGTTCCAGTCGTAGTCAATAACCAGCCGCTTTGCAGCAAGATCGATGGACGGAACTGTCTCGGCGTTGAAGGGCATCAGCTCTGTTTGCCGTGTTCCAGAGAGGCGTATTTCAAGCAAGTCTCCAGCGCCGAAGTTGTGTACGGCGATAACCTCACCGATCTCGTCGCCTTGTACGTTCACCCCCGTAAGGCCCATCAGATCGGAGTGGTAGAAGGTGTCGTCTTCCGAAGCGGGAAGCGCGTCGCGCGAGACGTAAAGTTCGACACCGCGCAACTGTTGTGCCGCCGTGCGGTCCAAAACGCCCTTCAGCCGCGCGATGACGCTATTGTCGTTAGCGGACCTGAGGCTGATAATTTCGAACATTGACGAGCCGCTCGAGGACAATGGCCCGTATCCCGCGATATACTCAGGCGCGGCCGTGAACGTCGCGATCTTGACCTCGCCCTTAAGACCGTGCGCCCCGGTGATTTTGCCCAAGAGCACTTTATTGTCGCGCCCGGATTGGTCGCCTGATTCATGTTTCTCGGTCATGGCGGGGAACGGCTTGTGCGAAGCTCACGTGCACGATGCCGCTGCCATCGACGCAATGCGACACCGGACCAGACCGTTTCCACTGCACCGAACGGCCAGGCGCCCTGCAAAAAGCCGTACACTGCCGCGAGCAGGCATGATCCTGAAAATGCAAGGATGAACCATGCGCTGCGATCTTCAAGCGCATAAAACGCGAGCATGAGCGACACGGCGACAAGGCCAAACGTTGTTAACGCATCCATGAACGATGCCGTGACATTAAAAACCGCCTTTTCACGACACGAACGGCCTTCACCCATCCTGCAAAAAAGCCCCGCGAACTGCATCAACAACCTGACATTTTCCATGGTCAGACCATAAAGCGCGTACCTTGAGTGAAGCTTGCCGTGCAGATCAAAACGAGAACGGCTGTTAAGCCGCCTCACTCGCAGCTTCGGCTTTCTTGGCGTTCGTCTCGGCACGTTCCCTGGCCTTGGTGCCGGGCACGGCGGCGTTCGGGTTGTTACGGGGCTTACGCGTTGCCAGCCCACGGGCATCCAGAAAGCGCAGCACGCGGTCGGTCGGTTGCGCGCCGACGCTCAGCCAGTGCATCACGCGCTCGCGGTCGATGAGCACGCGGTCGTCATGATCCTTCGGCAGCATGGGGTTGTAGGTGCCGACCTTTTCAATGAAACGGCCATCGCGCGGGGCGGTTGCTTCCGCGACGACGATGCGATAGTAGGGGCGTTTTTTGGCTCCGCCGCGCGCGAGCCTGATTTTTAGTGGCATGTGTGTTGCTCCTTATAAGTTTAATGAGTCGGTTTCTTGGGTTTCTTGGCCGACGTGCTTTTCGCCAACTCTTTCTTTTCCGGCTTTACTGACGCTGCCTTGGTAGCGGCTTCGGGCTTCCCGCCGTGGGCCTTGTCAGCGCCCGCGTGCATCTGGGCCATTTCCTTGTCCATACGCTTTTGCATCTCGCTTGGTGTCAGTTCTTCAAGCACTTTCGACACGATCCAATAATGCCCGAACGGGTCTTCGATCCGCCCCGAGCGGAAGCCGTAGAAATGATCCGAGACCGGCATCAAGACTTTGCCGCCAGCCTTCTCGGCCTTCTCCGCGGTAGCATGCGGATCAGCGACCATAATATTCAGCGTTACCGGCGAGCCGCCAAGCGTATGCGGGCTCTTGTTGCCCCACTGCGGGTTTTCGTCCGAGATCATGACGACCGTGTCGCCGATCTTGAACTCACCGTGCGCCACGCCGCCGCCCGGCATAGTCAGGCTGTACATGTGTTTCGCACCGAATACCGTCTCATAAAATTTGATCGCCGCCTTCGCGTCCTTCACGATGAGACTTACCGCGACGGTGCCGTAGTCTGAGGCTTTGATTGGGGTTTCCATATTTTTTCCTTTTTTCAAAATCTTCCAGGAAATTTCAGGTCATCGCTATTTTTCTTTTAGTCTGTTCCCATGCCAGATCCGATCAATCTGTTTTTTTCTCTCGCTTCGCTGTTTATGTCGCTCTTCTTTGTGTTGAATTTTGTCTTGTCTATTTTCCTCGATTGCATTGATTTTATTTTCATAATCGAACTGTAATACAGCACTATGCGCTTGCATTTCTCTAAGCACTTTGTAACTTAAACCTGTTCCGAGGCGAGGCCAAAGCATATCCTTGCAAACGACATTCCCCCTACGAACCCAGATATCGAAAATAACCAGCCTAATCGCCTGCCTAAACAAGTAATCTTCGTGAATATCCTTAATTTCGGCTAAGGCATATACTATAGTGTAATCTAAATCTTCAAAAACCCTATTTTTTGCTGCCAGCATTATGAGTTCGTTTCTGAATTCTAGTGCGCCACAAGTAGTGCAATTCATCTCAATACAGAGATTTCGCGATATAGCTGATAGAATGCATGCCTCAAGCCAATTCATATTATTACTGTCATTTCTTCTTCCCCGGCAGCCCAGGCAATCCCGGTCCCTTCCCGCCCCCCGGTAAACCGGGAAGTCCCCCGCCGCGATAGCCGCTCGTCAAACCGGGCAGTCCTTTCATCGCGCCAAAGATACCGCCTCCCGAAGGTTTTGCGGCCTGATCAACTACAGGCTGCGTTTTGCCTTTTGCAACCGGTGACGGTGACGGCAACGCCTCGCGCACCGGCTTGGCCCGATCATCGCCACCAGGAGCGCTCATCCCTCCCGGCATACCCGGCAGTTTGCCCGCCTTCGCGGCGGCGATCATTTCCGGCGTCATACCCGCTGGCATGCCGCCGCCCATCATTCCACCCATACCGCCGCCCATGCCGAACATCTTCGCCAACCCGCCGCCCTTGCCTTTGCCGAGCGATTTCATCATGTCCGCCATCTGGCGATGCATCTTCAGAAGCTGGTTGATCTCCTGCGGGGTCGTCCCGCTGCCCGCCGCGATGCGCCGCTTGCGGCTCGCTTTCAGGATCAGCGGGTTGCGGCGCTCCTTCGGCGTCATGGACGAGATGATCGCGCCCTGCCGCTTCAGCATGCTGTCGTCGAGGTTCGCGCCTTCGAGCTTCTTCTTTATGCCGCCCATCCCGGGCAGAAAGCCCAGCACGCCGGACATACCACCGATCTTCTGCATCTGCTTAAGCTGTTCACCCATATCCTCCAGATCGAACGTGCCCTTGGCCATTTTCCTGGCCATCGCCTCGGCTTTCGCACCGTCCATCGTCTCGGACGCACGCTCGACGAGGCTGACCACGTCGCCCATGCCAAGGATGCGGCCCGCGATACGCTCCGGGTGGAAATCTTCAAGGCCGTCGAGCTTTTCGCCTGGTGCCGAGCAGTTTGATCGGTTTGCCCGTGACCGCGCGCATGGAAAGCGCCGCGCCGCCGCGGCCGTCGCCGTCGATGCGGGTGAGCACGATGCCGGTGATGCCGATGCGCTCGTTGAAAGTGCGCGCAAGGTTGACGGCGTCCTGGCCGGTGAGACTGTCGGCGACGAGCAGCGTCTCGTGCGGCTGCGCGATATCGCGCACCTGCTCGGCCTCGCGCATGAGATCGTCATCGATCTGCAAACGGCCCGCCGTGTCGAGCATGACCACATCGTAGCCGCCAAGGCGACCGGCCTGCATGGCGCGCGCGGCGATCTGCTGCGGCGTCTGGCCCTTGATGATCGGCAGCGTATCGACACTCGCCTGCTCGCCGAGAATTTTAAGCTGCTCCTGCGCGGCCGGGCGGCGCGTATCCAGCGACGCCATCAGCACTTTTTTCTTGTCGCGTTGCGTCAGCCGCATGGCAATCTTGGCGCTAGTCGTCGTTTTGCCAGAGCCTTGCAGACCCACCATCATGATGGCGACGGGGGCTGGCGCGTTCAGATCGATGGGATCGGCTTCGGAGCCAAGGGTGCGCACAAGTTCGTCATGCACGATCTTGATGACCATCTGGCCCGGCGTGACGGACCGCACGACCTCCTGGCCGACGGCTTTCTCGCGCACACGTTCCACGAAGCCCTTCACCACATCCAGCGCCACATCGGCTTCGAGCAAAGCTTTACGCACCTCGCGCATGGCTTCGGCCACGTCGCTGTCGGTCAGCGCACCGCGCCGGGTGAGCTTGTCGAAAATGCCGGAAAGGCGGTCGGAGAGGCTGTCGAACATGCGTTACTCTTTATGTGGCGGCTGGCGATGCGACTGAGATCGTCATCTCAGGGCTTGACCTCAAGAGTGGTGATGCGCTCTTTGGCCTGTGCCAATTGCGTTTGAAGTTCTTCCACGTCGGCGCGATGCCGCATCGTTAAGCCCATGTGATATGTCATATAACCTTCAAAAGCCTCAAGCTTGTCAACCGCGCTCAAGACATTGTCACTCACGTCGTCAACCTTGGAACGCAAAGCGACATTTTCTTTTCTCATATCAGAAATGTTGTCCTGTATCTTTTGCAGGATCGGTAAAATCGCATCCGTCGGTTCAGCCATGACCATCCCCTTTCCGTCCAACCTCAGAATAACGCAAAAAGCACTCGCGGGCGAGCCTTCGCCAGCGAGTGTTATGTGTTGACTGGATACCGCGATCAGGCCAGTGCGTCCAGAAGATTTGGCGTGATGCCTAACCGGGAAGCGCGGAATCGCAAACCAACTCGCACCGGCCACCATCCCCTCGTTCCACCTGCAAGGTTGTATGCTCGATTCCGAAATCGTCATGCAGATGTCGCGCCGTCGAGATCAGGAAATCGTCACCGGGATGGCCGCCAGACATCACAAGATGGCAGGTGCATGCGATTTCGGTCGTGCTCAGGGGCCAGACATGCAGATCGTGGACGGCATCGACGCCTTCCAGATCACTAAGAAAACGGCGAATCCGCACCACGTCAACCTTCTGCGGAGCGGCCTGCATGGCCATTTGAGACGATTCCCTAAGCAATCCCCAAGTCCCGCATACAATAATGAGTGCAATGGCAAGACTGACGACGGGATCGATCCAGACCTGTCCAGTTAATGAAATTATCAATGCCGCAATGACAACGCCAACGGATACGGCCGCGTCAAACACCATGTGAAGGAATGCGCCGCGAATATTGAGGTCGTGCTCACGGCCCCGCATGAAAAGCAAGGCCGTCCCCATGTTGATCGCGATTCCTATACCTGCGACGATCATCACCGTTAAGCTTGCAACCGGCTGAGGATGGAATAAGCGATCAATGGCTGCCCAGATGATGGCGCCCGTCGCGATCAGAAGCAGAATTGCATTCGCGAGCGCCGCAAGAATGGAAGACTGTCCGAACCCGTAAGTATACCGGGCGGTTGGCGAACGCCGTGCCAGGACACTCGCGACCCAAGCCATGACCAAGCCAAACACATCGCTTAGATTATGTCCCGCATCTGCGACAAGCGCCACGGAATTGGACAAGATGCCAAATATTGCCTCGTCTGCGACGAACCCCAAATTTAGCGCGGTTCCAATGGCAAAGGCTGTTCCGAAGGTTTTCGGTGCGTGACTGTGGCGATGATCGTGAGCAGCCATGATTCCCTTCGCTTTTTGGCCGTGACCTGAGTTTTTGCCTTCATCGTTTGTTCGTCACCACAAGAACCGAGGCAACACGGGGCGAACTCAATTTTTAGCGACCGGATCAGCATCCGCTCCGGATCCATCAGGCTCACCGTTCATTCCCTCTAACCGCAACCGGCGGATCAGTTCAAGCTCGGATTGAAAATCCACATAGTGCGGAAGCTTGAGGTGCTCCACAAAACCTGTCGCCTGAACATTGTCGCAGTGTGCCAGCACGAACTCTTCGTCCTGGGCTGGCGCGCCGGAAAACTCGTCCAACTCACGTGCGCGCAGACTGCGGTCCACAAGCGCCATGGACATGGCCTTGCGTTCGCTATGGCCGAACACGAGGCCGTACCCGCGCGTAAACGTTGGCTTCTCGGTTTTGGACCCCTTGAACTGATTGACCATCTCGCATTCGGTCACCGTGATGACGCCGATATCGACGGCAAACCCGAGTTCAGGGATGAACGCTTCAACGCGCACTTCACCGAGGCGGATCTCGCCAGCGAAGGGATGTGTCCTGCCGTAACCGCGCTGTGTGGAATACCCAAGCGCCAGCAAAAAGCCTTCGTCGCCTCGCGCAAGACATTGCAGCCTCGTATCGCGGTCCGCCGGAAAGTCGAGCGGTTGCCGGGTGATGTCCCCCACACTGTCGCCGGAGGGAGTAGGTGACGCTTCGATAAGGCCGTCCTGCCGCAACAGATCGAGAACCCGGGGCATGGGGACGTTCTCCGGTTGATTCTCATGTGGTGCATTGCCTGGAAGGTGTGTCTGCTGAGAAGGGTCCATATTCGTAACTGCCGGGATCGGGCGAGATGTCAGATCATGATGTTCCGCGTGGTCACCCAGGGAAAAATCGATTAGACGATGCGTGTAGTCGAACGTCGGTCCAAGAACCTGACCACCGGGAATATCCTTGAACGTGGCCGAGACCCGTCGACGTATCATCATCCCGCCGGTTTCTATCGGTGACGAATAGCCAAATCGCGGCAGCGTCGTGCGGTATGCCCGCACGAGGAAAATTGCTTCGATCAAATCGCCGCGCGCTTGCTTGATGGCGACGGCGACAAGTTCGGGATCATAGAGCGAGCCTTCCGCCATGACACGGGCGACGCCGAGGCTCAACTGCTCGGCAATCTGATCCGTGCCGATTTCCGGTGTGGCGGTATTTCCGCGCCGTGTTTTAGCCAGCAGGGCGTGCGCCGCCTCGATTGCCCGTTCACCGCCTTTAACCGCTACGTACATAGGGCACATTTTCCTCGTCGGCTGGTATCAGACAGGCATCCAACTCAATTACCGCGGATCGGGGAAGGGCAGCCATGGTGTCCATCGTGCAGAAGATGAAGTCGATGCCAAGCGGAAACCGCGCAGCGTTCCTGATGGCCGCGGTCCAGAAAGCTCGTTCCAGTCCAGCGGCACTGAAACCCGTTTTGTCTTTGATGCCCGGTCCCGTCAACATAACGGGTATTCCCTCCCCGAAGCTTTCCACGCCCACAATCACAGTCGCAGACCGGTCGGGATACTCCGGTGTTCCGCATTGGAAGTCGTTCAAATCGAGCAACTCACCCGGCGTCTCAAAGAAAGCGAAAGCCGCAAGGTCCGAAGTCACGATGGGTGCACCGGTGTGAAATGTCAGGTAACCCGTTACTTTCTCGTCAGACCTCAAACGACCACCGAGCAATATCGGCGTCTCGAAATCAAGAAGCGTCAAGGCGACAGCGGCCATCGTCGGCACCATCGGCGCATCGAGTGGAAACACAGGGCAAGGCACCGCGCGGCCCGGTTCGGAAAGGGCGGTCAAAATCGCTCGAAAGACGCGCTGCTGATCCGTTACGGGGTTCGCAAAGCCGCGCAGGATCGCGGAAGGTGGATGGGCGGTTCCATCGCTATCACGGCCGTCGTCATATCGACTGCCGTGTCGGTCGCTCCGGTTCATTTCTCGTCTTCACCGCGAACGAGGGTGAAAAACTCAACAGCCGTCGCGGCCACATCTTCGCGCCTTGCCGTTTGCGCCTCACGTTCCGCCGTTTCGAGTGATTCAATCACCGTATTCATCAGACGATCGCGCCATTCAGGGCGTTGAAGCAGCGCGTCGATCACCGCTGCCATGCGCGCATGATCGGGCCTGCGTCCCTGAACCATACTATGACCGACGACGCCATCAACGGCAATCGTGCATCGCGTCACCGGCATTTCGCCAAGATTGAACGGTGCGCCCGACCCACCCATACGGCCCCGCACCATGACGAGACCGATTTCGGGTGCGCGAATATCTTCGGATATCGGCAAATCACCGATTTGCACCAGGGATAAAAGACGCCGCGAGGGAGCCCGTGCAAGCAGGCCCATCCAGCATTGGCGATCTGTTTTCGAATGGGACATGGCGTCGACTGACATGAAGCCGGATAGCATGGAATCGGATTACAAGGAACCGGGTAGCGTGGGATTGGATAACATGGCTGTGGTGACGCAATCATGACAAGGGCGCGATGCGTACCTGACTGACAACCCGCTCCATCACAGGCTCAGACGTTGTTCCGGTGCGCTTCGAAAAGCGCACCGGCATTGATATTACGAGCAGGGGCGAGCGGAAAGCCGTGCAGCGCTGCGTTACGCCGTAAGGCTCGCAGCTAATCGATTTCCCCGATGCGCGCTCCCAGCTATAGTCCCGCTTGTAAACGGAAAAGGCTTCGCGCTTCCAAGAGTTGATGGCCGCATTGCGCGAGGCAAACCCTGTCAGAAATCCGCGTCCGGTTGCGCGGATGAGTGCACCGCAGCCGTCATATCGACGACCGTAGGCAGGCCGCTCACCGTAGGGCCGACGGTACTCATTGCCATAAGAGGGGCGGCGTTGATAGCCATCGTCATACCCTTGAGCAGAAGCCGACGTCGGCGCGAGCGTCTGTGCCGCAAGAACGCAGACTGCCGCGACAGCCGCAAGTATCAGTTTTTTCATTGGAAACTCCATAGGGAAGGTGGGCGTCTTTCGAACCGAAAGATTAGGATGATCGTAATAAGAATGAGGTGAACGCGCATCGAATGGTATGTTCAGAGGCTGTTCATCCAATCCGTCTCCGGCTGTATTGCGCGCGTTAAACAAGCTTAACGACAATTTTGTGTTGTGGGTTATTCTGCGGCGCGCTTTACCTCTGGCCGGTTAAGTCAGGGACGGGGTCGCGGGCTGCGCGGGTCTCGTCGAGACGTCTGCGGGGCGCGTATTTTGGTGCATCGTGGAAGCGATCCGCGTCGCCATCTATGGCCGCTTTCGCGAGGGCGCGCATGGCGAAGATGAATTGATTGAGGCTTGCGCGACTTTCCGATTCCGTTGGTTCCACAAGCATTGCCCCAGACGCGACAAGCGGAAAGTACACCGTCATGGGGTGAAAACCTTCGTCGATGAGCGCTTTCGCGAAATCGAGCGTTGAAACGCCGGTGCCCTTCAGGAAGCGGTCGTCGAACAGCACTTCATGCATGCATACGCGGTCGCCGAACGGTTGCGTCATCACGTCCCGAAGTCGCGCGCGGATGTAGTTCGCGTTCAGCACCGCGTCTTCCGATGCCTGCCGGATGCCATCTGCGCCGTGGCTCATCATGTAGGTCAGCGCGCGCACGAACATGCCCATCTGACCATGAAACGCGACGAGACGACCGAAGGGGGTTGCGTCTGTGTCTGTATCTTTCGCGTGCTCTGTGAGGGAGAGCCTCGCCCTTCGAGACGCGTCTTCGCCATTCCGCAGGGTGAGGCTTCCGGCGCGATTTTCATCGTTCATCTCGTCATGGCGGGGCTTGACCCGGCCATCCGCACTTTTGCCCTGGATGGCCGCCTCGGTGGGCGGCCATGACTGTGTTTGGGCAACAAAAGGCAAAGGTGCAAAAGGTGCCAGCGCCGCCGACAGCACGACAGGCCCCGATCCCGGACCGCCGCCGCCGTGGGGTGTCGAGAACGTCTTGTGCAGATTGATATGCATGGCGTCGATGCCGAGATCGCCGGGACGCACCTTGCCCGCGATGGCGTTAAAGTTCGCGCCGTCGCAATAGAGGAACGCGCCTGCCTCATGCAGCGCATCGGCGATTTCAGCGATATCGCGCTCGAACAAGCCGCAGGTGTTCGGGTTCGTCAGCATCATGGCCGCGACATCGGGACCAAGCTTCGCGCGAACCGCGTCCACGCTCACCGTACCGTCGGCGCTCGCCTCGACGGAGCGCACGGTGAAGCCCAGTTGCGCGGCGGTGGCCGGGTTTGTTCCGTGGGCCGAATCAGGAACCAGCACCACGCGCCGGGTTGTGGCGTCGCCTCGCGCTTCCAGCGCCGCATGGATCGTGAGCATGCCGCATAGTTCGCCATGCGCGCCAGCCTTGGGTGACATGGCGACGGCGGACATGCCCGTCAGTTCTAGCAGCCAGCGGCTGAGTTCCTCGATCAGTGCCAGCGCGCCCTGAACCGTGCGCTCGGGCTGCAATGGATGGATATCGCCAAAGCCCGGCAACCGCGCCATTTTCTCGTTCAGACGCGGATTATGCTTCATGGTGCAGGAGCCGAGCGGGAAAAATGCCGGTATCGATGCTGTAGTTCTTCTGGCTGAGGCGCACGTAATGGCGCACGGCTTGCGGCTCCGAAAGGCCGGGCAAGCCGATGGGTTCGCGGGGCGCGAGATTGCCGAGGCGGGAAACCGCCTCGCCCTTCGAGACGCGGCTACGCCGCTCCTCAGGGTGAGGCGTACCCTCATGGTGAGGAGGTCGAAGGCCGTCTCGAATCATGAGGTCGTCGATTTCTTCAAAATCCACGCCACAGGTTTCCGGCGTTCCAATCTCGAAGATGAGCGGTTCTTCAATGGAAAGCCCGCGATTGCCGGTGAAAGTCACGGTTTCAATCTTTGCTATCGCGTCGCTGACCTGACCAGCCGGGCGGATATTTTTTGGCATTTCAACCATGAAGCACCTCGGTGAGCGCGGGATGTGTAGGCTGCAATATCGGCAGCCGTCGTTGTTTCGGTGGCGGCGACAATGATGTGGTTTGCCAGCGTCGGCTCATCTGGCCAGAGCCTTGAACACGGCACGCCGCCGATCACGCCTTTATCCACAAGCGCGTCGATGACATCCGCGCCAAGCATCGGCGTTTTGATCGTGAACTCATTGAAAAAGCGCGGTGTAACCACTTCGACACCTGGCACATCACCCAGCGCGTCCGCCAAAACGCAAGCCCGCGCGTGGTTCAGCGCCGCGAGCTTGCGCAATCCCGCCTCGCCCAGCAGTGTCATGTGTACGGTGAATGCCAGCGCGCAAAGCCCTGAGTTCGTGCAGATGTTGCTCGTCGCCTTATCCCGACGGATGTGCTGCTCGCGGGTCGACAGCGTCAGCACGAAACCGCGTCGCCCGTCCTGATCCACCGTCTCGCCGCAAAGCCGCCCCGGCATCTGCCGGATGAACTTCGAGCGGGTGGCGAACAGGCCAAGATACGGACCGCCAAAATTCAGGCCGTTGCCGATGGATTGCCCCTCGGCGACGACAATATCCGCGCCCATGCTTCCCGGCGATTTCAGCGCACCGAACGAGACGGCCTCGGTCACGACCACGATGAGCAGCGCACCGTTGGCATGGGCGAGATCGGCCAGAGGCTGCAAGTCCCGCGCGCCTCCGAACACACCCGGATACTGGACCACGATGCACGACGTTTCGCGGTCGATCTCGACCGGAAGCTTGGCACTCGGTGCCGACGGCAGCGTCTGCACCGCGTGCCCTGAATAGCGCGATATGGTTTCAATCACCGCCGTATACTGGGGATGAACGTTGCCGAACACGAGCGCCTTGCCGCGCCCCGTGATGCGATGGGCCATGAGCACGGCTTCGGCGGCCGCCGTCGAGCCGTCCCACATGGAGGCGTTGGCGACGTCCATGCCGGTCAGCGCCGCCACCTGGCTTTGAAACTCGAACAGAACCTGCAGCGTGCCTTGCGCAATTTCCGGCTGGTAGGGCGTGTAGGCGGTCATAAACTCGGAACGCTGAATGATGTAGTCGACAGTTGCTGGCACATGATGCTTGTACGCGCCGCACCCGGCAAAGAACGGCACAGAGCCTGCGGGCACATTGCGCGCGGCCATGGCCGACAGCGCGCGTTCCACCGCCATCTCGCTTTGATGGTTGGCCAAAGCCGGAAATTCGGGGGTGATCTTGCCGGCGGGCACATCGGAGAAGAGGTCGTCTATTCTCGCGACGCCGATGGCGGCCAGCATCTCGCGCCGGTCGGATTCTGGTATGAGGCAGATAGCGCATCAGGCCTGCTCCGCTGAAACGTCTACAATTGTCATGGCCGGGCTTGACCCGGCCACACACAGAACCAGATTGGCAGCATCGCGAATTTTGCGCTGGATGGCCGGGTCAGGCCCGGCCATGACGGCGACGGAAAGTGGCCAATACAATTACTGCCACTGTCTAATACCCCGGAATAGGCGCATCAGTGCTGCTCCGCCGCGTAAACGTCGTAAGCCTCTTTATCCATCAACCCCTTCGAGTTCCGACGCATCGGCAAGCGCGATTTTGAAAAACCACGCTGCCCCTTCCGGGTCGCTGTTCACGAGCTCGGGCGTGTCGGCCAGGGCGGCGTTCGCTTCAAGCACCGAGCCGCTGACCGGCGCATAGACATCGCTTGCGGCTTTGACGCTTTCCACGACGCCTGCAACGTCTTTTTGCGCCAAGACCTTGCCCGCGGTCGGCATTTCCACATAGGTCACATCGCCGAGTTTTTCCTGTGCGTGGTGCGTGATCCCGATAATGGCAACGTCGCCTTCGACGCGGACGTATTCATGATCCTTTGTGTATTTCGTCTGCGACATATCCTGATCCGTATTTTGCGAAGGGTTGAAATCGAGAAGAGCAGGCGGAAACCTGCCCAGGCACCACAATGCGAAGCTTTTTATTTCCGGAAAATAGCGATGGGGTACGAACGGCATCGGCACCACCACTGCGGCAACGGTTGCACCGCGAATGGACACGGCAAGCTCCGTGCCACTTGCAGCGAATTGTGGTGGCACATATCCCATGGCGATGGACGCTTGCGCCGTGGGTGTAAACGCCCCGCTGGTCACTTCGCCGACCACGCTGCCGTCTCTCGTCGTGATCGGCATATGAAGGCGGGCTGCGGAACGGCCGTCTAAGCGCAATCCGACACGGACGCGTTTCAGATCACCGCCAAGCTCACGCTGAATGCGGTCCGCGCCGGAAAAGCCACCTTCGCCGCGCCGCCGTTTGCCGATGGAAAACTGTAGTGCGGCTTCAATAGGCGTGGTGGCCTCATCCATGTCCTGCCCGTAAAGACACAAACCTGCTTCAAGCCGCAAGCTGTCCCGCGCCCCAAGCCCGATCGGTTTTACATCCACATGCGAAAGCAAAGCTCTCCACAACGCAGAGGGGTGCGTCGCCGGCCTTTACCGAAATTTCGAACCCGTCCTCACCGGTATATCCCCGAGCGCGACACGTGGCATCTTACGCCCGCAATGTCGAACCAGCCTGTGGTCATGAAGCCGAGGCCGTCAGCGTCGCTGCCGAGATCGCGCCATTACCTGCGCAGCTTTTGGACCCTGAAGCGCAATCAGCGCCCGGTCATCGTTCCGCACGAGCGCGACGTTGGATGGCAAACGGACCGCGATGTAAGCGAAATCCGCCTCTTTCGTCGATGCGTTCACAACGAGATGCAGTTTGCCCGCTTCATCGGTCATTGGCGGACGCGAAACCATCAAATCGTCAAGGATGCCACCGCTGTCATTTAACAACTGTGTGTATTTCTGCTGACCGGGCTTCAGCGACAGGGCGTCGCACGGTGTCAGCGCTTCTAGGGCGCGTGCAGTCGTCTCATGATCTTGCCCGGCAAGGGTCGCCTGCCCCATGTGCGACACATCGAACAGTCCCGCGAAATGCCGCACATGCCAGGTGTTCCTTAACGATTCCGTCCGCGTATTGCAGCGGCATCTCGTGTCCCGCAAAAGGCACGAGTTTCGCGCCAAGGCCCCTATGCAGGGCATGGAGAGGAGTTTGTAGAAGCGAAGAGTGTTGATGCGATACCGTCGTGTCGACTGATGGCTTGGGGGCCAATACTCATACAGATATCCATAGCAAGAGGCATGCCGCTTTCGCGGATGATACCCCCTCTGTCATGGATACCTGAGAGATTTCGCCGTTTGAAACGGCCT
The DNA here is from genome assembly GCA_965247345.1 of Rhodomicrobiaceae bacterium. Lineage (GTDB taxonomy): Bacteria > Pseudomonadota > Alphaproteobacteria > Rhizobiales > Rhodomicrobiaceae > Rhodomicrobium. The sequence goes on along the minus strand of CBDFGZ010000018.1, from coordinate 174,720 downwards.
ACCCCATCGGTGAGACGCCAATCATCCGGCGGCTGCTTTCCAGAGTGCTGTCTGCGCGCGGTCCTTCTGCCTGAGAGTTTCCGGGGTGGTTGCTCCTTCGGCGCTGAACGCTAAAACGGCTCAATCTCTCCCGCACACATCGGCCAGCACATACAAATGTCCCGGCATTACGCGCTTTGTCAATCGTAAAGCGATTCTCATACACGCGATCAATATCGATTCCAACCCGAAACAAATTAAAAATAAAAACATACGTCTTAAAAGTAAAAACATATGTCTCTTTCAATCTTGTCGCCTGTGTCTGGCTAAAGGTAGCCTGTGTCTGGCTAAAGACTGCCACCCTCACCGCAGGATACTGCTTGTAAGATTTATCCCCAACGCGAGGATGACCGTATTATACAAATAAGAAATCAAACTGTGTATGGTTATGATGTTACGAAACTTCTGGCTGTCCGTTTTGATATCCGACATCTGGAATGCCACGGCGATGTTGAGTGCAAGATAAACAAAATCCATGTAATTGCGTTTACCCTTATAAGGAAACTGCACACCGCCATCGATAACGCCATTCTTGTCGTAGTCACCGAAATAAAGGTGAGCGTAGTGCAGGATGAACAGGGTATGCAGCAGGGTCCACGAAACGAAGAGGGTTACAATCGCGAGTGGCGCCGCCAGCGTCTGTTCCAGAGACGATCTCGCATTGGCACCAGCCAGGACCACAAAAACCGATACAAGACTTGTTGCCACGGCTGAAATCACGACAATGAATAAAAGCGGTCTGTCTTCATCCTCATCGGCAGCCAGCCGCTTGATGGTGTCCTCGTCACAAACGAAGAACATGCGCCAGGTTCCAGTAAGGTAAACGATCGCCCCCGTATTCCAGGCCAGGAGTCCTTTAAGGAGCGGAGATAATGGATAAAACGAGGCCAGTATGCCCGCCAGCAATCCCGATATTACCCCTAAGATGAGTCTGCGCCGCGCCCACGCCAGGGGCACGATCCTCTGACCGACCGTAGGGTTCTCAACCGCGAGGCAGGCTTCCACCTGTTCAGGGCGCACAGGACTTGTCTTCTTCCTGAACACACCTAAGCTTAATGGCCTGCGCATACCACTCTCCCTGAAACGACGACAAGCCCCCTCACCCCACCTGTCGCCGACCGCGCGGGCTTGATGACTTTCTGTTTTTTGCGATTGTGCCGTTACTCGTGGCCAGGCGGCCCCCGCTTTCGGCAAATCGAAGCCAGGGATCGGCCTTCAGGCTGGCAAGACGACCAGGAAGATTTCCCGTATCAAAACGGTTCGCCGTTATGGCGGGTCCAAGTTCGTCCCAGGTTATGGGCGTTGAGACTGGCGCACCGGGGCGGGCACGGGTTGAATACGCAGCAACTGCTGTCGCGCCTCGCCCATTTCGAAGGTAATCGATAAAGATTTTACCCGTGCGCGCTTTCTTCGTCATTGTGGAGAGATAAAGAGAGGGACTATCCTGCTCCATCGAGATTGCAATATTCCGGGTGAAGTCTTTTACAGCGTCCCAGGTCTCTTCCGGTTTCAACGTGGCCACGACATGAAGCCCCTTACCGCCCGTTGTTTTTACGAAGGGTTCCAGCCCCGCGTCTTGCAACCGCTGGCGGACTTCGAACGCGGCGGCGATGACAGCCTCCCATGATACACCTTCGCCGGGGTCGAGATCGAAAATGATGCGATCCGGGTGTTCCACGTCATCGATTGCCGATCCCCAGGGATGAATTTCCAGAACATTGGCCTGAACCAGACTGATGAGACCGCGCAAATCGCGGATCACCAGCGCTTCATCGATCCCTTCCTGTTCCGGCAATGGGACCACTTCGACGGCATCGGTCAAGCCTGCAAACTTGTGTTTCTGAAAAAAACATTCACCGTCGCTCCCACCCGGACAGCGCACGAGCGAGAGCGGGCGGTTGATAATGTATGGCAAAATCCAGTCGGCAACTTCTGCATAATATTCCGCGAGGCCGAGTTTAGTCAGACCCTGTTCGGCCCACAATATACGATCCGGATGTGTGAGTTTCACACCTTCAAAGGTGGCGCCAGCGGACATCTTGACCGGATGTGGCATAGCCTCCTTTTCCGAAGCCTTGATCCTGTGCGGGATTTCGTCGTTCGTTTTGCCGCGCTTCCCTCCATTCATATTGCCTCTCCCAATTACCGCGGGCGACCTCCCGTTCCCTTCAAGCTCCACCTCACGGGCCGCTTTATCTTCGCGAAGCCCCTTGAATGCCGCATGGCGCAGGTGTTTGTCTGCGGTCCATCCGCGAAATTCCACATCGGCCACAAGTTCGGGCTCAACAAATACAAGGTTTCGCTTTTCATCCGCCGTTAACGCACTCACAAAAGGCGAGTGAGATGACTTCAGTGTTTGAAGCTGTTTGTAAAGACTTTGCGCCATTTTCTGGGTGAAGCCCGTCCCGGCGCGTCCGATATGAATGAGTTTACCATCGCGGTAATATCCAAGCGCCAGCGACCCTATGGCATTACGCGTCGCGCTCGATGGCGCGTAACCACCGATCACGAACTCACTGCGGTTGGTGCATTTTATTTTGAGCCACTCGCCGCCACGCCCCGACCGGTATGGTGCACTTCTTTTCTTGCTGATGATCCCTTCGAGACCAAGACGGCAAGCGTGCTGCGCCATTGCATCGCCATCGGCGACCAGATGATCGGAATAGCGAAGCGCAGGTAAACTCGCGTCCCCGATCAGCGGAGCAAGGAGCGTCTTTCGTTCGTCGAGCGATAAGCGACGCAAGTCTCTGCCATTGAGATACATCAGATCGAACGCGAACAGGATTGCCTCTTTTGCGCACCGCCCGTCAGATAAAGCTTCCTGTAAAGCAGAAAAGTTCGAAATGCCGTGCGCGTCTTCTATGATCGCTTCACCGTCCACAACCGCTGATTTGACAGGCACTTTCGCGAGCGCTGCGGCTATAGCGGGAAAACGTTCCGTCCAGTCGAGACCGCTTCGCGTCATCAACTGAACGCGCCCGCGGTCGATGAGCCCGATAAGGCGATAACCGTCGAACTTAATTTCATGCAGCCAATCGTCGCCAGTCGGTGCCGCGTCCGCCAGTTGCGCAAGGCAGGGCGCAATAAAGCCGGGAAACTTGTCACTGATCACTTCCATAGCGGAAGCGTCGTTCCCGCGAGGGCCTGCCCGCGCGCCAGCGTTCACGCCGGAATTCATTACGGGGTCATGCAGGCGTTCCGGCATGGTTGCCCGTCGTCGCGGGGAGGACGATTGCGCGTGTCGGAAATTATGCCCATGACCTGATATTGCTAAACCTGCGGCAGGTAATTTCACGCCGTGCGCATTTTTCCTTGTAGGCTTGGTTTTTTCTCCTCCCGACATCGCCGGCGAAAGATCGCCCTCCACAAGTCCCTGCCCTTTCGACGACCAGACGGCGGCTTTCTCGCTGGCGATACCATCCAGACTTCGCCCTGTGGCAACGGAGTTTGGCGCATCTTGCAGGATATCGCCATCCGCGGTCGGCCTGGAGAACCCATCCTCGGACTTGAACAGAAGCCACGCTTGCTGCTTTTCGCGCGGCTTTGGCTTCAGGCGGATAAGATGCCAGCGACCGTGCAACTTTTCCCCGTAGAAATCGAAGGCAATATGCCCTTTGGCGTATGCTTCCGCAGCGTCGATTTCGGGTGTCCAATACCCCCGATCCCAGATCATCACCGTGCCGCCGCCGTATTCTCCTTTCGGAATGATGCCCTCGAAGTCGCCATACTCGATGGGATGATCTTCCACATGAACTGAAAGACGCTTCTCTTCGGGGTCGAGGCTCGGTCCGCGCGTGACTGCCCAGCTTTTATAGACGCCGTCGAGTTCGAGCCGCAGATCATAATGGAGCCGCGACGCCGAATGCTTCTGAATCACAAATCGCAATTTTTCCCGCGCCGTTGCAGATTTTTTCACCGGCAGGCTCGGGGGTAACGGTGAAATTGCGCTTTTCACGATAGCGTGCAAGATCGCCTTTCGCGTCGTTTAGCGCAGATGTCGACGTATTCGATGCAGCGTTAGCTTTTTCCATCGCGCAAGCTTACGTCCTGATGGTTTTACGCCGCGAAAGCGCGCTTTTCACTGGCGCTTCGGTGGTATGCTCGCTGCGACGTGCGTCAGTTCGCAATGCTGCTGCCGTGCGCGGTCTCTTTTCCGCAATCTCTGAAGCAGGCTCACTGCGCTTTCCTCCGCGAGCCGGCGACGAGGGCTTTTTGCTGGCCTTTGACCAATCAGAGCCAAGGTCAGACTTCTCAAACCCTCCCTTATCCGTCGCCACCGAACTGCGCAACGCCTCCATAAGATTGATCACATTGCGCGGCTTTTGTACCTCCGGCAAATTGATCGGCCGCCCAGCCTGCTTCGCGCGCACCATCTCGATCAGCGCATTCTCGTACCTGTCCTCGAAGCCCGAGATATCGAACGGCCCGCTCTTTGTCCTGATGATGTGTTTCGCGAGATCGAGCATTTCGTTGTTGATTTTCACATCCGGAATCTGGTCGAAATAGACATGATCGTCGCGCACCTCGTAGTTGTAATGCAGCACGGTGGCGAGGATGCCCTTACCGCGCGGCTCCAGCACAAGTAACCGCTCGCGGCGCGCAAGCACCGCGCGCCCGATTCCCACCACGCCTTCCGCCACCATCGCCTCGCGAATCACTGCAAAAGCCTCTTCTGCTACTTTGTCATCGGGCGCGAGGTAATGCGAGTTGTCGAGAAACACCGGGTCGATCTCGTCCAGTGGCACGAAACTATCGATATCGATGCTATGTGAACTTTCAATCTCCACCGCGTCCAGTTCGTCTTCCTCGATTGTCAAATAATCGCCTTTGCCGATCTCGTAGCCCCGGACTCGGCTCTTCGCGAGGTACTGGATTGCTTGTTTCGCCGTCCACCATCTGCTGACGAAGCCTGTTGTTTGTCTCCCGGTTCAGCCAGTGAAACGAAACGCGTTCGCTTTTCGTCGCCGTTGGATATAACGCTACTGCGCACGATACGAGGCTGAGCTTTTAGATAACCTTTCCAGTAGGGGCGCGTGGCCATGGCTGTTTACTCCGGGTACGCACAACTTCCAAGACGAGCATGTTGTAACGCTGGCTGAACGCTTGAGTTCCGCCACCTACACGCATCAGCAGGTTCAATCCCAATGCGCAGCGCGATTTTTTCACTCCACTCGTCTCAACAAAACGGGGCGACTGCCTAAACCCCGAATGATCTGATGTGCTGCAGCAGATTAGAATACTGCCTTGACTGTAAGTTGCTCAGCATCCGCCACTGCCGGACGAATTTCTACCGATTCGCCGCATCCACACGCGCTGGTCTGATTTGGATTATTGAAAACAAAGCCAGACACAAGTTTATCGGCCTTCCAGTCCATCTCGGTGCCTAGAAGAAACAGGATTGCGGACGGCTCGATCAGAATACGCACGCCTTTGTCCTCCACAACCTCGTCTACGGGACGCACCTCTGCGGCATACTCCATTGTATATTCCATGCCCGCACATCCACCTTTCTTTACGCCGACGCGCAACCCGGCCACCGGCTGCTCGGATCTCGCGATGATCGCCCTGACCCGTTCGGCTGCCGAGTCAGTAAGCGTGACGACTTTGGGTCTAGGTCTCATAAGGCACCTTTCAAATCAAAGTGTGCATCCGCATGCCTCACCTGTCTTCAAAAAATTCATACGCGATTATTTTTCGCCTTGCAAGAACAAAACATATACGATAGAGAACATATCGCAAACAGATTTGAGCGGCAGTGTAATGAGCAAAAGCGGTAACTCTGAAATGTGCATAAATATAGATATCGCCTGGATCAGGCTTCTTCACGACTTGCTTTGGTATACAAACCTGAAATTAGAACATATTCAGTGCAACACGCGCTTCTTCCGACATGCGGCCAGGGTCCCAGGGCGGCGTGAACACAAGCTTGACACGCGTTCCACTTATTCCAGGCACGGTGTTAACCGCGTCCTCGACCCAGCCCGGCATATCTCCGGCTACGGGACAGCCCGGTGCAGTCAGCGTCATTTCCACATCGACTGCGCGGCTTTCATCGATATCGATCTTGTAGATGAGACCAAGCTCATAGATGTCAACAGGAATCTCAGGATCGTAAACCCCTTTGAGCGCCGCGATGATGCCGAGCGTGAGCCGCTCCAGTTCGTCGTCTGGAATTTCAGAGGACGGCTTGTCGAAGCTCTTCGCTTCCTCAAGTGTATGAAGACAGGGATCAGGCAACATTGCCTTGGCAGCAGCAGCTCGTACTGGGTCCTGCGGCGCATCCCAGGGCGCATGATTCACCAGCTTCTTGTCGTCGGCGTCATCGTTGACCGGATCCATCATTTGAATAACCGCTCCGCTTTCTGGATCGCATCGGCGAGAGCATCCACTTCCGCGCGCGTATTGTAAAGGCCAAACGATGCACGGCACGAGGATGTCATCCCAAAACGGGCCAGCAATGGCTCAGCACAATGTGTGCCTGCCCGAACGGCAATGCCCGACCGGTCCAGTATGGTCGCAACGTCGTGTGCGTGGACACCTTCCATTTCGAATGAGACGATGGCACCTTTGTCCCGAGCCCTTCCAAGAATGCGAAGCGAATTCATTGCGCCAAGGCGGTTATGGGCATAGTCGCGCAGATCGTTTTCATGGGTGTGAATACGGTCTTTACCGACGCTGTCCATGTAATCGAGCGCCGCCGTTAAAGCCGCAGCTTCCGCGATGGGCGGAGTTCCAGCCTCAAAACGATATGGCGGGATGTTATAGTGCGCACCACTCTCGCTCACGGTTTCAATCATCTCGCCGCCACCCTGATACGGCGGCATGAGGTTCAGATGCTCCCGCTTGCCCCACAACACGCCGATCCCCGAAGGTCCATAAACCTTATGCCCGGTGAACACATAAAAATCGCAGCCAAGGTCCTGAACATCGACGTTGAGATGCACTGCCGCCTGGCTTCCGTCCACCAGAACAGGGATCCCACCGGCGTGTGCGATTTCACAGATCTGCTTGATAGGCACCACGGTGCCAAGCACGTTGGACATGTGCGTGATCGCAACCATCTTGGTACGTGGCGTCAATGCCGCCTCGAAGTCCTCAATGCGGAACTCTCCCTCATCTGTTACCGGCACCCACTTAATGACTGCGCCACGCCGCTCGCGATGGAAATGCCAGGGAACGATGTTGGAGTGGTGCTCCATGATCGAAAGAACGATCTCGTCACGCTGCCCAATGCGAAGGCTGCCGAAGCTCTGCGCGACAAGGTTGATTGCTTCGGTTGCATTCTTCGTGAACACGATCTCTTCGCGGCTCGGCGCATTGATAAATTTCGCCACTCGGTCACGCGCGCCTTCGTATGCGGCGGTCGCGGCATTCGCAAGATAATGCAGGCCGCGATGCACGTTGGCGTATTCTTCTGTGTACGCCTTTACAATGGCGTCGATAACCGCCTGTGGTTTTTGCGCGCTGGCAGCATTGTCGAGGTACACGAGCGGCTTCCCGTAAACCTCCAGCGACAGCGCGGGAAAATCCCGGCGGATCGCCTCCACATCGTAAAACGCGCCAGTGATGTGTTTTTCCATGATCGTCATTGTGTTTGCAACTCTTGCGGTATTCTTCGAAGCGCCTTGCGAAAGACAATCTTGTCTTCGCCGTCCTGATAGAAGTCGCGAATCCGCGCTTCTTCTTCATACTGGAGTTTACGGTAAAATGACCGTGCTCGATCAAAATCAGGCAAGCTCGACGTTTCGACAAGAAGAACGCGCTGGTGCTGAGACGCCAACTGATCTTCAATATGGGTCATTAACGCAACCCCTAGCCCTTGCCGCTGACGATCAGGGTGAACAGCAATCAACAGAATATTCCATGTACCAGTTGTCATCCGTTCGGGAGCACAATAGGCAACGGCAACCGGACCGCCATCATGCGCTGAGAGCCAGATTTCGCCGGTATTTTCGCTGAAGTGGTGAGCCATCATTCCCTCAAGCATGTCAGAGGGAAAAAGGCCGTTAGCACCGATGACGCCTTTCAAGCCTGGAATATCAGAAACGAGGCTGGGGCGGATCAAACCTTGACGGTCCATATTCACCGCTTTCATCATCGGGGTTCCAAACCTCTCATGAGCCAACAAGCCAGGAATCGACCTTTTCCTGCAAGGCTGCGCGCAAAGGCTCGTGCTCGATCTTATCGAGCGTCTCTCCAACGAATGCCTGGATCAACAGCGCACGCGCCTCATTTTCGGGAAGGCCTCGCGCTCGCAGATAAAACAGCATGTCGTCATCTAACTGAGCTGCTGTCGCTCCATGCCCGCAGGTTACGTCGTCAGCATAAATCTCAAGCTCGGGCTTTGCGTCGAACTCGGCATCATCCGACAGCAGAAGCGCATTGGACATCTGCTTGCCGTCGGTTTTCTGAGCATGCTGGCGAACCAGCACTTTTGCCTGAAACACGCCGCGCGACCGACCATCGAGCACCACTTTCACCAACTCCCGGCTTTCGCAGCCCACCGCCGCATGATCGACCACAAGAGTGAAATCGCAATGAGATGTTCCACGCTGCATCATCGCGCCGGTATAATGGCAGCGACCGCCCTCGCCGTTGAAGCAGATGTGGCTTTGTGCTCGGGTCACTCCGCCACTGATGGTGAGTTGCAAAGGATCGTACTCTGCACGCTGATCGAGCGTCGTCGAGATGGTAGACAGATGTTTTGCCGCTCCGTCTCCCAAATTCGCGCGGGCGTGTCGCAAACGTGCGACCTTGCCGAGGACGATACGGCTTGCGGCAAAAACGTGATCCACAGTGTTATGGGTATGTGTTTCGATCAGGGTCGCGCTCGCGCCATCGCCGAGACGCACGGTGTTTTGCAACGCGATCGAATGCGCCGCGTCTGCGTTTCCAATAAAAATGAGGTGAAGCGGACGATCGAGCTTAACCCCAGCCGCAATATCGATCATTGCCCCGTCCGTGGCAAAAGCCGAACTCAACGCGGACACCGCATCGCCCTCAAGATCCATCAGGTGGGCGATCGACTGCTTTGCCGTGTCGTGATCGCGCAACGCTTCATGGAGGGACATGAACCGAACGCCCGATATGTCGATCACACTGGAAAGGTCGTCGCGATAACGGCCGTTCACAAAAACGGCGCGATAAACATCGAGGTTCGCAAGCGCGGGTCCGATCACCGCTCCGAGATCAATATTCGAAACCTTAGCCGCAGCTTCTATCGGATCAAGACCGGCAAGCGGCAAAACCTCCGGCATCAGCGAACGCAAATCTGTGTATTTCCATTCTTCCTGGCGGCGGTGCGGAAATCCCGTTTCGCCGAACGCATCCAGTGCCGCGCCGCGCCACGAACGGACCTCTTCGCTGCTCGCGCCCGGCAACTGGTCGGCGACGGCGGCATAAAGGTCAAGATAGCGCTGCTCGGTAGCCGAAGCCGCCGCGCGGATGATCGTCTGGTGGATCGTCATCAGATATCCCTAAGCCGCATCGCCGTAGGCCGCATACCCGGATTGCTCCAGCTCAAGCGCCAGTTCCTTGCCGCCCGTCCGCGCAATTTGCCCTTGTGCCATGACGTGAACCTTATCCGGCACAATATAATTCAGCAACCGCTGATAGTGCGTAATCACAAGCATGGCACGATCCGGCGAGCGGAGGCGATTGACCCCGTCTGCGGCGATGCGAATCGCGTCAATGTCGAGACCTGAGTCCGTTTCGTCGAGTACGCAAAGCGACGGCTTCAACAAAGCCATCTGCAAAACCTCATGCCGCTTTTTCTCGCCGCCGGAAAAGCCCGTGTTAACAGGACGTTTCAGCATATCCATGGACATGCCCAGTGCCTCGGCCTCGGTGCGGACAGTGCGGATGAAGTCAGGAATGGAGATGTCGCTTTCACCGTGCGCCTTGCGGTGTGCGTTCACCGCGGCCCGCAAAAAGGTCATCGACGCAACGCCCGGGATTTCCATCGGGTACTGAAACGCGAGAAACACGCCTGCGTGCGCTCGCTCGTCCGGGGCCATTTCCAGAAGATCCTTCCCGTTCCATGTGATCGTGCCCCCCGTGACTTCATACTCGGGCTTGCCAGCGAGAATGTATGCGAGTGTTGACTTGCCCGAACCGTTCGGTCCCATGATGGCATGCACCTGGCCCTTCGGCACCTGCAAGCTAAACCCGCGCAGGATTTCCTTGCCGTCAATTTCTGCGTGCAAGTTTTTTACTTCAAGCATTGTTATGTCCTGTGCCGTGCCCGTGTGACCGGAAAACAATTCTAACTCTTAAATAACTCTTGCGTATCGGTGTACAAGCGAAATGATTTCACAAGGCCGTTTACATCCCGATCTGTCAAGGCAACAGCGCGCAACGTAACAGGCTTGCCATCAAGTCTATGACAATGATTGAAAGCTTCCAGCATGGACGACGAATTCGTTCCATAAATGTTCAAGAGATCATGCTCCAGCTTCCCAAAAGACTTCCAGTATTTCTCAATTGCTGCCAGAACCGCGATCTTGCCTTTGACTTCGGCGGCGCTATTGAAAATCATGGTCACATCAGTTGCGAGATGCGCGCCGACAATCCAATATTCTTGGCATCCAGCGACTCCAGATAAGCAACGTACCAATCGAATGCGTTTGATGTAAGCTGATTGATGCGCAAGTTCTGCGTTTTCATAGAGTTACCCTGTTCTGTTTAACGCGCTTCGCATTTGGATGTCGACACGCCTGGATCCGCTCTGCCGTTCACCGGCATAATAACGGGCGAAGCCTCATGTTTCAAAATCTGGCAACACGGCCTGTCGTGGTGTGAACACAAGACGTTGTACATGCCTGACTCTGGAAGCCTTGCAAAGCCCCTCCACGAGAGAACGATAGAAGTTTCCGCTTAAACCTGAACCGGACACTGTTTCGATGCCCCAATAGACGCGCCCAAGGCGTCGCACCCTGATATATGAGCTTAAAAAGCGAATGCAGTCGAAAAAAGCACTTGCGTGCGGCTCCCGATGTCAATAGAACAAACCATGAATACGACGAAACGAGAGCAATGCGTTCGGCGAAAGTCTTGGGGGGTGTTCTTGGGGGTGTTATGATCCAACGTGTGTACGATTTGCTGCGCGAAAGCATGCTTTGTGCCAGATCAATTCGCCCGCCAATCTCTCTTGCGCGGCCTTCGAAATTTTTTTAATGTCGGCACGCTCAAGCCGGGGGACTAGTACGCGGCGCATCGACCGTATCCCCTGTTGAGCGTCATAATAAAAAACCTGCCCAGTTCACGTTCCAGGAAACGAATTCATGAATCAGGTCCTTTGGATCATAATAGCGTGTGGCGCGCTCTCGCTCGTCTATGGCGCGTTCACCACACGGCAACTCCTCGCCGAAAGTCCAGGCAACAAGCGGATGCAGGAGATTGCGGCCGCCATTCAGGAAGGCGCGCAGGCCTACCTGTCACGACAATACACCACTATCGCCATCGTCGGTGCAGTCATTTTTGTATTGCTGATCATATTGCTGTCTGTTCAGGTGGCCATAGGATTTCTGATCGGCGCCGTGCTTTCCGGCGCGGCTGGTTTCATCGGCATGCACGTTTCGGTCCGGGCAAACGTGCGCACGACCCAAGCGTCATCGAAGGGACTGGCTCAGGGCCTTGCCATCGCATTCAAGGCGGGCGCGGTTACTGGCATGCTCGTGGCGGGCCTGGCACTTCTCGGCGTTACCATTTATTACGCGATCCTTACCGGCGGCCTCGGTTACGCACCCAATGACCGTCGCGTGATCGATGCATTGGTGGCCCTTGGGTTTGGCGCATCGCTGATCTCGATCTTCGCGCGGCTAGGCGGGGGGATTTTCACCAAAGGCGCCGACGTGGGCGGCGATCTCGTCGGCAAAGTCGAAGCGGGTATTCCAGAAGATGACCCACGCAACCCGGCAACGATCGCTGATAACGTGGGCGATAACGTCGGCGATTGCGCAGGAATGGCTGCCGACCTGTTCGAGACCTACGCGGTAACCGTGGTGGCCACCATGGTCCTGTCAGCGATTTATTTCGCCCGCGATGCCGCTCAATTGTCGAACATGATGATTTATCCTCTAGCCATCGGCGGGGCCTGCGTCGTGACCTCGATTATTGGCACTTATTTCGTTCGGCTGGGATCCAATAACTCGATCATGGGTGCATTATATAAGGGCTTGATCGCGAGCGCCGTCCTTTCGTTGTTCGCGCTTTATCCGGTAACGGCCTACCTTGTCGGCATGGCCACCCCTCTCAGCGCTAACGGCGTGGCGTTCACCGGCATGTCGTTGTTCTGGTGCGGCGCGATTGGCCTCGTCGTGACCGCGCTCATTGTTGTGATCACGGAATACTATACCGGTGTCGGTTACAAACCAGTGCGGTCCATCGCACAGGCGAGCGTGACGGGGCACGGCACGAACGTCATTCAGGGGCTCGCCGTTTCGCTCGAATCGACGGCATTGCCCGCGCTCGTAATCATTGGCGGCATTCTGTCCACCTATAATCTTGCCGGTCTTTACGGCATCGCCATCGCGGTCAGCACGATGCTGGCACTTGCCGGAATGGTGGTCGCCCTCGACGCTTTCGGCCCGGTTACCGACAACGCGGGCGGCATCGCCGAAATGGCGAAGTTACCGGCCGATGTCCGCAAGACGACCGATGCCCTTGACGCGGTTGGAAACACGACGAAAGCGGTAACAAAAGGTTACGCCATCGGATCCGCGGGGTTGGGTGCGCTTGTCCTGTTTGCCGCCTATACCGAAGATCTGAAATACTTCATCGCTCAAGCCAACGTGCCGGGAGCTACGACTTTTCAATACTTCAAAGGCGTCGTGGTCGATTTCTCTCTGTCCAACCCTTACGTCGTGGTTGGTTTGATCTTTGGTGGCTTGTTGCCATATCTGTTCGCGGCCATGGGCATGACCGCCGTAGGCCGTGCGGCTGGAGCCATCGTCGAAGAAGTCCGGCGACAGTTCAAGGCAAAGCCCGGCATTATGAAGGGGACCGAAAAGCCGGATTACGGTGCGGCCGTGGACATGCTTACGAAAGCGGCAATCCGGGAAATGATCGTGCCGTCGATGCTGCCAGTCCTCTCGCCCATCGTCGTGTTCTTCGTGATCGCGGCTATCGCGGGCAAGTCGGCCGCGTTCTCGGCATTGGGTGCGATGCTTCTGGGTGTGATCGTTACCGGGCTTTTCGTCGCCATATCAATGACATCGGGCGGCGGTGCCTGGGACAACGCCAAGAAATCATTCGAGGATGGCTTCGTCGATAAAGATGGCGTGCGGCATATGAAGGGCTCTGATGCTCATAAGGCTTCCGTGACCGGCGATACCGTCGGCGATCCGTACAAGGATACCGCAGGTCCGGCCGTCAACCCGATGATCAAGATCACCAACATTGTCGCGCTGCTGATCCTGGCGGTCCTTGCCCACGGTTAAAGTTATCTCACCAGTGTTCGCAGTCGCGACAAAATTCATTGCGGCTGCGAAACAATGCCATACGTATAGTCCGCTATTTGGAGCCCGTTAGAGGCGGTTTATGCTCCTTCATCCGCCACAGGCGTGATGAGCCTTTTCTTGGGATTCAAAAGCGCGCAAATTCCCGTCTTCGTTAGCGCCAACCGGGCTCTAATTTCGACCTGTTTCGTTTTTGCAGATGTTTAACTGGCCTTGGTTAAATGGCTGGCACGTCTCTTGCTGCATACAAAATGTAGTGTTTTGAAAGAGAGGGCAAATGTCCACGATAACCGCAACGCCGGTCCCGTCCACAGCCACGGCGGTCTCCGCCCGGTGGCTCCAGCTTTTCATGGCGTTTGTGGTCATGATGACGATTTCGAGCCCACAGTATGTGTGGACGCTATTCACGGGCCCGCTTCAAACAAAGACCGGTGCGCTGCTTTCTGATGTTCAGTGGACGATCACAATCTTGATCGTTTTGCAGACCTGGCTTTCGCCGGCGCAAGGATTTCTGGTTGATCGTTTTGGTCCCAAGTTGCTTATCGCAACCGGTGCGGTCCTCAGCGGTCTTGGTTGGGTGGCAGCTTCCAATGTCACCACTCTGACGGGGCTTTATCTCACATACGGGGTTCTTTGTGGTATCGGGACCGGGATTGTTTACATTGGAATCATCGGGTTGATGGTGCGCTGGTTTCCAAACCGGCGCGGGTTTGCGACGGGGGTCGTTGCGGCAGGTTATGGATTTGGCGCAATTCTGACGACATTTCCAATCGATGATATGATGAAGTCGTCCGGATACCAGGCCACCTTGCTGATGTTCGGGGCGATCTTCGCCGTGGTTGGCTTCGCCGCTGCACTGTTTCTTCGTTCGCCGAAGCCCGGCGAAGTGGGCACTATCCCATCCCTGAGTTCAATCATCACCTCTGCCCGTGATTACTCACCGCTAGAAATGCTGCGTACGCCCACGTTCTGGCTCATGTTTTTGATGATGAGCATGATGTCCACAGGCGGTCTTATGGTTATCACGCAATTCAAGGCCTTTTCCAAATCATTCGGCATCACCGATGCAACCATGGTCACGATCCTGGGCCTGACGCTCGCGGCCATTCCAACTGCGCTTACTTTCGACCGGATCACAAACGGCCTGACGCGACCGTTCTTTGGGTGGGTCTCCGATCACATCGGCAGAGAGAATACGATGGCGATTGCATTCATCCTTGAAGGCTTCGCGATTTGGCTCATGCTGACCTACCGCAGCGATCCATTTTTGCTCATTCTGTTATCGGGGCTTGTATTTTTTGGATGGGGAGAAATCTTCTCTCTGTTTCCGTCCACGCTGACGGATACCTTCGGGACTAAGCATGCGACTACGAATTACGGATTCCTTTACATGGCGCAGGGCGTCGGCTCAATATTGGGAGCGCCGGTCGCGGCGCGTATCTTCGAGTCAACCGGGAGTTGGATTCCCGTTTTCACCGTCATCATTGTGATGGACATTCTAACCGGCCTCCTTGCGTTTTTTGTCCTTAAGCCTTTACGCCGTCGACACGTCTAACTCGCATAGGGCATCATGAACAGAAATGTGCGCGCTTTTGAGTTTCGAAATAACGCATAAATTCATCCAAGCGTGCGTTTCTCGATCGCATCGAGCTATCGACGCGTGTAGATGGTTGCGAGGACAAAGATGAGCGCCGCGATGGTCGAGTGTGAGTCATGGCAAAATTTGCATCGGATATGGCAATCAAGGGTGTGAGAGCACGTTCGATGTCGTCGGCGATCTCGGAAGCCTTTTTGCAGAAGGCTGGCGGTATGACGTTTCGAAGCTTTGAGGGTTTGGGTCACGTTTCAAAGCGATGCTCTGTACCTGATTCCACTAAGCTCCTGTATCAGACCTCGCGTAAGTGACTCGCGGTCGTCACTCCCGCCACCATCTGCATAAGGGTAAACTCCGGGCGGGACCGTAACAGTTGCGGGCACAGTCAATGTTTTGATCGCAAGGCCGCCCCCACGCTTTCGTGACGGCAGACCATGAGCTTTAATGGTCATTGGAAAACAGCAGCCGCCTCCACGCTTCCGCGTGAATGACAAATTGGAGAATCGTGAGTTGATTTGATGCGGTTGGGTATAAGGTTTCCTGCACTTCGTCACTAGGGTTGTTCATTTTATCGGGATCGCGTCAAGCGCGGGCTTGACCCGGTTATTCAGACTATTGGCTTTTTACAGGCCTGTTTCGCTGACAGGCGCCTCAAGGGCGGCCATCAAAAAGAGGATACGCTTCCGCACAAATGGAACAGACCTTAAATCGGAACCGGGCTTTGTCGCTTTATTGAGGATGAGTGAGGCGCGTGAGAGTTCTGGTCACTGTTGGTCGGCAACGCAACACAAACCTAAAGAAGGTTCGGGCTTGGCCGCTCTCGCAGACTGGCTTTCGGGGCCATCCTAGAAGTTGTCTTTAAGGCGGCGCAAGGCCTCGAACACGGTCTCGTCCGAGTCCGCGTCTGTCAGGCCGACGCTCGCTCGTATAGTCGGACTTTGAAGCCGAATGAATGGGTTTGTCGCATGCTCATTGATCAGAGACACCGGCACAGTTGGTTTTTTTTGCAGGCGCAGTGCATCGACCTCCTGCTTGCGGGCTTTAAGAGCCTCGTTATCGGGTTCCATAGCCAGCGCGAAGGTGACGTTGCTTTGCGTGTATTCGTGACCGCAATACAGAAGCGTCGCGCCGGGGAGCGCGGCAAGTTTCGCGGTGGAGCGCCACATATCCGCATAAGAGCCTTCAAGAACACGACCACATCCCACGGAAAACAGGGTGTCGCCCGCAAAAACGACACCGACGGTCTCCCCGTTCAAGGATTTCTCGCCGATATCCGGGATGTAATAGGCGACATGCCCGAGCGTGTGGCCGGGTGTTTCGATGACTTGCAACTCGCATCCACCAAAGACGATACGATCACCCTCTTTTACGGTCTCGTCCACGCCGGGTGTGGTTACCGTTTCTTTGACGGGGCCATAAATCCTGCAGCCTGTTTCGCGCTTCAAACCAAGATGACCGGCCACATGATCGGCGTGATGGTGCGTCGTAAAAATATGCGTCAGCCGCAAGCCCGCTCGTGTCAGTTCAGCCCGAACGGCATCTTCGTCCGGTGTGTCGATGGCCGCCGTCTGTCCGGAAGCGCGATCGTGAAGAAGGACACCATAATTGTCCGCGCCACATAGAAATTGACGGATTCCGAGGGTTTTGTGCGATGCTGTCATCTGCCGGTTCCATGGTTTACAAGCGAGCCGTTTGTAGCATAAGTCGAAGCCTGATGTCCCGGTTCCAAGGTCTGTCAGGCTTTCGCAGCGAGCTTGAGGCGAACCTCGGGATTATGAGGGACACTAAAATCGTCACCATGCCCCGGTCGCGCTTTTGATCTAATCCGGGTCACGAAAGCGCTCATACTTTGTCATATCGCATGATCGGGTGGCAAAACAGAAGACACTTTCGCTGAAATACGCTGGGTTTCTCAGGTTTTCTAGCTCGGTTACTGTTCAACGGTCGACGGGAGACCCGCTGTAAACGTTCGCCGCATTTGAACCCGCACAGCCGCGACCGATCGTTTTCCGTCGGCTGTTCACGCCCGAGTTTGGCGGTTCGTTTGGAAAACGCGAGCCATTGCGGTTGATAACTCTGTTGCGGGAACCCTCCGATCAGGTCACTGTTCGACCGCAGTAAAGACTTTATTACACAAGATCTGATAAGCTTCTGATGCTGACACAGCGAACACAGGTTCACGAGGACGTTTCGGTTCATCGTCATGCATGATGATATCTCACAGCTTCGTGAATTCTACGCCTCTCCCTTGGGGCAACTGGCGCGTCGCATCATTGCGCGACGTATCCGGGCGCGATGGGCCAATGTGACCGGGATGGATATCGTCGGGCTCGGCTATGCTTCCCCCTACATGCGCATGTTTCATGGGGAGGCTCGCGCCACGGCTGCCTTGATGCCCGAAGAACAGGGCGTGATTCCGTGGCCGCGCGAAGGGCCTTATCGCTCGGCACTCACATCTGAAACCCGCCTGCCCCTCAGGGATATGTCGGCGGAGTGTGTGCTGGCGGTGCACAGTCTTGAGCATGTAAATGCCAGAGGGGCATATCTACGTGAGATTTGGCGCGTTTTAATGCCGCAAGGGCGGCTTATCATCGTGCTGCCAAATCGAAGGGGACCATGGGCGCGGCTCGACACAACGCCGTTTGGCCATGGACGCCCTTATAGTCCGCGACAAATCGACAAGGCGCTGACCCAGGCGCTGTTCACCTCGATCAACATGACCCCTTGCCTGTTTATTCCGCCGTTGCGGTTTCGCGTGATCGGACCCGCCGCTCTAGCATGGGAACGAGTAGGATCCCGGCTTTGGCCCGCGTTCTCCGGTGTCATCGTGGTGGAAGCCGTCAAGCAGGTTTACGCCCCGATCCGCCCGCGCAAACAGCCCGCTTTCGCACCTTTGCCGGTGTTGCAAGGTATCGGTGCGAGATTTACAAACACAAACGCGCCAAGCACAACCTTCGGTTGAGGGTCCAGTTCTAGAGCCGATCCCGATTTGAGCGAATCGGGCGATCGGCTCTAAGTTATTTATACGAGAGCGGTTCTTATCCGAAAACCGCGTCACACTTTTCGGGAACCGCTCTAGAGCCGATCCCGATTCAAAGGAATCGGCTGACCGGCTCTACTCTTTTAGTAAGAGCGGTTCTTATCCGAAAACCGCGTAACACTTTTCGGGAACCGCTCTAACTGCGGGAGGGCCGGATGAGAGCGAACCGGAGGTTAAGCATTTTGCGGTCCGGATCGATATGTACCACAAAAAAATGGCCGGGTCCAAGCCCGGCCATCCGAATTCATGAAGCGATACTAAAGTTAGAACGCAACCTTAGCTGTGCCCACGACCGTATCGCCCGATTGGAACACCCGATTGTTTGGTCCGGCAGGAAGTTCCGCCGGATCCTTCGATGAGTCGAGGCTCGTGCCATGATATCGCAGGTCGAACGAAAGCGCGTCCTTGTAGGTTATTGTCGCACCAGCGTTGTAGTAAACGTAGTCGTTTAGCTGGCCGTTTAGAACGCCGCCCGCCAAGCGAGGAGCTCGTTCTTCATCGTAGATTGTTGCGCCAACCGTGCCGCTCAACGCCACGACGATGTCGCCAGATTTGAACACGGGCTTGGAAACGGTTCCTTCGAATGTAACGGCGCTGCCTGTCTCACCAGCGTAGTCGGGAGACCAGAATACCGTACCCGAGATGCTCACATCCTTTAAGATCGTTGCGCTTGCGCCAGCTTTAAGCTCCACATACTCAGGCGCAAACGTTCCCGTGCCAGGAGCGAAACCTGCGCGAGGATTGCTGTACTGTGAATGAGGGTAGGTATACCAGATCACGCCGAAGTCGAAGGTGACATCGCCCCACTTTGGCTTGATTCCGGCGTAGAGATCGATCTCAACGTTTGCGCTCTGCACTTGTGTGACGGGGTTGCTTGAGTCAGGCAGGCGTCGATCAATAAAATTCAGTCCAGAAACGAAGGTTCCGGCATAAAAGATGCCGTAGCCCAAATCCACGCCGCCCTGAAGGGTGGGATCGCGTTTTGTCTGCGAGATACCACGGAAGATGTAATCCGAGGTGCCCTGCACGTAAGCCGACCACTCGAATTTGTTGGCTTCAGCAGGCTTGTCTTTCAAACCCACGCCCAAATCGGCAGCGCTTGCGGCTGAACAGAATAACAAGGCGCTCGCGGACAAAAGCGCGCTTAAACCTGAGTGGCGGTGTCCTCGTACAAATACCATAGTGTGTGCCCCTAATCTGAAAAGTGCAGGTCGCCGCGCACTTATTATGACGTGATCCGTTCACGCCGTTCCGTCTAGTACCCTCACATTACTGATTGCTGTTGAATCGGCAATGATGAATGCAGCGTTACCTGGACGGTGTAAAAATGTGTGGCGGATAAGCAGCATTGCGTAAATTTGCATCACCGAATACAGGCTAGGCGATTGTGTTTGATAACAAAGCATGCACGTGACAGGCACTCACGCGGACTGTTTCGTGCCCCGCGATGCTGGGCATGTGTCGTGTTTCAGACCTTGTGTCTTCAAAGTGAGAGGCGACACCCGGCATTTGAGCTGCGAAATGGCAGCAAACCCGGGGAGTCCTGATCCTTGCAGATGCGCGAGACGCGTCTCGAAGAATACCGTTTTCCCCCGAGCGCGGTCAGACGAAAGCGGTGGCGACAATCAAAGATGGCGCAACCTGAACTCAGCGGACTTTAATCTTTTACAAGCCGAAGACGTTTATCGAGAACCCCGAGGACCTTGGCAAGGTCGTGACCGCGTTTCAGGATAAGACCGCTTGTTGCCACCACGCTATAGGTCCCTTGCCGCTTCGTCAGTTTAGGATTCTTTTCGATCCGGTAAAGAGGCTGTTCCGTGGCGCGGCGAAAGACGGAAAAAATCGCACGTTCTTTGAGAAAATCGATGGAATAGTCGCGCCATTCACCAGCCGCAACCTTCGCGCCATAAAGAGAAAAGAGGGTAGTCAACTCGTGGCGGTTGAAGGTCGTGTAAGGCGGAAGCCCGGCGGTTGATTGCGCGGACGAACCGCTCAACTCTTCCGGGCGAAACACACTGGGTTGCAGAACATCGCCCATCGAAACCTCATTCCTTGAAGGTCAATCGCGTATTGTTGCGCTCAATCGCGTGCGTTGCAATATGATTGATGCTCGGACGCGTTCGTGGCTTTGCATTATTCTCAGTAACGGTAAAGGCTTGCAGGTCGGCTGATGTTTATCCCTGTTCACATCAGCGATCCGAAGCATATCGCGTCGTGTAAAGATCGGCCCGGTCCAGCGCCTCCTGTATCTGCCGGAACGCGATATCACCGATTTCCCCATTACTGCGAAGCCTGTCGAGGGTCTCGCGCGAAGCCTTAACCGCGCGGGCGCGCAATTGTTCATGCTGCGTCATTTCATGCCCTCCCTCCGTTTCGCGGCGATCGCCCAGGTCGAGAACCGCCTGATATTCGATCCGCAGTGCCTGAGCAAATTCGGAGCGATCCCCGTCCAGCGCGCCGATAGCGGCCTTCAACGCGGCTTCGCGAGCGAGGTTGACTTCCTTTTCCAACTGATGATCGTCGGGCAGATTGAGCAGCTTGACGAGCGGGCGCAACGTAAACCCTTGCAGAATGAGCGTGCCGACTACCACGGCGAACGCGACGAACTGAATGAGATCACGCTCGGGAAACCCCGCCGGAAGCGCCAAGGCAGCCGCCAAACTCACGATTCCGCGCATTCCGCTCCACGCAATCACAACGCCACCGCGCGCGGTTGGTGTCGACATCCGCTGGGGAAGGTTGACGCCATAGACGCGGTTTTTTAGTCGGAGCAGCGTGTTGAATGTCATAACCCATCCAACGCGGACGGCGATCACGATCAACAGGACCAGCACACTGATCAAGACGTAGCTGATCCTCTGATCGGGGCTGAGTTTTGCCCATAAAGGCCCGAGTTGCAGGCCGATCAGGCTGAATGCCAGCACGTTCGTCAGAAACACGACCGTGTCCCAAACGGCATAAGATTTCACCCGGATCAGCGGGTCCGACTGGGATGCGGTGAGTTGGGCAATGGCGATACCATAGGCGACGATGGTCAAGATCGGCGAAAGTTGCAGTTTTTCGGCCAGAACCCAGACGCCGAAGGTGCCACAAAATTGGAGCAGGATCGACGCAGGGGCATACTTGATGAAGCTCACCACGCGGGGATAGAGCCACCCGAGCGTGCCGCCGATCAGGACACTGCCCACGATGCTGAGCGCATAAGCCGGCACGAGTTTCGCGAGTGATTCGCTGCCGTCCTGCGTCATCCGAACCGCGACCGCAAAAATCAACAGGGCGCTCGCATCGTTGAAAAGGCTTTCGCCCTCCAGAATCGCCGGCAGACGGCTTGGAATTTTGATCTGCCGAAGCACCGCCGTCGCGGCTGCGGCGTCAGGCGGGGCCACGATTGCACCAAGCGCGATGGCCGCCGCCCATGGAACATTCGGGACGAGCGCATGGAACGCGAGGGCCACACCCGCCGTGGTCACACACACGGCCACAACCACGAGGGTCGCAATCGGCAGGCCGTTGTCGCGCAGGTCACGCAGCGATGTGTCGTAAGCGGCATCAAGAAGGACGGGCGACACGAAGATGGCGAGCGCCAGGCCTGGATCGAGTTCGATATGCGGTATGCCTGGCACCAGGGTCAGCACCGCTCCACCAAGCGCAAGAAACGAGGGGTAAGGAACCGACAGGCTCCACGACAGGCGCGAAAGCAGGATTGCCCCGGTCAGCATTACGATGATGGTGATAAACAGATCCAAGATTCACCCGCTAACTGTTTCGCTTTCTTCGAAGCTCGTATGCAGTGCTTTTGTATTCGGGTCTGTTGAGATTCAGGATTCACAATTTTTGCGAACAGTGATTCAAGCTCCCGAAAGGAGTTTTTCATGGATCGCTTTATTTTGACGGATGCGCAATGGGCAAAGATTGAACCGCATTGTCTGGGCAAGAAGACCGATCCAGGGCGGACGGGCGGTGATCCGCGTTTGTTTTTGGAAGCGGTGCTGTTTGTTGCAAGGACGGGTGTGGGATGGCGCGAGCTCCCTCCGCGTTTTGGCAACTGGAACACGGTGTTCAAACGGTTTCGCCATTGGGTGAAAGCCGGAGTTTTTCAAAGGATTTTTAATGCCGTATCGGAAGAACCGGACATGGAATACGCCATGATCGACGCGACAATCGTCAAAGTGCATCGTTTCGGTCACGGCGCAAAAGGGGGACTCAAAATCAAGCCATAGGTAAGTCGAAAGGTGGTTGGACAACGAAAATCCTGGCCATGACAGACGCACTTGGCAATCTTGTGCGCTTCGAATTGCTTCCAGGAAACCGGTACGACACCGTCGGCGTCGCACCTTTAATCGCGGATGTCGAATTCGGCGCCTTAATCGCCGACAAGGCCTTTGATTCGAACTGGATTATAGAAACCATGAACCATCGAGGCGCGAAAGTCGTCATATCTCAGCATCCAAGGCGATCAAAACCACGCCAAATCGATAAAGAGATGTATAAATGGCGTCATCTGATAGAGAATTTCTTCTGCAAACTCAAGGACTTCAAGCGAATAGCCATGCGATGCGAGAAAACCGATACAAGCTACACCGCAATGATCTACGCTAGTTCAGCCGTCATAAACTCACGATGAATCTCAACAGACCCTCAAGCGGTTTGTGAGCCGTTGGTCGCGTTTATGCGCCCGCTATGAGCACAATCTGCCGTCTAGTTTCATGACGCCAATGCCCCGTCGAGAAACCCCCGCAGCAACACATGGGCCATGGAGATTGAGGGCGGGGCAAACAGACCATCCGGATGCCTGAACGCCATCATGCTCGCAACCTCGTCGCGGTCAAACCAGCGCGCATCCACGATTTCTTTCGGATCGATGGTAATATGGTCCGTCAGGGCCTCACCGCAGCACCCGATCATAAGCTGGTGAGGAAACGGCCACGGCTGACTCGCCACATAATGCACCGCGCCCACGTCAACACCCGTTTCCTCTTTCACCTCGCGGCGCACGGCATGCTCGATGTCGTCACCCGCTTCGACGAAACCCGCGAGAGTAGAGTAAAGCTTGTCCGGAAACCGAAGTTCATGCCCGAGAAGGCATCGTCCCTCATGGGTGATCAGCATGATGACGGCAGGGTCGGTGCGCGGATAATGGTCGAGCGTGCATGCGGCACATTGCTTTCTCCAGCCGCCGTCGATTGATTTGAGCTGTCCGCCGCATCGATGGCAGCAGCGCATCGCGGCGTGCCAGCCAAGAATTGCTCGCGCCTGAGCTGCGATCAAAAGCTCATCGTCGGATAAGACACCCTGCAGCGCAAGGCTGCGCAAATCCACAAGGGGTTGCAGTCGAACAAGTTCATACTCGCAGCGGATGACCTCATGACCAGCCAAGTTGCAACAGAATACCGGCGTGCCCGCTCCGTCCTCGCCCAGGAATATGAACTCCGGCTGGAAGGTGAGCGCGTTGATCCCGGACGGAGTTAGCCAGCGCAGCTTTGCGGATGCACGATCATCGCTTGAAACAATCGGTATCTTGAGGTCGGCAAGCAACAGTGCTCTCGCGTTCGATGCCGCAAGCGCCCTTTCGATATACGCCACGTCCCCGCGCTTTTCGCTCAGGCGGTTAAGGCTCGTCTGCGCCGTAAACTTGGGTTTCGCGATGATGTTCATGTCTGGTTTGAACCGCAAATTCACAGTTTGCGCAACAACACCGTTTCAACTTTATGTGCTGAACCTTTCTGAAGAATGAGATTTGCCCGCTGCCTCGTCGGCAGAATGTTTTCGCGAAGGTTGACGAGATTGATGCTTCGCCAGAGTTCCAGCGCCTCGGCGATAGCCTGCTCCTGGTTGAGTTTCGAGTAACGATAAAAATACGCATCGGGATCGCGAAAGGCCGTGCGCCACAGACGGAGAAATCGCGCAACATACCAGTTCTCGATCACGGACGGGTCCGCGTCGATGTAGATCGAGAAATCAAAGAAGTCGGAAACGAAAGGGACCGCCTGACCGTCCCTGGGCAGCGTCGCGGGCTGAAGCACGTTCAGCCCTTCCACGATCAGGATATCGGGCCGATCCACGACAATGCGCTCTCCGGGGACTATATCGTAGGAAAAATGCGAATATACCGGCGCTTCCACATGGGGCCGTCCTGCTTTCACGTCCGCGACGAAAGACAGGAGCCGCGCCTGATCGAAGCTTTCGGGAAAACCTTTCCGTTGCATGATGCCGCGACGGGTGAGTTCGGTATTCGGCCACAAAAAACCGTCTGTAGCGACAAGATCGACCCGTTGATGGGCTGACCATCGCGCCAGCAACTCGCGCAATACACGGGCAGACGTACTTTTGCCGGCCGCCACACTTCCCGCGACACCAATGATGAACGGCATTTTCGCGTCGGCCTGATGCAGGAATTTGGATGTTGCGGAGTGAAGAACCTGCGCTGCGCGAACGTAAAGGTTCACGAGCCGCGAGACTGGAAGATAAACCTCGGTGACTTCGTCACGCGAAATCCGCTCGATCACGCCTGAGAGCCGGATCAGATCGTCGTCGGTCAACGAAAGATGCACATCGTCGCGGAGCCTGGCCCAATCGGCACGGGCAATATTTTTATAAGGTGAAAACTCGAATGTGTGGGGTGCCTGATCTTGCCCGGCCTGCTCTTGCTCCACGTGAATGAGACTCATGAGGCCGTTCCATCGTGCGACCGCGAGGCCTTTTCGGCAAGTCCCGACTGTGCCATGCGGCTTTCCAGTTCCGCAAACACGTCGCCCACAGAAATGCTCCGCGCTTCCAGAACCACAAGAAGGTGATAAAGCACGTCTCCTGCCTCCGAGCACAGCCGGTCATCGCTTTCGGCCGCCGCTGCAATGACGCATTCGACTGCTTCCTCGCCGAATTTCTTCGCGCAGGCCGTGACGCCCTTCTCCAGAAGCGATTTCGTGTAAGAGGTGGCGGCGGTCGCGGACCTGCGGTCGGCGATGACTTTCGCAAGACGCGTTAGCGTATCGTCCACCATCGTCCCCCTGACGTGATCGAGCCTGGCGCAAGCCCTGTGCGGTCCAGCGGCGCGGCGAAGTGCCCGATGCCAGTTGCTTGGAACACGTCCCGTTTCAGAGTTTGCCATGCCAGAGTTTTTGTACAACACTTTGTGGACGCTCGCCAGAAAGACATCTTTATGGATGCCTCGTCTTTCGGCGGGGGCGGATCAGACTGCGAGTTGCCGTCGCAACTGCGCTTCATCCATTTCCGCGCGCGTGCCAGACAGCACGATCTGCCCGCGCTCCATCACGGCATAGCGGTCGGCCAAGTCTCGCGCAAAATCGAAATATTGCTCCACGAGAAGAATCGCCAGTCCGCCTTTGTCCCGCAGATACGCGATGGCGCGGCCGATATCCTTGATGATCGACGGTTGAATGCCTTCGGTCGGTTCGTCGAGCACAAGCAGACGCGGGCGTGTAACGAGCGCGCGGCCGATGGCAAGTTGCTGCTGCTGCCCGCCTGAAAGATCGCCGCCGCGACGGTTCAGCATGGTCTTCAGGATCGGGAACAGCTCGAAGATTTCGTCGGGAACGTTGCGCTCTGCCCGGACTAGGGGCGCGTACCCGGTTTCGAGGTTTTCCCGCACCGTGAGCAGCGGAAAAATCTCCCGGCCCTGAGGCACGAACGCGATACCGCTTCGCGCGCGGGCGTAAGGCGGAGTGCGGCCCAGGTCGTGACCATCCCATGAAATCGTCCCCGACCGGATGGGCTGCTGGCCGACGATGGCACGAAGCAGGCTCGTCTTGCCGACGCCGTTGCGGCCGAGCACGCACGTCACCTCGCCAATGTGCGCATTGATGGACACACCGCGAAGCGCTTGCGCCGCGCCGTAGAAAAGATCGATGTTTGAGACGGTCAGCATGAGGTTTCGCCCGTAAGTCTTTCATGGCCGGGCTTGACCCGGCCATCCAGCCGTAACTGCGATATCTCTTTTGTATTGCGGGATTGCCGGGTCAAGCACGGCCATGACGTGAAGTGCTCAGCGCCCAAGGTACACCTCCACCACGCGCGGGTTGGCCGATACGGCATCGATAGAACCTTCCGCGAGCACGGATCCCTCGTGTAGGCATGTGACCTTGACGCCGAGCGCGCGGACAAACGCCATGTCGTGCTCCACCACGATCACCGTATGCGATTTGTTGATATCCTTGAGCAACGTGGCCGTCTCGTCGGTCTCGGCGTCAGTCATGCCAGCCACCGGCTCGTCCACCAGAAGCAACTTCGGGTCCTGAGCCAGCAGCATGCCGATTTCAAGCCATTGCTTTTGCCCATGGCTGAGGTCGCCTGCAAGCTTGCCTCGCACGCCGGTCAGCCTCACTGTGTTCAGCACGCGGTCGATGGTCTCCCGCTTGATGCGGTTGCGCGCGCCGAACAGCGAGGCAAACGGCCCTCGCGGCCCCTTCAATGCGAGGAGGATGTTGTCGGCCACCGTGTGCTGCTCGAACACGGTGGGTTTCTGGAACTTGCGACCGATTCCCAGCGACGCGATGGCGGCCTCATCCTGGCGCGTGAGATCCACGGTGCCTCCGTCGAACAGCACATCGCCCGTATCGGGGCGGGTCTTGCCCGTCACGATGTCCATCATGGTCGTCTTGCCAGCGCCGTTCGGACCGATGATGGCGCGCATTTCACCCGGCGCGATGGAGAGCGACAGGTTGTTGATGGCGCGGAAGCCTTCGAAGGCCACATGCACGCCATCGAGATAGAGAAGGGCGTCTGTGATCTTCGGCTTGGCGCTGGAGGATATCACCTGATTCATTGCACGCTTACTCCGCCACTTGAGGAAGACGCACTGCTCCCGCGTCAGCAGCCGACCGCGTCATGACACGGTCATCAGGCGATGGCTCGCCATGCCGGGGACTACGCCCGGGTATGGATTGCAAGGTGCCAACGATGCCTCTGGGCAAGGCAAGCGTCACGAACACGAAGACGCTGCCCAGCACAAACAGCCAGTAGGGTGCGAGAAACCCGCTCGTGAACACCGTCTTCATAAAGTTCACAACCACGCCGCCGAGTGCCGCGCCCACGAGCGTGCCGCGTCCGCCGACGGCAACCCAGATCACCGCCTCGATGGAGTTGGCGGGCGCGAACTCCGACGGGTTGATGATGCCGACCTGCGGCACATACAGCGCACCCGCGACGCCCGCCATCATGGCCGAGAATACGAAGACCGCGAGCTTGTAATGCTCCACGCGATAGCCGAGAAACCGCGTGCGGCTTTCGGCATCGCGGATCGCAACCAGCACTTTCCCGAACGCGGATGTGACGATGGCTCGAGCCAGCAGGAATGATCCCGCCAGCGCGATCACGGTGAGGGCATACAGCACCACGCGGGTTTCCTTTGCCTGAACAGGAAAACCGAGGATGTCCTTGAAGTCGGTCAGGCCGTTGTTGCCGCCAAGACCCATGTCGTTGCGGAAGAACGCGAGCAGCAGCGCATACGTCAGCGCCTGCGTGATGATGGACAGATACACGCCCGTCACGCGGCTTCGGAAGGCGAACCAGCCGAACACGAACGCCAGCGTTCCGGGCACCAGCAGCACCATCAGCGCCGCAAACCAGAACATATCGAAGCCATGCCAGAACCAGGGCAATTCCTTATAGTTCAGGAACACCATGAAGTCGGGCAAGATCGGGTTCGCGTAAACGCCGCGTGTGCCGATCTGGCGCATCAGATACATGCCCATGGCATAACCGCCGAGCGCGAAAAACGCGCCGTGACCAAGGCTCAGGATACCGCAATATCCCCAGACGAGATCGAGGCTGAGCGCCAATATTGCGAAACACAGATATTTGCCAACGAGCGCGACCGTATATGACGGGACATAAAACGCCGATGTTTCTGGAAGCAGCAGGTTGGCCGCCGGAACAAGGATCAGCGCCGCGCCGAGGATGACGATGAATATCCATCCGGTGCGATCCAGATTCGCAAAAAGCCGTGCGGTCATCATGCTTCGGCTGCCCTTCCCTTGAGCGCGAAGAGGCCTTTGGGCCGCTTCTGAATGAACAGGATCAGCAGGATCAGAACGAAAATCTTGGCCAGCACCGCTCCCGCCAGCGGCTCCAGGAATTTGTTCGCGATGCCGAGCGAGAACGCCGAGACCAGCGTGCCCCAGATACTGCCGACACCGCCGAACACCACTACCAGAAAGCTGTCAATGATGTAGCTCTGCCCGAGGTTGGGTGAGACGTTATCGATCTGCGACAGCGCCACGCCAGCGATGCCCGCCACGCCGGAGCCGAGGCCGAAGGTCATGGCATCCACGCGCGGCGTGTTGATGCCCATCGCGCTCGCCATCCGCCTGTTCTGTGTCACCGCGCGCATTTGAAGGCCGAGGGCCGTTCGCCGGAACACGGCCAGGAATGCTGCGAACACGACCAGTGTGAAGATCACGATGCACAGCCGTCCGTAGGTAATTTGCAGGCCGTAAAAATCGAATGCGCCGGACATATAGCTTGGCGACGATACATCGCGGTTGGTAGGACCGAAGATCGTGCGCACCGTTTGCTGGAGGATAAGGCTTACGCCCCATGTGGCCAGCAGGGTCTCAAGGGGGCGCCCATAAAGATAGCGGATGATCCCGCGCTCGATGGCGATGCCGATCAGAGCCGTGACGAGGAATGCCAACGGGATCGCAATGGGAAGCGACAGCCCAAGATAACCCGGCGCATAGCCACGGATCAATTCCTGGATCACGAACGTGGTGTAAGCGCCGAGCATCACCATCTCGCCGTGCGCCATATTGATGACGCCCATCACGCCGAAGGTGATGGCAAGGCCTATGGCTGACAACAGCAAAACCGAGCCTAGAGATAGCCCGTACCAGATGTTTTGCGCGCCGCTGAGGAGCTTCTGCCGCGTTTCGATGCGGTTGATGGCGGCCATCGCGGCTTTGCGCACGGCGGCGTCGGTTACGGTGGAGAGTGACGCGCGAAGCTGGCCTAGAACCTCCTGATCGCCGCGCGCGGCGAGGTCATCGATGGCCGCGATCTGATCGGCGCTGCTTACGTCGGATTTCGCGAGATTGACGGCACCTCGTGCCGCGCGAAGCGCGCGCAACACCGTGGTGTCGGTTTCTTTCGCGATGGCCTGCGCAAGGACCGGGAGCACTTTCTCGTCCCTGGACTTGAAGACAGCATCTGCAGCCTGAAGCCGCGCCGCCTTGTCCGGCGACACGAGGGTCAACGCACCTATGGCAGCACTGATGGCTCCACGGAGCTTGTTGTTGATGCGCACGAGCGATGCGTCGGTAGGTTCCGGGATCGGTTTCCCGCTACGCGCATCGATATAAGTACCGTCTTCGTTTTTAATCGCGACGACCTGTGCAGCGGTAAAAAGACGACGTGCCGCCAGTGCTTCGAGAATAGCTTGAGCTTGCGGTGCGCCTGATGCCGCAAGTTCGTCGATGGCCTGCGCGGTCTCGGAAAAGTCGTCGGCGGCAAGGCGCTCGAGTGCGCTATCGATGGACTTAGCGTGTGCCGACAGAGCAAACATGAGACCGAGCAAAGTAACAAGTATGCGGATCACTCAAGCCTCATAACAGTTGGATATCGTTCCGAGTATCATCCCAGCGAAAGCGGGGTCCATATTTCCGCATCAAAAGCGCGTTGATCCGCATTTCCACCTTTGCGGGAATGCCGGATGACCATGTCATCACCGGCCTTGAGCCGGTGATCCAGTTGTACACGGATGGCAGATGGCCGGGTCGACCCCGGCCATGACGGCGATGTTAGCTGCCGCACTTGCTTGTGACGGTATTGTAGTTGCCGCATTTTTTATCGACCCAGTCGGCGACGAGGTCTTTCGATCCTTCGAGGTAAGGAGACCACGCAGCACCGGGGACAAGGCCCGGTGTTTTCCACACCACGTCGAACTGACCGTCGCTGCGAATTTCTCCGATAAACACGGGCTTCGAAATATGATGATTCGCACCCATTTTCGAGATGCCACCCGTGAGGTTCGGCGCTTCGATGCCAGGCAACGCGGCGATCACCTTGTCGGGATCGGTGCTCTTTACCTTTTCGACCGCTTTGACCCACATGGCGAAACCGATCACGTGCGCTTCCATGGGATCGTTCGTCACCCGCTTTGGATTTTTGGTGAATGCCTTCCATCGTGTGATGAAGTCAGCGTTGCCTTTATCTTTTATGGACTGGAAGTAGTTCCAGGCCGCGAGATGGCCCACGAGATTTGACGTATCGAGGCCTGCGAGTTCTTCTTCGCCGACCGAGAAGGCCACAACCGGGATGTCGGTCGCCTTCACGCCTTTGTTGGCAAGTTCTTTGTAAAATGGAACGTTCGCGTCGCCGTTGATGGTGGAGACAACCGCAGTCTTCTTGCCTGCTGTACCGAACTTCACGATGTCAGCCACGATCGTCTGCCAGTCGGAATGCCCGAATGGCGTGTAGTTGATCATGATATCTTCCTTCGCGACACCTTTTGCGAGGAGATACGCCTCAAGAATTTTGTTCGTGGTGCGCGGATAGACGTAGTCTGTTCCGGCGAGCACCCAGCGCTTGACGGAGCCTCCATCCTTGGACATCAGATAATCGACAGCGGGAATAGCCTGCTGGTTCGGTGCGGCACCCGTGTAGAATACGTTGCGCTCGCTTTCCTCGCCTTCATACTGAACCGGATAGAACAAAACGCTGTTCAGTTCTTTGAACACGGGCAGAACGGACTTGCGCGAAACGCTGGTCCAGCATCCAAATGTCGCCGCGACTTTCTGCTGGCTGATCAACTCGCGGGCTTTTTCGGCAAACAAAGGCCAGTTCGAAGCGGGATCGACAACCACCGCTTCAAGCTTTTTGCCGAGCAAGCCGCCCTTCTTGTTCTGTTCGTCGATCAGCATCAGCATCACATCTTTCAACGTGGTCTCGCTGATGGCCATGGTGCCGGAAAGCGAATGCAAAATGCCGACCTTGATCGTGTCTTGAGCTGCAGCCGGAGCGGCCATGCCAAGCAGGGATGCCCCTGCAACAGCAAGACCGCCTAAAATCTTTCGACGCGATAACATTCATTTCTCCTGTGCCCGAAGTTACGCGTGCTTGACAGCAAGGAGCATGCCAGTGACTGAAAATTCTGCAAAACTAATGTTGAGAACGTGTGAACCATTTGCGACGGTGTAGATTTTGCGAAATCGCCTAAAAATCAGCCTACCGGTAAGGGACGGAGTTTTTATTGCCTAAATTATGGGCTGCATTCTACTCAACCGAGACATATCCGCGATCGGATGGAACGAACATCCGTCAATTGCATTCTGCACTATGGCCGGTGGCTTTGGGATGGAAACATGAAGAAATCGTCGAAAACGTTAGAAGCCGTGTTCGCGCATCCGATCTCGGATAACCTTCATTGGAATGACGTAATGACGCTTTTGGAGCAGCTTGGCAGCGTCGAACGCCACAAGCATGGCAAACTTTCAATCGATATTGATGGCCACCGTATTGCGATCAAATATTCTGGCGAAAAACAGCTCGACAAGGATCAGGTTCTTGAGCTTCGTTCATTTTTGAAAGACCGCGGTATTTCGCCAGACCACGCAATCACTGAGAAACATCCAGATAAAGACTACGATCAACCGCCTTTAATTGTCGTTGTTGCACATCACGAGGCGCAGCTTTGGCATCAGGACAATGCAGGAGCGCCGATACATGAAGACAAAAAACTGACACCCCATGACCCGCGTCATATCCGTCATCATCTGACACATCATAATGAAGACCGGCTGCACGGTCAGCGCGCACCCGAGGATACGGACTTTTACAAAAAGCTTGTGGAGGCCGTGAAAGATGCGCCGCGCACAATCGTATTAGGAAACGCGACCGGCAAAAGCAGCGCCATGGCAGTGTTCAAGGACTATCTTGAGCGGCACCACAAAGACTTGCTAAACCGTGTGGATGCCTTTGTGGATATCGATTTATCCGCATTAACTGAGCCGCAAATCAGAGAGGTCGCGGCTCGTTATTGGCATTGACCTGCGCCGACACGGTAAGCACCAACGACCCTCAGCCGTTCTCGACCATGCCGAGCGCAATCATATAGGTCGCAAGAACGGCTTCATGGTCGCGGCGCTCTGAGGCGTCCTGCTTGCGGAGGCGGATGACGGCGCGAAGCGCTTTTGTATCAAAACCCGTACCTTTTGCCTCGGCAAACAGATCACGAATATCGGATGCGAGCGCCGCCTTTTCTTCCTCCAGCCGCTCGATGCGCTCAACGAATGAGCGAAGATGGTCTTTGGCGGTTGGCGCGAAGCCGGGCGTTGCGGCTGATTGGGTTGTAAGCTGATCCACGACGGTTTCTCCTCGACGAGTTACTGATTCGTTTGAAGAATCTGCCGAAGGTACAATCGTCCTGCAGGCATTTCAACAAGACCGTGAACCTTATCCCTCCAACGTATTCGTTTCGGCCCCCCGCTTCCGTAACCTCCCGATAATCCCGGCCTACGTTCGAGCGCGTTGGGCGAAAGTGCAGCGGAGACAAGGCAAACGCCCGGGACAGCGCACTATCCGCGCGTTCTTCGGCCTTGCTGGCAGGGTTTGACCTTTGTAAATTCTATTGACTTCAGATCACCGACCAGCGAAAACGTCCCATAATCGAGCTTCAGTTTGCGGCTGACCCCGTTTGCGAAAAGCCGGAACGAGACCTCGTAGGATGGTAGTCCGTCCTTGATTTTGCTCTGATCGTAATAGCTGACCACGACCGGCCAGGCTTTCATCCCGTTCAGAACTTCCGCATTCTTTATGTTCGATGCGTTGGAACTGTCATCCAGCGCAAACTGTGTCCCAATCGCCGTCGTGGTCTCGTAAACCTTTGCGCCTTTCTCAGAGCCATCATAAATATCCGCCTGCAGCCGTGCCTGCCCTTGCACGGCCAGTTTTAGAACAGCGACGGTGTGCTGTGTCGGGAAGAAAAGATTGCCTTTGAGACCGATGAGATTGCGGGACGGCTTATCCAGTTGAACCGCGATGTTCGGCGTTCCGGCCCTGCGCAACGCCACGCCCTTGGTGGCTTCGCTTAGTTTGTTGTTGATATATTGTGATGTGTCGAACCGATACTGACCCGCGTCGGCCCTCTCGAAGGTCTGTGAGCGGATATCGGTGACGCTCGGCTTTCCCTCTCGATCCGCAATCTCGGTGATGAGACGCGTGTTCAGCGTATACCCCTCGCAAGGAGACCCTGTGAAATCATACACGAGTTGACCATTGATATCGGTCACGTTCGATCCCGCACCCGCAGCGCTCAGGCTAAGATCATAAACCGCCCGATGCGGAGCGAGATCGATAGTCGCCTCCGACAGCGTTTCCCCGTGTGATGGCACAGATGATGCGACAACAGCGATGACCAATGCGACGCATCTTCTAAAATATGAACGCAAGCGAAACTCCGTGTCACTGTTTGTAAGAGGCTCGCGATCGGTTAGCCTGGAGCTACACCAGAGAAAGCGTTCGCGGCGAAACCGGCTCGTTATGCGGAGTATACTTCGATTTTTCAAAATGCAGACCCGGAAAATGCAGGATGCGGTACGCGTCGTTTCAGCACGACTGGCATCCCCTGCCGAGGTTGACATCGGACCCTTCTGGGCTATGTCCTCTCTGGCCATGAGACCGGTGGTAAACGTAACGAGGATGGATTTGGACGAAGAAGACAGCGTCGGGCATCAAATCAGTGTGCATAGGTCGATCCGCGAGATTGAGGAAGCCGATTGGGATCACTGCGCAAATCCAGCCACAGAGATTAACAACCCGTTCCTGTCCCATGCTTTCCTGAATGCGTTGGAAGAAAGCGGCTCGGTTTCACCACGAAAAGGGTGGGCCACCTGCCATCTCGTCCTGAAAAATGGAGCGGGAGCCACCATCGCCGTCATGCCAATGTATTTGAAGTCGCATAGTCAGGGTGAGTATGTCTTCGATCACGCCTGGGCAAACGCTTACGAGCGCGCGGGTGGAAGCTATTATCCCAAACTGCAAACGGCGATCCCCTTCACACCGGCGACCGGGCGGCGGTTTCTTGTCGCGGCCGGGACGTCCATGTCGATTGCCCAGAAATTTTTTGCAGGCGGCGCTGCCCAACTGGCGGACCAGAACAATGCCTCGTCGTGGCACGTGACCTTTGCGACCGAAGCCGAATGGAAGACGGGCGGCGAAATCGGGCTGCTTCAGCGAACCGATACGCAATATCACTGGTTCAACGGGGGGTACGAGACCTTCGACGACTTTCTGGCAACGCTGGCCTCGCGCAAGCGCAAGACCGTCCGAAAGGAACGCGAGCAGGCTTTAGCTTCCGGGATCGTCATGGAACTTCTCACCGGGAACGCGATCACGGAGGCGCACTGGGATGCGTTCTTCGCGTTTTACATGGACACCGGCAACCGCAAATGGGGCACGCCCTACCTCACACGCAAATTCTTCAGTTTGATCGGCGAGCGGATGGCCGACCGCGTGCTGCTCGTGATGTGCAAGCGCGAGGGGCGCTATATCGCTGGTGCCCTTAATTTTATCGGCGGCGATACATTATACGGCCGCAACTGGGGCTGCGTCGAACATCACAACTTCTTGCATTTCGAAGCCTGCTATTATCAGGCCATCGATTTCGCCATTGCACACAAGCTCAAATGTGTCGAAGCGGGCGCGCAAGGCGAGCATAAGCTGGCACGGGGCTACGTTCCGCAAACCACCTTTAGTCTGCACTATCTGGCTGACCCGGGATTTTCAAAAGCCGTGGCGCGGTATCTGGAGCAGGAACGCCGCGCGGTCAGCGAGGGGCAGGCCATGCTGACCGAAATGACGCCTTACAAGAAGGTGGATTGAGGGTTCGATTGGCGCTATCGACGGCGAGTTGATCTGCTAGTTAAGTTTGAAACTGCCAAACACGCGAATGTTTCGGCCCGGCTCCAAAATCTGGTCTTTCTTAAACGAAACCGCATTGCGGATATCGTCGTTCAATAAATTCTCCCCGCGCAAACCGATTGTCAGCTCTGGCGTAAGCCAATCGCGTTTATCGAGCTTCGTTGTGTAACTGACTTCGGCATTGACGAGATCGTAGCCCTTTGTGCGCGTGTCGAAAGCAGCAAAGTCATCCTGCTCGAAGGCATGGAGGTAGGTTAGGCGGGCGAGGAAACTCCGGTCATAGTAATAGATGCCCGCGCCAAGACGGTACGGTGGAATTTTAGGCACGTTCGAGCCGTCCTCAAACCTGGCGCGGACGAAATCGAACTGCCCGGACAGTCCCCACATGCCACGCCAGAGCGCCGCGACGTCGTATTCGCCTTGCAGCTCCGCCCCGGTAAACTCCGCGTTGCGTTGTGAATAAACGATCTGGCGTGCGGCATTCGGATTGCCTGGAGCAACGCAGGTATCGAACGTATCCGGGCATCGAACACCGGTGTCCCGTTTGTAGATGAAATTCTGGAAGTTCGTATGGTAAGCCGATGCGTCGAAACGAAGTTGTCCAATAGCGCGCTTCAAACCGATCTCGAACGTATTCGCGCGCTCGATCTTGAGGTTCGGATCGCCGATCTCGAAGGTTGCGGTCGAATCGTGCGGACCGCGATAGAAAAGTTCGGTGGCATCAGGCGCGCGCTCCACATGCTGAGCCGTTATGCGGGCCACGATGTTGGACGGAAACTGATAAAGAAACCCGGCGCTGGCACTTTTGGGCACGAACTGTTTGCTTGTGCCTATGGAAGCAATACCGAGGTCTGGATCGCCCGTAGGCAGGAAATCCGCAGGAAACGTCGTGCCGGTGCCTTTCACGTCGGAGTTTTCCACGCGACCCGCAGCCTGAAACCGGAGCGGCTTGGTGAGTTGAAATTCTTCGAAAATATAGCCGGCCGTATTTCTGGTTTTGTTTTCGGGGATGAGGGGGACTTTCTCGCCTTCGGGATCGCTCAGGCCTAAGAGTTTCCGATCGGTATACTGTGCGCCAAGCGCGCCGCGAACTTCGGTCCCGGCGATGAAAAAAGGCTTGTGCTGCACCTCGACGCGGCCCTCATACTGTTCTTGCTTGAAGATTGACCCGACCGAGAAACCCGGAACTTTTATCGTGCCGCCCATGCCGTCATCGGCGTCGACGAGGCGGTCGATCTCACGATGCTTGTAATTGGAATAACCGAACCAGGTGCGGATCGCCTCAACTCCATATTCACCCACCCGGTATTCGGCCCGGCCTTGAAACTTTTGCTGAACGACATCGAGGAAGTTGCGGCTTGCCTCCTGTTCGCCACCAGGGATCGAATACGTACTGTTGAATGTCGTGAACGATACACCGATAAACCCGTCACGACCGACGAACGAGCTTCCGAGCGAGGAGCCATAACTTTTAACATCGCTATTGAGCTGCCGCCCGCGCGGCGTGTTGTAATCCTCGGAGCGGCGCTCGAAGGCGTCCGCGTGAACCACAAAATTGTCCGCCCCCGCTTCCGTTACGAACGAAGCGTTGCGGCCCCGGTCCACTGAACTCACCCCGCCGCGCGTTTCGAACATGACGCCGTTGACGGGAATAGCGTCGGGAATACGCGAGTTCGTGGCGTTGACAACCCCACCAATCGCCTGCGACCCGTAACGCAGCGTTGCCGGGCCACGCACCACCTCAATTTGCCGCGCCGAGTACGGGTCGACAGTCACGGCGTGGTCGTCGCTGAGACCCGCCACGTCGCCCGTTCCGATCCCGTTTTCCTGTGTGCTGACGCGAAAGCCGCTCAGACCGCGAATGACTGGCCTGTCAGACCCGGCTGCAAAGCCGGTCGTGGTGATGCCCGGCTTATTTTGCAGAGCCTGCCCAATGTTCTGAGCAGGCGACCGTGTAATCTCGTCCTGGGTTGCGACAGTGACAGCCACAAACGACGGGTCGGTGGGAATGGAGAGCGATACGCCACCGGTCGGGCCAAGAGCCGGAAGCGTTGGCGTCGCGGAGGCTGACGCCACCGTGGCTCGCTGACGGCGATTGCGTACCCGGGTTACAGCGATCTGGCGGGCCGCCTGTTGCTGGGTTATGGCAGGTCGCGATTGAACCGGGCTGGGCGTCGTAACCACAATAGGCGGAAGCTCAACCGGCGCTTGTGCTGAGGCTGCCGATGACGCAAAAGCAATCACGGACACTGACGTAACACGAACTCGAATAGAAGCCATCACACCACCTTAATGTTATATCGTTACATTAGAGATGGCTTCTTCATTAAGAAAGGCTGTTTGTAAGCCGGTTTGCAGTTTCCTATCGCTTGTTTCCAAAATGTTACAGTATACAGTACCTGATGACGCCTTGAGACACCAATCACCCCTGAAGGACGACGACCGTGATGAAAACTACTTTGTTTACAGCAGCATTGTTGATGATCGCCACCTCTGCATTCGCCGAAGAAAAGCGCCAGGCCGGTGCTCACGTGCACGGGCACGGAACCCTGAATATCGTGATCGACAAAGACACGGTCTCGATGGAGTTCGAAGCGCCCGGCAATGACATTGTCGGTTTTGAGAATGAGCCGTCGACGCCGGAGCAGAAGGCTGCAGTTGAGAAGGCCAAGGCCACGCTTGCGAACCCGCTGTCGCTGTTCAAACCGACGGCCGCCGCAGGATGCACGCTGAAAAGTGCGGAGGTCAAAATGGAAGCCGGGTCGCACGATCATGCTGGCCACGATCACACCGGTCACGACGATGCGAAGGCCAACGGAGCCGGACCTGCACAACCCGGGACAAAACATGCGGACTTCGATGGCGATTTCACGTTTCAATGCGCGGATATCGGCAAGCTCACCGGCATGACGTTCGACTATTTCAAGTTGTTTCCCGCGGCGGAAGAACTGGATGTCACCGTCGTGACGCCGAAGGGGCAGACGAAGTTCGAAGTCACCCGCGCAAAGCCGACGCTGAGTTTGGCGGGAGTCATGTAATTTCGGCCCTGTCCCTCGCAGGTCGCCTCTTGCTGCGATGCGAGCATGGCATCATAATTAGATCAACGGGTGACCTGACTTCAGCCCAACAAGTTGCCGATCAGGATACCGTCAATCAACTCGTCCTGCTCGTTGATCGCCGAGACGGTCGTGACTGTGAAATATCCATCGGCGTGCCCGAGATGCGCGTTGAAAAGCCGCTGTCCGCCGCATTCGATGGTGATCGATTTATCGGTCCCGTTCAGGGCTAACACCTGCCCTACCTGAAAACCAGCAACATCGGCAAGGGATAGCGGTCCGGCCTGCATTGTGGCGCAGAGTGAAAGTTCGGTTTGCGCCACGCCGGATTGCATTTTTTTGCTCCACCATGGATCGGCCGCCGCAGGATTAGCCGCGCGTTCCCGCTCAAGTCTTTGTCTCAGCGGGTAGAGGGCTGCTTGTGGAATGAAGACGAACATTCTGCCGCCGGTCTCCAGCACCTGAACAAGAAGCTGCGCGCTGACTGTCGTCACGCTCGCCTGACCCAGCGTGGTAAAGTCTATGGCCGTTTCCACTTTCTCCAACGTGAGCGTGATCGCGGCAACGGGCGAGAAGGCTGCTTCGAAGGCTCGCGCCGCACCTTCGCAAACCGCACGCGCGACCCGTGCCTCAAGCAGCGTGAACGGCCGCTTCGACAGAGACAGCTCTTCGGCGGCGTCGCCACCGAACATGGCTTCCATGAACGAAAAGAGGAAACGCCGCTCGACCCCGATCAGGACGCGCGCGTCCCATTCGGGAACGTAGAAGATCAGGGCCACACTGTCCTCAACCGCCTCCAGCAGGTCCCAGGAACCACGGGCCTCCAACTGGTTCATGAATGCCGACACAGGCGAATTGCAGTATTCGCCCATCGCACCGGCGCATGATGCAGCGAGACGCTCGAATATGGCATGCAGAACGGGGAGTTTATCGAGGTCGAGTTTCGGGGTCTCGCGGAGTTTCTCCGCGACCGCATGAGCCACCTTGTAAGCGCTGGGTTCGGTTGTGATGACTGTCATGCCCTGTTATTGATCTTGATCGGATTTGAGTTCGATCACGCCGCGTTCCCCGAGTTCCAGTGCGAAGTCTGCAATCGCCCGACGCGCCTTGGACACTTCCTTCGCGGGGATATTCGTACCGACAGATAACTCCTGCTCGATGATTCGTCTCGTTCTCGATGGGATCGCGACGAGAATACATTCACCGAGTTCGCCTTCGACCCCACGCAGCGCGATAATGACCCGTTCAGGGGGGACTTCCGCGAAAAGAGTAACGCGTGCCGCGTCTGTCAGCTTCGCAATATCCTCGAAGGTGAAGAGAAGCCCCCGCACGATCTTGGCTTCCTTGGGCCTGTGGGTATTCAAATTGTCCAGAACATCGTCCATGTCCACGCGGTCAAGCCTGTTTACGATATCGGCAATTCTGGCATGCGTGGTCTGACCGGTGGCACGCGCAACCTTGTGCAGGAGTTCGTCCCGCAAAGTCTGCTCCAGCAGCCTCAGCGCGGGTTCCATCACCAGCTTGTTGGCAAGCAACCGGCGCATGATTTCATTTCGAAGCACCGGCTGAAAGTTCGCGAGGACACCGGCGGCGACGACTGGGGATGTTTTGGACAGCACGAAAGCCACAACCTGAGGATGTTCTTTTGACAGGTAAGGGCCAAGTACGGCGGAAGGCACCTCGCCAAGGCGCGGCCAGACGGCCTCGTCCATGCGAGACCGGACATCGGACATGATCAATTTGATTTGCTCCGGCGACAGAACGCCTTCGAGCAGTTCCTGAGCCTGGTTCAGTGAGCCTTGCAAACCGCCCTCGGTCACGACACGGTCGAAAAACTCCGTTGCCAGTTCCTCGATTGTTGCTCTCGGTACGGTTCCCAGATGAGACGCGCATCGGGCCACAAGACGAATTTCCTCCTCGTCGAAATGCTTCAGAAGCCGTGAGGCCTGGTCTTTCGTCATTGTCAAAAGGAGCGCCGCGGCCTTTTCAGGCCCTCCAAGCCGTTTCAACGGTTTCTGCTGCTTTGCGGTGTATGTATCAGTCATGACTGCCCAAGTTTTTCGCCAAGAGGCAAACCTGATTCACCTGACATGAACCTCACCATCTGCCGTTTTTCGGCAACACTGTTTCAATGAACTCTTTCCGACGCAGGTTGTTTTTCTTAAAATTGCAATCTTGGGTTGACGGTTGAGGACGATGCAGACTATCCCGCCTCATGAGGTTTTTCCTCGAACTGGAGGCCCAATGATTGTCATCGTTGATAACCGCGCAACCGTTCTGGACGGATACACGGCCTGGTTTTCCCGTGAGGGTGTGTCTGCAACAGGTCTCGCGCCGGTTGATTTTCGAGCTTGGGTGAACACCGCGTCCGACCCCGATATCAGCGCGGTTGAAGCGTTTTTGCTCGGTGATTTTCAGACGCGCAAAGACATTCCGACGCAGATCAAGGAACGATCCAGCGCGGCGGTCATCGCCATGAACGATACGAAATCGCTGGACGACACGTTAAGCCTGTTCGCGGCGGGGGTTGACGACGTGGTGAGAAAGCCCGTCCATGTGCGCGAAATTCTGGCCCGCATCCGGGCCATCGAACGGCGCGTCAAGTCCGAGGTCGATAAAGTCACTGCCGGACGTATTCAGATTTTCGCCGATGGCCGCGATCCCGAGATCGATGCCGTGGCTCTTCCTCTGCCACGCCGCGAGCGACGCATTCTCGAATATCTGATGGCCAACAAGGGCCGCCGGGTCACTAAAACTCAAATTTTCAACTTCGTTTACGGCCTCTTCGATGAGGGCATCGATGAGAATGTCATTGAAAGCCACATTAGCAAGCTGCGCAAACGCCTAAAGCACAGGCTCGGTTTCGATCCGGTGGATTCCCAGCGATATCTCGGATATCGGCTGCTACATGAGTAAGCCTGTGATCAGGTTCGGACAAGCCTCCCGCGCCATACTACGCGTCAACGAAACTGGGTGCACTCATGGGTTTATATAGTTTACTGCGCACAAGCGCATCGGGAATGGCGGCGCAATCAGATCGCCTCGGCGCGGTTTCCGATAACATCGCAAACGTGAGTACGCACGGGTATAAAAAATCGTCCACCGAGTTCTCGACCTTCGTGCTCGATGCGGGTATCTCGGAGTACCAATCGGGAAGCGTGCAATCCAACATCCGCCACGCGGTCAGCCAGCAGGCGGGTTTTGACTATACGAGCAGTTCGACCGATCTTGCGATCGCGGGTGCCGGTTTCTTTGTGGTTGCGGGCCAAAACGGGCAGCCGGTGCTCACCCGTGCGGGATCGTTCGTGAAAGACGGAAACGGCAATCTTGTGAACGGGGCTGGCTTCAAGCTGCTCGGTTATCCTTCAGATGGTGGATCAACAGGTGTGGCCAATGGATTTACCGGGCTTGTTCCGGTGAATCTCACATCACTCGCCTTGCAGGCCAACCCATCGACCGAAGGCACGCTGTCGCTCAACCTCCCGGCTGCTGCAACGGCTGTGACCGTCCCGGCCCCGCCTGCTCTGTCACCGCTTCCGTCGGCAAACACAGCAGGCGCGACTCCGACTGCAAAAACCTCACTCGTGGTTTACGACAGTCTCGGCAAGGAAGTTACGCTCGATCTTTACACGACAAAAACCGGCACGAACACCTGGGAGATCGCGGCGTATGATCGATCTACAGCGTCATCGGCAACGGCGCCATTTCCTTATTCCTCGGCAGCGCTGGCCACGGCGAACCTGACCTTCAACCCGGCGACGGGCGCTCTGGCCGCGGCAAGCCCGAACTCTCTGAGCCTCACCGTTCCAAGCGGGGCCGCGCTCAAGATCGATTTATCGCAGACCAGCCAACTCGCCGCAGATTACACGGTTCTTGCCGCGCAGGCGAACGGCAATGCGCCAAGTGAGGTCGACCGGGTCGACATTTCATCCGCAGGCGTTCTTTCGGCGGTTTATAAAAACGGATCCCGCATCGCCGCCTATCAGGTGCCTATCGCCGACGTGGTTAGCCCGGACAATCTCGAAACCCTCGCAGGCAATGTGTATTCCGCGACGTCGACCTCCGGCGTCGTGCAACTCGGTGCGGCCAGTTCCGGAGGAAAAGGTTCAATTCTTTCCAGCGCCCTTGAAAAATCGACTGTCGATCTTGCTTCCGAACTCACGACCATGATCGAGGCACAAAAGAATTACACAGCGAATTCGAAGGTCTTTCAGACCGGAACAGAACTTCTAGATGTGCTTGTCGGGCTTGCTCGTTAGCTGATGGTGCGGA
This sequence comes from Rhodomicrobiaceae bacterium, assembly GCA_965247345.1. GTDB lineage: Bacteria > Pseudomonadota > Alphaproteobacteria > Rhizobiales > Rhodomicrobiaceae > Rhodomicrobium. Next base: position 132,390 of record CBDFGZ010000018.1, on the reverse strand, counting down.
GATGAAAACGTGACGCTTTCCACGGCTCTTGACGCGGCCAGTTCTGGCATCTCGGTCTCTTCCGGGCAGATCGCGCTGGTGTCGCGCAATATCGCGCGTGTCGGTGACAGCAACGCTACGCGAAAATCGGTTCAGGTCATATCGGATCAGGGGGGTGTTCGCCTTGGAAACATCAACCGGTCGGCAAATGCGGCCCTGCTCAAGCGCCTTATTGAAGCGCATTCTTCAGAGGCTAAGCAAACCGCGATTTTGGCAGGTCTTCTGAACTTGACGAGCACCGTCGGCGATGTGAACGGCTCATCTTCTCCCGCAGTGCTGGTTTCGAAGCTGCGAGGCGCGCTTCAGGAGTATTCGGCGTCTCCTGAGCAGTCGGCTTCCGCGCGATCCGCAGTGATCGCAGCGAAAAACCTTGCTGCGGGTTTGAACAGCGCGTCCGCGGCAACTCAAAAAGTTCGTTCTGATGCCGATGCGGACATCGCAAGTTCGGTGGAGCGGATCAGCGCGGCTTTGTCCCGGTTCGGGGAAGTGAACGACAAGATCGTCACCGGCACCCGCGCGAACACGGACACCACCGACTTGCAAGATACTCGCGACGGGATCCTCCTGGAACTCGGTGATGAACTCGGGATCACCACGGTGTCGAGGCCCGACAACGATCTGGCGATTTATACCGAGGCGGGCGTCACGCTGTTCGACAAGACTGCGCGCAATGTAACGTTCAACAAAACATCGATTTTCACTGCATCCACCAGGGGAGACACGGTCTACGCCGACGGTGTCGCGATCACCGCGCAAGGCTCGGTCTTTTCCGCTTCTTCAGGAAAACTCGCGGGATTGCAAGCGTTGCGCGACAATCTCGCCATCACCTATCAGTCCCAGTTGGATGAAATCGCGCGGACACTCATAACGACATTTGCGGAGCGCGACCAGTCCGCCACGCCGACGTTGCCTGATGCTGCCGGACTTTTTACCTCCTCTGGCGGTGCGGGTATTCCGCCTTCCGGGTTGATCGCGACTGGTTTGGCCAGTGACATTCATGTCTCCGCGTCCGTGGACCCGGATGCAGGGGGCAATCCAGCCCGGCTTCGCGATGGGGGTATTTCTTCGTCGGGAGCCGCGCCCTTCGTCTATAATGTTGCGGGCGGCATCGGCTTTAGTGCCAGATTGATCGAACTGGCCGACACGTTAACGACATCTCAAACCTTCCATTCAGGTGCGGGATTGGCATCGAACGGCTCGTTGTATGCCTTCGCCTCGCAGTCCACCGGTTGGATCAACGGTGTCGGAAAAGCAGCCAGTACGGATGCCGCCTACCGGACCACGCTCAAACAAAAAGCGGCCGAGACTCTGTCGAACGAGACCGGCATCAATCTCGATCAGGAACTCAGCAACGTGCTGGCTTTGGAGCGCTCTTATCAAGCGTCGGCAAAACTTCTCGCGACCGTTGAAGGGCTTTATCAAGCTCTCTTCGATGTCCTGAAATAAGGGGATTCCTGACCTATGATCACGATTTCCAGCAACACTCTGTCGACCAGTGTTCAACCCACCGTCCTGGACCTTCAACGTCGGTTGTCGGTCGCGCAAAAAGAGGCGACGACCCACAAGCTGGCTGATCCGGGCAATGCCCTGGGGTTTGAGTCTCAACGACCGTTGCTATTACAGGGCCATCGCGCCTGGCTTACCTCGATCAAGTCTTCGGACGCGGTCATTAACACAAAACTCGATACCAGCCAGATTGCGTTGAAGTCCCTGGCGAGTGAGGCTCAGGAGCTGATCACATCCCTCTTCAGCGCGCAAAGCAGCGGGGATACTCAAATATTAGCCAGGAAGGCAGCCGGAATCCTGTCGTCCGTTATCGGATCTTTGAATACCAACGTGGACGGCACGTTCGTTTTCGGAGGGCAGAACAGCGGTGTCCAGCCGATTGCCGACTATCCGGGACAGCCATCAGGAACAGCGAAATTGGCGGTCGACTCCGCGTTCACGGCGGAGTTCGGTTTCCCCGAAAGCGATCCCCGGGCGAATGCGATTACAGCCTCGGGCATCGGCTCATTTCTGAACGGACGATTCGACGCCCTCTTCACAAACACCGCATGGGATGGTGCCTGGTCAAAAGCGTCCGATACGGCAACATCTTCTCGTATTGCAGACAACGAGGTTGTCAAGACATCGGTTTCGGCGAATGAGCCGGCATTTCGGCAATTGGTGAAGGCGCTCGTCATCGCCTCCGATCTCAATCAACCAAACCTGAATGCAGATGCGGCGCGCGCCCTGATTTCAAAGGCCACCGACCTTGCCGGATCATCCGTTAAAGGCATTGGTGATCTGCAAAGCCAGCTTGGCATAACCCAGTCGCGCATCGCAGAAAAACAGGACGAGGCAGCTGCCCGGTCAGAACTTTTGGACAAACAGCTTTCCGAAATTGAGGCCGTCGATCCCTATGAAGCCGCGACCCGCGTTTCGCAGCTTACGACACAGCTTGAGACGGCGTACTCACTCACGGCCCGGTTGAGCAAGCTGAGCCTGCTCAACTATCTCTGAGCCAATCTCCGGTTCGACATTGAACCGACTGTCACGACAAAGGTTACAGAAGAGGACTTCATGTATCAATTTTCATACGCGGAAGTGCTTGAGGACACATCCAAAACAGCGCGTGCTGCGGAATATCAGGCGATCGAGCACTCGATTGAGTTGCTTCAGGCCGCGGAGCGGGCTGGGCCTTTGTCCTCCGAGGCAATCGAAGCGATGACGTTCCTTAGACGCCTATGGACAGTTTTTTGTGGACGATTTGGCAAAGCCGGAAAACGAGCTGCCATCTGCGCTCCGCGCCGATCTGATTTCCATCGGTTTGTTCATCCTGAAAGAAACAGAGCAAATGCGTCTTGAAAAGTCAGTCAATTTTCAGACGATCATCGACATATCCACGACGATCAAGAACGGTCTTGCGTGATGAAATCGTTCAATGTCAATTTGAAGCCCGGCGAGCGCATCTTCGTCAATGGTGCGGTAATCAGGGTTGACCGGCGCGTTTCCCTGGAATTCTTGAACGAGGTCACGTTTCTGCTTGAGCAACACGTGATTGCTGTGGAAGAGACCACCACTCCCCTCCGGCAGCTTTATTTTATTCTCCAAACAATGCTTATGGGACCATCCGGTACTCAGAACGCTCGCGCGCTTTTCGATAAATCCTATCAGGACCTGAAGGGTGCCGTGGATACTGTTTCGCTCAGTCTTGGGCTGGACGCCGTAAATGATGCCGTCGAAAGCGGACGGACATTCGAGGCTCTGAAGCTCCTTCGCGCACTGTTCACCCTGGAAACGGCCATACTCAAAGGTGCGGAGCATTCAGCCAGTCCGTCCCATGAAGCAAGGATATAACTCATGCAGATCGACGGCGTAGTCAGCAGTCAGAAGACAAATCAAAACACATTGTCCACCGACGCGAGCCAAAATACAATAAATTACAATCAATTTTTGCAGCTTCTGATCGCGCAGCTCAAAAATCAGGATCCCACCAAACCGACCGACTCGACGCAGTTTGTGTCTCAACTGGCCTCTTTCTCCGGCGTGGAACAGCAGATCAAGACCAACACCCGGCTGGATAGCCTGCTGTCGGAAACGGCTTTGTCGCAAGCCGCTTCACTTGTCGGACGCACCGTTACCTCCGCCGATGCGACCGTGACCGGCGTCGTCGCCGCGGTCGATGTGAAGCCCACAGGGCTGACAGCAACCCTCACGTCCGGTGCCACGATCCAGCTTGGCACCGGAGTCAAAATTTCCTGAACGGAGCAGGTCATGAATGAAGCGGATGCGCTCGACCTGGTGCGGGCAGCGATTTGGGCCGTCATCGTGGCCAGCGGTCCGGCGATCGGCGCGGCAATGCTCGTCGGTTTGGCCGTTGCTCTTTTTCAAGCGTTAACGCAAGTTCAGGAAGTCACTCTGACCTTCATCCCCAAGATCATTGTCATATTCATCATAGGGATGCTTACGGCACCGCTGATCGGAAGCGTCCTGTTTGGCTTCACCGAGCGCGTTTATTTTCATATCGAGCGCGGGTTTTAGGGCTTGGAGCGGCGATGAATTCACTTATTAAAGCGCCGGTTGCTCCCGTCGTTCGCAATGGCAACCGCGACGTTGGTTTCGCTGTCGGGATCGTGTTTATCCTGATGGTCCTGTTTCTTCCGCTGCCGCCTTTCATTATCGACCTCGGATTGGCGTTCTCGATTGCGTTGTCTGTGCTGATCCTGATGGTCGCGCTCTGGATCCAGCGTCCGCTGGACTTTTCAGCGTTTCCGACTGTGTTGCTCATCGCAACCCTGCTCAGACTTTCTCTCAATATCGCGAGCACGCGCCTCATCCTTGCGAACGGACACGAAGGCCAGGCCGCTGCCGGCAACGTGATTGCAGGCTTTGCCAATTTCGTAATGGGTGGTGATTTCGTCATCGGCGTGATCGTCTTCACGATCCTCATCACCGTCAACTTCCTGGTCATAACAAAGGGTGCGACCCGCATCGCGGAGGTGGGCGCGCGGTTCACACTCGATGCCATACCCGGAAAGCAAATGGCTATCGACGCCGATCTGTCCGCAGGGCTGATCGACGAAAAGGACGCAATGCTTCGCCGACGCGAGCTTGAGGAAGAGAGTGCGTTTTTCGGTGCCATGGACGGCGCGTCCAAATTTGTGCGTGGCGACGCCATCGCGGGACTTATCATTACGGTGGTCAATGTTTTTGGCGGAATACTGATCGGAATGCTGCGTCATGATATGAGTATCGGTGCGGCGGCGGATGTCTTTGTTAAATTGTCTGTAGGCGACGGTCTGGTCACACAGATTCCGGCGCTCGTCGTGTCTCTTGCGGCAGGCCTTCTCGTATCAAAAGGTGGAACCCGTGGGTCTGCCGAGAAAGCAATTTTCGGGCAGCTTGGGCACTATCCCCGGGCTTTGCTGCTCGCAAGCGTTGTCCTTTTCATTCTTGCACTGGCTCCCGGCCTGCCTTTCTTCCCGTTTGCAGTACTCGGCTTTGCACTGGCGTTCATCTCGAATGCGATCCCGAAACGGTTGGCACTTGAACTCGCCCAACAGGAAGCCACCGCAGAACGCGTAAAGGCCACGGCAGTAGAGGAAGCGAGATCGTCTCTTAAAGGGTCGCTGAAAGTTGCTGAGATTGAGCTGTGCCTCGGAAAGCAGATCGCCGCCTCGTTCGTGCCCGTACACGGGGAGTTGGCCAGTCGCGTTGCGAAAATGCGCCGGAAGTTTGCCCGGCAGTTCGGCTTTGTCGTGCCAGAGATCAAACTCTCCGACGATCTGGTGATCCCGCAGAAGTCCTATCAGATCAAAATCTATGGCGCTGTCGTCGCGCACGCTGAGCTTCGGCTGGGAGATGTCATGGTTCTGGTCGGAGACGGTCCCCTTCCCGCAGTTGGTGGCGAAGAGACGCGGGAGCCGGCCTTTGGTATGAAGGCCTTATGGATCCCTGAAATGTTTTCCCCCCTGCTGAAGCGAGACGGGTTTACTCCGATCGATGGCATGTCGGTTTTGCTTACTCACCTTGGAGAAGTCATTCGGGCAAATCTGGCACAAATTCTGTCCTATCGGGACCTGCGTCAACTGCTCGATGGACTTGAGCCGGAGTATAAGCGGCTGCTTGATGAAATCATTCCGTCACAGATCTCGCACAGTGGTTTGCAGGCGGTTCTCAGGCAGCTTCTCGCCGAACGCGTTTCCATCAGGAATTTGCCGATGATCCTGGAAGCGGTCGCGGAAGCTGCGCCGCATATGCGCCGGACGGAGCAAATCGTCGAGCATGTCCGTGTTCGCCTTGCGCAACAAATTTGCGGGGATTTGGCCGAGGATGGAAATCTCAAGATTTTGCGGCTCGGCTCCCGGTGGGATATCGCGCTTCATCACGCACTCCGCCGCGACGGGAAGGGGGATGTGGTCGAGTTCGATATTGATCCCAAGTTGCTGGAACAGTTTGGAACCGAAGCTTCGGCTAAAGTCGGTGCGTTGATCGATGGCGGAACGAGTTTTGTCCTCGTCGCTGCACCGGATGTCCGGCCGTATGTGCGGATGGTTACGGAACGCCTGTTTCCCACACTGCCTGTTCTGTCTCATCTGGAAATCGCAAAAAGCGTGTCCCTCGTTGCTGTTGGCACCATATCGTGACCATAGGGCCCACCGAATTGAGCGCGGACGCGTGGGCAGCACTTCCTTCCGCGCTGTCGCAAACGTTTATCATTTTCTGCCGTGTCGGCTCCTGCCTCCTCTTGGTGCCTGGATTTAGTAACACGCGCATTCCGACGCAGGTTCGGCTCTTCGTTGCGCTAGGTATCACCATCGCTCTTGCGCCGGTGATTGGGACAAAAATCGAAATTTTACAGCAATCCGGTTCGTGGGCGATGACGCGTCTAATCTTTATCGAAGCTGCGCGAGGCGCTCTTATCGGATTGCTGGCTCGTTGTTTCATGGCAGCGCTCGAGTTCGCAGCGGAAGCCGCAGCCAGCGGAGTGGGACTGATGTCGCAAACAGCGGCCATCTCCGAGAACGAACCAAGCCCAGCCTTCACCACCCTCATCACCGGAACTGCGACGGCGCTTATCTTCGCAGGCGACCAGCATTGGGAGATTATTCGCGGGCTGGCAGCCTCTTACAGCATCATGCCTGTCGGCGATGCGTTTCAGGTCAGGCCGAGTTTGATCAGTATCGCCCAAGTTTTCTCGAAGGCTTTCCTTCTCACGTTGCAAGTCTGTAGCCCATTTATCGTCTATGCAATCTTCATCAACATGCTTTTTGGTTTTCTGAACAAGATTGCGCCTCAGATACCGGTATTCTTTATTAGTGCCCCTTTCATCGCGGCGGGCGGCCTTGCGCTTTTATACCTGGTCGCAGATGAGAGCCTGACCCTATTCTCAACCGTTTTTGCGTCGTGGCTCGTGACCGGATAAGCATGAACGCTATCGCTAGGAAAACGCGCCTTGCGCGAACTCAGCAGAAGATCCTCAGGCTTCAGGAGCAGACCCTGGTGCATGCTCGTTTGCGCCTGGCCGAGGAAGAAGCGCGCGAACTTGCAATCAGCGAGGCACAAAACGGCGACAGCAACCTTGCCTCGCAGTTCCAGAGGGGACGCCACCAAATTCATCGACATTTGGAAACTGCCCAGGCTGCGATCCGGGAGGCGGAACACGAGTTCGCTCATCAGAGCCGCCTCAGACACATGACGGCGTTGTCATTGCAAGCAGCTAACGAGACCGAGGTCCAAAACAGCGAGAAGAAAAATCTGCAAGGTCTTATCGATCTGATCGTCGCTCAAGGTTCGCAAAAGGTTCGTGATCTATTGTGATATTGGAATTATTGGCATATGGGGCGCATGTCCAATGGCGACGTTCGGGGCACTTCCATTCAAATCGCCCATATTTGGCGTGATCGTGCGAGGAAACCATCGCGGATGACTTTCCCTTCAGACCTCATTATGGACGCGGTTGCCGCCGCAGATCCCGAGAAGGCGCGGCGGGCCGCGGATCGGCTCGCAGCTACTGGAGCAGGCGAGCCCCAGACTGCGTTCGATACGTCGGTGGTACAAAATCAGGCGACCGGCAATCCGATCTTTCAGTCATTGCAAGCGCTGCAAACCGCGGCAAAGCCTTCGTCGCACAAGGCTCCCATGCAGCCTGAAAAGCAGTTTGAAGCCGCAATCATGAAATCATTCGTTGAATCCATGTTGCCCCAAAAAGCAGACTCGGTGTTCGGTGCCGGCTTTGCTGGCGGCGTCTGCAAATCTTTCCTCGCCGAGACGCTGTCGCAATGTTTAAGCGCCAGGGGTGGCATCGGCATCGCAGCGATGATCACGAAACGTGTCGCCACGGGCGGCGAGGGGAAGGCGTCATGATATCGTGGTCTGAGGCTGATCAGACCCGTGAAAAAAGCGCGGCGCACACTGTCGATCTGACCGGTCTTCATGCGCAGGTGCAAGCTGAGAACGGTGAAACGTCATCGCTTCTCATGGCGCTTTATTATCTGGAGCATACCCTGGACGAGGAGACGGCATTGCTCTCCAGGTTTGACTCGAGCCGTACAACGGAGTTCAGCAGTCGTAAAACCCGGGTTTTACTCGAACTGAACCGTCTTTTGCTTCCGGACAAACAAGACATCAAAACGTCAGCCATCGTCGCAACGCTGAGGCGATTGTCCATGAAGCTCCATATGAACGCGGATCTTTTGAAAACGCGGCTCGATGCGACGCGCGAGGTGGCTTCCTTGATCACAAAAGTCATCCGCGATGCGGACTCCGACGGCACTTATCTGCCGAAACAGCGGATGCGGACATTTTCGCAATGATGCGATTGATCTTCATCGGTCTCTGGAGTGCGATGCTGACCGTGTGCTGCGCTTACGGCACAGCGGCGTGGAAGGCAAAGACAGCGGCCCCCGAACATGCAGAAGCCGGTTCTCACGACCTGAGCCAGGTTAAATTGAAACTCTTGAGTGTTCCCATCATCTCCAGCGGCGTCATTCAGGGCTACGTGCTGGCCAATCTCACGTTCACAGTCAACTCGGCCGCCTATAAGACTTTGCCAGAGCCCGCAGGCGCCTTCCTTAACGATGAGGCATTTCGTCAGTTTTATTCGGTGGAACGGGTCGATTTCAAAAATATGAAAAAGCAGGACTTGGCCGCGTTAACGAAGTCGATCGCGGCGAGCGTCAATGCGCGGTTGAAAGCCGATGTTGTCAAAGATGTCTTGATTGATGAATTGAATTACGTTCCAAAAGTTGCCGCGCGAGGTGGACGATAGCGGTTTCTGACAAAGGAAAATGGCTGGGTCTTGATGCTTGAATGAGCCGGTTACGTATGGGTTTGCGGATCGTGGACCTCCGCTGCGTGGCCGCCAATGTGACAATGCCTAAACAGGAGGCGGAAGACGACCCATCCCCGCAGCGGCAAAGACCACCGCTGCCCCCAGCGCGCATTCGAGCAGGATCATGACGCGAAAGTGCTTGGCTGCCCTTGGGTCCGCAGCCCTTATGCGCTCCAACAGCACCAGTCGATTGAAACCCGCGATGGCCAACATGATTGCGAGCAAGCTCAATTTCACCGCGAGTGCACCGCCGTATCCAGCCAGTGACATTGAAAAGACGGACATCTTCCATGCGTCGAGAAGGATGAGAAGCGTCAGCGCGCCACCCATAAAGAGCACGGCTACCGCGATTTGCGCAATGAACGAGAATTCCGCCGTAACCTCATAAAATGTGTTCGCCGGTGCGGTTCTGCCGGGTGTTGGAATCCGGCCATTTGCTCGCGGGGAGTGGAGCAGCAGCGCTGGCAGCCCTCCAAGCCACACCGCAGCGCCAAAAAGATGGATGGCTTGCCCCCCGATTGCGAGGCTTGCCTGAGGTCCGGCAAGCGCGGCACCCGCATGTCCGGCGACGGCGATGAGGCTGAGCGCAAGGCCGCTGGTTAAGGCAAGGATAACGTTAGCCATGTTGCCGGGCGGGTCGCCTGATCGGAATCGCGTCAGGAGAAGCACCCCGCCAAGAACAGCGCAGGATACGACTATTCGGCCCAGCCAGACGAGGCCAAGGGATGTGTCGAAAAAGAAATCGCGCCATTCCGCGATATTCGCCACACTGCTTATTTGTCCCGTGAGGTTCATGAGAATGGATGCCGTCAACACCGCGATGCTTATTACCATCAGAGTCGCAATACCGACGACGATGAGCCGCGCATTTTTTTGCGGCCAAGCCGGTCGCCCGGTATAAAATGGAAAGAGCGCGGAGCCGAACAACACCATGGCTGTGCCGACGTGTATGAACTCCGCCAGCCAGGCCATTGCCGTAAACACCGCGCTCTCGGCCACCTTTAAGGCCTTACGTCAAAGCTGAAACTGCCCTGGGTTCGATGGGTGTCCACCGAGACCACCGACCAGGTCACTCGATACCGGCCGGGCTTCAGTCGCGTGCCAACCCGCACGCGCAGCGATTGCTTGCCGCCTGAGTTCGACGCACCTGACGTGGAAATTGCGCCGCCAGGTCCGGTCAATGAAACCCGCGAGTAGCGCGCCTCGACGCCCTCGCTGAACTCAAGCTGAAGACTCGACGGAGACCCGCTCACCGATCCACCGACAGGTGGATTGGCGCTCTGCAATTGTGCGTGGGCGAGCGCACCTTGTGCGGTGAGCGTGCAGAAAGAGAAAATCGACGCCCGCAACGCAGTCCGCTTCGTGATTATTTCAATCATGTCTTTTTGTCCTAAAAGAGCGGTTTGCCAATCGTTTTCGGGAAAATGTCATCGAGATAGAAGTGAATCTGCCCGACAACGCCTACGCTGTGTCCGCTCTCGCGGTTGATGGGAATGACTGCTTCCACACCGAACTGCACTTTGTCACCAGCCCAGATCACGCCGGGATTGATCGTGCCGGTTGTCGGGTTATGACCCGCAAAGTTGTTAACGGGCGTTGTGAACTTTGCCTCGACGAGGGGGATCAGGCGCCGGACAAACTCCGATCCCGGACCTTCGATGGCCTGAATATGCGCGTTTAGATACGGCAGGCTATACTGCAGGGTGAGGCCCCATTCGAGATTGCGTGCATTGAGCTCTTTTTCGACATCACCGTCCCCGTTAACGGACAATGTCTTACCTCGGCCGGGGATGCTGAAACCGGCCTGACCGGTGATCGCAAAGGCGCGGATTGCACCGAAACTTTCCGGGAGGTCTCCGAAGCCTTTGCCGAAGAAGACCTGGGGCGTGTAATGGTTGTAATTTTCGGCTCCAACGCCCTTGGCCCCTGTGTTCGCCCACTCGATTGCAGCACCCGCCGATAGGATGAACTCATGCACCGGGTCGGTGATGAGCTGATACTTGAACGAGGTTTCGAGATTCTGAAAGCCCGTTTTCCCGGGATGCAGGTGCGTCCAGGTTTCACCGACCGATACGCCGAAATGTTCGGTGATCCGCTTCGAAAATTCTATCGAAACCTCGGTTTCCTGAGCGCGGTCGCCGTTGGTAAACTTCGATGCGGTGGGAAGCGACAACTCGTCGGCGACGGCGGGGTCGTCTACAGCGATTGTCGCCGGAAAAAACCTGTCGCCAGCGAAGCCATGTGCGAGAACGAATGTTGTTGAAGACACATAAAAGGGTAGAATGAGCGCGGCCGTGGTTGCGGCGCGCGTAAAAATGCCATGCCATTTCATGATGAAACTCGACCAAAAAGGAGATGAAACAATCAGGGCCCCACGGACCCGGACATGAGACAATCAATTTTCAGACGATCACAGGCGGAGCGTGAGGCCAACTCGCGCTCAACGAACGTTTCGCCGGACTAGGCAACGAGACGGGTTGCCCCGCCGTTTCTACTGCGTGCCGTGTCCCGTCAAACCGTGTCGGTTGAGGGGAAAGTCCATGGTCCAGATGCTGGAATGCCTGGCAAATGGGGCAGGCCTGATTGCCATCAGGGTTTTTTTTGTCGGGCCAAAATGGCGGATGCTGTTCGTTCGCAGTACGGCAGATAGACGAGGTAATCGACTGCGAGGTTACGCCAAGGGCTTGCGCGAGACGTAGTATTTCTGCCGCGTCCGTTTGTGCGCGGTGAACGCGATGAACCGGAAACAGAAGCTGCGTGGCCAGAAGACCAAACACCACGCATAACGGAACTGTCAGGCGCCGCGTAGCAACTGTCAACGCCAGAATTCTGGCGCGGAGACACGGAACGTTGGTGAATTTCCCGAACGCGAACATAATAACCGCTAGACGTTCTAACTTACGACGCAGCAACTATAGCAATCGTCCTTATTTTGCATAGGGCACAAAAGCCTCACGCAGCGGATATAAATGTCGCTCCGTTCGCAAATGAGTTGGCGACATTCAAGCCAAGGATGGTGCGGGCGGAGGGACTCGAACCCCCACAGCTTTCGCCGCTAGGACCTAAACCTAGTGCGTCTACCAATTCCGCCACGCCCGCAGCAGTTACGATCTTAGCACACTGTTCGCTAAACTAAAATAAAGCGGAATGCCAGCCACGATATTAAGCGGGAACGTGATGCCTAAGGAGAGAGGCAGATAAATGCCCGCCCGCGCCTGAGGCAGTGCCAGCCGCATGGCCGCGGGAACCGCAATATAAGATGAGCTTGCGGCGAGCACGATAAACAATGTCCCGGTGCCACGATCAAGCCCGATGGCGTAGGCGATGGCAAGCGCAATCCCCGCACCGATCAAGGGCATAACCACACCAAACAGGACGAGGCCCACGTTCAGGCTTTCCAGTTCGCTTCGCTGCGGGCCAAGATCAGGCCTATGTCCAGCAAGAACAGCGACAGAATGCCCTGGAACGGCACAAACAGGAACCCCGCCATCTTATCCGCACCGGGCTTGCCGGTGATCAGGCCGATAAGAAACGATCCCATCAAGAGGAAGATCGCGCCATTCGTGAAAATCTCGCGGCTCAAGCGCGGGGTCGCCTTGTCGCCTGCCTCTATCGTCTCGGGCGAACTTCTGTGGGCGATAAACAGTCCGGTCAGGATTGCGGGCGCTTCCATGAGGGCCAACACCGCAGGCATATAACCGCCATAGGAAACCTGACGCGTTTCGAGAAAGCTTGTGGCGGTCACGAATGTCACGAGGCTGACGGAGCCATAGTGCGCCGCTATAGCAGCAGCCGTCGGCTTGTCGACATGTGTGAGGGCATTCAGGATCGCGAAGGCCAGAAACGGGATCAAAGCACTGAGCAGCACGCCCGCCGCCATGGTTTCCAGCATCGTGGCGTCCACCGAATGCACGGCCGCGAGCGAGGTTCCGCCCTTGAAGCCGAGCGACATCATGAGATAGATGGCGAGATACCTGCTGATACTTTCCGGAACGTCAAGATCGGAGCGTAACAGACCGGCGGCGAGACCAAGAAAGAAAAACAGGATCGGAGGCGAAATGAGGTTGGCTGAAACAACCGAAAAAAGGTCCATGAGACCACTCTTTCTGCGGGGGAACTCGCGTTTCGACGATCGTAATCCGAGAGGCGGGCTTGCAACGCAATGCGGATTGGGCAAGTTATAGCGACAACTGAACGTGATGCATTCGGAAAATCATATGTTTGAGGCTCGATCCCGGGGTATTCAGCCATCTGTGCTCGATTTGATCGGCAACACCCCCCTGATCCGGTTGAAGCGGGCGTCGGACGAGACCGGATGTGAGATCTTGGGCAAAGCCGAGTTTCTCAACCCCGGGCAGTCGGTGAAGGATCGCGCAGCACTTTATATCGTGCGCGACGCCGTTGCGCGCGGTGCACTCAAACCGGGTGGAACCATCGTTGAGGGCACAGCCGGCAACACAGGCATCGGTATCGCGCTTGTGGCTAACGCCATGGGCTTCAAAACCGTGATCGTCATTCCGGAAACGCAGAGCCAGGAAAAAAAAGACGCGCTTCGTTTGATGGGTGCCCATCTTGTGGAAGTGGCGGCCCTTCCGTACAAGGATCCCAACAATTACGTCCGCTATTCCGAAAGGCTTGCTACCGCGTTGAATGAAACGAGTGCGAATGGTGCAGTCTGGGCGAACCAGTTCGATAATGTCGCCAACCGGCAATCGCATGTCGAGACAACCGCCGAGGAAGTCTGGGCGCAAACCGGCGGCAGGATCGATGGGTTCGTTTGCGCTATCGGCACCGGCGGAACCCTTGGCGGCATGTCGCTGGGACTGAAAGCAAAGCGGGACGGCATCGTGATCGGTGTCGCCGACCCGATGGGGTCGGCCATGTATGAGTATTATGCACACGGCGAACTGAAATCACATGGGTCATCCATCACCGAAGGTATCGGCCAGGGGCGCATCACGGCGAACTTAAAGGGCGTTGCTGTCGACAGGGCCTATCAGATCGAAGACACGGAAGCGCTAGAGACCGTCTATCGGTTGCTCGCCGAGGAAGGTCTGTGCCTTGGTGGTTCCAGCGGCGTGAATATCGGCGGTGCGGTGCGGCTTGCCCGCGAGCTTGGCCCAGGCCATACGATTGTGACTATTCTGTGCGACTACGCCACGCGCTATCAGTCCAAGATGTTCAACGCGAACTTCCTGCGTGTGAAGGGTCTGCCCGTTCCGGAATGGCTTGAAAATGCGCCGGATCTGCCTGACGTCTCGGTGGAATAAAGCAGGTCTTTTCGCCGTGAGATTTGTGCGTGTTATGGCAGCGAAAGCGGAATGGTGTGGTTCCCGTTTTCAACAGCCACGAGCGCAAAACTACGGTGTATTATCCTTTGTTTATAACGTAAATTGGGGGAGGAAAGCGCACGCGGCGAACACTGGTATTGCACATCAGGCTGACACGGCGGCTACCATTGCGTGCCAGCGCTTGCGAAACTTGTTCTGTCGTAAAGAAGCCCGATCAACTTCTTACCTTGCGGAACTTCGGTCGCATACTGTTTGTAGATCGGAAAGCTTGCCGCAAGGAACGAGATCGCGTCCACCTGATTGATCTGCATCGTCAGGACCAACTTCTCGCGATAGGTTTTTTCGAGCTTTTCACCGGTTTCCATCGAGAAATCCTGCATCTCAAGGGCGACCGTCTCGATGACTTTTCTTACATCGCGCGGGAGCTTGGTCCAGGTCTTGGTTCCAGTTACGGGGTATAAGAGTCCATATTGATGTCCCGTGAGCGAGAGGTATTTTTGAACCTCGTGAAGGTTGGCCGTATAGATATTGCCGAACGGATTTTCCTGCCCATCGAACTGACCGCTCTTGATCGCCTCATAGAGCGGTTTGCCGAACGGAAATTCCTGCGGCGCTGCACCATACGTTTCAAAAATCGTTTTCAGGCGGCTGCCCTGGGACACCCTGATCTTGAGGCCCTTCATATCGGCGGGAGAATTCACGGGGCGGACGTTGTTTGTGATATGACGAAACCCGTTTTCCCACATGGCAAGAACGAACAAACCTTTCTTTTTTGCCGCAGGACGAAAGTAACTTTTCAGGATTTCGGACCGCGCCGCTTTGACATGAGCGCGGCTCAGAACGAGGTACGGCAGTTCGAACACTGCAAAGACGGGATCGACTTTGATGAGGGTCGGTGCCGGAAGGGAAAACGCAAGTTCGCCGGTCTTCACTTTCTCAAGCATCTCGGCTTCGTTGCCGAGCTTGCTGCCTCCCGTGACCGTGAGAACAACCTTGCCCCGAAGCCGCGTATTGATGCGACGGGCAAACTCGCCGGCGGTTAACGCATGGATCGACCCGACATCGCCGGTGTGACCCAGTGTAAGCTCGATGGGTTTCCCGTCCGGTTTTCGTTCTTCGCCAAGGGCAGCAAAACCAAGCAACCCGATCGCGCAGGCCACAACGAAAGCCATACTCCGCAACATCGAACGTTCTTCCTTCCCAACCGAACTAACTGCATTTTCCATAGCACAGTCAGCGCTGTCGTCATTAAAAAGTTAAAGGTTTTTGATTCAAGCTGTCATGGGCAGTTTTTTTGAGCTATGGTTCCACCGACAGCGCGAGGGTTTTCAATGCTCCTGAGTGGCAAGACGGCGTTGATATCGGGTGGAGCCAGCGAACGAGGCATCGGCCTTGCGACCGCTCGACTGTTCGTATCCCACGGCGCGCGGGTTTCCATTTTCGATCTCCCCCATTCGCGATACCGCGAAGCCGCCGAAAGCCTCGGCACCGATCATATCGCCGTGGCGGGGGACGTAACAAACATCGACGATTGCCGACGGGCGGTCGCCGGGACGATATCGCACTTCGGGCATCTGGATATTCTCATCAACAACGCCGGGATCACCCAGCCCGTGAAATTTATGGACATCGCGCCGCAGAACTGGGATGCGGTGCTCGACGTGAACCTGCGCGGAGTGTTGTATCTCAGCCAGGCAGCGGTGCCTCATATGAGGGAGCGGCGCTCCGGATCCATCGCCTGCATGTCGTCGGTGTCCGCGCAGCGGGGCGGAGGCATTTTCGGAGGTCCGCATTATTCCGCTGCGAAGGCCGGTGTGCTGGGCCTCGCAAAAGCGATGGCTCGAGAACTCGGTCCGGACGGCATTCGCGTCAACTGCGTGACCCCGGGTCTGATCCAGACCGATATCACCGGCGGAAAACTGACTCCGGACATGAAGCGCGATATTCTGAAAGGAATACCGCTCAACCGCCTCGGCGAGGCGACAGATGTCGCAAACGTTTTCCTTTTTCTGGCATCCGATATGTCCGCCTACATCACAGGCGCGGTGATCGATGTGAACGGCGGCATGCTCATTCACGGTTAGTTCGTCAACACTTACTCCGTCAACGCTTACTGATAGGGGACAGATGGCTCGCGCGCGGAAGAACGTTTCTAACGACATCCTTCGAGATAAGGCGAAGCTTATCCGGCGTGAGACCGTCAAGTTGACCGACATCTGCGGGTCAGGACATTACGGCTCGGCGTTTTCGATGGCCGAACTTGTGGCATCTCTTTATTACGAATTCATTCATGTCGATCCGAAAAACCCGCAATGGGCGGATCGTGACCGCTTCACGATGGGCAAGGGGCATGCCGCTATCGGGTTGTTCCCCGTCCTCGCCGATCTCGGTTTTTTCTCGTGGGACGAGCTTTATACCTACACGCGACTGGGCAGCCCCTTTGGCGATCACCCGGATATGAAGAAAGTCAAGGGCGCTGACTTCTCGTCGGGCTCCATCGGGCATAATCTCTCAGTGTCCGTCGGTATGGCGCTCGGATTGCGGCTTCGAAAATCGCCGGGACGCGTCGTCTGCCTGATGGGCGACGGCGAGCAGGCCGAAGGTCAGGTCTGGGAAGCGGCCATGAGCGCCGCGCACTACAAGCTGTCGAACCTCGTCGGCATCGTTGACATCAACAAAGTCGGCTCCGACGGCGATGTGTCCGAGACCATGAACAACGAGCCGCTCGACGACAAATACCGGGCGTTCGGCTGGGATGTTCGCCGTATCGACGGCCACGATCTTGACGTGGTAAGCGAAACCCTGGACTGGGCCATGAACAGCGACCGGGATAGACCGGCCATGATCCTCGCAGATACGATTGCAGGCAAGGGCGTGAAATTCATGGAGCATACGTGGCAATGGCACCTGGGTTTTCTCGGACCTGCCGACAGGGATCGGGCGTTGGAAGAGATTGAGCGGGGGCTTATTTGATGAATGCTGTGCCTTCGTCATGGCTGCTCTTGAGGCCGATATCCAGGCTGAGACCGCAGCGGAATTCGCAAGGCTGGATGGGCGGGTCGAGCCCGCCATGACGATAGTGATTTCGTTCACGACCAAGCCGCGAGGATTTGCCCGATGAGCAGCGTATACGATGCGATCCGCAACCCCGCCGTCGACATGTCCGAAAGCACGGTCAAGCCGGGCTTCGACGATAAGTCCTGGGACATGGTGGGCAGTCTCAACCTGTCGATGCAGTTGCCCACAGGGCAAGTGCTGATCGATCTTGCGGAAAAAGGTCGCGACGATATCGTGGTGTGCACCGCCGATCTTGGCCGCCCCACGCAGGTCATCAACTTCGGCCGCAAATATCCCGACCGCTATTTCAACTTCGGCATTGCCGAGCGCAACATGATCGGGGCCGCCGCCGGACTCGCCACCACGGGGCTGACGCCGTTCATCTCGAACTACAGTTTTTTCCTCGCGCTGATGGGGGCGGAAAACATCCGCAACGACATCGCTTATCCAAACCTGAAAGTGCGCATGGTCGGCACCCACTCCGGCATCGCGATGGGCTTCTATGGCACATCGCACCACTGCAACGAGGATATCGGTCTGCTCCGCGCCATCGCCGGGCTGACGGTCATGGCGCCGTGCGACGCCAACGCGATCCGCGCGGCCATCCCTGCAACCCTCGACCATGATGGCCCTGTCTATTTTCGTTGCGGTCGAGGGCGGGAAGCACCGATTTACGACTCGCCGCCAGAGTGGCGCATCGGCGGCAGCCACACGTTGCGCGACGGAAAACATGCCACCGTGTTCGCCATCGGCAACCTCGTCAAGGCCTCGCTCGATGCGCATGACATCCTGGCGAAGGAGGGTATCGGCCTGCGCGTTATCGACATGTACTCCATCCGGCCTATCGACGAGGCCGCGATCATTGCCTCGGCGAAGGAGCACGGCATCGTGTTCTCGGCCGAGGAGCACAACGTCACGTCGGGTTTTGGCAGTGCTGTCGCGGAAGTTCTCGCATCGCACGGCATCGGCTCAAAGCTCATGCGCATCGGCATGCCCGATCAATATTCGTTGCTGGGGCCGCCGACCCATCTCTACAAACACTACGGCCTAGATGGCGACGGCGTCGCAGCAACGATCCGCAGCGCCTTAAACAAGCGTTAACGCCCCTCAATCAACCCTTTTCCAGCGTCTGACAAATCGGGAGATACGATGCAGAAACGTTTATCGCGACGCAGACTTTTAACTGCCGGTGCGGCTTTCCCTCTCGTCGCAGTCCTCAGCCGACCATCCCACGCGGCAGAAATCACGCTCAAGCTCGCGACGGGACAAGACCCGTCCCATCCCGTCAACAAACGCGCGGCAGAGGCAATCGCCCGCATCAAGGAAGCGACCAGCGGTCGGGTCGAAATCAGACTTTTCCCGGCAAACCAGCTCGGTTCCGACACCGACCTCCTTGCGCAGTTGCGGTCTGGCGGCGTGGATTTCTTCAATCAGGCAGCATCGGTTCTTTCGACGCTCGTCCCGGTTGCAGGCATCGTGAACGTCGGCTTCGCGTTCAACGACTATGGCCAGGTCTGGAAGGCGATGGACGGCGAACTCGGCGCTTACATCAAGACCCAGATCGAGAAAGCCGGAATTTTCGCCATCGGTCGAAGCTGGAACAACGGTTTCCGTCAGATCACCACGTCGACGAAACCGATCAAGACGCCAGATGATCTCAAGGGCTTAAAAATGCGGGTGCCGAATGCGCCGCTTCTGACATCGCTGTTCCAGTCGCTGGGGGCCGGGCCGACGCCGCTCAATTTCAACGAGGTGTATTCGGCGCTACAAACCAAGGTCGTCGAAGGGCAGGAAAACCCTCTGCCGATCATCGCCACCGCCAAGCTGAACGAAGTCCAGAAATATTGCAGTCTCACGAGTCACGTATGGGATGGCTACTGGATTCTCGGAAATAAAAAGACGTTTGCGGCACTGCCAAAAGACGTTCAGGAGATCATAACCCGCGAGTTCGACAAGTCGAGCGTGGACGAGCGCGCCGATACTGAGAAGCTCAGCATGACATTGCGTGCCGACTTGACCGCGAAGGGCATGGAATTCGTCGAAGTGGACAAGGCCGCCTTCCGCGACGCGCTCAAGAAGACAACATTTTATAAAGACTGGCAGACGAAGTTCGGCCCCGAAGCCTGGAAATTGCTTGAAAATGCGTCGGGCTCCCTGTCGTGAGACCTGCTGCCTTCGCGGAGCTGATTGAAAACGAAGGCAGCGATCATCAAACCGACGCGCGCAAGCCGTTCCGATTGCGCGCGGAGGCCGCACTCGGCTTTCTGATCGAACTCCCTGCCGCGTTGCTGATCGTGGCGGAGACGGCCATCCTGTTTGTGGGCGTCATCTTCCGTTACTTACTGAACCAACCGCTGGTCTGGTCCGACGAACTGGCCTCCATCCTGTTCGTCTGGCTTGCCATGCTGGGTGCAGCGTCAGCGCTGCGGCGCGGCGTTCATATGCGGATGACCGCGTTGTTGCGTCCGTCCCCGCCTTGGCTCGCCCGAAAACTCGATGCGTTCGCGCTGACCATGCCGATTTTGTTCCTCGGCCTATTGATCGGTCCGTCGATCGATTACGCCAACGATCAATGGATCGCGGAAACCCCGGCGCTCGGGCTGCCCGAAACGGTTCGTGCCGCTGCCATCCCCGCAGGCTGCGTGCTCATGCTGGCGATGGCCGTTCTGCAACTTCTGCGACACAAATGGCTCGATGTGGCCATCCCCGCGATGTTTGCTGGAGCGATCGCGGTGGCGCTTCATTTCACCGCACAGCCGATCATCGCGCTTGGGAACTGGAACCTGTTTCTGTTTTTCGCGCTCATGCTCGGCATCGGCGTTCTGAGCAGCGTGCCGATTGCGTTCTGCTTCGGCCTTTCCACGGTGGCCTACCTTCTCACAACAAGTTACACGCCTCTCGAAATCGTTGCCGGGCGCATCCACGAAGGCACGAGTTCGATCATTCTGCTCGCGATACCCCTGTTCATCCTGCTTGGGCACTTCATGGTCACGACAAGCATGGCGAAAGTCATGGTCGAGTTCCTGGCCGCGCTCATAGGCCATGTCCGTGGCGGGCTTTCTTATGTTCTCCTTGCATCTATCGTACTCGTCTCGGGCATTTCCGGCGCCAAGACCGCCGATATGGCTGCGGTGGCACCGATCCTGTTTCCCGAGATGAAGCGGCGCGGCATCCACGAAGGGGAACTGGTATCTCTACTGGCCGCGTCTGGGGCCATGGCGGAAACCATTCCGCCGTCTATTGTGCTGATCATTATCGGATCGGTAGCCGGTGTCTCCATCGCCGACATGTTCACAGGCGGTCTGCTTCCGGGCGTGTTTCTAGCGCTGGGGCTGGCCTTTGTCGCCCGCCGCCGTATGATCGAAACCGTCGACGTGGTCCGGAATCGCGCCCCGGTCAAAACCGTGCTTCGGAAGCTCATCATCGCGCTGCCCGCGTTGACGTTACCGGTTGTCGTCATGCTTTCCGTCGTGAAAGGCATCGCCACCGCCACCGAAGTCTCGACGATAGGGCTTGTCTACACGGTCCTTGTCGGAGTGCTGGTCTATCGCCGGTTTGAGGTCCGACGGCTTTACAGCATGCTGGTTGAAACCGCAGCCCTTTCGGGCGCGATCTTGTTCATCATCGGCTGCGCGACGGCCATGGCCTGGGCGCTGACGCAATCCAATTTCTCGCACACTCTTGCACTTACGATGTCGTCGCTTTCCGGCGGTGGAACAGGATTTCTTCTCATTTCGATCGCGGTCTTTGTCGTATTGGGCAGTATCCTGGAGGGCATCCCGGCCATGGTTCTCTTCGGGCCGCTGCTATTTCCCGTCGCGCGTCAGTTCGGCGTTCACGAGGTGCATTATGCCATCGTGATCATCCTCGCCATGGGCATAGGGCTGTTCGCTCCGCCGTTCGGTCTTGGCTATTACGCGGCCTGCACCATAGGACGGGTTCATCCTGACGCTGGCCTCTCCCGTATCTGGCCTTATCTGGCGGTGCTCGTTGCTGGGGTCGTCATCATTGCCATGGTTCCGTGGCTGGCTACAGGCTTTTTAACCAAAACTCGATAGACCGGAATGGGTTCAGGCGCAAACATGACTATAATCTCGCGAAGGGACCGTGGACACCTGCATGCGCGCTTCGCTTTGATTGAAGCTCGACGTTGCCCCAAGACCAAAGACCGCACCCAAAATATGGCTTGAACTGTCCAAAGCCGATCTTGCGAAGCCCCGGATCGCTTCGCGATCATAGCTCTGCTACCGTATTGGAACAGGCACCGGAAGGGACGATGGACCGCCTTGAAGCCATGTCGATGTTATTGAAAGCGGTGGAGATGGGCAGTCTTTCGGCTGCCGGGCGCGCATTGAATATCCCGCTCCCAACCGTCAGCCGGAAAATCTCGGACCTCGAAGCCCATCTCAGGACGCGCCTTCTCATTCGCTCAAGTCGGCGGATCTCGCTGACCGACGCGGGTAGTCTTTATGTTTTAGCCGCGAAACGAATTCTCGAAGAGGTCGACCAGGCGGAACGAACGGCGTCGGGAGAATATAAGGCACCCAAGGGAGATCTTGCGGTGACCGCACCGATCGTGTTTGGACGCCTGCATGTGCTTCCGGTGGTAACGGAGTTCCTGAAGGCCTATCCGGAAATCAATGTCAGACTGACGCTGGCGGACCATTACGTAGATCTCATTGAAGATCACGTTGATGTGGCCGTTCGCATCGGACAACTGGCAGACAGCAGCTTGATGGCTGTCCGGCTTGGGGCTGTTCGCCTGATGGTCTGTGCGAGCCCGGGCTTTGTTGCCTCTCACGGGATTCCTCAAGCGCCCTCGTGTCTCGAAGCGCTTCCTTGCGTGACCTTTCAGCGTCCGGGACCGTCGCCTTCCTGGACTTTCATGGTGGATGGAACTCAAATATCAGTGCCGATCCGCTCGCGTCTGGCTGTGAACACCGCTGAGGCGGCGGTCGATGCATGCGTGGCGGGCGTTGGTTTAACACGCATTCTGTCGTATCAGGCCGCGAAAGCCTTGCAGGAGGGGGTTTTGATCCGAGTGCTTGAAGCGTTTGAACCAGCCCCCAGGGCTGTGACCCTTCTTCACGATGGGCAAGGTCTGGTGTCTCTCAAGCTGCGAGCTTTCCTTGATTTTGCGGCATCGCGACTAAAACTGGCTTTGGCCTCGCTTGCTTAAGTCTCTTGCAAGCTTGTGCAATCCTACCGTATTCCGGAAGGGTGGCTACCGAACTTAGGAGATACCCCTAAATACCAAAAGGCATTAACTGAGCGTGACCAGCAAACAGGCCGTTACCCAAAGGAAAACGCCCATGTCACGCATCCGCACCGCCGCCGCATTCACGATACTTCTCGCAGCGAGCACCGGCACTCAAGCGATCGCGGTCCAGGCCTCCGCGCAAACCGCTACAGTGTCCCCCATCGGCGACAACCTGCGCATCCATTATCGAAGGCAAACAGTCGATGGCATCGATATATTCTACCGCGAAGCC
Source organism: Rhodomicrobiaceae bacterium (assembly GCA_965247345.1). Taxonomy (GTDB): domain Bacteria; phylum Pseudomonadota; class Alphaproteobacteria; order Rhizobiales; family Rhodomicrobiaceae; genus Rhodomicrobium. Next base: position 109,696 of record CBDFGZ010000018.1, on the reverse strand, counting down.
GGGCCCAAAGACGCGCCGACGATCCTTCTTCTGCATGGCTTTCCGTCGTCGAGCCACATGTTCCGCGATCTGATCCCATTGCTCGCGGACAAATACCACGTCGTCGCCCCCGATTATCCGGGTTTCGGCTCAAGCTCACAGCCTTCGCGAGAGGCCTACAAGTACACTTTCGAAAATCTGTACAAAACCATGGACGGCTTCACGAACGCCATCGGTCTCACGAAGTTCGCCATCTATGTGCAAGATTACGGCGGACCTGTCGGCTTCCGCATCGCGCAGCGCCAGCCCGAGCGCGTGACAGCCATCATCGTGCAGAACAGCAATGCCTATGACGTGGGCCTTTCTCCCGCCTGGAACCCCATCAAGGCCTACTGGCTTGAGAACACGCCCGAGCGCCGGGAAGCGTTGCGCGACTTCCTGAAAGAGCGCACCACGATTTTTCAATACAGCGAGGGCGTTTCGGACAAGACACTGATCAACCCCGATGCCTGGAAGCACGATCAATCGATCCTCGGCAAGCCCGGCAACGACGAAATCCAGCTCGACCTGTTTGCGGATTACCGGACGAACCTGGCCCTCTATCCGGCATTCCAGAAGTATTTTCGCGAAAAGCAGCCTCCGGTTCTGGTGACATGGGGCAAGAACGACCCGCTGTTCACGGTCGAGGGCGGCAACGCTTACAAGAAAGACTTGCCTAAAGCCGAAGTCCACATGCTGGACGCAGGTCATTTCGCTATCGAAACGAACAGCCGCGAGATTGCGACCCTGATCCGCGACTTCCTTGCCCGCACAGTGAAGTAAAACGTAGGGACAGACACGACCCCGGCCCCGGTCCGAGGCCCGGATTTCAACCCGCAACCAAGGAAGCACCTGCCATGATCGCGCCATGGACCGGAAAGCTGCTCTCGGCAGAGTTTGCGCATTTATGGCGGGTAGACGGCGGCAAGATCAGGAGTTTCAAGATGTTCGCGGACACTGCTAAAGTGCTTGAAGCGATGCAGGATTGATCGATAGCAATTCCCTAAAATTTAGCAAGGAGAACGCCCATGTCGCGCCCGCCCTTCCCACCTTTTACTGCCGAAACCGCCGCGCAGAAAGCCCGCATGGCGGAAGACGCGTGGAACGCACGCGATCCTGCACGGGTCGCGCTCGCATACACTGAGGACAGCCGCTGGCGCAACCGCGCGGAGTTTCTGCAGGGCCGCAATGCCATCGAGGCATTCCTCGCGCGCAAATGGGCGCGTGAACTGGACTATCGTCTCATCAAGGAGGTGTGGGCTTTCCGTGAGAACCGCATCGCGGTGCGCTTCGCCTATGAGTGGCGCGATAACAGCGGGCACTGGTTCCGCTCCTACGGCAATGAGAACTGGGAGTTTGACGAACATGGCCTCATGCGCCTGCGCATCGCCAGCATCAACGATCTGCCCATCAAGGAAACCGATCGCAAGTATCACTGGCCGCTTAGCCGCCGCCCGGATGAGCATCCGGGCCTGAGCGACCTCGGCTTATAAAGGAACTCGCCATGGATACCCTTCCGATCTATTCGAGCGACATCGCCTTTACTTCCACCGTGAAGGAGATTCAGGCCCGGAAAGGGTCGCGGCGGGGCTATGCGCGTATGGAAGAGGGTGGCTCATGGCAGACCATGGTAACGCCGGAACTCGCGAGTTTCATCGGTCAGCAGACGAGCATCTTTTTCGCAACCGCCAACAAAGAAGGTCAGCCCTACATCCAGCATCGGGGTGGCCCCCCAGGCTTTCTGCGAATTCTGGACGAGAAGACCATCGGCTTTGTCGATTATAAAGGCAACCGCCAGTACATCACGCAGGGCAATCTCGTCGAGAACCCGAAAGCCTACCTGTTCCTGATCGATTACATGCTCCGGCGGCGGGTTAAAATCTGGGGAGAGGCGCGGGTCGTGGAAGGCGACGACGCCTTGCTCGCGCGCCTGATGCCTGAGGGGTACGGGGCGAGGCCGGAACAGGTTATCTTGTTCACGGTCGAGGCCTGGGATACGAATTGTCCGCAACATATTCCACAGCGCTTCGAAGCCGCCGATGTGGCCAAGGCACTGGCCGAACGCGACGAACACATCAAGGCACTGGAAGCCGAGATCTCCACCTTGCGAGGTTTGAAATCTGCGGACGGACAGCCGCCATCTCGGTCCTGAGTTGGAGGCCCTCCTCTGTGGCAGCCCGGCGGTGTTTATATATGAGAATCCTATAAGCGCAGTCTCACTTCCCCCTTCGTTTTCTATGCGAGACCTTTGATGTCTTCGTCACCTGCGCGATCACCGCCCAGGAAGGAGACGTCTATGTTCGATTTGATGATGCTGGGCATCGGGGTGGGCTTTTTCGTGCTCGCCGCTGCCTATGTCGCCGCCTGCGACGGATTGTGAGGCGTGCGATGACCTTTGATTATATGCTGGCTGGCGGTGTGACGGTGTTTTTGCTCGTCTATCTCGTCTATGCGCTCATCCGTCCTAAAAAATTCTGAGGGCAGCACCATGACACTCGCTGGATGGATGCAAATCCTGTTTTTCTGTCTTATCACGATCCTTCTCGTGAAGCCGCTCGGCGCGTTCATGACACGCGTGTTCGAGGGCGAACGCACGTTTCTTTCCCCGATCTTGTCCCCCGTCGAACGCGGCTTTTACGCGCTTGCGGTCATCGACCCGAAGACGGATCAGCGCTGGACATCCTACGCGCTGGCCATGATCGTGTTCAATCTCGCCGGTTTTCTGGTTCTTTACACCATGCTTCGGGTGCAAAATCTGCTGCCGCTCAACCCGCAGGGGCAAGCCGCAGCGTCCGCCGATCTGTCGCTTAATACTGCGGCAAGCTTCACCACCAACACGAACTGGCAGGCCTATGGTGGCGAAAGCACGCTGAGCTATGCGTCGCAGATGGGCCTCGTGGTGCAGAACTTCCTGTCTGCTGCCACGGGTATCGCGCTTGCAGTGGCGCTGATCCGCGGATTTGCTCGACGTTCATCGAACGGCATCGGCAACTTCTGGGCAGATGTCACGCGGTGTACGCTCTACATCCTGTTGCCGATCTCGTTCATCTTCGCATTGGTGCTTGTCTGGCAGGGCGTGCCGCAGAACTTCTCGGCTTATGTGGACGCAACAACGCTGGAAGGCGCGAAGCAGACCATCGCGCAAGGCCCGGTGGCCAGCCAGGAAGCCATCAAGATGCTCGGCACCAACGGCGGCGGCTTCTTCAACGCCAACTCCGCGCATCCGTATGAGAACCCGACGCCGCTGTCCAACATGCTGCAAATGATCTCGATCTTTGCGCTGGGTGCCGGGCTGACCAACGTGTTCGGCCGCATGGTGGGCGATCAGCGTCAGGGCTGGGCGATTTTTGCTGCCATGGGCGTTCTGTTCCTCGGCGGTGTCACCGTCGCGTATTGGGCGGAGGCGGCGGGCAATCCCATCGTGACGGCGCTCGGTGTCGATCCATCTGTTGGCAACATGGAAGGCAAGGAAGTCCGCTTCGGCGCAGCCGCATCTGCACTCTTCGCCACGATCACCACGGCGGCGTCCTGTGGTGCGGTTAATGCCATGCATTCGTCATTCACGGCGCTGGGTGGCATGGTCCCGCTCATCAACATGCAGCTCGGCGAAGTCATCGTCGGCGGCGTTGGCGCTGGTCTTTACGGCATGCTGCTGTTCGCGATCATCGCCGTATTCGTGGCAGGTTTGATGGTGGGCCGCACGCCGGAGTATCTCGGCAAAAAGCTCGGTGCCCGCGAAGTCAAGATGACGATGCTGGCCATCCTGTGCTTGCCGCTCATGATGCTCACCATGACGGCCATCGCGGTCGTCGTGCCGAATGGCTTGGCGGGTATGGCAAGCCAGGGCCCGCATGGTTTCGTCGAGGTACTTTATGCTTACACCTCGGGAGCAGCCAACAACGGGTCGGCGTTTGCTGGGTTGTCGGCGAACACGCTGTTTTATAATACGACGCTGACCGTCACCATGCTGGTTGGCCGCTTCTTCGTCATTATCCCGATGCTTGCCATTGCTGGCGCGCTTGCCGCCAAGAAAACCGTACCGCCGTCACCGGGCACGTTCCCGACTGGAGGCTTGCTGTTCGTCACGTTGCTGGTTGGCGTCGTCTTGATCGTCGGCGGTCTGACCTTCCTGCCTGCGCTCGCGCTTGGCCCCATCGTGGAGCACCTTGCGATGATCGCTGGCCAGACGTTTTAAGAAACGGTGTCGTCCCCGCGAAGGCGGGGACCCATGTCGGCATCGATTAGGAACCCAGATGGATCCCCGCCTGCGCGGGGATGACATTCAGAGCAATCAACAGGACACACCATGTCATCCGTAACATTCGGACGATCCAAGAAATCGTCAATCTTCAATACATCCCTCATCGGGCCAGCCATCGGCGACGCCTTCGTCAAGCTCGATCCGCGCCACCTCATCCGCAACCCTGTCATGTTCGTGGTGGAGGTCCTGGCCTTCGTGGTCACGATTCTGTTCATCCGCGATCTTGCAGCGGGTGCTGGCAATCTCGGCTTTTCCCTGCAAGTCATTCTGTGGCTCTGGTTCACGGTACTGTTTGCGAATTTTGCCGAAGCCGTCGCCGAGGGCCGTGGCAAAGCGCAGGCCGCGAGCCTGCGTGCAGCCCGGACCGACATCATGGCGAAGCGGCTTAAAAGCGCGGATCGCAACGCAGCCCAGGAAAGCGTCGCAGCGCTCAGCCTGAAACAGGGCGACATCGTGCTCGTGGAAGCGGGCGACTTCATCCCGTCCGATGGTGAGGTGATCGAAGGTGTCGCTTCCGTGAACGAGGCCGCCATCACCGGCGAAAGCGCGCCCGTCATCCGCGAGTCGGGCGGCGACCGGTCAGCCGTGACGGGCGGCACGCAGGTGATTTCCGACTGGATCGTGGTGCGGATAACGGCGGCGCAAGGTTCGACCTTCCTCGACCGCATGATCAGCCTCGTGGAAGGCGCGTCGCGGCAGAAAACACCGAACGAAATCGCGCTCAACATTCTGCTGGCTGGGCTGACGCTCATTTTCGTGCTGGCTGTGGCCTCCATCCCGAGCTTCGCCGCTTATGCCGGTGGCAACATTCCCGTCATCGTGCTCGTGGCGTTGTTCGTGACATTGATCCCCACCACCATCGGCGCGCTGCTCTCTGCCATCGGCATCGCAGGGATGGACCGGCTCGTGCGGTTCAATGTGCTCGCCATGTCCGGCCGCGCCGTGGAAGCGGCGGGCGACGTGGATACGCTGCTCCTCGATAAAACCGGCACGATCACGCTGGGCAACCGCCAGGCATCGGAGTTCGTGGGCCTCACCGAGGTCAGCGAGCGCGATCTGGCGGACGCCGCGCAGCTTGCATCACTGTCCGACGAGACACCGGAAGGCCGCTCCATCGTAGTGCTGGCGAAGGAGAAATACGGCATTCGAGGCCGCGATATGGCGCCACTCGGCGCGAAGTTTGTGCCCTTCACGGCGCAGACCCGGTTGAGCGGCATAGACATAGACGGCAGCTCGATCCGCAAAGGTGCCGTGGATGCGGTGATTGCGTATGTTCGTCAAGTCACGAACAACCCGAACATGCCTGCACCGAAAGAGCTGGAGCGCCTTGCGGAACTCATTGCTAAGTCGGGTGGAACCCCGCTGGCGGTGGCGAAAGATGGCAAGTTTCTAGGCCTCATTCACCTGAAGGACATCGTGAAGGGCGGCATTCGCGAGCGCTTCGGCGAGTTGCGCAAAATGGGCATTCGTACCGTGATGATTACGGGCGATAACCCGCTGACCGCCGCCGCCATCGCCGCTGAAGCGGGTGTGGACGACTTCCTAGCGCAAGCCACTCCGGAAGCTAAGCTGAAGCTCATCCGCGACGAACAGGCCAAGGGCAAGCTCGTGGCCATGTGCGGAGACGGCACCAATGACGCGCCAGCGCTCGCTCAGGCCGACGTGGGTGTCGCGATGAACACCGGCACGATGGCCGCGCGCGAGGCAGGCAACATGGTGGACCTCGACAGCGACCCGACCAAGCTGATCGAGATCGTCGGTATCGGTAAACAACTGCTGATGACGCGCGGCGCGCTCACCACGTTCTCCATCGCAAACGATGTGGCGAAGTATTTCGCGATCATCCCGGCGATGTTCGTGGCGTTCTATCCGCAACTGCAAGCGTTGAACGTGATGCAGCTCGCCTCGCCACAAAGCGCCATCCTGTCGGCGATCATCTTCAACGCGCTCATCATCGTGGCCCTGATCCCGCTGGCGTTGCGCGGCGTCGCCTATCGTCCGCGTCCGGCGGCGGCGCTGCTTCAGCGCAATCTGCTGATCTACGGCGTCGGCGGCCTGATCGTGCCGTTCATCGGCATCAAGATTATCGATCTCGCGATTTCAGCTTTGCATCTCGTATAAACTCAAAATCACCTAAGGAAATCGAACCATGCTGAAACATATCCGCCCCGCCGTCGTCCTCATAGTCCTGATGACGCTGCTTACCGGCATCGCCTATCCCTTTGCCGTCTCAGGCGTTGCCCAGGTCCTATTCCCGCGTCAGGCTATGGGCAGCCTGATCGAGCGCGATGGCAAGGTCGTCGGCTCGGAACTGATCGGCCAGAATTTCGCCGCCGAGCGGTATTTCCACGGGCGGCCATCAGCAACCACCGACACCGATCCAGCCGATGCGACCAAGACTGTGCCAGCACCGTACAATGCTTCCAACTCATCCGGGTCCAACCTGGCACCCACATCCAAGGCGCTGGTCGAGCGCGTGCAGGCAGATGTTGCCAAGGCAAAGACAGAGAACGCAATTCAGGGCGCTGTCCCTGCCGACCTCATCACGACATCAGCAAGCGGCCTTGATCCACACATCTCTCCATCAGCCGCCGACGCGCAGGTCGCGCGGGTCGCCCGCGTGCGTAACGCTGCCGAAGACCGCGTTCGCCAGCTTGTGGCCGCCAATACCGAAAACCGGACGCTTGGCTTTATCGGCGAACCGCGTGTTAATGTGTTGAAGCTGAACCTTGCACTTGACACCGAGAAAGCTGCGGTCGCAGCGCGCTAGCGTTGTCGCACTGCTTAGTCATGGCCGGGCTTGACCCGGCCATCCAGCGTTTTGAACTGGATCACCGGCTCAAGGCCGGTGATGACGGTAATAAAATGACAACGAGGATACCAATGCCCGAAACACCAGAAGACAAACGCCCCTCCGCCGACGCAATTTTGCAGGCGACGCATCACGAAAATGCCGGGCGTGGCAAGCTCAAGGTGTTTCTAGGGGCAGCACCCGGCGTCGGCAAGACTTATGAGATGCTTTTATCCGGGAAGGCCCGTCGGAAGGAAGGTGCTGACGTCGTGGCGGGCGTGATCGAAACTCACGGACGCAAGGAAACCGAAGCGCTGATGCGCAATATCGAAGTCGTCCCCCGGCGCATGACCGAGTATCGGGGGCGGACAATCGAAGAAATGGATCTCGACGCGATCCTGGCGCGGAAACCCCAGATTGCACTCGTGGATGAACTGGCGCACACCAACGCGCCGGGCAGCCGCCATCCCAAGCGCTATCTGGATGTGGAAGAACTGCTGGCGGCGGGCATCGACGTTTATACCACGCTCAACATCCAGCATGTGGAAAGCCTGAACGATGTGGTTGCGCAGATCACCCATGTTCGTGTGCGCGAGGTCGTTCCTGATTCGGTCCTCGACAGCGCCGACGACATAGAGGTCATCGACCTTGCGCCAAGCGAACTCATTCAGCGTCTTCGCGATGGCAAAGTTTATGTGCCAAAACAGGCTGAACGCGCTCTCAATAATTATTTTTCACCGGGCACGCTGACCGCTCTTCGCGAACTTGCCCTTCGCCGCACTGCGCAACGGGTCGACGAACAGCTTCTCAGCCACATGCAATCCCACGCCATCGAGGGTCCGTGGCCTGCTGGCGAACGGCTTCTCGTGTGCATTAACGAAAGTACGGCCTCTTCAGGGGTCGTGCGCTATGCGAAACGGCTTGGCGATAAACTGCGCGCGCCATGGACCGCACTTTATATCGAAACCGCGCGAAGCCACGATTTGTCCGTGGTGGAACGCGACCGCGTGGCGGACACGCTGCGGCTGGCAGAGCGGCTTGGCGGCACGGCGGCAACTATCCCTGGCGGCGACCGCGTTGTGGATGACGTGATCGCATTCGCCCGCGCGAACAACGTGACACAGATCGTGCTCGGCAAGTCGAAACGGTCGCGATGGTTCGAGATGATACACGGCTCAGTTGTCCACGATCTTGGGCGCTGTTCCGGTAACATCGGCGTGACCGTGATCTCGGGCGACGTGCTAGACAAAGATGGCGTTCCGCAAAAAACCGTCAAAACGATTTCGGCTTCGGATGGTTTCAACGCCGCCCCCTATGTCGTCACGCTGGTAGCGACCGGGATCAGCACCGGCATTGCGATGGCTCTCAGGCCGTTCTTCGGTATCGAGACTGTTGCCCTCGTCTTTCTCATGTCGGTGATCGGTATTGCCAATCGATATGGATTGCGACCTTCGCTTTTTGCAGCATTTGCAGGCATGATGTCTTATAATTTTTTCTTTCTCCCTCCCCTCTACACATTCACCATCGACGACCCGACGAATGTCGCCGCTCTGTTCTTCTTTCTGTTTACGGCCGTGATTGTCAGCAACATCACCGCGCGAGCAAGGCGACAGGCACTCACCGCGCAGCAGCGCGCCACCACCACCGACGCGCTTTATGCGTTCTCGAAACAGCTTGCCGGGATCATGACCCTGGATGAGCTTTTGACGGTTTCCGCGTCGCAGGTCGCGTCGTCGCTCCGCGCAAGCGTCGTCATTCTGCTGCCCGATGCCAGCGGATCGCTGGTGGTGAAAGGGGCATTTCCAAACCGCAAGACGGTGAACGAGGCGGACATGGGTGCGGCTCATTGGTCGTTTCGCAATCTTAAGTCAGCCGGGCGTGGATCGGATACATTACCGGGCGTCAAGCGTCTTTTTCTGCCATTGCGGACGGGTCGTGGCGCGGTGGGCGTCGTTGGCCTGGACAGGGGTCAGGGCAAAGACTTTCTCTTAACGCCGGACGAGCGTCGGCTGCTCGATGCGCTTATGGATCAGACGGCGGTTGCCCTCGAACGCGTGAAGCTTGCTGAAGGCGTTGACGAAGCTCGTCTTGAAACCGAAACCGAACGCCTGCGCGGCGCATTGCTCACGTCGTTGTCCCATGATCTAAAAACGCCTCTGGCGTCCATTGTCGGTGCCGCGAGTTCGCTTCGACAATACCGCGATATGCTGGATATATCAGCCCGCGACGACCTGACGGAAACCATCGAACAGGAAGCGACGCGTCTGACACGGTTCGTTACAAATCTTCTCGACATGACAAAGATTGAGTCGGGCGCAATCACTCTCAACCGCGAACCTGTCGACATCGGAGAAGCGATTGGCGCAGCCTTGAACCGCGTTTCTCCCGCGTTGGCCCGTCATCGCGTTGTGGTTGATGTCAGTCCGGGTCTTCCGCTGTTACAACTCGATGCATTATTGCTGGAGCAGACGCTGGTCAATCTGCTGGAAAATGCCTCGAAATATGCGCCAGGCGAGACTGAAATAACGATCCGCGCGAGTGAAACAGGCGGAGCGATTGCGATTGACGTTCTTGATGAAGGCGGAGGCATCCCGGAAAACGAACGCGAGCGCATTTTCGAAAAGTTCTACCGGTCTGATAAGGGTGATCGAAAGTGCGAAGGAACGGGTTTGGGTCTTGCGATCTGCAAGGGCTTCATGACGGCGCTCGGGGGCACGATCGAGGCAATGAACCGCCCCGATAAGCGGGGCGCGCTATTCCGGCTCACCTTCCCGAAGACAAAAGACGCTGGTCAACGGTTCGCAACGCCGCATGCAGCCGTGCCGACGTCATGAGCACAAGCGGGGTCAAAACGTCAATTCTCGTTGTGGACGATGAAGTACCCATTCGCCGGCTGTTGCGCACGAGCCTCGAACCGCAAGGCTACCTCGTCTTCGAAGCAGGCACTGCGAAATCCGCACTTGCCACTATCGCCACCGAAAAACCGGAACTCATCCTCCTCGATCTCGGACTGCCGGACCGCGATGGTGTCGATCTCATCAAGGACCTGCGCGGGACCGGCATACAGATACCGATCATCGTGCTCTCAAGTCGCGGAGAAGAGCGCACGAAGGTTGCGGCGCTGGATCTCGGCGCTGATGACTATGTGACGAAGCCGTTCGGCGTACCGGAGCTTGTGGCGCGGATGCGCGCAGCACTCCGCCATCAATACCAGGCTCAGGGAACAGAACCGATCTTCACCAGTGGCGATCTTGAGGTTGATCTGGTGCGCCGTATCGTGAAAGTGCGCGGTGCTGAGGTGAAGCTGTCGCCGAAGGAATACGACATTCTACGGCTGCTGGTCATTCACGCCGGAAAAGTGCTGACCCAGCGGTTCCTCATGAAAGAAGTTTGGGGAACCGCAACCGATGTTCAGTACTTACGCATTTATGTCCGCCAACTCCGTGCCAAGATCGAAGCTCGCCCCGAGCAGCCTCAGCATATCATTACCGAGACCGGCGTGGGCTACCGTCTGCAGGACATCGCCTGATGCTCAGGTCTTTCCGTCAAGAGCCTGCCGTCTGGGATGCGGCTATTGCGCAATGACAGGCAATTGACCTCGCCCCAGAGCATCGGCCCGACCGCGCGATAGTTTCGCGCCCCGCGTCGTCACCGATTGGTGGCGCATGCACAGCGTCCGCTCGTCTGTGTAGAAAGGATCGCGAAGAGTGCGAGCGCGCTGAGCCGAAGCCTCGGCAGCAACCAAAGATAGCGAGAGACACGCGACGACGCGGCCGGAGATCGTCTGCGGACATGGCGAAAGAGTGCTGCACCCCGAAATATCCCGCTTGTCGGCCACACCGGGCAATCATTCGCCCCGAAATTGCGTTAACCAATTAGATTAGCGATTGTAATTTCCAGGTTGTTCGTTTTCTGTTTCCTAAAAGTCGAAATCGGGAAAAGGGCAAGCACCATGGCGTTCGCGCGACAGTTCAATGAAGACCATCTCACTCGGGACATCAGCACAGGCCAGGCTTCACTCTCCCCTGAGAACGCTCATAAAAGCTTCGCCGTGAATTCTCATAATGAGTGGGATCCTTTGGAGGAGGTGATCGTTGGCAGACTGGAGAATGCGAGAATTCCGTCCGCACACCCGGTCGTGACCTGCAACGTTCCCGGCATGGCCGCTAAAGCCCAGGCGCTCACGGCGGGGTTTCCCTTCCCGTGGTTTCTGGTGAAGCCCGCGCAGGAGGAACTCGACGGTTTCATAGCCCTGCTTCAGTCTCTCGGCATCACGGTACGAAGACCCGACGTTGATCGCCATGGCGCGAAATTCTCCAGCCCGAACTGGTCGTCGCGAGGGTTTTGCAATGCTTGCCCTCGCGATAGCATGCTGGTTATCGGCGACGAGATTATAGAGACGCCTATGCCCTGGCCGTGCCGCCAGTATGAAACGCACTCCTATCGCGGACTGCTGAAGGAATATTTTCACGCCGGAGCGCGGTGGACCTCTGCGCCGAAGCCTCAACTGACGGATGAGTTGTTCGACCCCAATTTCACGATCCCGAAAGACGGCGAACCGATGCGCTACATCCTGACCGAGTTCGAGCCCGTGTTCGATGCGGCGGATTTCGTCCGGTGCGGGCGCGATCTGTTCGTGACGCGGAGCAATGTGACCAATAGAATGGGCATCGACTGGCTGCGGCGTCACCTTGGTGGCGACTATCGCATCCACGAGATCGAGAGCCGCTGCCGTACTCCCATGCATATCGACACCACGATGCTGCCCCTTGCGCCTGGAAAACTCCTCATCAACCCCGAGTATATCGACCCTGATAAGTTGCCCGATATTTTGAAGACGTGGGATATTCTGGTTGCCCCGGAGCCGGATCCTATTTCCGACCGCATGCTCAAGATCACGTCCATGTGCGGCAAGTGGCTGAGCCTGAACGTGCTCATGATCGATGAAAAACGAGTGATTGCCGACCGGCATCACACAGGAATGCTGCGCGCGTTGGAAAAGTGGGGGTTCGATCCAATACCTTGCGACTTTCTGCACTATGCACCGTTCGGCGGGGGATTTCATTGCGCCACACTGGACGTGAGGCGGCGCGGGTCGCTGCAAAACTATTTTTAAGGCTTGTGCGGCGAACTGTCCGACATGATCGGTTACGCTTCAGCGGAGCGAACAATGGCTTGGGTTTATCTTATTGCTGCGGCGATCTTTGAGCTGATATTCGCTGTAAGCATCAAACTGGTGGACGGCTTTTCTCGTCCCGGCATGCTCGCTCTGACCGTCATCGGCGGTGCGGGCGGTCTGTACCTGATGTCGCTTGCGGTCAAGACGCTGCCTATCGGCATTGCATACCCCGTCTGGACCGCGATGGCGATTGTTGGCGTGGTCATCTTCGACATTGTCGTGTACGGAGAACCTGCAACCTTATTGAAGATCGTGTCGGTGATCCTGATCGTGATCGGCGTCGCCGGTCTCAGGGCCGCATCACCTGGATGAGAGGTGCAACCTTGCTGGCGGCTGTGCCGAAACTGGATGGCAACAAAGGCCCTGGGTTCAGCGCCATTGGGGACATCGAGCTCTTCCCTACAGAACTTCGTGCCTTTGCGAGGCTGGTCCGATCCAACCTTATGCGCTTAAAGCGGCTTGATCGATGACCCTGCGACGACATCGAACCCTGCGACCGCATCGAAACGCCACCGGCGACAAACACACGGCATTTCGATGCTTGTGGAGTTGACCGGATAGCCTTGGGCTTCACCCGGCCATGACAAGGTTTTGCGATCGTTAAAGGTTGAGTTACACGCGGTTCGCGGGAATGACGATCGCGAGCAAATACGCGAGTCGATCCGATGAGCGTTTAGAGCCGATCCCGATTTGAGGGAATCGGGCGATCGGCTCTAAGTTATTTATACGAGAGCGGTTCTTATCCGAAAACCGCGTCACACTTTTCGGGAACCGCTCTAGCGCTTATGCCAGCGCAGCCGCTTTCTCCGTCTCAGTCTCAATGTAACGGGGGAAGACCGGTTCCGGCGCGGCAAGCGTGGTCCCCGGCTTTAGTGCGTGCCTCGGATCGATCGCCGAGAAATTACGATCTGTTTTCAAAACGCCAAGCTGATCCAGCAACTTCGGTGCAGACTGCGGCACATAAGGTTGAACCAGGATCGCTATCTGGCGAATGACCTCGGCGGTCACATAAAGGACTGTTCCCATACGCGCTGGATCGGTTTTCTTGAGTCCCCACGGTGCCTGTATATCGAAATAGCGGTTCGCCTCCCCCACAACGTGCCAGATAGCCTCAAGGGATTTGTGAATGGCCTGCCGGTCCATGGCGTCGCGGCACTGCGGCAACAATGCCGCAGCCGCCCCGAGTAACGCGGTGTCGGCCTCCGTGAAATCGCCCGGCGTCGGGATCACGCCACCGCAGTTTTTGGCGATCATGGACAATGAGCGTTGTGCAAGGTTTCCAAAATTGTTGGCGAGATCGGCGTTGACCCGGTTGACGATGGCTTCATGGGTATAGTGCCCATCCTGGCCGAACGGCACCTCACGCAGGAAGAAATACCGCATCTGGTCCGCGCCATACATGTCGGCCATATCCTTCGGCGCGATCACGTTGCCGACGGATTTCGACATCTTCTCGCCCTTTGAGAACAGAAGGCCGTGGCAGAACACCCGCTCCGGCAATGGCAGTTTTGCCGACATCAGGAACGCTGGCCAATACACGGCATGAAACCTGACGATGTCTTTCCCGATGATATGAACGGAGGCTGGCCAACGGTCCTTCCATGCTTTCGAACGCAGTTTCGGAAAGCCTGCTGCCGTGATGTAGTTCGTCAGAGCGTCCACCCAGACATAGACGATATGGCCCGGCGCGCCGGGAACGGGCACGCCCCAGTCGAAGGTGGTGCGCGAAATGGACAGGTCCTGAAGTCCGCCTTTGACGAAGCCCATGACCTCGTTCCGCCGCTCCGGGGGCATGACGAAATCTGGCTGCTCTTCATAGAGTTTCAGAAGCCGGTCCTGATATTTCGAGAGCCTGAAAAAATACGTCTGCTCCTCTGTCCATTCCACGGGCGTGCCCTGCGGCCCGATGCGCACGCCGTCGGTCACGACAACGGTCTCGCTCTCCGCATAAAACGCTTCGTCGCGGACGGAATACCAGCCTTTGTAGCCAGCGAGATAAATATCCCCGGCCTTTTCCATCCGACGCCAGATCTCAGCGACAGCCTCATGATGACGGAGTTCCATCGTGGAAATAAAGTCGTCGGGAACAACGTTCATGGCCGAAAGCATATCCCTGAACTTGACCGTGTTCCCCTCGGCCAGTTCCCTCGGGCTGATCCCGGCCTTGACGGCGGTCTGCTGCATTTTAAGGCCATGCGCATCGACGCCGGTCAGGAAAAATACAGCATGCCCGTCAAGGCGCTTGAACCGCGCAAGCGTATCGGCGGCCATGGCCTCATAGGCGTGGCCAAGATGCGGCTCTCCATTGGGATAGGAGATCGCGGTCGTGATCATGAAAGGCGATTTTTCGAGTGTGTCTGTCATTATGATGGACGCCGTCCGCGTGCTTATTGCGGGTTTTTCAGCGTGATCTCCCGGCTGACTGTTTGCATATCTGAAAACGCCCCGATGAGGAAGGCTCCTTTGTCGAGGTTCAGTGTCTCCACGTCCTGTCGTTGCGTCCGAAATCCTGACCAGTATCCGGCCCAGCGCCCAGCGGCGATCTGAGACCCTGGTCCACCGGCCAGACGTCGCGCCTCCCGCTCGACTTTGGTCTCAATCATATCACAAACCGCGCTGAAAACGTCAGCGTTTCGCGCGCCAGTGGCGGACCGGATAATGGTGTGAATGTCGTTCACGTCGAGACGCGGCAACGACCGGAACACGCCATCAACCGTCTTTTGCAGCGCAAACATGGTCTCGTCCAGTTTTGCCAAAAGGTTGCTGACCGACCCGCCCCCGTCCCCGGTCGCTGCATCCAGGGTCTTTGCATCGGGCAACTCGCGTTCCACGGACGCGAATGCAGTTCGAACGGCTTTCTGGAGGCTGTCTTTGTTAAGCGGCTTCAAGGTGACGCGAACGCACCGGGACCGGATCGTGGGCATGACTGCGGCCCCGCCATGGCTCACCAGAAAAAACACCGTGCGAGGCGGAGGCTCCTCCAACGCTTTGAGAAGGGCGTTGCTGGCCGGGATGGTGAGGCTGTTTACGTCATCCACGACAACCGCGCGCCATCCCGTGGCGCTCGTGAGGCCGAGAAAATGGCGAAGCCCGCGAACCGCATCGGCAGAGATTGTTCCTCCCTCGCTTTCCAGCACGAAAAAGGCCGGATGCGCGCCGGACGCGATCTGCCGCGCAGTTGGACTTGCGGGGGACACGGATAAGCTCGTTACGCCATTATCTGTGCCGGACAAGTTCATATCGCGGCTCAAAAGAAATCGGGCCGCGCGATAGGCAAACGTAGCTTTTCCAATGCCTCGCTCGCCCGAAATAAGCCAGGCGTGATGCAGGCTGCGTGCACTGTAGGCGTTAACGAAGATGCGTTCTTCGCGCTCATGCCCGAACAGAACCGAGGTGCGGCGCGGATGCAACGGATTGTCGGATGCTTGATCTGCGTCGGCTTTCGGCTTCTTGGCCATGGTCAGACGTTCAGCCTCTGACGAACCACCGCCCAAATCTGGTCCGAAAGCCGCTGCTCGTCCATAGCGCCATCAAAGACCACGCAACGCTCGGGCTCGTCTTCTGCGATCTCAAGGAAGCTGTCTCTCAGGCGGTTTTGAAACGCAAGGTCCATGCTTTCAAAGCGGTCGGGCTTATGTTCTCCGCCGCCGTTCGACTTGCCCCGAGCAACCGCGCGTCGCAGCCCGACCTCAGGCTTGATGTCCAATATCAGTGTAAGGTCGGGACGTGTCGGCCCGACCACCGCCGCCTCGAAGGTTTCGATAACCGTCTTGGACACCCCAGCCGCGGCACCCTGGTAAGCGCGCGTCGAATCGCTGAACCGGTCACAGATCACCCATTTTCCGCTTGCAAGCGCCGGCCTGATCGCCAGTTGCAGATGCGATTCGCGCGCTGCATAAAACAGCACAGTTTCACCCAGTGCGCCGAACTCCTTGGCCTTGCCGGACAGGATCAGGTCTCGAATGGCTTCCGCGCGCGGAGTGCCGCCCGGTTCTCTCGTTTGCAAAGGTTCGAAGCCAGCGCGGGTCAAACGGTCGGCAAGCGCCTTCGCCTGCGTCGACTTGCCTGCGCCTTCGCCTCCTTCGAAGGTGATGAATTTTCCAGATGACACGATGGCTGTTTCGACTGGTTTTAGGTCTGCTTCTTGAACACTTTGCGAACGGCTTTCGCAACGAGTTCGTCGATCTGAAAGACAATCGTGTCGATTCCACGCCGAACAAGCCCGCCGGGCTCGATACTTTCAGCGGCGTAAAGCGGCGTTGTGTTCGATGTACCTGACTTCGACGATACGATCAGATCGCCGATCTTATCGCCCTCGCGGATGGGGGGTTTGAGTGGCCCGCGATAAATGATGCTCGTTTCCACCTGTTTATCCTTGCTTGCGATGGGTAACGGGATCTTCACATCGGTCTTCGCCCGCACTGCAATCGTGCGTTTTTCCGCGCCCCATACGCGCGCCTGGCCAACGATCTCATTGCTTTCAAAAACTTTATACGGTTTGAAACCGACAAAACCCCAACTCAGAAATTTGATCGCCTCTTCCTTGCGCTCTTTGTCCGTTTCAAGCCCGTTCATGACCATAATCAGGCGACGTCCGTCCCTGATCGCGGAAGCAACCACACCATACCCTGTGCCTTCGGTGAAGCCGAAGCGCAACCCATCCGCGCCGATATTGGCCTGAAGAAGCGGGTTCATGTTCCTGAAATTGTGCGATCGAAACTTGAATTCCTTCTGGGCGAAATAGGGGTAATACTCCGGGTATTCCTTGATGATATGATCCGCGAGCAGGGCCAATTCACGCGCAGTCATGAGGTTTCCCGGATGCGGCAACCCCGTGGAGTTGCCGAACGTGGACTTTTCGAGGCCAATGCGGCGGGCTTCGTCGTTCATGAGTTGCGCAAACGCATCCTCGCTTCCGGCCAGACCTTCCGCGACGGCGATACAGGCGTCGTTCGCGTTTTGCACCGTGATGCCCTGAAGCAGGTCAAGAACCTTTGCATTAGTATTGAGCGGGATAAGCATGGCCGTGGTACGTGAGGGCGCGCCACCGTTCTTCCAGGCATAAAGACTGACTGGAAATTCGGTCTGCAACGAGATCTCACCCGCCTTGAGCTTCTTGAACAGAAGCACGAGCGTCATGAGCTTCGACATGCTCGCGGGCGCGAAAAGTTTATCCGCCTGTTTTTCGAACAGGACAGCACCCGACGCGGGATCGAAAAGAAACGCCTGATCCGCCTCGGTTTGATAGCCCGTCGGTGCAGGAGCCTGTGCTAGCGCTCCTTGAATGCTGAGAAGCAGGACGAGGCAGCACGAAAACAGTCGCATAGGATATGATCTCGCTATTGATAAGCAACGGCAATAAACAATACGGAGGAAGCAGCGCCTCGTAGCGCACTTGTAAATAAAAACACGGACCGACAACGTGACGGCTCCCACTTTTAACCATATTTTACGTGCGGGCAATAAGGAAACGACTTCGAGCCAGCGCACGCTGCACGATTATGTTGAATCTGTGGCTCACCCGGTTCAGTTTGCGATTAAGTCTTGCCCTGCACGCGCTTCGAAGTCATTTACGTTGGCTGTAAGCTTCGAAAATCATTTTCAGCCGCCAAGGGTATGCCATGGCCTAGCCCCAATTAGACTGACACATCAAGCTCATATCCGATTGTATCGATAGCTCTGTCCGAGGCCAATCATGGGAATTTGTTATCGTCTTTTTGCATTGATTTTTATGATTTCGTGGGTTTATCCCGTTTATGCACAGCAGAAATCGTCCATCGACGACGTGATCGTCCGCGATGCCGAAGCTTTCGAAAATTACCTTCAGGCGTCGTGGTCCGCGAAAGGCAAAGACGCCAAGGCCTGGCGCGCCGAAGGTGTGAAAGCGCGCAAGGACGACGATCCGGCAGCCGCCACGCGATATTTCGCGTCATCGGTGGTGCTGGACAAGAACAGCGCTGAAACCTGGCTGCTGCTGGGACAATCCTACCTCGCCATCGAATCCGAGAAATACAGCGACAAAGTCACTTACGCCAAAAACGCTGGATCGTCGGCCTACATTTCATTTCTGCGGGCCAAGGCACCGGAGGCAAAGGCGAAAGCGCTTGCCGTCATTGCTCAAAGTCTTGCGGCGCGTGAAAACTGGCGGTCTGCTTTGCGCGTCTACAAAGCGAGTCTTGCGCTGTCTGCCGACGACGCGGTGCAAGCCGAGTTCGACGACGTGTTCAATGAACATGGATTTCGAATGCTCGATTATACCGCTGACAACGAAAGCGCATCGCCTCGCGTGTGCATTCAATTCTCGGAGCCGCTGGCGAAGGGGCGCACGGATTTTCAGAATTTCGTCACCCTGAATGGCGAAAAGCCCGC
The DNA here is from genome assembly GCA_965247345.1 of Rhodomicrobiaceae bacterium. Taxonomy (GTDB): domain Bacteria; phylum Pseudomonadota; class Alphaproteobacteria; order Rhizobiales; family Rhodomicrobiaceae; genus Rhodomicrobium. The sequence continues at coordinate 91,078 of CBDFGZ010000018.1, read as the reverse complement.
ATCCGTTCGTGTTACGGGCCAGCAGCTCTGCGTTGACGACCTGACCCATGGCAAGCGGTATGACATCAAAGTACGCAGCGGGATAGCTTCCGCCGAAGGCGATCTTCTGCCGAAACCAGTCGATCTCACCGTCTATATCCGCGACCGCAAGCCGTCGGTTCGCTTTACCAGCAAAAACTTTGTTCTACCGCGCACAGGGCAACAGGGCATTCCCGTGGTCAGCACGAACACGAAAGCGGTCAAGGCAACGATCTACCGGATTGGCGACCGGCGGCTTGCCGCTGAGGTGCTTGACGGCGATTTCTCGAAGCAGCTTGAGCCTTACCAGTTGAACGAGATTGCCGGTCAGAAGGGCGAGAAGCTTTGGTCCGGCCAGATGGCCGTCAGCCTGAAGCTGAATGATGAAGTCACGACCGCATTCCCTGTCGATCAGCTTTTGCCGAACCTGAAACCTGGGCTTTATGTCATGTCGGCGGTCGCGTCGGAAGAGGCGAAGGCCAATGACGACGACAGCACGAACTATGAGGCAAAGGCGACGCAATGGTTCGTGGTGTCCGATCTTGGACTGACCGCACTATCGGGGCAGGATGGCGTCAGCGTTTTTGTCCGGTCTATCGCCAGTGCCGATCCCACGGCAGATGTGGAAGTGCGCCTGATCGCGCGCAACAACGAGGTTCTGGCCACCGTCAAGTCCGATGCTCAGGGTCTTGCGAAATTTGAGGCAGGTTTGTCGAAAGGCGTCGGCGGTCTCGCGCCTGCGCTCGTTGTGGCGCGTGGAGCCGATGCCGATTACGGCTTTCTCGACCTCACGAAGCAGGCGTTCGACTTGTCCGATCGCGGCGTCGGCGGACGTGCAGCCCCCGGTCCCATCGATGCGTATCTAACCACTGAACGCGGTGTGTATCGCTCTGGCGAGACGGTGCACGTCACCGCCATTTTGCGCGATGGCGCGGCCAATGCGGTGCGCGGCATGCCGTTGCTTCTGAAGGTCATGCGTCCGGATGGCGTCGAGGAGCGCCGAGAAACCGTGCCGGATCAGGGGAATGGCGGTCGCGTCTACGATATCGCACTTGCGCCAACAGCCATGTCCGGCACATGGCGGGTGAGCGCCTTCATCGATCCGAAAGCGCCAGCGCTCTACGACCGGACATTTCTCGTCGAGGATTACGTGCCGGAGCGGCTTGAAATGAAACTCGCCGCGACGACACCCACAATGTCGCAAGCATCGCCGGGCGTGATCTCGGTGGCCGGGCGATATCTGTACGGGGCACCAGCGGCTAATCTCGGCCTCGAAGGCGAGGTGGTCATTTCGTCCGCCAAGGAACTGAAAGCGTATCCCGGATACCGCATCGGGCAGGAAACCGAAACCTTCGCCAATGTGCGCCGCGATCTGGAAGCGCTGCCCAACACCGATAACGCAGGGGCTGCGTCAGTTCGTGTGCCGTTGCCCGACGTCCCGCAGACATCGCGGCCCCTTACGGCGGACGTGACGCTGCGGCTTCGCGAAACGGGCGGGCGTGTGCTGACGGACAGGATCGCGCTACAGGTCAATTCCGGCAAATCGTTCATCGGGGTCAAGCCTCAGTTCGACGGCGCGGTTGCCGACGGATCAACTGCAGCATTCGATGTCGTTGGTATCGGCTCGGACGGCAAACAGGCCGTGATGGCCGGACTGAAATGGGAAGTTGCTCAGGTCGAAACCCGGTTTCAGTGGTATTCCCGCGATGGACGCTGGAGCTACGAGCCGATCGTTTACGAAAAACGCGTCGGCGGTGGCGTCATCGCCACCAACGCGTCGGCACCGGTCACGATCCAGGTCCCCACCGGGTCAGGCCGCTACCGGCTCGACATTGCGTCTGCATCGGCGGATGGCCCATCCACGAGCTTCACGTTTACATCCGGGCTTTATGTTTCCGAAGGCTCGGAAACGCCGGAAATTCTCGACCTCGCCCTGGACCGCGCCGCGTATAACGCGGACGACGACGTAACGGTTAAGATCTTGCCGCGCATGGCAGGCAAAGCCCTTGTCTCGATTGTGAGCGACAAGGTGCTGGCCACCCAGATGATTTCCGTAAGCGACAGCGGCGCGTCCGCCACATTCAAGGTTGACGCCTCGTGGGGGCCGGGCACCTACGCGACCGCAATGCTCTATCGCCCCATGGACAGTGCTGCAAAGCGCATGCCGAGCCGTGCCGTTGGTGTAAAATGGATCCCGCTCGATACAAAGCCCCGCAGCCTATCGGTCTCGCTTGAAACCCCGCAAGCGGTTCGCCCCGGCGGTCCGGTCACGGTCGTCGCGGCGGTGTCTGGATTGAACGCAGGCGAGCGGGCAAACCTCGTGTTATCCGGCGTGGACGTGGGTATTCTCAATCTCACCCGTTACAAGACGCCGGAACCAGGCAGATACTTCCTCGGGCAGCGACGCCTTGGCCTCGAACTGCGAGATATCTACGGCAAGCTCATCGACGGAATGCAGGGCGTGCGGGGCGTGATACGATCCGGTGGCGATGCAGGCGGCCTCGAACTCAGTGGACGACCGTCGGCCGAAGTGCCGCTGGCCGTGTTCTCGGGACTTGTGGAAACGGATGACGCTGGCAAAGCGCAAGTGACGTTCAACCTGCCGCCGTTCAACGGCACCATGCGTCTCGCAGCCCAAGCCTGGACCGCGACCAAGGCGGGACATGGCGAGAAAGACGTGATCGTGCGCGACGTGGTCGTGGCTCAGGCGACGGTTCCTAAGTTCCTGATGTTCGGCGACGAGTCGAACCTGCATCTCAGCATCGAGAACGTGGAAGCCCCGGATGGCGCCTATACGCTGTCAGCGTCCTCAGACGGCGCATTGCAAATCAGCAAGAGCGCGCTCGACACTCAACTCACACTCAATCGCAACAAGCGCGTCGATGTCACCATCAGGATCAAGGGCGCGACTGTTGGCGAAGGGCATGTTTCATTCGCCCTGACCGGGCCGGGAAATGTCGCGATCCAGCGGACGTTTGCGCTCAAGGTCGAGCCGGCCTCGCCAAACGTCCGCCGCCGGTCCAATGAGACTTTGGCCTCCAACGCTGCTCCGCTCAAGGTCAACTCCGACTCCATCCGCGATCTGATCGCGTCCACGGCGCAGATATCCGTCGTCGCAAGCCGCACGGCATCTTTCGATGTGCCGGGACTGTTGCTCGCTCTGGATCGTTATCCCTTTGGCTGCGTCGAGCAAACGACGAGCCGAGCATTGCCTTTGCTCTATTATAACGAAGTGGCGGCCAAGGCCCGCGTCGGTAAACTCGCCGATGCCAGGGGCGTCCGTAACGAAGGCCATCACACGTCTTTATGAAATGCAATCGTCGTCCGGTGGGTTCAGCCTCTGGGGCGCTGGCAGCGAAGACACCTGGATCACGGCTTACGTGGCCGACTTTTTCGTGCGCGCGCGGGAAAAAGGCTATGCAATCAAGGACGTGCCTTACGATCAGGCCCTCGACCGCCTCAAGAATGCGGTCAACAACGCAAAGGACTTCGACAAAGGCGGCGAAGACCTGGCTTATGCGCTGTATGTGCTGGCACGCGCGGGCAGGGGCGTTCTTGGCGATCTGCGATATTATGCGGATACCAAGATCGATGCGTTCTCCACCCCCCTGGCCCGTGCGCAGATCGGTGCTGGTCTTGCCATGCTCGGTGACAGGGATCGCGCCGAACGGGCGTTCGGATCGGCGGTGTCTTCGCTGGCCGTGCCGCTTGCGCCGATTCCCATGTCCACGGCGGTCCGATTATGGCACGCAGCTTCGCGATGCCGCAGCCGTTCTCGCCTTGATGGGCGAAACCGGCGTTGGGTCAGGGTCGCTGAGCAAGGTCATCGGCACAATCTCCGCCTTGCGCGCCCGGCAAGGCGACACGACGACTCAGGAAAGCCTGTGGCTGCTTCTCGCCGCACGCACACTTGAGGCACAGAACAAAGGGATGACCCTCGACGTGAACGGGACCGCCGTTCAGGGGGCATTTCAGACTGTGCTGTCGGGCAACGACATCACGAACGGCAATGTGCGCGTGATGAACGTGAGCATGGTTCCGTCGAGCACGGCGTCGCCGAGTTCTGATGTGATGATCCCTGGTGATCAGTTTTCGAAAACCGGTCTTTCCATTCGCAACACGGGGGCAGACGCCGTTCCAGCCACGGTGCTCGTGACCGGCGATAGCACCACGTCCGAACCTGCGGCGGAAAGCGGCTTCAAGATCGAGCGCAAAACCTATGCGCCCGACGGCCGCGAGGTCGACTTCACCCGGGTCAAGCAAAACGACCGCATTGTCGTTGTATTGAAAGCGACCGAGATCGAAGCCAAACTCGGTCAGATCATTGTCGAGGACAGGCTTCCGGCCGGCTTTGACATCGAGAACCCGGCCCTGCTGAAGGGCTCGGACATCAAGGCGTTCTCCTGGCTGCCCACCACATACTCGCCCGTGTTTTCGGCATTCCGCGACGACCGGTTCACGGCGGCCTACACTTTGAACGACGCGACGCGAAAAACACCCGCAACCCTCACCATGGCTTACGTCATGCGCGCAGTGACACCGGGAACTTACACACATGCGGGAACGCGAGTGGAAGACATGTACCGGCCCGACCGGTTTGCGCGAACGGAAGGTGCCAAGGTGGAAATCACGGCGGCTCAGTAGACGCAAGCTTGGGACAAGCCCGGTGTGCAATATCAGGACCAAGTTGGAATACAGACCAGCATATCATTTGACTCCAAGACCCCCTCATCCCAACCTTCTCCCCAAGGGGAGAAGGAGCAGTGCAAATTAAGCCTTCTCCCCTCGGGAGAAGGAAGCCACCGGCAAAGCCCTCTCCCCTCGGGAGAGGGTTGGGTGAGGGGGGACTATAGGTCAATTATTATGCGGTTGATTTATAAGATGTAATCCTGGGACTTCGTAATGCGTTTTGCAAAAGTGTTCATGGGACGCCGACTGGCGAGAATGGCGGCAGCCGCCCTAGCGCTCGGTCTTCTAACCCTTGCCGCGCACGGATTAAAGCTCTTCGAGCCATTACCTCTCGATGCGGCGAAAGCAAGTTCCAGGCTTGTGCTCGACAGAAACGGTGCATTGCTGAGGGCATTCACGACATCGGATGACCGCTGGCGTCTTGACGCGTCGCCAGAAAAGGTCAGCGCGTCGTATCTCTCTTTGCTGCTGGCGTTTGAAGACAAACGGTTCTGGACGCATCCAGGAGTCGATCCCCGGGCAATGGCACGTGCGGTGCTGCAAAGCGCGGCGCGCGGTCGTATCGTTTCCGGCGGGTCGACCATCACCATGCAGGTCGCCCGGCTGTTGCGCGGCTCGCCAACCCATTCCCTATCGGCGAAATTTCAGCAGATCGCCGATGCGTTTCGACTGGAGGCACAGCTTTCCAAACATGAGATTCTGAAGCTCTACCTGAAGCTTGCTCCCTATGGCGGAAATCTCGAGGGGGTGCGCGCGGCATCCCTCGCCTATTTTGGTAAAGAACCCCAGCGTCTGACTTTGGCGGAAGCCGCCCTCCTCGTGGCTATTCCTCAATCGCCCGAAACACGCAAGCCCGGTCGCGGCGAAACGGCCCTGTTTCGCGCGCGAAATCGTGTCATTCAGCGGGGTCTCGCGACCGGGGTTGTCGCGGCTGCCGACGCCGATTTCGCGCGCGTTCAGCCGGTGCCTACAAACCGCCGCGACTTTGCAAGCCTGGCACCTCATCTCGCGCAGCGGCTCGCGGCTGTTGATCGCTCCGCGGTGGATATTACGACGACCATCGACCGGGACCTTCAGATCGCGACCGAGGCGATCACGCGCCGCCATGTCCTGTCCCTGGGCGAAAAGCTTTCGGTGGCAGCATTGGTCATCAATCACCGGACCGGCGAAGTGCTTGCCCATGTGGGATCGCCTGGAGCGTTCGACGAGGCGCGTCTCGGCGCTATCGACATGACCGACGCGGTGCGCTCGCCGGGATCGGCACTCAAACCGTTTATCTATGGTCTGGCGTTCGAGGAAGGGCTGGCGCATCCCGAGACGCTGATCGAAGACCGCCCCGTCCGGTTCGATACCTATGCCCCGGCCAACTTCGACACCACGTTCCATGGGACAGTCAGTGTCCGGCAGGCCTTGCAGTTGTCCCTGAACGTTCCAGCCGTCAAGGTTTTGAATGAGGTCAGCCCCGCGCGGCTTTCGGCCCGTTTCAAAGAGGCTGGCGTCCCCTTTGCCATTCCCCGTAATCTGACAGTCGCGTTGGGCGGTACGGGACTGACGCTCGAAAATCTCGGGATGCTCTACGCGAGTCTCGCGCGTGGCGGCGAAACGATCCCACTCCGGTTCACGAGAACCGCAACTCTTTCCGCAGACCAAAGCGCTGTGTCGCCATCGCGTGTGCTATCTGCCGAAGCGTCATGGTATATTGCGGACATCCTGCGTGGTGCGCCAACGCCCTCCAACTCTGCGCCAGGACAGATCGCCTTCAAGACCGGCACATCCTACGGCTTTCGAGATGCTTGGGCGGCTGGTTTCGATGGGGAGCATACGATCGCGGTGTGGGTCGGGCGCGCCGACAGTTCGTCGGTTCCGGGGCTGATGGGACTAAAGGCAGCAGCGCCGATCGTGTTCGATCTATTTCAGGCAATGGGTCCGAAGCGCGCGCCGTTTCGACCAGCGCCCGCAAACATCATAAGCGTGCAGCAGTCTTCCGAGCTACCGCCCCCGCTTCGCGCGTTTCGTGAAACGGCTCGAAGTGCGTCATTGCAGCCAAGTACGGATCAGGCTCTGCGTATTTCCTATCCACCGCACAATGCCGAGATCGAGGTGGCAGCTGGCGGCGAAACCGACCTGTTAGCCATCAAGGCCGAGGGCGGGACGCTGCCTTTCACCTGGCTTGCCGACGGAGTGCCGCTCACGTCGTCGCCTCATCGGCGGGACGCATTTTTGCTGAAGCCTCGCGTCGGTTTCATGCAACTGACCGTAATCGACGCAAACGGAAGATCGGACAGAACGCAAATCCGGTTGCGATGAGGCAGCACTATAGGTCAACGTCACCCGAATATGGGTTCAACACCAAACCGCGAAATAAATGACCAGTCGAGACCCCCTCGCCCAACTCTTTCGCCGCCGCGCCTGAGGCGCGCCACTTTCGTTACCGCGAAAACGCCTCCGCGTTTTCGTCCGTGAGAAGGAATGCTGCTGCAAAACTCTCTTCGCTCTGAGGGACGGTTGCGCGAGGCGGCACGACCGGCCGATGATTTTGCAGTCTGGCATGAGTTAAGTGATAACTTTGCGTTGTCGGGGCTGAGTGAGGCCACATCCTTGGGTGCGCGGGCTACAGACGCTTGCGGGACGAGGTGTGCTTTAACGCGCGCGGCTGTGGCCTAGTCGACTGGTACCATCAACTCATCAGATGAACTGCGCCCGGCCTTAGACGAGGGTTAAGCCGCCTCCCTGTGCTTGACAAGCCCACGATTGATCATCAGCTCCGCGATCTGCACCGTATTGAGCGCGGCACCTTTGCGCAAATTATCGGACACGATCCACAGGGACAGCCCGTTCTCTACGGTCTGATCCTCGCGGATGCGGCTGACATACGTTGCGAACTCGCCCGCGGCCTCCACCGGTGTCATATAGCCGCCGTCCTCGCGTTTGTCGTAAACCATGACGCCGGGTGCTTCACGCAGCAAGGCGCGGGCAGTTTTCGCAGTCATAGGCCGTTCAAACTCGATATTGACAGCTTCTGAATGGCCTACGAACACCGGCACGCGCACGCAGGTGGCCGTGAGTTTGATCTTGGGATCGAGAATTTTCTTGGTCTCGACCATCATCTTCCACTCTTCTTTCGTGGAGCCGTCATCCATGAAGCTGTCGATGTGCGGAATGACATTGAACGCGATCTGCTTGGTGAATTGTTCGGGCGTCGCGGGATCGGTGACGAAAATGCCTTTGGTCTGGTTCCAAAGCTCGTCCATCGCCTCCTTGCCAGCACCGGACACGGATTGATAGGTGGCAACGACCACGCGCCTGATGGTGGCTGCGTCGTGAAGCGGCTTGAGGGCAACGACCAGTTGCGCAGTGGAACAGTTCGGGTTGGCGATAATCCCCTTTTTACGAAAACCAGCCACGGCGTCCGCGTTGACCTCGGGCACGATCAACGGCACGTCCATGTCCATGCGCCACGCACTGGAATTATCGATCACCACGCAGCCGGTCTTTGCGATGCGCGGTGCCCATTCCTTCGAGACCGCGCCGCCCGCAGACATGAGCGCGAAATCGCAGCGCGCGAAGTCGAAGGTCGCCAGATCCTGACATTTGAGCGTTTTATCGCCGAAAGAGACCCCGACGCCCACGGATTTTCGCGATGCAATGGCGAACACCTGCCCAATCGGAAATTCGCGTTCTTCGAGAATGCTCAACATTTCGCGGCCCACCGCTCCGGTGGCACCAACGACGGCGACGTTGTAGGTCATGGCGTTGTCCTGTTCATGAAGTGAGTGGAATGTAATGGCGCCTGGTCCTCGTGTCTACGACTGCCTTTGCTCCCCGTTTGCGAGATTGCAACGCGCTGACAGCACCTTATGTTGCGCTAACCAAGTCGCAAACTAAATCTTCAGTTCTGGTTCATTGTGTAGGGAGAGGTCGTATCGATGCCTATATGCACCTCGTAGGGCAAGGGCTGTGCACCGGCATCGTTCATCATTCGAAACTGCGTTCCGTCGTGGGAACTGAAAGCGATCGGAATCTCACATGCTTTCGACAAGATCGTATCATAGCACCTGAATGACGATGCCGGTTTCGACGTTATCGTCGGCAGTTTTTCAATAATTAGGAAAAACTATATATAACAACGACTATTGCTTTTCGGGCAGCCATGCCAGACGATAAAGGGTATCGGCGCGAAATGACGGAGGAGGCCGTGTTCAAGAAGCTTCAGGAATCTCCGTCTCAGGGTTATGCACAAGCTGGCACACATGCGACGGCGAACTCGGTCACGCCCCCGTCCGGCGGACGATGAATTAAGCAACCTGCTTCGCGAAGCAGCCAAAGGCGACAAAACAAGCTTTTGCAAAGCTTTATGAAAAAACTTCAGCGAAACTATTCGGAATTGTTCGCCGTATCTGCACCACAGAAGAGACCGCACAGGAAGCGCTTCAGGAAAGTTATCTGCTGATATGGCGATATGCGGCGTCCTTCGATCCGCAAAAAGCCGCGCCAATAACGTGGATGTCTCGCATTGCCCGTAACAAGGCGATCGATATTCGCAGGCTGCAATCTGAACGGATTTCGTCACTCGGTGTCGAACTCGACATGGAAGCGCCGGGGGTAGAGATCGGGGCTGACATACTACTCGAAAAAGGCGACTCATTACGCCGCCTGATGACATGCCTGCAAGGGCTGGCGGAAGATCGCAGAGAGATGATTTTGATGGCGTACATGAAAGGATTGACCCGGGAGGAGATCGGTACACAGTTTAACCGTCCAGTAAATACGGTCAAAACGGTGTTGCGACGAAGCCTTGCACAGTTGAAAGAATGCATCGATGGCGGTGGTTGAAGTGGATGATCTGGAGGGCCTCGCGGCCGAGTATGCGCTTGGAACGCTGGACGAGGCGGAAATGACGATTTCCCGGTCGTTGGTGCGATCCGACGCGTCATTCGCGCGTCAAGTGTCGCGCTGGCACCGGCGCCTTGATCCGCTACTGGATCAATATCCACCTTCGATCCCGCCTAAAAAACGCTTTAGCGAATATCTTGGACCAACTTGAGGCTTTAGAGGTGACGCCCACAGCTACGGTACACATCTTCGAGCATCGTGTGCGGTTTTGGAAACGGGCCACTGCGGGGGCAATGACCCTAGCGGCGAGTTTACTCGCATTTGTCGCAGTTCGCGAGTCTTCTCGAATGTCGAACGGAAAATTTTCGTCGCGGTTTTGGAAACCAGCACACGCGAACCGGCGTTCGTCGCCGTTGTCGATGTCGAAAAAACGCACCCTTGCATTGCGCAGGATCGCTCCGGCCCCGAAACCCGGAAGAAGTTACGAACTCTGGGCGATTGCCGGAGCGAACGCGCCAAAGTCTCTAGGTCTCGTCGATCTCGACGCCAATCTCCTGCGCGACAGCCGGGGAAAAGCTGCTCGACGGCCCAGACAAATACGCAGGTATCACGCTTGCGGTAACGGTCGAGGCGGCGGGTGGATCGCCAACAGGTCAGCCAACGACCACGCCGATCTTTACAGGCACGCTTCTCGAGGCTCCCAAGCCGCGCTGACGGGAAACACGGCGGCAGCCTACGTCATACTCTCAACTCAGGGGTATAAAAAGTATTTTGGTCCACGGCTTACCCTTGTCGTCGCGCGCAAAGACAACCCTGTCATGCAACCGGTGTGACCGGTCATGCCAGAACTCGATCGTATAGGGGGACGACCCGAAAGCCAGACCAATAGCGCGGGCGAACCGGGTTCAAGCCCTCGAATTCTTTTTCGAAGCGCGCAACCGCATCTTCCAGTTCCGCGCGGTTAGCCAAAGGCCGCGATTGCCTGGCTCGCCCATGCACCGATACGGCTGCCTCGCCCGCGTGTCCCGTAATAGGCGTCGGCTTCGCTGGAACTCACCTGTTCCACCGTCCCGCGTATGCGAACCTGACGCGTCAGCGATTTTCCAGTGAAAGCATAGCGCAGCTTTGGCGCTGGCCAACAATTCTTGTCCCTTTGCGCTTTCATAATTTGTGTAAAACACAAAACCGCGTTCGTCGAAGCTCTTCATGAGCACGACGCGGGCATTGGGGCAGCCCATAGTTATCGACTGTGGCAAGGGTCATCGCGTTCGGATCGTTCAGTTCCGCATGCTCCGCATCGTCAAACCAGGCGCGGAACAGCCGGTCCGGGTCGGCTTCCCCGGTGAAATCGGCTGCCGCCTGGAAAACGCTGGCCGCATCGCAAATGCCTCCGCACATACAGTCCGCTGTGTGCTTATCCTTCCCATACCTGCTTCCCCGATGCAACCGATGCGCGTCAGCGCGACGCGGGCGCGTGTACGGCACCGAGAAAAGCGCCCGCATCTTTACCAAAAACCGATGCATCACGAAGATTTTCCTATTCATTTTCAGTGCACGGGGTAAAAAGCTTATAACCAAGCGATCATCTATAACATCCAGCCAGGTGAGAATTCCCTTGCAGATACTAGGAATTGCTAGCGAGTCCCACGATTCCGGGATTGCCCTCGTAGAGAACGGCGTGCCCCTTATCATCGTCGAGGAAGAGCGTCTCATTCGCGAAAAAACACACGATGGGACTTCCCCGCGCAGTCTCTCGAAGTTGCGTTCGATAACGCGATGCGCTCCATCGAGACTGTGGACGTCATAACGACGCCGTGGGATGTCCGGCGATTGCGGCGCACCGTTTTCAACGCTGCGTTTCAGTAAAATGCCCTCAAGCCTGAATTTGCTGAGGCCAAGCGCGCACGAAAACCCAGGACGGCGGAATCGTCTTCCTGAACCAATGGCTTCGCCACGGCTTGAAAAAGCATTTTCGCGGCAAGCGACTGCCGCCGATCATCAATGTCGGGCATCACGAGTCCCATGCGGCGATCTACTTTGCGTCGCCCTTCGACGAGGCTACCGTGCTCGTGATGGATGGCTACGGCGACGACGCCGCAACGAGCGCTTTCACGGGGCAGGGCAATCGTCTCACGCGTCACTGGAAGGGTCAATTCTTCGATAGCCTCGGCATGGTTTTACACGCTGATTACGCGCCACCTGGGCTTTCGCGTGTTCGAAGAAGGCACCGTGATGGCGTTGGCGGCGTGTGGCGACAACACCTACGTCGACAAGATGCGCGACGTTGTGCGTCTTGAGGAGGATGGACGTTTTTCCATCAACATGGCCTATTTCAGCTATGACCGGTACGGAATGATCCGGCCATTCACGCGTCTGTTCCTGGATACGTTCGGCCCGGCCTGTGCTCACGGATCGCACCCTTGACAGATCACACCCGCGACCTCGCCCGCGCACTTCAGACCGTGACCGAAGAGGTGGTCGTTCACGTGGCGCGCGGACTTGACCAAAGCCTATCCGAGCCGGAAACCTGTGTTTTCACCGGAGGGCGTGGCGTTGAACTGCGTCACCAACGCACGCATTTTGAACGATACGGATTTCGAGCATGTGTGGGTTCCGCCGTGTGCATCGGATACCGGTGCGCCGCTCGGAAGCGCGCTCTGGCATTATCATCAAACCCTCGATAAGCCACGCACGTTTACGATGACGCACGCGCTCTATGGCCCCGAATATAGCGATGACCAGATCAGAACCGCGTTCGATAAGGTGGGAATTTTTCTACGAGCATCTCGACTATGAGGAACTGATCCGGCGGGTTGCCGCCAATCTGGCCGACAATAAAATTGTGGGATGGTATCAGGGGCGCTTCGAAATCGGCCCGCGTGCTTTGGGCAACCGCTCGATCCTTGCATCGCCGCTCAGCACGGACATCAAGGACATCATCAACAGGCGCATCAAGCACAGGGAGCCGTTCCGTCCCTTCGCGCCAGCGGTGTTGCAGGAACACGCGAGCGAGTATTTCGAGGTTCGTCAAGCGGATCCGTTCATGACGCTGGCGCCTCGCGTGAAGCCCGACAAGGTGGGCGTTATTCCGGCGGCTGTTCATGTAGACGGCACGGCGCGGATCCAGACCGTTGCCCGCGAAGCCAACCCGCGCTATTACGATGTCATCCAGGCATTCGGAAAGCTGACCGGCGTGCCTGTGCTGTTGAACACCAGCTTCAACAAGCAGGAGCCCATCGTGGCACGGCCGGAAGAGGCGATTTCTTGCTACCTGCGTACCGATATGGACGTGGTTGTGCTTGGAAATTTTTATTCCACGGATCGCAATCCGAAAGCGGTCGAACGCGCGAAGGCAGCGCATAAAATGGTCGAGGCCAATCTTCAGGGCGGCGAATAACCTGTAGGTGGTTGTGGCGCGCAACGCGACGCGATAACATACACCCGACCACCAAAGACTTTACGCATGCTTCGTAATGTGTAGGATGCGAGCCTCATAACATTTGTTAGGGGAAGACGTGGCGCAGTCAGCACCATTAATGAGCGGCAAACGCGGTCTCGTGATGGGGGTTGCCAACAACCGTTCCATCGCATGGGGGATCGCCAGGGCTGCCGCAGATCACGGGGCCGAGCTTGCGTTCACCTATCAGGGCGACGCTATAAAGAAGCGCGTGGAGCCTTTGGCCGCCGAAGTTTCTGCAAGGCATGTGCTGCCGTGTGATGTGACGGACGAAGCCTCGATGGATGCCGTGTTCGCGAAATTGAAAGACGCGTGGGGCAGCCTCGATTTTGTCGTGCACGCCATTGCCTATTCGAACAAGGAAGAGCTGGACGGGCGATACGTGGACACAACAGCGCACAACTTTGCGAAAACGCTGGCCATTTCCTGCTTCTCGTTCACGGCTATCGCCCAGCGCGCTGAACGCCTTATGCCAAACGGCGGCTCGCTGTTGACGCTGACATATTACGGTGCCGAGAAGGTCATGCCTCACTACAACGTGATGGGTGTCGCCAAGGCAGCACTCGAGGCCAGCGTGCGTTATCTGGCGGAAGACCTTGGTCGGCAGAAAATCCGGGTGAACGCGATCTCAGCCGGCCCGATCAAAACTTTAGCTGCGTCCGGGATCAGTGATTTCCGATATATCCTGAAGTGGAATGAGCTGAACTCACCACTCCGCCGCACCGTGTCTATCGAAGATGTCGGTGGGGCCGGCATTTATCTGTTGTCGGACCTCAGCCGTGGCGTGACGGGCGAAATCCATCACGTGGACGCCGGATATCATGTGGTTGGCATGAAAGCTGAGGACGCTCCCGATATTGCCGTGGTTCAGTCATCGAATAGTTGAAATTGTGGGGAATGTGTCCACAATCGCGCACACTGATGGAGCGCGCCTGGGTATGGAAATCATATGGAACCGTTAAAAGCGCTGACTCTGGTCGCCATGGCAGGCGTGGTGTCGCTGGCTGGCGCAAGTGCCGCTGGATTTTATGCGGGATATTCCGCCGGACGAAGCAGCACCGATCAGATCAAAACGCAACTGGCAAGCCTCGCGCTTCCCGCGACCGTAACGTCCAGCAGCGGAACACCTGCAAATATTTCGCTGAAGCCAGTGCTTGAAGACATCCGGGCGCTGTCCAAGCAGGTCGAAGCGATTAACGCGAGGCAGTCCGAGGCCCTGAGCGCTGGAAACAGGTCAGGCGCAGTCCCGGCCATCGATACCTCTGCCATCAGCAAGCCGATCACGGACGAGATCCGGTCTCTGACCCGGCAAATCGAGTCCCTGCGGGCGAGCGGCGGCGGCAATGGCGCGTCCCAGCCCCAGGCGGCCTCATCGACGCCTGCGATGTCGATGCCTGACTATCGCGATAGTTTCGATACCGTCTCCGATCAGTTCAAGGCGCTGAACGCCAAGATCGACAAGCAGGAGCCTAGGGCACCCAAAGTTTTGCTGGACGAAATACGCTCGCTCTCAGCCATGGTTCAGGCACAGGAACCTTATGCCCGTCGTGTTATGACGGAAGAAATTCGCGGGGCGGTAGCCACACTGCAGAACGCCGAGCACAAGCCGTCCAAGGCGCTGCTCGATGAGATCAAGGGGATGTCCGCCTCGCTCAAGTCGCAGGAAAGCCGTTTACAGGCGCAGGCTGCCGTTCTCGACCAGATCCGAAGTCTGAACCAAGCCGTGGAAGCGCTTCGTGTCAAGATGCCGGACTCCATGGGCGAGGACCTCAAGCGCGTAAGCGTGCAAATTTCGGCGCTTGGGGATCGAACGGCGAACGGTTCGAATGCTGACCGGTCAAAAACGGAAGCGAACCTCGTCACAGAGATGGGCCAGTTGCGTCAGCTTGTTTCCAATGCATCCGATCAGTTCGGCAAGTGTCAGACCCAGCTCGCATCGTTGAGCACGGCAAGTTTAACGCCGCAGCCCGTCAGCGCCACATCGGCCGCCGTCAAACAGGAAGCAGGGGGCGTCGTGTTCTATGACAATGTCATGCTTCGCAAGGACCAGGAGAAGCAATACGAGGAGATTGGCGTCCGTCTCAGCCTGCAATCGGTCGCACCGCGTCAGGTGCGCGTCGCCATCAACCGCCAGGGAATCGGCCTTGCTTTCGGAGAGCGTAAGGTGTTCCGGAGCCAGGACGTGGAGTGCGAGCTGAACCTGATGGAAACCAACCTCAGCGATGCGCAGGCGCGGGTGAGCATTTCTTGCAAGCGCTGATCTGAGCAATGCCCACCCTTTATATTGTCAGACATGGTCAGACTGACTGGAATTTGGTTCGACGCTTACAGGGGATCATTGAAGTACCTATAAACGCACTGGGGCGAAGTCAGGCTTTACGCAACGGCGCGGTCTTGAACGACGTGATTACCGATAAATCGGCAATCGATTTCGTGTGCAGCCCTCTTATTCGGGCGCGAGAAACCATGGAACTGGTTTGCACCGCGATGGGCGTCGACGCCTGCAGATATCGTACCGATAGTAGGCTTCAAGAAATGTCTTTCGGAACATTGGGAGGCCGGATCTATCCTGAATGGACCGTCAACGAACCCGAAGCCTTCGCGGCCCGCGAAAACGATCCTTGGAACTGGACGCCTGAGCAAGGCGAGTCCTATCGCGATCTAAGCCTACGGGTGGTAGATTGGCTTGCGCAAGTCAGGCAGGATACCATCTGTGTTACGCATGGCGGAGTGATGCGTGTTTTGCGCGGGCATTTGTTCAATTTACTTCCGTGTGAGGTCGTGCGTTTGAGCGTGCCACAAGACAAAGTGTTACTGATCGACGGAAAAACGCTTACTTGGCTTTGATATGATGTCATCAATTTTGACGCGTATAAGTAACTGATATGTCCCACAACACCATCGGCCATCTGTTTCGCGTGACCACCTGGGGTGAGAGTCACGGTCCTGCCATCGGATGTGTGATTGACGGATGCCCCCCGAACATTCCGCTGACCGAAGCCGACATTCAGCCTTATCTCGACAAGCGCCGTCCGGGGCAGTCGCGGTTTACCACACAGCGTCAGGAGTCGGACACCGTCAGGATCATGTCCGGCGTGTTCGCGAACAAAGACGGCGTGCAGGTCACGACGGGCACTCCCATTGCGCTAATGATCGAGAACGAGGATCAACGCTCGAAAGATTACAGCGAGATCAAGGACAAGTTCCGGCCCGGCCACGCGGATTACACCTACATGGCGAAATATGGCATCCGCGATCACAGGGGCGGCGGACGCTCGTCGGCTCGTGAAACCGCGATGCGCGTTGCGGCAGGTGCCGTGGCGCGAAAGGTCGTCCCTGGAATAAGAGTGCAGGGCGCGTTGATCGCGCTTGGAACACAGGGGATTGATCGCGCCAACTGGGATTGGACTGAAGTGGATCGCAACCCGTTCTTCTCACCCGATGCCGCGTCGGTCGCCGTCTGGGCCGAGTATCTCGATGGCATAAGAAAGTCCGGGTCGTCATGCGGTGCCGTCATCGAAATCGTCGCGGAGGGCGTACCACTTGGTCTTGGCGCGCCGATCTACGGTAAACTCGATCAGGATATCGCGGGCGCACTCATGAGCATCAACGCCGTGAAAGGTGTCGAGATCGGCGACGGTTTCGAGGCCGCGCGACATTCCGGCGAAGCGAATGCCGACGAAATACGCATCGGGCCGGGCGGCATGCCTCAATTTTTATCGAACCATGCCGGCGGCATTCTGGGCGGCATTTCGACCGGTCAGCCGATCATCGCCCGGTTTGCAGTCAAGCCCACATCCTCAATCCTTTCGCCGCGTCAGACCATCGATGCCGACGGAAACGAAACGGACATCGTGACCAAAGGTCGGCACGATCCTTGCGTTGGTATCCGCGCCGTTCCGGTTGGGGAGGCCATGGTGGCGATTGTGTTGGCGGATCACCTTCTCCGGCATCGGGCGCAAACCGGCGGTTGAGACGCGCAGGCGGGGAAGCTTTGCGATCAGAGGACATCTCTCATGGCCCCTCGTCCCGCGCTCCCGTCCTACCTTCAGGAAGGCTTCGTGCTTGCTTATGCGCAAAGCGAAGCGCCTCGCTTCCACGTTCTTGCAGGCATCACCGCCGCCAGTCTCGCCGCATGGACCACGTGGCCGTATCAACTTCTGCTCATCACGGCGGTAGCATCAGGCTGCGCGGCTTATTATTTTTTTCCCCTTTACTGAAAAAACGTATCCGTCTTGGGGCAAACCAATATGGGCTGTTTATCGACGGGTTCGGGTTGATAGCATGGCGTGCCGTGGGCGAAATCAATCTCGTCACCTACTCCGTGCGAACGCTGGACATGGAAGAACTGCAAGTCAAGCTGCGCTTGCCGATGCAGCAGGCCTTGATCGCCGATTGGCGGCGTTTGCCGGTCTGGCGGCTGTTGATGCGCCTTCCATCGACCATGACCCACGACAGCGTGATCCGCATCAACCTTCAGCCCTTTGAACCTCCCGCTGACGAGGTTCATCGTGCCTTTCTTCGTCTTTGGCAGTTTTACCGGTGATCTGCAGTGTCGGTGTCTTTTGAGGCGACGTTTAACCGGTTGAGACGTTATAACCCGATCAAGGTCAGCAAGCCGGCTTTGCAAACGGAAACCTTCAGTATTGGCCCGAAACTGTTTCCATTTTGGCCGATGCTTTACGCGCCTGGCCCAGAGCCGACGATAGGGCCTGAGTGAAGAGCCGCATGTCGGTTGAGAGCGACGCAAAGCCGAACCCTGCCGTAAACGCGTCGCGGACAGCGTCACCGGACGCGCAGTGAATGCCCGCAATCTTGCCCGCCGCCGTAGCGGTGGTCCTGATGTGGGCAATGGCGTCGATGACGGCGCTCTCGCTCGTGACAAGGCTTGGCTCAAATCCCAGCGATAGCGACAGATCCGCCGGGCCGATATAAACGCCGTCGATCTCGGGCACGCTCAGGATTGCGGAAAGGTTTTCCAGGGCCGCGCGGGTCTCGATCATGGCAAAGGTGGTCACGAATTCGTTGGCGCGGGTTGCGTAGTCCGCTCCGTAAAGTGGTAGAGCCCGCGTTGGTCCGTAGGACCGCATTCCCAAAGGCGCATAGCGTGCGGATGCGGCGAACATTCGCGCTTCGCTTTCCGAGTTTATCATAGGGCATATGATCGCACTGAACCCCGCGTCGAGTGCTTTCATGATCGCGCTAGGCTCATTCCAGGGCACACGGCACACCGACGGGACATCGAAGCGGTCGATGGCTTGCAGCATTGACAGCGAGGTCTGATAATCGACCAGTCCGTGCTGAAGGTCGACGGTCACACTGTCGAACCCCTGCGCGGCCACGGTTTCCGCCGTGATTGTGGATGAGATGGAGCACCACGCATTCACGACTTTTCCACCGGAGCGCAAATGCGCCTTCAAACCGTTGCGTCCGATGCGTGTCACATGACCTCCTAAACGTCAGGCGATGAAAACGGGATCGAGGCAGCCATCGAAATAATCGAGAATATTTTGAGCCGATCGGACGGCCATGCGAACGGCACACTCTTCGGTCAGCGCCGCCGAATGCGGGCTGAGGAGAACGCGCCCGTTCCGAAGCAGCGCAAGATCGGGGGACGGCGGCTCGACCTTCGTGACATCGAGGCCCGCACCGAAGATACGCCCTTCTTGCAGCGCCGCATTCAATGCCGTTTCGTCGATCAGCCCGCCTCTCGCGCAATTGACGAGGATCGCTTGGGGCTTCATCAAAGCGAGCTCGGTTGCGCCGATCAGGCCCGAGGCGTCGTCGGTCAACGGCATGTGAAGCGTGACAACATCTGCTTTGGAGAGACTTAACCGCCAGTCTGTCACACGAACGCACCGGGCACTGGCGAAAGCTTCGTCTGGCAGCGCCGGATCGAAAGCAAGGCACTTCATCTGAAACGCCAGAGCGAGCCGCGCAACATTACGGCCTACGCGGCCCAGTCCGAGGATAAGAATAACTTTGCCGAACAGTTCCCGCATGCCAAGGCTGTTGCGAATTTGATAATCGCCAGTGCGGACGGCGTGATCGTAGGGAACGAGCTGTTTCGCTACGCCAAGCAACAGCGCGAACGTCTGCTCCGCGACAGGGATCGCATTCGCGTCACCCACATGAGCGACCGTGATATTCTGCTCGCGACATGCGTCCAGCGGCACGTTATCCAGGCCGACCCCGTGCCGCGAAATGATCCGCAATTTACCGGCATGAGCCAGCATCTGCGGGGTTATCTTCGTTGTCCGAAGCAGAATCGCATCTGCTTCGCTTAGCGCTCTCGTGACATCGGCCTCGCTGAGAGACGCGGGCCGCACAATTTCGCAATTGCCGCGCCCGCCGAGACAATCCATTCCGGCCTGATGAACCGGCTGGATGACAACGACTTTGCGGTGAGTCTTCGGCATGTCGACGGGTCCGTTAATGCGCCGCAGTATCATAAACGCAAACAACCCGCAAAATGCCCCTACCTTAGCCTAATACTGCCATGATTAAGTTCGAACCCAACCCCGCGCTCGCTGCAACGGGAGGCCTTTCGCGTGCGCAGACCGCGACCTTTTTCCGACACGCAATTTTTATCAAATAGAAAAAACTATTTTGCCGGTCTTGCGTCCCAACCCGCCCAGGTCCCCGTCGCGTTGGCGTCAACGTTCAACCGAGAGCTTGTAACTCGCGCCGACACCCACCGACACCTGGGACGCATTTCCCCTCACGTCTACGCGCGGGCTGTCTGCTGCATCACCGACGAGTTCGTCATACTTGACAAAGAATTTCGTGGATATTTTCTGGGTCCAGTCGTACTCGCCTGTCAGTTGTGCGCCCACGGAGTGCACACCTCCCTCGGCTCTGTATTTGGCAAAGACTCCGTTGATTTTCGCCGCGCGGGTTGAAAACAGCGACGACGCGTACTCATCGTCCACAACCTGCAACCTCGGACCGAGGCTCAAAGTCCAGGCGTCCGTCGGCTTCCAGATATAATCAGCAGCGAAATTGACGGACATTCCCGAGTATCCGGTCACAGCTTGAAGAACCTCTACGCGTGTTCTGATACTTTCGATCGGATAATATTCGGCGAACACACCGCCAAGGAGAACAACGTCCGTCTTTCCAAGTCTCAGGTCCAAATTTTCGTTATGAGTGCGGCTCTGCAGACTGATGTCACCTGCCAACCCTACACGGAAATTCCTGGTCTCGAAGAGATCGATTGTGAAGGAGTCGTCTGGCGTGGAAAACCACACGCGATCTCCAGCCTCATGAAAGTCAATAATAGGTTTGAATCCGAGATTATAGGACTTCGAGCCCTCGTAAGTTGGGCTGAACACGCCATACCCGCCAAGTTCGATCACATAGACGGACGACGGCCCGTCTTTTTCGCCTGCCATCGCAGCATCGAAAAAAGCCGACATCGCAATAGCCGCGCAAAGAGCGCTGCAAGTCACCCATGCACCTGATCTCAATCGCATCGTTGCTCCAACACGCCCGCTACCCTCCACACTTAGCGCAGAATTCCGCCGACGAGTACCGTTTTTCATCGATTACAGAGATTTTTCAGACCCTGTGGCGCATTCGCGATAATGGTACAGGCGATCTGGAGTTTGTCTGCTTCATACAGAAACATGAACTCGGTCATCATGGCCGGGCTTGACCCGGCATCCAGCGAAAATTTCTGTCCTCAAAATAGGAAAGTCTGGATGGCCGGGTCCATCCCGGCCATCCATGGAGTCAATGATTCCGTCTGCTCAAGCAGACCCTAGTCGGTTTCAAATCCGTTGAGGCCAAAGCGTGTGACCCTTTGAAGGGTCTTCGCCACCGGGTTTCCAGCCGCCGCACGTGCGCCGCGATAGTCTTCCAGATCGCTGACCACCTTTATCCGCCCGCTCGCCTCTTTCACAGCAAGGCCTTTCGCGTACATGAAAATCTGAGCATCCGCCAGTCCCCCGTCCTTATATTTTTGCAAACGAATGCCCCGCCCGCGCGACATTTCGTTCAGTTCGGCAAGCGGAAACACCAGAAGCCTGCGGTTTTCGCCGAGCACCGCGACGGTATCGCCGTCGGCCACGCGGCACACGGTCGCGCGCTCACCGTCGCTTACGTTCAGCACCTGCTTGCCCTTACGGGTCTGCGCCACAACCTCGTCTTCAGTCACAATGAAACCGTTGCCCGTATTCGAGGCAACCAGCAGTTTGCGCCCCTGCCGATGCACAAAGCACTCCAGCAGTTCGTCGGCTTCCTCCAGATCGATCATGAGACGCACCGGCTCGCCTTGCCCACGCCCGCCCGGCAACTCACTGGCCTCCAGAGTGTAAAATTTACCGTTGGTGGCAAACATCACGAGTTTGTCCGTGGTCTGCGCCTTGATAGTATATTTCGGGCCATCGCCGGTCTTGAACGTGAGCTTGGACAGATCGGCATCATGGCCTTTCAGCGCACGAATCCAGCCCTTTTCCGATAAGATGATGGTAATCGGTTCCCGTTCGGTCAGCGCGTCATCCAGATCGACATCGATGGCTGGCAGCGACGCAAACTCGGTGTGACGTTTGCCGAGCGGCGTCGATTTGCCGAACTGCTTCTTGATCTCGCCAATCTCGCCGCTGATTTTGTCCCACTGCTTCGTGTCCGAGCCGAGCAATTCGATCAATCCCGCCCGCTCTTTGGTGAGCTGGTCGTGCTCTGTCCTGATCTCCATCTCTTCGAGCTTGCGAAGACTGCGCAACCGCATGTTGAGAATGGCTTCCGCCTGCACGTCGCTGAGCTTGAAGGCGCTCATGAGTACGGGCTTCGGCTCGTCCTCATTGCGGATGATGCGGATCACCTCATCGAGGTTGAGATACGCGATCAAAAAGCCGGCGAGCACCTCAAGGCGATGCTCGATCTTTTTCAGGCGGAACTCGGAGCGCCGCCGCAGCACCACCTTGCGATGATCGAGCCACTCCTGCAACACCTGAGCCACGCCCATGACCTTGGGCACAAGCCCTTGCGACAGCACGGTCATGTTGAGCGGCACGCGAACCTCAAGCTCGGTGAGGCGGAACAACTGCTCCATGAGCAGCGCGGCCTCCACGTTGCGCGTCTTCGGCTCGATGATGACGCGGATATCTTCGGCGCTTTCGTCATCCACATCGCCGAGCAGAGGCAGTTTCTTGGCTTGCAGCAGGTCCGCCATCTTCTCGATCAGCCGCGATTTCTGTACGCCATACGGTATTTCCGTCACCACGATCTGATAGGTGCCGCGTCCAGTCTCTTCCGTATGCCAGCGCGCGCGCAGCCGGAACGATCCGCGCCCGGTTTTGTATGCTTCGACCAGCCCGGCCTGATCCTCAACCAGAACGCCGCCTGTCGGGAAATCCGGTCCCGGCAGATAGCTCAACAAAGTCTGAATGCTGGCGTTCGGGTGCTTGATCAGATGCAACGCCGCGTCGCACAACTCGTGCACATTGTGGGGCGGGATGCTCGTCGCCATGCCCACCGCGATGCCGCTGGATCCGTTGGCAAGCAGGTTCGGGAACGCGGCGGGAAGCACCGATGGTTCTTCCGTGGTGCCGTCGTAATTCGGACGAAAGTCAACCGCGTCCTCATCGATGCCGTCCAGCAGAACGCCCGCGATGGCCGTCAACCGCGCTTCGGTATAGCGATAGGCGGCCGCACTGTCGCCGTCGATGTTGCCGAAGTTGCCCTGGCCATCCACCAGCGGATAGCGCGACGAGAAATCCTGCGCGAGCCGCACCAGCGCATCGTATATCGACTGATCGCCGTGGGGATGAAACGATCCCATCACGTCGCCGACCACCTTCGCGGACTTCTTGAACGCGGAGCCGGGGTCGAGCCGCAACAGCCGCATGCCATAGAGAATGCGCCGATGCACCGGCTTCAGCCCGTCGCGCACATCGGGCAGCGCGCGGTGCATGATGGTGGAGAGCGCGTAAGCCAGATAGCGCTCTTCCAGCGCGTCCTTGAGCTTGATCGGCTCTACGGGGTTCGGAGGCGTGAGAATCGGTGCGTCGGTCATGGGCGATACCTAGCCGGAATGCTCGACTTCGCCAAGATTCTAATGAGTTATGAAGTGATGTCCTTCGGCAACGATAACAGTTCGCGAATCGCGTTATCCATTTCCTCCGAGACGCCGTCCTCGATCAGGGCATTGCGGACAAGCTTGCGTGCGCGTTGAAATTTCACGCCTTCGTCGAGGACCACCTGTGCCGATAGAGCTTCCGCTTTCGCCCCAAGTGAAGCCAGAGTTCGGTGAAGTTCGTTCAATGGCTCGAAACGAGGGATCGGCAGGGTGAACATGACTTTGTCGAAGTGACGTGCGCCGAATTGACCCACAGCCTGAATACCGGCTATCTGTTGTCGGACGACTTCGCTGTTTAGAACTGCGGTCAGGTAATAGGCTTCGTTTTCAGTTTCGGGAGCGAACCAATACAGCATGTGGTCGATGACAGCGCTCCCATGTCTGACAATGGTTGAGGCGGGCAAGCTTCCCGCTTTGGCGTAAACCACCCGCAGATCCGAGATTGGAAACTGTGCGCCCAGTTCGTTGTGATAGTTCCAGCGCTCAATCAATGTCATTTTGCTGTAGGCGTATGTATCCCAAACCTTCTCAGCGGCGCGCATCCAGCGGAGGATACCTTGATAACCGCGATCCGCGGCACCCATTGCGTCGATGACGGTTCCGTCGCCGTTCACCGGGATCACGCCTTCGAAGGGTTTGAAGACGCGAAAGGGGAGGATGCTTTCACCAAGCAGAACAGGCCGTAGAAACTGCGCTTCGACCCGCTGTTCGACCGCTGGTACGGTATTCCACGGCTTTTTTTCCAGCCCCGACCGGCGGCTGCGAACGAGCGGCATCGACGGGTCCATGCCGAGCTTGCCGCGCGTCTGCCGCTCCACCAGACACAACATCCGGGGTACGAGCGTTGCGCCTTGGCGAAAGGCTTTCCGGTAGGGTGATCCGGTCGTGAATTGTGCCGCCGATGGCGCGGCCGCGCCCTCGCTCACGTTCAGCACCGCGTCCGCCACCTCTTCCGGGGCGTCACGGAGCGGCAATGTTCCAGCGTAGGCCCGCACCGTCGACGGCACGGCCTCAGCCTTGGCACGCTTTTTCGCGAAGAGGACGCAGGCCGGAACTGGAAATAGAGGAAATACGCCGTCATCCATGGTCCACGCTTCATCGTAAGCGATCTTGATGTTTTTGAACTCTCCCCCGCGAAATTTCTCGAACTGACCGCGCGTCATTGCCGCCAGCGGAAGCACGAAAGCGATCCGTCCGGACGGTCTCGAATAAAGGGCCGCCGTCCTGATCGCAAACAGCGCGCATAGATCGTTTTGTGTGGCGAAACGACCGCCCACGTAGACGTCCTCCGCCTTCGCGAGTTCCTTAAATCGCGTTTGCAGCGGGTCGCTCATATGCCGCAACGCCACCCACGGTGGGTTGCCGATCAGCACGTTTACCCGTCCGCTTCGAGCGGAAAATGCCAGCGGTCTGGAAAGATTGCGCGCGACATACGACCAGATCGAATCCCGTCCGATCCGCCTCAGTTCATCGTAAACAAGGTAGGTCTTGCCGAGATCGACAATTCCTTCTTCCTCTTCCTTGGTCAGTTCACGCTTGTGATATTGCGCTGTGATCCTGCCCAGCGCCTTCTCGACCTGCGTGCGTGCCAAGCCCTGTTCCGACGCCTCGTCAATGGCGAAGATCGCTTTATCGAATAGGGCCGGTTCCTGACAGAATACTTCGGGAAACTCTAGAGTCGCGGGGCCAAAGTCCGGCGGCAAAGGCGGCACCGTTACCGTGAGTTTTTTTCCTCTGAAGAATTCCGTCACCTCCAACTGAAGCGAATCTCCGAGGTAGACCGGGATCGAGATCGGGCCGGATCGTTGTGACAAGGCGGGGGCAAGAGCAAGCAGGTACGTGACGCGCGCGATGATGGCCGCAACCGGGTGAATGTCCATACCCGCGACATGAAGTGTCGCCTCGTGTGCGATTTCACCGGGCGTCATCCCGGAGTCTTCCGCTTCACGCAGATGCAGGCGCACTGCATGAAAAAGGAAGCTCCCCGACCCGCAGGCGGGATCGAGAACCAGGTCTTCGATCGGGCGCTTGACCGCATGTTTGACGACCTTTGCGGCAAGCCAGTCCGGCGTGTAATATTCACCAAGATCGCGACGCTCGCCGGGATCGATCAGACTCTCATAAAGTACCTTGAGCACATCCGACTGCACCTCGCGCAGTCGGAACCGGCCGACATGCACCGCGATCCGTCTGATAAGATTTCTTCCCTCATCGTCCGCGAGCGGCCAGTCGAAGAAGTCGCTTTCTATTGCGCCGTTGATATTGGCGTCTTTGAACGCTGCGCCTGACAATATGCGTTCCGGGTCGTCATCCCGCATGCCAAGAACAGCGAGCGCGATAGACTTCGCAACGATGACGAGAAACGTGTGCTGAAACCAAAGCTTATCGCCTTCAATGGAACGCCCGTAAACCAGAGAAAGGAGCTGTTGCCACAATTGCCGCTTCAACGCGACCGCCGGATTCGCTTCGATTCGAGGCCAGATTTCCGCGAGCTTTTCGTAAGCCCGGCGATATGCGACGCTTTCTCGCCCAAGCTCGATTTTGACGGTCAAAGGGTCGGGGGGAAGCGAAGCGCGCAGACTCACCACGCCATCGAGCCACGCAAGAAAGGCGTCTGCTCTCGCGGGGTCTAACGTGGTTTCTTTGATTTTTATGAGCAGCGCATCTTGAAGCTCGAAAACCACCCAGCGAAAGCCATCGGTCGCGATGCCAACAAATCGTTCGCCAGTCTCGCGTTCGCGGTCCGCGAGATAGTCTGGCATGCGTCGCGCCACGTCATCCCATTCCCTTGTGAGATCGCGCTTCGCCTCCAGTACCGTGTTTCCGACCAGGGCATCGAGCCGCCCCTTCACCTCGGGGACGCGACGCTCGAAGTCCAAAGCGTGCCGCTCCGCACCGAATTCCTCGATAAGAAGCTGAAGGAAGTCGGCTTTCACCTCGTCATGCCCCGGACGGCCTGCCAAATGTGCGAGAAGATCGACAGTGCTTTGCTTCGTCATAGATCGCTTGCGGCACGGTGCATGATGGTGGAGAGCGCATAAACGAGGTAGCGCTCTCCCAGCGCGTCCTTCAGCTTGATCGGCTTGACGAGTTTCGGCGGCGTGAGAATCGGTGCGTCGGTCATGGGCGATACCTAGCGCGTTTGCGCGGAGGCCTCAAGGGAGTGCGCAGTTCTCCATAACGCAATGCCTGACCTGACATGATTTACGAACCTTGCCTGACCTCTGCACCATGCGGCACAGACAACGCCTGCGCCGGAACTCGCGTCGTTACAGGTGCGATTGCCCATCCAGCCCTCGATACGAACGCTTACGGCTGTGTCTGCTTAGCGCTGGCAGCCAGACCCGGGTGAACGTAATCCGGCGGCCACCAATCCGATGTCCAGTCTTCGTCATCGCCACTCTCGTCAAACCAAACCATAGGCCCGAACCCAGGCGGATGCGTCTCGTCTTCGTCGTCCAACCGGCACGACTTGCGCTGCAACGCGCGCTCCAACATGGCTTTTGTGTTGACGAGGCGGTCTCTTTTCACTTTTCCCTGGCGCAGTGTTATGACGCGCTCGCGCTCGAAAATGCTCGACCAGCCATGATGGCTGTAAACAAGGCGACGACCGCAAGAGATCCGAAGAACGCCATTGAACCAGTGGGCGGCAACAGGAAAATGTCTGGCGGGTACGGCTCTGAAGAGTTTGTCACGGTCCTTTTCCGGCATTGGAATTTCGTCACCGATGTTCAGATTGAGATGCAGGAGATACAGCGTTCCGTCACAAATTTCCCAGGTGCCGGTATATCCGCGCCAGCACGCCGTTGAATACCCTCTTTCCTCGCTCTGAAAATCTATCCGGCGCGAAGCAAGGAGCCTGTAAAGTGGTTCCGAGCGGAGCGCATGAGGCCGTCCGTCGATGACAATGCGTTCGGGCGTTT
Source organism: Rhodomicrobiaceae bacterium (assembly GCA_965247345.1). Classification (GTDB taxonomy): domain Bacteria; phylum Pseudomonadota; class Alphaproteobacteria; order Rhizobiales; family Rhodomicrobiaceae; genus Rhodomicrobium. The sequence continues at coordinate 64,077 of CBDFGZ010000018.1, read as the reverse complement.
GAGCTGTCATTCTGCCTCCATGAGTGGCGGATTCCGATGGCCGAGAGAGCGCTTTTTTGCGTTCCCAGCCATTCAAATACTAGCAGAAAAGCACCGGAAAATCAAATCAGGTGCAAGCCTAAGCTATTGTCATAACTCAGTAATATAGCGTTTTTTATCGTGATTTGAGATACGTTCAGACGTTCGTCACAGCTTCCGTCCTGTTGAAATTTACGAGTCAAAGCGTTGCGCGGTCATGACGGGAAGTCTCGTCAATCTTTAACCGAAAGTGACGCTTTGCCAGCGCGCCTTTCAGCTTGATCGGCTTGACGGGATCTGCAGGCGTGACAACCTGTGCGTCGTCTGGGGTATGGTTAGCCGTTTGAATTGCGGTCTCAAGCGAGGTTCGTGGCCGCATTCGGATTTCGCCATGACTGCCGACCGTCGTTTATGCATGCGCCGTCTGTTCGCGTCGCGTTACGTGGTGTAAAATGCAACAAACCACGCTGGATCACGCAACAGCCCGCGAGACGCCACCATGACCATCATGACCATACGCATTCCCGATGACATCGCCGCTGCCTTCGACAAGGCGTTCGAAGGGCAGAACAAGGACGCGGTGATCGCGGGGATCATTCGCCAGGCTTTGGAAAATAGGCCAAATGCCAAGGACAACCCTGAAACCAACCGGGCTGGCGAGACAGTTCAGAATTTGGTTGAACAATTCCGCGCGTTGCGAGCATCCATGCCGCCGATGACAGACGAAGAAATCCGCCATGCCCGAGAGGAGCTGCGCCGTGAAGCTGGTTATTGATGCCAGCGCAGCTTGAAGTGGATTTTGGGTGTCGACGGCAAAGAGTACAACGCTGCCGAAGCCGAGAGCATCCTTGAAGGCGTCTCCGAAGGACGAATCTTTGCGATCCAGCCGCCTCATTGGATGTCGAGGTGGTGTCCGTGATCGCGCTCAAAAGGCCTGAAAGCTTGACCTGACGCTCGACGTTTTGAGAGGTTTGCCCTATCAGACACGGGTGATATTGGAGACTTATCGCAGGGCGGCGCATTTCTCAACGCAACTACGCCACCACATGTTCGACACGCTGTATCACGCAGTCGCGCTGGAGAATGAAGCGACGCTGGTGACGGCGGACGAGGCTTATTTCGCGAAGGCGCATCGGGTGGGGAAAATACAACTGCTTGCGACATTTCCGGTGCAAGTGTGGTCCTGGCCGTTAACGTCGTAATTCTTTCAGAATCGCGTTGACGCCCGCAACGCACTTCATGGTGGCGGAGATTGCACAGGCGGGGGCGCGCCTTCAACCGCGACGTTTCCCGCCAGTCCGCAGATGCCCCCCTGCCCCAGTCATCGGTCGGGTGCAATTCGCCGGATAACCGCTCATTCGAAAGCGCGGATCGATCCCCCTACGCAGCATGTTACCGAAAATTGCCGACCGTCCGGTTATCGCAACCCGATTTTGTAGCAGAAAAGTCGCACGTCCGGAGCTTTTGCGCCGACGGCTTGATCGCGCAACAGATAAGCGTCAATGGTAGCGAGCCGATGTACACGCGCATATAAAGTAAAAAGGAGAGAAATACAATCTGAAATTGTAGATTTTACTATTGCAACTTTGAGTAAATGTGGGCGGGGCAATAATAATGAACATGCGTATCTGTTTGATAATTGTAACGAGTTTGTGGCTACAAGCTGGACTATTTGGAAATAGCGCTTTGGCGGCCGATCTTCCACCGGGGATCAGCATTAAAGACACTGGCCTTCAGGGATTCAGCCTCAAAGACGGCACTGCGCCGTTCGCGCCACTTTGGAAGGGCTTTTATGTTGGCGGAAATGTTGGTGGAGCGTGGGGCGATCCCGGCGTCCATGACACTTTTGTCTATGTGGGCGACCCGTCTTTCACCGGCAGTCTCAACAGCAAAAGCTTCACGGGTGGTGTTCAGGCTGGGTACAACATCCAGCGCGGCAGCCTGGTGTTTGGCGTCGAAGGCGACATTGGCTATCTCGGCCTCTCGGGGACCAAAGCTGTCAGCTTTCATCCCGGCACTTGCGTCGGCACTTATGCAGATGGGTCCACCGTTTATTACGCAGGACGCATATGCGACGTGGACGCGAAATACTCCAGTTCAAGCGACCTCTACGGCGATCTGACCCTGCGCCTTGGCTATTCGTTCGAACGGGCTTTGTTCTACGTAAAAGGGGGTGCCGCGTTCCTGAACGCAGACTTCAACACAAAATTTTACGGACAGACCTGCAAGACGCTTAATCAATGCGGGTCTGGCGGCCCTTCGAGGTTCGATTTCGGGCACGACGAGACGCTTGCGGGCTGGACCATCGGCGGAGGTGTCGAATACGCCTTGACGCGCTCTTGGTCGCTCAAGGCGGAATACCGGCACTTCGACTTCGGAAGCATGTCCTATTCCTATGCCGGGTGTGTTTCTCTGGGCGGCACGTGCACGAACAATAACGCGCTTGCAGGGCACTACACGTCCACGATCAACGGCAAGACCGATATTTCACTCACAGCGGATGCCGTGACCGTGGGTCTGAACTATCGCTTCAACGATTAGGTCGGGCTGAGTTCAAAATTACGCCGGGCCGTTCGCGTCCGGAACGAGTTCGTTTACCCGACAGGAAGACCACTGAGAATGCCCTTCCACAGCCAACGATAAAGTCATATTGAAAGGAGGAAAAGGTAGCATCCCACCCACAATGCATGACGTTGCAGTCGCAAACGACATTGAACAATTCATTGCGCGCTGGACCGCATCCAGCGGTAATGAACGTGCGAACTTTCAATCGTTTACCAATGAACTCTGCGCCTTGATTGGTGTGGAAAGGCCGCGTCCGTCGGATAGCGGTTCAAACGACTATGCGTTCGAGCGCAAAGTAGGATTTTCCCATCTCGACAGCGGGAGGCAAACCGGCTGGATCGATCTGTATAAAAAGCATTCTTTTATTATGGAGGCGAAGCAGAGCCGCGAGAAAGGCCGCCCGAAGGCGATGAGCATGCCCGGCCAGCTCGATCTGCTGGAGACCAATTATCACCCGCGTGGCCAGCGAAGCGCCAACCGCGCCTGGGACCAGCTTATGATCTCCGCGCGCCGGCAAGCCGAGGACTACGCGCGTGCGCTGCCGCCAAGTCATGGCTGGCCGCCGTTTGTCCTCGTCTGCGACATCGGGCACTGCATCGAGGTCTATGCCGACTTTTCCGGCCAGGGCAAAAACTACGCGCAGTTTCCCGACCGGCAGAACTTTCGCATCTATATGCAGGACCTGCATGACGCGAAGATCCGAGACCGGCTCAAGCGCATCTGGGACAACCCCGCCGATCTCGATCCTGCGCGCCATTCGGCAAAGGTCACGCGCGAGATCGCGAAACGGCTGGCGGAAGTGTCAAAAGCCTTGGAGAAACGCGGCGAGCATAAAGCGGAAGATGTCGCGCTGTTCCTGATGCGCTGCCTCTTTACGATGTTTGCGGAGGATGTGGAGCTTCTGCCCAAAGCGAGCTTCCAGCAACTTCTTCAGAAATGCGCGGCCGATCCTTCGAAGTTCGTGCGAATGGTCACCCAGCTTTGGCAGGCCATGGACACGGGTGAATTCGCCTTTGCCATCGAGCAGAAAGTTGTGAAGTTTAACGGCAAGCTGTTCAAGGGTGCATCCGCGATCCCGCTTCAAAAAGAGGAGATCGGCGAATTGCTGGCGGCCGCGAGGGCGGACTGGCGTGAGGTTGAACCGGCCATTTTCGGCACGCTTCTGGAGCAGGCGCTGGATGAAAAAGAACGCGCGCGGCTTGGCGCGCATTACACGCCGCGTGCTTATGTGGAGCGGCTTATCGTCGTCACGATGATCGAGCCGCTGCGGCAGGAATGGGCGCAGGTGCAGGCGACGGCGGAACGGCTGAAGGAAGAGAAGCAGGCCAGGGACGCCATCGGTGTCGTTCGCGATTTCCACGCAAAGCTTTGCGCCACGCGCGTGCTGGACCCGGCCTGCGGCACCGGCAACTTTCTCTATGTCGCGCTCGAGCTTATGAAGCGGCTCGAAGGCGAGGTGCTGGAGGCGCTCGTTGATCTCGGCGGGCAGGAAGCCCTCGGCCTGGAAAAGCAAACCGTGGACCCGCACCAGTTTCTGGGCCTGGAACTGAACCCGCGCGCGGCGGCCATCGCCGAACTGGTGATCTGGCTCGGCTATCTGCAATGGCACTTCCGCACGAAGGCGAGCGCGCCGTCCGAGCCGATCCTGCGCGATTTCCAGAACATCACCGTGATGGACGCCGTGCTGACGTGGGATGGCTGGCCCATCCCCGGCGTGGTCGAGAAAGACGGCAAGCGGGTTCTCGCCTATCCCAATGCGCGGCGGCCGGACTGGCCGGAGACGGATTACATTGTCGGCAATCCACCGTTTATCGGCGGCAAGGATATCCGCGCCGCCCTGGCCGACGAGACGCAAGCCTTGTGGCGGGCGCATCCGCACATCGGCGAGAGCGCGGATTTCGTGATGTACTGGTGGGACCGCGCGGCCGAGATCGTGGCGGACGGCAAGGCGAAGCGGTTCGGCTTCGTCACCACGAACTCCATCACGCAGGTGTTCAGCCGCCGCGTCGTCGCGCGCCATCTCGCGAATGAGAAGAAGCCTTTATCGCTGCTGATGGCGATCCCGGATCATCCATGGACCAAAGCGACGGATAACGCCGCCGCCGTCCGCATCGCCATGACGGTCGCGGCGGCGGGGCGGCATGAGGGCGTGCTTCGCAAGGTGACGCGGGAAGCGCGGCTCGATACCGATCAGCCGGAGATCGAGCTTTCCGCGACGGCGGGTCGTATTAACTCCGACCTGACCGCCGGAGTTGATGTGGGATCAGGACTCAGTCTGCGGGCAAGCGAAGGGTTGGGCTATCGCGGCGTCCAACTAATCAGCGACGGATTTATCGTGACGCCGCAGCAAGCTGCACATCTCGGTCTTGGCAAACGTCCCGGGCTTGAGAAGCATATCCGCGAATACCGGAATGGTCGCGATCTCACAAGCATTCCTCGCGGCGTAATGGTCATCGATATGCTTGGCCTCGACGCAGACGAGTTAAGGCAAAAGTTCCCCGAGGTTTATCAGCATATCCTGACCAAGGTGAAGCCGGAACGGGATGCTAACCGCCGCGCGAGCTACGCGGCAAACTGGTGGGTGTTTGGCGAACCGCGCCGTGAGCTGCGGCCTGCACTGGCGGGCTTACTGCGCTATATCGTGACGGTGGAGACGGCGAAGCATCGTGTCTTTGTCTTTCTCGATGGCTCGATATTGCCGGACAACATGCTGGTCGCGGTTGGCAGCGACGATGCGTTTCATCTTGGTGTGTTGTCGTCGGGGGTTCATGTGACATGGGCGCTTCGCGCTGGCGGATGGCTCGGCGTTGGGAACGACCCGCGTTACTCGAAATCCCGTTGTTTCGATCCCTTCCCCTTTCCCGATTGCGATGATGCGCTCAAAGCCCGCATCCGCACCATCGGCGAAGAGCTGGACGCCCATCGCAAGGCGCGCCAGGCGGAGCATCCCGGCCTTACCCTCACACAGATGTACAACGTGCTCGAAAAGCTGAAAGCGGGCGAGGCGCTCAGCGCCGATGACGAACGCATCAGGGAGCAGGGTCTTGTGCTGATCCTGAAGGAACATCACGACCGGCTGGATGCGCTGGTCTTTGAAGCCTATGGCTGGCCCGCAACGCTTACCGATGAAGATATCCTCGAACGCCTCGTCGCTCTCAACACGCAGCGCTTCATTGAGGAGAAAACCGGCAACGTCCGCTGGCTGCGGCCGGATTACCAAATTCCGCGCTTCGGCTCCGACGCCGAAAAGGCCCGCCTCGCCGAAGAAAAGCGCCTGAAAGCCGCAGACGACGAGCGCATGAAGCCGAAGCAGGGCGCGCTCCTCTTCGAGGACGATCTTCGCGAGATGAAGAAAAAGTTCCCGACCGGAGACGAGTTGGCCGAAACCGTGTTTGTCATGCGCGTTCTCGAGGCGGCGCCATCACCCGTCACAATCGAACAAATTGCACAGCACTTCGCGCAGGGCAAAGCCATCGAGAAGCGCGTCAGCCTGGTTGTCAGTGCATTGGCAAGGCTCGGCCATCTCTCAACTGAAAACGGCGGAAAAAGCGTTTCCCTGCGGACGACTGAGACGCGAAGCTCCTCTACCGCCGATCCCCGCGCGACGACCCCAGCAACCCAAGCACCCGTGTGAGAAGCCAGACCGGCACCACGATGATCGCGCCAAGCGCCAGATATCGCCCGACGGAAATCACCGCATCCCATCCAAGGGTCGATATCCAGTTCAAAAGCCTGGAAATCGCGGTGGATAAATCTCTGGGGTTGTAACCGAGGAACGACAGAACGACGCCGATGATGATCGAGGCGATCACCAGCTTCAAAATAACCGCAGCAGGGCTGCCGCCAAAAAAAGGTTCCATCGCATCGTCCCCATGGATGTTCTCAGCCGGTTCTAGACCCTTTCACGGAAGGATGAAAGCGGGTTCGCGCATATCGATCACGATGAGATGAAGCGTCGATGATCACCCCGTGGTACCAGCGGGACCCTGATGGGGTCCCACGCCGGGTTAAACGCAGAAACGACAAATTCTGATTCTGCGTAAACTCGCGGCCTGCGCTAGCCCTTCGGGCAAGCCGCTCCCGTTTCAGCCCACGCCTTGATGAGCATGCCAAACTGTTTTTGCGTACCAGGTGCCGGTGTGCGCCCGACGCCAGGGTTCCAGCCCCACCCCACAAGGTCGTCCTCGCCCATATGCGCGATCAACGCCGTCATATCGCGGTCGCCGTTGCGGGCACGGTCTTTAATCTGTTCGCAGATCTGGCCAAGCGTCCGGCCCTGCCAAGCCATCTCGATAGGTGCCAGATGCCACTGCGGGTTTCCCGGCATGCGCGCCGGATCGTAGTTTTGCTGCCCGTGGCAGGTGTAGCAGCGCATGCCGGTTGCACCAAGGCCGCCGTCGCCGCGAACGACCATCGGCTGATGCAGATGCCCGTCATTGCCTTGAAGCGGACGGTCTCCTGCAGGATGGCAGTTTACACAGCGCGGATGGGTCAACACCTTACCTGCCTCAAGAAACAGTGCCAGCGAGCGCTCCTCCTGCGATGCAATCCCGTTGAAGGTCTCGGGTGCCTTCAAATCCTCAGCCATTGCAGCAAAAGGGGTCAGAGCAACCAGAACGGCCAGCATTTTGAACTGTGTTATCATCGCCGCTGTCTCCTTAAGCTTTTGCCAGCGCGCGCTGGAAGGGTAATTGATGCACCCGATCACCCGTGAGTTTCGCCCAGGCATTGGCGACGGCAGGCGCAATCGGTGGTACACCCGGTTCGCCGACGCCGGTCGGTTTCGCTGTCGAGGGCACGATATGCACCTCGACTTTAGGATGTTCATGAATGCGCAGAACGCGATAATCGTGGAAGTTCGACTGCACCACGCGGCCATCTTCCAGATCGATGGCACCGAACAGCGCGGCGGAAAGCCCGAAGCCGCAACCGCCGTCCATCTGCGCCCTGATGATGTCGGGGTTGATGGCCTGTCCGCAGTCGACGGCCACGACGACCCGCTCGACCTTAGGCAAGCCTTCGTCGCTGATGCTGACCTCGGCCACGTGAGCCACGAAACTGTTGAAGCTTTCGTGGACCGCGATGCCGCGTGCCTTGCCCTTCGGCAATGGCGTGCCCCATCCGGCTTTTTCGGCGGCAAGATTGAGGACGCCCAGGTGACGCGGATGATCTTTCAGCAAAGCGCGGCGGACGTCCAACTCTTCTTTTCCGGCCGCTGCCGCCACCTGATCGAGGAATGTCTCGGTGGAAAAGGCCGTATGGGTATGCCCCACGGACCGCCACCATAATGTGGTGAAGCCCACTTTATCCTCATGAACGGACACTTTGACGTTCGGGATCGTGTAAGGCAGGTCTTTCGCTCCTTCCACCATTTGCTCGTCGATATCGTTCTTGACGAACGCCGCCGCGAACGGCGTGCCTTTCATGAACGATTGCCCGACAAGCGTGTGCTCCCACGCGATGATGGTGCCGTCCTTGTCGAGGCCAGCCCGCAGACGATGAACGAACATCGGGCGGTAGCGTGCGCCGCGAATGTCATCCTCACGGCTCCACATGACTTTGATGGGGCCTTGATGCCTGGCGGCCTTCAGCACGATAGCGGCCTCGGCGGCCATATCCCGCGCCGGGCGTTGCACGACGGCCAAAACTGCCGCCCGCAAACATCGTCTTGATCGCCACCTGCTCCGTTTTCAGGCCAAGGATGGCCGCTACCGTCATCTGATCCACGGTTTGCAGCTGCGATCCGAAGATGAGTTCCACGCCATCGGCAGTGCGGCGGATGACGGCATCGTTGGGTTCCAGCGGGGCATGCGCGAGGAAGGGAAACGTATACGTGGCCTCGATAACCTTCGCGGCCCTGGCGAATGCCGCCTCCGTATCCCCATCCTTGCGGGCGATGGCCCCATCCGCCTTCACGGTTTGCTTGTATTGGGCCAGCATTTGCGCCGTGGAGCGGCTTTCGGTGCCGGTTTCATCCCATACGATCTTGAGCGCATTCGCGCCTTTGCGTGCCTGCCAATAACCCTTGGCCAGAACAGCGACCCCGAGAGGGGTCTGCGTCACTTCCACGACGCCGTTGACGGCGAGGGCGGGTGCAGGATCGAACGACTTCACCTTGGCACCGAACCTTGTAGGCCGCGCGATGACGCAAGTCAGCATGTCAGGCAGCTTGACATCGATGGTGTACATGGCCTCGCCCGTGGTCTTGGGCTTGGAATCCACGCGGGCGAATTCCTTGCCGATGTAGCGCCACTCGCTCGGGTCTTTGGGTTTCGGCTCGCTCGTCAGGATCACGGTCTGCGCCACTTGAACGAACTCGCCGAACGCTCCGCTTTTGCCCGACACATGTTTCAGGATGCCGTTGTCGATGGTGATCTCGGAGGGTTTCACCTTCCAGCTTTGCGCAGCCGCCGCAATCAGGCGGGCGCGGGCTTCCGCTCCAGCCTTGCGAAGCTGATCCCATGAACTGGCCATCGCGGTTGAGCCGCCGGTGCCCTGGATGCCGAACAGGGAATTGACGTATTTCGTGACGTCGGCGGGCGCGTGCTCGACGCGGATCTGATCGCGGCTGGCATCCAGTTCGTCAGCGATGATGGTGGCGAAACCCGTGAACGGCCCCTGGCCCATTTCGAGGTGCTTGCAAAGGATCGTGACCGTGCTGTCAGCCCCGATCTTGATGAAGGCATTCGGCACAAAGTCAGCAGCATTCGCACTCTCAGTGGCCAGGGCCTTGCCCATGATGCCGCGAGGATCGAACTGAAAGCCGATCACGAGGGCGGCTCCTCCTGCACCTTTAAGAAAGCTTCGGCGAGCGATGTCTGTTTCCATCAATGTCATGGGTTATGCCTCTATCCGGTGGGCGGCATCGTGAATGGCGGCACGGATTCGGTTGTATGTGGCGCAGCGGCAGATGTTGCCGTTCATTGCGTTATCGATGTCGGTATCGGTGGGTTTTTGAATCTCCGACAACAGCGCGACGGCGGACATGATCTGGCCGGACTGGCAGTATCCACATTGCGGGACGTCGAGCGCATTCCATGCCGCTTGCACGGCTGTGGCGGCTTTGCCCGATACGCCTTCGATGGTCAAAATGTCGCTCCCGTCTACGGAAGAGATGGGCGTTACGCAGGACCGGCGCGGGTTGCCGTCCACGAACACGGTGCAGGCCCCGCATTGCGCAATGCCGCAGCCGAACTTCGTTCCTGTCAGCCCGATTTCATCCCGGATCGCCCACAACAGGGGTGTGTCGTCGTCCAGACTCAGCGTGTGCTTCGTCCCGTTTACGGTTACTGTAACCGGCATAGTTTCGCCTCTCACGTTGCATAACGTAGAATTATTATAAATCAGGCAGCGTGGCAACTCGCAGGCTGATCCGCATCAGCCATTGCACACCAAGCATCTTGCGTTTTGGCGCACTTCGGATCACATCTAGCCCATAAAAAATTTGGTCCGGTTTCCGAAAGAGGGTTCATCATGACCGTGAGGGTAGCAATCAATGGCTTCGGACGTATCGGACGCAATATATTGCGTGCCATTGCCGAGAACAACCGCACCGACCTCACGGTGGTTGCCATCAACGACCTCACCGACGTGGCCACGAATGCGCACCTTTTGAAATATGACTCGGTGCATGGCCCGTTTCGTGGCGAGGTCAAGGTCGAGGGCAATACCATCGACGTCGGCCATGGCCCCATCCATGTACTGGCGGAGCGCGATCCGACGAAGTTGCCATGGGGAAAGATGGGCATCGACGTGGTGATGGAGTGCACCGGCGTGTTCTCGGATCGCGACAAAGCCGCGTTGCATTTGCAGGCCGGCGCGAAAAAAGTGCTCGTGTCAGCGCCGTCGAAAGGGGCCGACATCACGGTCGTTTATGGCGTGAACCACGACCGGGTGGAGCGGAGCCACGAGGTGATCTCGAACGCGTCGTGCACGACGAATTGTCTGGCACCCGTGGCCAAGGTGCTGAACGATCTTTGCGGTGTGTCGCAGGGGTTCATGACCACGATCCATTCCTATACCAACGATCAGCGCATTCTCGATCTTCCTCACGCAGACAAGCGCCGCGCCCGTGCCGCCGCCTTGTCCATGATCCCGACTTCGACGGGAGCTGCAAAAGCGCTCGGCCTCGTGCTCCCGGAACTCGCGGGTAAGCTCGACGGGACATCGATCCGCGTGCCGACGCCCAATGTGTCGGTGATCGACCTGTGCTTTATCCCGACACGGGAAACGGCGGTTGACGATATCAACCGCGCCATGGAGCGCGCGTCACGACAGGAACTGAAGGGTGTCCTCAGCGTCGTGAAGGAGGAACTCGTTTCGGTGGATTTCAACCACAATCCGCACTCGTCGAACTTCGATCTGACCCAGACGCAGATCGTGGATGGCCGCCTGGTTCGCGTACTGTCCTGGTACGACAACGAGTGGGGTTTCTCGTGCCGCATGGCGGATGTGGCCGTGGCCATCGGCAAGCTGATCTAGGACATGGACCGCAAGCCATGCAGCCTGATCTGTATGATATCGCCTGAACTGATTGCGGACTGGATAACTCAACTCCCTGCCCTGGCGGCTGAGTTCCGGCCCGCCGCGCTTATCGTTTCGCGGCGTTTATCGCCGGACCTGGAGCCGCTTTTGAAGGCTGCGAAACGGATCGACCTTGCGATGCTGATAGAGACCTATGGCCACGACTTTCCGGAAACTGCCGAAGGTCTTTACGTGCTGGACGGCGCCGAATGCGTGAAGCAAGCCCGTCAAAAGCTGGGCGATAAAGTCATCATCGGCGCATCCAGCCCTCTGTCCCGCCATGACGCAATGACAATTGCCGAAGCTGGCGCAGATTTCATTGCGTTTACCGCGTTGAACGACGAGGACCTTGTCTATGCTATGGAGCTTTGCCAGTGGTGGGACGAACTAACCACGGTTCAGTGCGCGATAGTTCCTCAGGCGCGGACCCTCACCCCGGATGCTGTCTACTCCGCCCGTGCCGATTTCATAATACTTCGCGATGAGATGAAGGCGGGTGACAGCCTTAATTTGGCAAAACAAATGGGGCTGGTCGGCGCTTGAAGCGATGAGCGAGTTATGCTTGCGCCGCGCATCGTGTTTATGCGGCGTGACACCCGGGTATAATCTACGGTCCGAAAGGCCGTCCGTTCAATTTGAAGAGGAGGGACTCGTGGCAAGAATTTCATCCCGTCTTGTGGCCCTTGGGGTTGCTCTCTTGCTATCGAACGTGCTCCACGCGGCTCCGAAACCAAAAACGGACGCCGGAGGCTGGGCACCGAAGGATGCAAATACACTTTCGCTGAGCGGAACATCGGACCCGGCCTATGCCGCTTACGACGCCGGTCGCTACGAGGACGCACTTAAACTCGCCACTGAAGCGGCCGGACGTGGGGAAGCTCAGGCCAACACCCTCATCGGCGACATGTATGAGGAAGGTCTTGGCGTTACGAAAGACAACGTGAAGGCTGCGGAATGGTTCACAAAAGGTGCCGTCGCAGGCGACATGCACGCGCAATTTCGGCTGGGAGTCATGCTGGGCGAAGGCCGCGGCATTAAGAAAGACAAGAAGAAAAGCGGCAGACTTTTTTGAGATCGCGGCCAATCAGGGGCATACCTTTGCGGCGTATAACCTCGCCCAGGTCTATGCCGAGGGCTTCGCGCGCGCTCCCGATAGCGCAAAGGTGCTGTTCTGGCTTCAGAAGGCAGCGGATAAGGAACATGCCCAAGCCCAATATGATCTTGCGAGTCTTTATCGGGCAGGTGAAGGCGTGCCCAAGGATGAGGCCAAGGCCGCGGCGTGGCTGAAGCGCGCGGCGGATGCGGGCTATGTGGAGGCTCAGGTGGAATATGCCGTCATGCTCGCCAATGGTAAAGGTGTGCCGCAAGATGAAAAGACCGCGATCATGTTCCTGCGGCTGGCTGCGGAACGGGGTAATGCCATCGCCCAAAACAGGTTGGCACGGGCTTATTCGGCGGGCGTCGGCGTGGGCAAGGATCGGGTTCAGGCCGCGAAGTGGCATTTGCTGGCCCGGCAGGCTGGAGCACCTGACCTTCGGCTCGATTATCTTGTTATGGGACTTCGAAAGCCTGAGCGCACACAGGCGGAAACCGAAGCAGCCGCATGGCGCGACCGGGTCGACGGGACTGTACGTTAGGTCAAATGGTATGACATCAAGCGATACAGCATCGTTATTTCGCGGACGGGAAGCCGTATCCAAACCGGCTACTCCTAGAGCGGTTCCCGAAAAGTGTGACGCGGTATTCGGATAAGAACCGCTCTCGTATAAATAACTTAGAGCCGTTGACCCGATTCCTTTTGATCGGGATCGGCTCTAATTGTGGGCTTCCCCTTCGAAGGAACGGCAATTGTGCTCGCATCAGCCGAAATGCGACAGGCGCTACAGCAGTTTAAGCAAAAAATGTAAGCGGCTTTGCTTCTCGAAAATGCGATTAAACAAAGATTTAGAGCGCTTTCATGACTCGGGTTAAATCGAACGTGCTCAAGGGGACGCGACCACCCATTCTCTTGAGTCAGGATGGCACCAGGCTTTGTTACCGCATGGCCGCACGAAGGGGCTTTACGATTTTCCTACGCAGCCTCGAACGTGGCCTCGACCTCAGCCACCGCGTTGCGAGGAACCATGCATCCGATGGTGCTGCGTGTATGTCGGCCTTTTTCGCCGAATACCTCCACCATCAGGTCTGACGCACCGTTCATGACAGACGAGACGCCGTGGTAATCCAGCGTGACATTGAAGAACCCGCCAAGCCGAACGCACCGGCTCACAAGATCGAGGCTGCCAAGCGCCGCCTTGACCTGCGCCAGCACGTTAATGGCACAGAAACGTGCGGCTTCACGGCCGACTTCATCCGAGATTGTGCCTCCAAGTTTGCCGATATGGCGCATGGCAAGAGACCCGTCCGGGCCAAAGCACAATTGGCCCGATATAACGACAAGGTGGCCTGTACGAACGAAAGGAACATAATTCTGAGCCGGGACGACAGGCGTGGGCAACGTTATACCGAGTTCGGCAAGGCGGCGGTCGATGTCGCTCATGGTATCCTTGTTGCTGATCTGGTCTAAGCTCAGGCATAGGTCTGCAAAGTTTAATCAAGTTTATCGTTCGCGTGAAGGTGGGCATTTCTAAAGGCTGTTTGGTTCAGACGGAAGCATGTATCTTCTTCTTCATCATGGCCGGGCTTGACCCGGACATCCAGCGAAACAGGCATGTTATAAACAGAAAAGTCTGGATGGCCGGGTCAAGCACGGCCATGACGAGATTTTGTCCAAACCGGATAAACTGTAGAGCGCTTTCGCCTTGATCAGAGTCATGAAAGCGCTCTAACTTTTTATTTTACCGCATTATCGAGGAGCGAAACCGCTTACACTTTTGCTGAAAATGCTCTAGATCGCAAGTGCCGTACCAAGGATCAGATCGCTGGCCTTCTCCGCAATCATGATTGTGGGCGAGTTCGTGTTTCCGGATGTGATCGTGGGCATGACGCTGGCATCAACCACGCGCAAGCCCTCGACCCCGCGCACGCGCAATGCGCAATCTACCACCGAAGCATCGTCAGCGCCCATGCGGCAGGTGCCGACGGGATGGAAGATCGTGGTGCCGATCTCGCCTGCCGATGCGGCCAATTCTTCCTCAGTCGAGAGATGCGCGCCGGGCTTGTATTCCTCAGGATCGTGCCGCGCCATGGCCCGCGCGCCCACGATCTTTCGCGTGAGCCGGATGGCGTCGGCGGCCACGCGCCGGTCGGCCTCCTCGCTCAGGTAATTCGGCTGGATGATCGGCGCATCGCTGGCGTTCGCGCTGCGCAGGCGAATATGGCCCCGCGCCTCGGGCCGCAGATTGCAGACGCTCATGGTCAGCCCCGGAAAATCGTGAAGCGGATCGCCGAATTTGTCGAGGCTGAGCGGCTGCACGTGCCATTGCAAATTCGCGGTCGCATAAGCAGGATCGGACCGCGCGAAAATGCCAAGCTGGCTCGGCGCCATCGACATCGGCCCGCGCCGCCGCAACGCATACTCCGCCGCGATCATCCCGCGTCCGAACAGCGTCGCCGCCCGCTGGTTGAGCGTCACCGCGTTCTTGATCTTGTAGATGAGCCGCAGTTGCAGGTGATCCTGCAAGTTCTCGCCTACCTCTGGTGCATCGTGAACCACGTCGATGCCGTGTTCGCGGAGCAGTGCGCCCGGCCCGACCCCCGACAATTGCAACAGATGGGGCGAACCGACCGCCCCCGACGCCAGGATCACCTCGCCGCTCGCGCGCACCACCTCATCAACGCCATCGCGCCTTATCGAGACACCCACCGCGCGCCGCCCCTCGAACACGATGCGCTGGGCCACGGCACCCGTAATCACGGTCAGGTTCCTGCGATGCCGCACCGGGTTCAGAAACGCTTTCGCCGCCGTAACCCGGATGCCGCCGCGCTGGTTCACCTTGAAATACGATACACCGAAGTTGTCGCCACGATTGAAGTCGTCCGTTTTCGGAATGCCCACCTCGGCGCACGCCTCACGCACGGCATCGAGGATCGGCCAGTGCAGCCGCTGATCCTCCACGCGCCACGGCCCGCCCGCGCTGTGCGCATCGTCCGCTCCGCCCGCGTAATCCTCCGACTTCTTGAAGTACGGGAGCACGTCGTCCCAGCCCCAGCCTGCGAGGCCCATCTGCCGCCAGTGATCGTAATCCGCTGCCTGGCCGCGCATGTAGATCATGCCGTTGATCGCCGACGAGCCACCGAGTAGCCGCCCACGCGGATAGTTCAGCGCGCGCCCGTTCAGCCCCGGCACGGCCTCGGTTTTGAAGCGCCAGTCCATCTTCGGGTTGCCCATGCAGTAAAGATAGCCGACGGGGATGTGCACCCACAGGTGATTGCCATGGCCGCCTGCCTCGATCAGAGCGACGTGGTTGCGAGGGTTAGCGGACAGCCGGTTGGCGAGCACGCACCCAGCCGAGCCTGCGCCGACGATGATGTGGGTGAAGAGCGCGGCGGCGGCTGACGATGCCGATGTGGGGGCAGACGATGACGCTTGAGATTGCATCGATGCCGATGATTTGATGCGCTTTTGCATGCGCGAATGATGCCGGAATGGGCGCGGCCGTCACCCGCGACTTTGGTTTGATGGTTTTGATGTTTATGTGCAACTTGTAGTGTTCGATAAAGCATTAACTAATACGAATGATTGCTTTTCCATATTCGAATGATATTGACCGCATGTTGGTAATGCGTTGAGGGCTAAATGCTCGATCCAGTTGTATTAGATAAAGCAATCAAGTGCGTCGCGGAGCTTTCTACGGCGGAAAAACTGCTGATATCTGCGGCGCTTGTCACGCTTGGTGTAACCTTATGGGCCCTAGCTGGAAGACGAGGCTTTATCAGAGGACGGGACTACGAAATCAAATTTGGACAAGTTCCGGCTCTAAAGCTTGCACTTGAGGCGTGCAGATCAGTTTGCCTTGGCCTAGAAGCACGTGTTGAACGACTTCAAGATCGTATTCGCGCACTTCAGGACGAAATCGGGCTCCTGAAACAGGAAATTTCAAATTTTGTAAACGGAAACCACGAGCCCATCATTCCACCCGAGCTTCAGAAAGTAATTGATCTTCGAGTGACGATTACAGAAGAAAATCCATCGATATGGGAGTTGCGCGAGACACAACTTCCACCCTTGTTGAATGAAAGACGTCGCTTCTCGAAGCTAAAGGTGATTACAGTCGCCAATCTAAAGGGTGGCGTAGGCAAGACAACGATCGCATCAAACCTTGCGGCATACTTCGACTGCCAGATGGGTAAGCGCGTTCTTCTTATCGACCTTGACTATCAGGGATCTCTTTCGGCTGTTTGCCTGCGCACGGTTGGTGATATTAAAATAAAGCCTCCGCGTCCGCTGTCCGACTTCATCATTCAGGGCACGTTAAGTCCGGAAGAACTGCTTGCTTCCGCTATTTCCCTTTTACCAAAATTACCGAAGACATTCATTATTACGGCAACCTACACCCTTGCAAATATCGAAGACCTGACATTTCTGCGCTGGCTCATGCAAACGACCGAAACGGATATTCGTTTCCACCTGTCCAACGTGCTGTGGTCAAGTCCCATTATCGATAACTATGACATTGTGATTGTGGATGTCGGCCCACGCCTGACAACAGCGTCGATTAATGCGCTTTTCGCATCGACACACTTTATCGTTCCAACCAATCTTGATAGGCTTGCAGCAGAAACATTAGGAAGTTTTCTTTTGACCACTCAAAACCTGATCAAACGTCGGAATTTGCAGCTAAAATTGGCTGGGGTCGTAGGCACGATGACACAGGTAAATAATTTGAATAATGACGAAAAAGATGCATTGGGAAGTATCCGAGACGGATTGACTATGTGGAATGGCGATCGCTATTTGTTCGAGAGGACAATTCCACATTCCGGTCCTTTCGCTGCAAATGCTGGACAAATAGGATATTTCAGCTCCCGGACCTCTCATCGAAACCAGTTTCGATCTATTTTCAACGCGTTGGGAGCCGAGGTAGCGACGAGGATCGAGCTTGAAAATTAAAAAAATACGAAGCGTGTTGGCTTTGGGTCAGGTCATATATTCAAAAAGTAACTCCGCAGAGACGGCACTGTCCATCGAGAAGTTGACCGATGCTCTCAAATCAGTGAATTATTACGAAACCACAGAACTTGTGGATAAGTTAAAAAAGCTGCGATCCAAAAACTTAATTTAATAACCTCCGCTCATCTGTTTTGCGTGCGGCGCAAACGATGGAGCAATCATGCTAAGAAATCTTCGAGATGCTCTCACCGATATTGAGAAGCTGGCTAAGGCGGCGGGCGGCAAAAAAACATCAGTCGATATTGCCGCAATTCGAGACCTTCTGAATGGAGAAGATGATGCTTCTGTAGGTGACTCTATCGCTGAACTACGAAACCTTATAGAAGTGCATAAGGCGGAAGTGCAAAACGCCTACGTGCAACAGTTAATCGACGCCGAAACAGACTTTATTCTATTCAATACACTGCACGCACGGCTTTCGGCAGACAAGACGATTGAAAAGCTCGATATGGACGTTATTGCCTGTAAGTATACAAACGGTCGCGAAAAGTGGAAAAATCGTAAGCTTGCTTTAGACGCGATCCGTGATCGCTTCGAGGAGCGGGTTTATCAAGCTGGCAAGATGGATTTGATTAAAGAATACAAGCCAGGCTAAAGTAAATTTGATTGACAACCCGCCCTGAGCAATTCTGCCCACTTAGATCAACTTTTCCACAGCCTTTGAAATCCCTCTTGCGAGAACAAAACAAAAACGCTAATGCATCTCTGGGTTGTTCATCAGAGCGTTGATTATGCAAACACACAAACTTCTCCTCCTTTCCGGCGATGGCATCGGCATCGAAGTCATGGCCGAGGCGCGCCGCGTCGTAGAGTGGTTTCATGAGGCGGGGCGCGCGCATTTTGCCATCGACACCGATCTCGCGGGCGGCTGCGCCTACGACGCACATGGCGAGGCGATCACCGATGCGGCGATGGCGAAGGCACACGCTGCGGACGCGGTGCTGCTCGGCGCGGTGGGCGGCCCGAAGTGGGATAATGCGCCTTATGCACAGCGTGCCGAGGCGGCGCTGCTTAGATTGCGCAAGGACATGAAGGTGTTTGCCAATATCCGGCCCGCCATCTGCTATCCCGCACTCGCCGACGCATCGAGCCTCAAGCGCGAGGTGGTTGAAGGTCTAGATCTCGTCATTGTGCGAGAACTGACGGGTGGGGTTTATTTCGGCGAGCCGAAAGAAATCGTGACGCTGGAGTCGGGTGAGCGTCGCGCCGTTGACACGCAGGTTTACACCGAGCATGAGATAGAGCGCATCGCGCGCGTCGCTTTTGATCTGGCACGGGTGCGGAGCAGGAAACTCGCGTCGGCGGAAAAGCGCAACGTGATGAAGTCGGGTGTGCTGTGGCGCGAAGTCGTCGAGCGGGTCCACAAGGATCACCCGGATGTGGAGTTGACCCACATCCTTGCCGATAATTGCGCCATGCAACTCGTGAAATGGCCGAAGCAATTCGACGTGATCGTCACAGATAACCTGTTCGGCGACATGCTTTCGGATCAGGCTGCCATGGCCACCGGATCCCTCGGTATGCTGCCCTCCGCATCGCTAGGCGCAAAAGATGCCCATGGCAAGCGCGCCGCGTTGTATGAGCCCGTGCATGGCAGCGCGCCGGATATCGCTGGCAAGGGTATAGCGAACCCAATCGCGATGATTGCAAGCTTCGGCATGGCGTTGCGTTATTCGTTCAATCTTCTCGCCGAAGCCGATCTCCTCGACGCAGCTATCGCGCGAGTGTTGGAAAAAGGTCTCCGAACTGGGGACATCATGCAACAGGGCATGCAGCAAGTCTCGACGGCGGAGATGGGATCGGCCATTATCGAAGCGTTAACGAATCTCCAAAGTAAGGCCGCGTAAAACCGGTCTGTAGAGGGCGGTGGAGTGATGGCGGATCACTTCGGGGCGATAGGGTTCAAGGCGGCGTCAGGTGACGCGCTATCGGAGCTCGTGCGCAATTTAATGGTGCAGGGCGGTGATAAAATCGCGTGTTCGGCAGGCTATTACCATAGACTCCGATCGCCGGTCGGAGCGGAGCTTTGGGTTCATATGCAGCATTCCGGCGAAACCCAGAGCGATGAGGCTGATGCCTTCGTGGCGGTGGGCATTACCCCTTTCTTCGGTGGTGAAGGGCGTGCCCCCGTTCGGATTCGGGCGATTCGACACCGCCCGGGTGACAACCCGTTTGAGGGTGCCTTTTATCTCGAACTTGGTCCCACAATCGCCCTCGTGGATGCCGTGGATTATGCGCTTGTGGGGAATGCGTCGACACCGTTTATGGCCATGGCCCAGATTGTTGCGTTTGCGCAGGAGATGATCACATTCGACGATGAAACGGCGTTTAACACCGCGCAATCGAATAAAGATGTTAAGTTTACGCCACGATCGTTTTTAGCTAGCGGTCTGTTTCAGCGCCGCGAACCCTCGGGAGAGATTGAATTCGTTGATCCGGAGGCCCGTGATTTCGATGCACCATCGCGCGCTTTTCTGACGGCAGGGGTGCTAAAGGCTGAAAAGCGCCGCAACCCGTTCACGGGTCAGGACTTCATCGTTGCATTGGTGAACACAGCGGGGGGGACCTTCGATCTGGTTGGTGATGAAACTTCGATGTCGGATTTGCGACCGGGAATGATTGTTCAGGGAGAGTTCTGGCTTTGCGGACGTTTGTCTTGATCAACTTGCGTGAGCACATGTGGTTCGTGACGCATCTCGTTCACGATCTCCGGGTCTCCCAATCGCAATTGACCATTGCTGACATCGCATAGTCGATTAAATCAGGTCGATATGCGGAAGATACCCTGGCGGTGAATCAAAAGCGGTAACGATGCTCGACGTCGGTTTGAAATATACAGGCACAATTTACCGAGTTGTGCCATGTTCCGTCCGGCAGAGCGGATACCGTTTTGGAGGTGATTGAGATGAAGGAGGCGGGACGGCAATTTATTGTCATCGGGGAGCGGACCAACGTCACCGGTTCAGCTAAATTCCGTAAACTGATCGAGGCCGACGACTACGATGGGGCACTAGCTGTTGCTCGCCAGCAGGTGGAAAGCGGAGCTAACGTCCTCGACGTGAACATGGACGAGGGTCTACTCGATTCCGAGAAGGCGATGACCACATTTTTGAATTTGATCGCCGCCGAGCCTGACATAAGCCGGGTGCCGGTTATGATCGATTCTTCGAAGTGGCCCGTGATCGAAGCGGGCCTTCGCTGCGTGCAGGGAAAGGCCATCGTCAACTCGATTAGCATGAAGGAAGGCGAAGCTCCGTTCCTGGAGCAAGCCCGCCGCATTCAGCGATACGGTGCGGCGGCGGTGGTCATGGCATTCGACGAAGTTGGCCAGGCCGATACGGCGGATCGCAAATTTTCCATTTGCGAGCGTGCTTATCGTCTTCTCCTGAACGAAGCCGACTTCGCGCCAGAAGACATTATTTTCGATCCGAATATCTTTGCGGTCGCAACAGGCATAGAAGAGCACAACAATTACGGCGTCGATTTCATCGAGGCGGTAAAGCGCATCCGGACCGAGTTGCCGGGCGCGCACGTGTCCGGCGGCGTCTCGAACCTGTCTTTCGCGTTTCGTGGGAACGACCGCGTCCGGGAAGCCATGCACACGGTTTTTCTATATCACGCCATCCAAGCCGGCATGGATATGGGTATCGTCAACGCTGGCCAGCTTGGCGTTTATGACGATCTCGATACGGAATTGCGAGAGTTATGCGAGGACGTGATCCTCAACCGGCGCGCCGACTCGACGGACAGGCTTCTGGAATCAGCCGAGCGATATAAGACCGGGGGCGCGAAGAGGCAAACGACCGACCTGAGTTGGCGTGATCGTCCGGTTGCGGAGCGGCTGAAGCACGCCCTTGTGCAGGGCATCGCCGATTATGTGGATGAAGACACGGAAGAGGCACGGCACGCCTACGCCCGGCCATTGCATGTGATCGAAGGTCCACTTATGGACGGCATGAACGTGGTGGGCGACCTGTTCGGTTCCGGAAAAATGTTCCTGCCCCAGGTCGTGAAATCGGCGCGTGTCATGAAAAAAGCCGTTGCCTATCTCATGCCATTCATGGAGGCGGAGAAAAAAGCCACCGGGCTCGAAAGCGCGCCAGCCGCGGGGCGGATCGTGCTCGCCACAGTAAAAGGCGACGTGCATGATATTGGAAAAAATATCGTCGGCGTGGTCCTCCAGTGCAACAATTATGAAGTGATCGACCTTGGGGTTATGGTTCCCGCGCAGAAAATCCTGGAACGGGCGCGCGAACTTAAAGCCGATCTTATCGGACTTTCGGGGTTGATCACACCCAGTCTCGACGAAATGTGTTTTGTCGCGGCCGAAATGGAACGGCAGGGGTTCGACGTTCCCCTGTTGATCGGCGGTGCCACCACAAGTCAAATCCATACAGCGGTGAAAATCAGCCCCAATTATAAACGAAATCAGGCGATTTACGTCACAGATGCGAGCCGCGC
This sequence comes from Rhodomicrobiaceae bacterium, assembly GCA_965247345.1. Taxonomy (GTDB): domain Bacteria; phylum Pseudomonadota; class Alphaproteobacteria; order Rhizobiales; family Rhodomicrobiaceae; genus Rhodomicrobium. The sequence continues at coordinate 42,398 of CBDFGZ010000018.1, read as the reverse complement.
GGTGGGGGTGGTCTCCAATCTTCTCGGCGAAAACAGTAAAGATTATATCGAGAAGATCGGCGAGACCTATGCTGCCGTCGCACGGTCCTATGAACGCGGCCGCGCCCAGAAATCCCGCACGTCGCTAGCCGACGCGCGCAGGAATAAATTTCGTATCGACTGGGAAGGCTATACCCCGCAGAAACCGTCCTTTACAGGAACGCGTGCGTTCTCGGGATACGATCTCACAACCCTCGTTCCGTACATCGACTGGACACCTTTCTTTTCAGCGTGGGAAATAAAAGGAGCCTATCCCGCAGTCCTGACAGACAGCCGCTATGGTGAGGCGGCATCCGCGTTGTTTGCCGACGCACAAGGGATGCTGAAGCAGATCGTGACGGAACGATGGCTTGTTGCGAACGCGGTCATCGGTCTCTGGCCGGCAAATGCTGTCGGCGACGACGATGTGGCCATTTTTGCCAATGACGCGCGCGGGCACCGGGTCGGCACGTTCCATACGCTCAGGCAGCAGATCGCGCGCAACAGCCAACGGGCAAATACCGCTCTGGCGGATTTTATCGCGCCCAAAGAGACCGGTATCGAAGACTATATTGGTGGCTTTGCAGTAACGACAGGCATCGGCGAAGAAGCCATAGCGGAGCGCTTTGATCGTGCAAACGACGATTACTCCAAGATCATGATCAAGGCGCTTGCGGATCGCCTTGCGGAGGCGTTTGCGGAGCATATGCATGGCCGAGTCCGCCGCGAATTCTGGGGTTATGCTTCCAGGGAGACTTTGACGCCACTGGAAATGGTTGCGGAAAAATATCAGGGTATTCGCCCGGCACCCGGCTATCCCGCACAGCCTGACCATACCGAGAAGGCTACGCTTTTCGAACTTCTGGACGCCGAACGCGCGACAAGCATCCGCCTGACCGAAAGCTTTGCCATGACGCCTCCTGCCGCTGTCTCGGGCTTATATTTCTCGCATCCGCAAAGCCAATATTTCGGGATCGGTAAAATCGAACGCGATCAGGTTGAGGATTATGCCCGCCGGAAAGGTTGGCCGCTCAGCGAGGCCGAGCGTTGGCTGGCACCGATTTTGAATTATGACCCTGAGCGCACTGCACCGCGAGCCGTGGCTTGATGTCATGGGCCTGGCAGGCGATTACGTGGGGGTGCGCGGCATTTATACGCCTTCTCAAATCGAGTGAAGGGTTCTAAACGTTAAGACTGAACACGAGGATGTTTAGGGTTCATATCATGCTGGCCAAATTGAGAGCAGTCACGTTCCTTACGTCGCTGATGGGCGTGCCCTGCGCCTACGGCGCGCAGGCCATCGAAGGATCGCCGAAAAATTGGCAGATGGACCTGCCAGAGGCCGCAACGCCACTGATGGAAAGCATGCGCAGCTTCAATAATCTGGTTTTGATAATCATCATTGCCATCGTAGCTTTCGTTTTAGCGCTTCTCGTCTACGTGTCGATCCGGTATCGCGAAAGCGCCAATCCCATTCCCTCTAAGACGGCGCATAACACGACCATAGAAGTCTTATGGACGATTGTGCCCGTGCTCATCCTCGTCGTGATTGCGATTCCCTCGTTTCGGATTCTGTTCCGCCAGTACAGTTTTCCCAAGGCCGATATCACCGTGAAGGTGACGGGCAAGCAATGGTATTGGACGTATGAATATCCAGACAGTAAAAACGTCAGCTTCGATTCATACCCGGTTGCGGAGGCCGACCTGAAGCCGGGCCAGCTTCGTAATCTGTCCGTCGATAACGAGATGGTTGTTCCCGTAAACAAAGTCGTCAGTGTCCTCATTACGGGCGGTGACGTGATTCACCAATGGGTCGTGCCGGCGTTCGGTGCACGCGCCGATGGAATACCGGGACGGGTCAATCGGCAATGGTTTTTGGCGACAGAGCCTGGAATCTATTATGGTCAGTGCTCGGCGCTTTGCGGAAACGGCCATCCCTATATGCCGATCGCCGTTCGCGTTGTGACAGACGCGGAATATCAAACCTGGGTCACACAAAAACAGAAGGTGGCCGATGCTGGTCCCAACCGCGTCGCTGCGGCGCAAGCCGGAAGTGTATCGAACTGACGGCATTGGTGTAGTATGAAATTGGCGCCCCTTTCTGGAACGAAGGTATAAACGATGTTGAAGCAGCTTCCATCCGCTTATGCAGAAGGTCGCCCGGGGTTTTTCTCGCGCTGGCTTTTCTCAACGAACCACAAGGATATCGGGACGCTTTATCTGATCTTTGCCATTATTGCGGGCATATTCGGTGGCGTTCTGTCGATCCTGATCCGGATGGAACTGCAATATCCGGGCATACAGATTTTCGCAAATGTGCAGGCTTACAACGTGGCCGTGACCAGTCACGGCGTCGTCATGATCTTTTTCATGGTGATGCCCGCCATGATTGGGGGGTTCGGCAACTGGTTCGTGCCGCTAATGATCGGGGCGCCGGACATGGCTTTTCCGCGCATGAACAATATTTCGTTCTGGCTGCTTCCAGCCGCGTTTACGCTTCTTGGGTTGTCGCTGTTCGTCGAAGGCGCCGCGGGGTCATACGGTTTTGGAGGCGGCTGGACTTTATATCCGCCGCTAAGCGTGAGTGGGCATCCCGGGCCTGCCATGGACTTTGTAATTCTCGCCTTGCATCTGGCTGGGGCGTCTTCGATCCTTGGCGCGATCAACTTCATCACCACCATCTTCAACATGCGCGCCCCGGGAATGACGCTTCACAAGATGCCATTGTTTGTGTGGGCGATTTTGGTGACAGCGTTTCTGCTTTTGCTCTCGCTGCCGGTGTTGGCGGGAGCAATTACGATGCTACTCACTGATCGGAACTTCGGTACGGCGTTCTTTAATCCGGAAGGCGGCGGCGATCCGCAGTTGTTTCTCCACCTGTTCTGGTTTTTCGGCCATCCGGAAGTTTATATCTTGATCCTTCCAGGTTTCGGGATGATCAGCCAGGTCATCTCCACATTCTCACGCAAGCCGGTGTTCGGGTATCTCGGCATGGCCTACGCGATGGTAGCGATCGGAGCGATCGGGTTCATCGTCTGGGCGCATCATATGTTCACGACAGGGATAGGCGTGAACACACAGGCTTACTTTGTTTTCGCAACCATGGTGATCGCGGTCCCCACCGGCATCAAGATATTCTCATGGATTGCCACCATGTGGGGCGGCTCGATCCAGTTCAAAACACCGATGCTCTGGGCGTTGGGGTTCATTTTTCTGTTCACGGTGGGTGGTGTCTCCGGCGTCAAACTGGCCAATGCCGCGCTTGATCGCGAGTTGCATCAGACTTACTATGTGGTTGCGCATTTCCACTATGTGCTTTCCCTCGGAGCGGTCTTTGCGATCTTCGCGGGCCTTTACTACTGGTTCCCGAAAATGTCCGGTTATACCTACTCGGAATTTCTGGGCAAGTTGCATTTCTGGACGACGTTCATCGGCGTAAATCTGACGTTCTTCCCGCAGCATTTCCTGGGTGCCGCTGGCATGCCACGCCGTTATGCCGATTACCCCGATGCTTTTGCGGGCTGGAATTACGTGTCTTCGGTCGGCTCCTATATCGGTGGGGCAAGCGTTCTGGTGTTTCTAGCGATGTTGGCGCATGCGTTTTCGCGACGAGAGCAGGCAGCGGCAAATCCCTGGGGTGACGGCGCAACGACCCTTGAGTGGACGCTGTCCTCCCCGCCTCCCTTCCATTCCTTCGAAGAGCTTCCGCGAATCGGGGCCACGGCACACTAAGCTTCGCGTGACACGACCAGGATTTCAATCCACGCCGCGCTGCAACCGCAACGTCGCAGAAGGGCAGATTCATGATGGATCAAGAAAGCGCCGTAGCATCGGACTCCCTATCGCTAAACAGCGGAGCAAAGGCATCCGATTACCTCGCGTTATTGAAACCGCGTGTGATGTCGCTCGCGGTATTCACCGCAGCCGTCGGCATGGCGATTGCGCCCGGTCATATGCACCCTGTCCTGATTGCTACATCATTGATTCTTATTGCGATGGGTGCTGGCGCGGCCGGCGCGCTCAACATGTGGTATGACGCCGACATCGATCGCCTGATGCAGCGTACTGCAAAACGTCCTTTGCCACGGGGTGCCGTTCCGCCCGATGAAGCGTTGGCCTTCGGTGTATTTCTGGCTGTGTTTTCGGTGGCGTCCCTTGGCCTTCTGATCAATTGGGTTGCCGCAGCCCTTCTCGCCTCAAGCATTGCGATTTACATCGGCGTCTATACGGCCTGGTTGAAACGTCGAACCGCACAGAACATCGTTATCGGCGGTGCGGCGGGCGCGCTCCCGCCAATGATTGGCTGGGCTGCGGCAACCGGTGGCGTGTCATGGGAGAGTTTCATCCTTTTTCTGCTGATTTTCCTGTGGACACCACCGCACTTCTGGGCGCTTGCCCTTTATCGGGCGCGGGATTATGAACGCGCTGGCGTCCCTATGATGCCAAATGTGTATGGGGCGACCCATACGCGGTGGCAGATTTTGGTCTACACGATCGCAACGGCGGTGGCAGGCTTGCTGCCCGCCTTGGCCGGGTTCGCGAGTTTTTATTACGGCGTTGTTGCTGCCGTCCTTGGTTTGGCGTTTATTCTGCTGGCCTGGCGGACCCTTCGACAGCGTGATGGCTTCGCGGGAGATAAGGTCGCCCGGCAGCTTTTCGTGTTTTCGATCCTTTATCTTTTTGCGCTCTTTAGCGTCTTGTGGGCTGAGCATGGCTTCGGACTCGTTTAGTGACAACTTCGAACAGGCTCGGACGCTTGCCCTTAAGCGAAAGCGGCAGCGATCCCTATGGATTGCCGTTGCTCTTGCCGGGATGGCTGTAATGTTTTTCGTTGTTACCGTCGTGAAACTGGGGGCAAGGTTTGGAACATAACCCAGCCGATCGGGATAAGATCGCTTCAGCGCCCATTTCACATCCGCGAAACGGAGGGGTTGCCACTGCTCTCGTGATGGTTGTCGCTTTCATGGTGGGACTGTCGTTTGCGGCCGTCCCATTATATGGGATGTTTTGCGCTGTAACCGGTTATAGCGGCACACCGCAACGGGTGTCGGCCGCATCGGGTTATGCAACGTCTGAATATGTCAACGTCCGCTTCGACGCGAGCGTATCCCCTGGATTGAAATGGTCGTTCGAGCCTGTTATTCGGGAAACGCCGCTTCGGGTCGGCGAAAATAAGCTGATATTTTACCGCGTGACCAATCTGTCAACGGAAACGTTAACGGGAACCGCCACATACAATGTAACTCCCGACCAGATGGGTGCTTACTTCATGAAGGTTCAGTGTTTTTGTTTTCAGGAGCAGACGCTTAAGCCTGGTGAAACAGTGGAGATGCCTGTTTCGTTTTTCATAGATCCATCACTTGTGGCAGATCGCGATCTTTCCGATTTGCGCGAAGTGACCCTATCCTACACATTCTTTCGAGTGCAGAAACCTACTGAAACCGTCTTGAAAAGTGGAAAATCGACCCGCGACGCAATTTAACGCCGGGGATATCGCAAGCGCACGTTAATAGAGGACGCCATGGCTCACGACCACGCAAAACATCACGATTACCATCTTGTCGATCCAAGCCCATGGCCCTTCATTGGTTCGGTTTCGGCTCTGGTTATGGCGATCGGAGCCGTCATCTGGATGAAAACGGGTCAGGGCGGTGTGTTTGGAATCAAGGGGCCATGGATTTTCGCCATCGGTATTTCGGGCGTACTGGCAACAATGTTTGGCTGGTGGCGCGATGTCATGTTTGAGGGCGTCTATAAAAACGATCACACCCCCGTGGTGCAGCTTCACATGCGCTACGGAATGCTGCTTTTCATCGCGTCCGAAGTCATGTTCTTTGTGGCCTGGTTCTGGGCTTATTTCGACGTGTCCTTGTTCCCGGCCGACATCACGCCAATTCGAGACGGTCTTGTTACCGGTGTCGTCGGCCGCAACGAGGTGCTCGGCGGCGTGTGGCCGCCCGTGCCGACCACAGACGGGAAGTTTACGTCTACCTTCAGTCCGTGGGAATTGCCGCTTTTCAATACACTGATCCTGCTTTTATCGGGGACGACAGTGACCTGGGCCCATCATTCATTGCAGGTTGGAGATCGCAAAGGCCTTCTACGCGGTTTGGCACTGACGATTATACTTGGAATGATTTTCACCACCTGCCAGGCATTTGAGTATAGCCACGCGAAGTTTCAGTTTGCCGGTCACGTCTACGGGTCGGTTTTCTTCATGGCCACCGGGTTTCATGGAGTGCATGTGGTGATTGGCACCATTTTCCTGATCGTCATCTTTTTTCAAGCTCGGGCCGGACATTTCACTCCGAAGCAGCATTTTGGATTCGAGGCTGCGGCATGGTACTGGCATTTCGTTGACGTGGTCTGGTTGTTCCTGTTTGCGAGCATCTATGTCTGGGGTGCAGGCCGGGCTGCGGGATGAAGGAATTCGACTGGGAGGCCAATGCCAACAGTCCGGATTACCCCGGTGTTTCCCCGATATGGTCAGGGCTTCGCTGCCGGTGTCCGCGTTGCGGGCAAGGACACCTGTTCGAGGGCTTCCTCCGCGTTCGTTCGCAATGCGAAGTTTGCAAACTTGACTTCAGCTTTGCAGACTCAGGGGATGGCCCGGCTGTTTTCATCGTCATCATCGTCGGCTTCATCGTGACGGGCGGCGCGCTCCTGGTGGAGATTTTCATCGAACCGCCGTATTGGGTTCATGCTTTGCTCTGGCTTCCGCTCAGCATCGGCCTCTCACTGGCGATCCTTCGTCCGTTCAAAGCCGTGCTCATCAACCTGCAATACCATCACAAGACCGGCAACATGTATGGCTGAACCTTGTGCCTGCGACGGGAGGCTTCTGAACATCATTTGATCATAAGAGCCGCTCGATGCTGTCGCTCGATCCGTTGGCTCTCCAACGTCGATAGCAAGCCGCGTGTCCCTGTCGGCCTGCCTGGAGATGGCGGGACCATCATGCACCAGATATTCTCGGGATCGTTCGCCTTCCACAAACTTTGCGCTTGCCATACCGTCGCGCCCGCGTTTGCATGGTGGCTACGGAGGACAAGCGATATGGCAACAAAACACAAACTGCTCATTACACGAAAATTAAGCCCGGCGGTTCTGGAGCGTGCCCATCGCGATTACGATGTGGATACGGATCACGATGACTGTGTGATGTCCAGCGACGAACTTGTAGAACGAGCCAGCGGAAAAGACGCACTTCTCGTCACACTCACCGAAAAGTTCACGCCTGATGTTATTGCAAAGCTGACTTCGAGCGTTCGCGTTATCGCCACCTACTCTGTCGGCTACGATCATATCGATGTCCCGGCGGCTACCGCGCGCGGAATTACAGTGACGAATACACCGGATGCCGTAACCATTGCGACGGCGGAAATCGCGATGCTGCTCATCCTCGGCTCGGCAAGACGCGCGCCCGAGGGCGAACGCCTGTTGAGCGAACGCAAATGGGGCGGTTGGCAGCCGATGCAGTTGATCGGACGGCGTCTCGATGGGAAGCGCCTTGGCATCTATGGCATGGGAAAGATTGGACAGGCGCTGGCGAAGCGTGCCCGTGCCTTCGACATGCAAATCCACTATCACAATCGCCGTCGCTTACCCGCCAGTGAGGAAAGCGGCGCTACGTTTCACGCGACGCTGGATGGCCTACTCGCGATGAGCGATGTGCTTTCGATCAACGCGCCATCAACACCCGAAACGCGAGGCTCGATGAACGCGGAGGTTTTCGCGAAACTGCCCCACGGCGCTATTGTCGTCAACACCGCGCGCGGTGATCTCGTCAACGATGACGATCTGATCGCAGCTTTGAAATCCGGACAAGTAGGGTACGCCGGTCTCGACGTGTTCAAGGGCGAACCGAAAATTAACGAAGCCTATTACGGCATCGAGAACGCGTTTCTGCTACCTCATATGGGCACGTCGGTCATCGAGGCACGAAACGAGATGGGTTATGCGGCGCTCGATAACATTGATGCGGTGCTCGCGAACAAAACGCCGGTCTCACCTGTGGCGTAGTGCCGCATCCGTCTGAAATCTGGTCCCTGTTCTAGTCATACGAGAGGCCTACGCTCTTTTGTCATGGCCGCCCTTGAGGCGGCCATCCAGTAAAAAAGGTCCCGTGAAGGCCAATGGACTGGAGGGTCGGGTCAAAGCCCGGCCATGACGCGATTGCGTTAAAAGTGAACAGACTCATAAGCTTGGCTGCTTCAAGGGGTAACGCGGCCATCCCGATAATATGGAAGTGTATGTTGCTCAGACAGGAGATTTCCATGCCGCGCGATACATTTTTCGACGACAGCGTCACCGTTAGAGCGCTTTCGATTCAATCCAAGTCATGAAAGCGCTCTAAGTCTTTGCTTAATCGCATTTTCGAGAAGCAAAACCGCTCACGCTTTTGCTGAAAATGCTCTAGTTCAAAAAAGAAGAAGCCACTTCTGAACGGCGTCAAAAGCATTTTCCGCTTTCTTGCCGCGTCCTTTCTGGCGGTTTTGCTGTTATAAGCCGTTGCGACAAACGGCGTTGTCGGATCAGCGAATATCAATGCGATCACCTCGCCGTATCAAATCGCGGAATAGTCTCAAGCTATTGCGGTGGAGACAAAAAAGGAGCCCGAAGGGCTCCTTTTTTCGATTTGCGGATGATTAGCAGTAGTTGGCTGAGTAATAACGGCAATAGCCTGGGCCACGGAACTGACGGCACCGCGCATAGCAGCTTCCACCACCATAACCGCCACCGTAGTATCCACTACCGTAATAATCGTCGCCGTAGCCGTAGCCACCATAAACGAACGGAAAGCCATAACCGTAATAACGACCGCCACGGTAATAGCCACGACCGCCACGGTAATAACCGCGACCGCCGCGATAGATGCCGCGATTACCGCCATAGGCAAAACTGCGCGCGCCGAAGCTGCGACCGCCGAAACCGCGATTGAAACCTCCGCCGCCGCCAAAGCCACGACCGAAGCCACCACGACCGCCGCCGCCGAAGCCACCACGACCACCTCCACCGCCGCCTTTTCCACCACCACCGCTACCGCCGCCTGCGCGGATCAGTGTGAAGGTGCTCTTGGAAGCCGCCGCAGGCTGCGTTTCAACTGAAGACGCACCCTGTGATGCGACCGAGCCAGCCGACGCGGCTGACACAGCGAAGCAGGAACCGATTACGGCGACTGCCCCTAAGATTAGATGTTTCATTGAGATCATATAAACTTTCTCGTTGGTTGGTTTGATACCTTCCTCGACCCCGGTATCACTCAACGGCGTATGGCCACCGAGTGAAGCGCAATAGCGGCTGTCTAACCCGCTACACGCCAACCTAGATGTTATACACCACCCTCGCCAAGGAGTTCCTCGAAAGTGATGAAAAAAGATTAATCATTCCATCAAGAGCGATGTGCAGATGCCCGGTTCGACCCCAAAGTCGCATGTGGGATGAGATGATCGATGACCTTGGCTGAACACAGCACGCCTGGAACACCTGCGCCGGGGTGCGTGCCGGCGCCCGTCAGGTACAGGTTCCTGATCCCCTCCGCCTTGTTGTGAAAGCGGAAGTACGCCGACTGGGTGAAATGGGGCGCGACAGAAAATCCAGCTCCCGCTTCGCTTAGGTAGTTATGTTCGAAGTCTCGCGGCGTGAACGTCATCTCGGCTGTGATCGCGTTGCTCAGGCCCGGCATGATCGTTCGTTCAAGGCCTTTCACGATCCTGTCGCGAAGTTTGGGCCCTTCAACGTCCCAGTCGATGGGCGATTGAAGATTGGGAACAGGGCAGAGAACATAGAACGAATCGCAACCGGCTGGCGCGAACGACGGATCGGTTGCCGTTGGCCGGTGAATATAAAGCGAGAAATCATCAGCCAGAATTCGACGCTTGAAGATGTCATCGAGCAGGCCCTTGTAGCGTTTTCCGAGCCAGATCGTGTGTCGTGCCAGTTCGGGATACTGCCGTGTCGTCCCGAAATACATGAGATACAGGCCCATGGAAAGCCGCGCCGTCTTGCGTTTGACGCGCGCGGTGATGCCTTGCACATCATGGCGGATCATGTGCTTGAACAGGTACATCGGGTCCGCATTCGACACAACGATGTCGGCATTCACCCGCTCGCCACCTTCGAGCACGATGCCGGTTGCGCGTCCGTTCTCCACCACGACCGTTTCGACGGTGGTGGTGAGGCGCACCTGAACGCCTTCCTCCTCCATCAGACGGCCCATCGCGGCAACGATTGCCCCGGTTCCGCCTTCAGCGTAGAAAACGCCCCATTTGTGCTCAAGATAATGGATGAGACCGTAGATGCTCGTGGTGTCGAAAGGGCTGCCTCCCACCAGAAGCGGCTGGATTGACAAAGCCTGTTGCACTTTCGGGCTTTTGAAATATTTTGAGACGAAACCCCAGACCGTGCGGTAACTACCAAGGCTCACAAGGCGGGGAATCTGGCGAACCATCGTGAGCGGATTGTGGAACGGCTTATCGGCAAGTTCGGTAAAGCCCGCATCGAACAACCCCTTGGAGTGTTCCAGCATCCGCAAATAGCCATCGCCATCGTCGGGATGCATGCGGCGCATTTCCGCAAGCCGCTCGTCCAGCGTGCCGCCATAGTCGAATGTGGTTCCGTCCTGATCGAAGAAAAAGCGATACCACGGGGTCAGCGGCTTCAATGTCAGGTAATCTGAGCTTTTTTTCCCGAACAACTCGAAAAGTTCTTCGATCAGGAACGGCGCGGTGATCACCGTCGGTCCGGCATCGTGCTTGAAGCCATCCTTTTCATAAACTTGAGCGCGCCCACCGAGCATCGGCGCGCGATCAACGAGCGTGACCGCATATCCTTTCGCCGCCAACCGCAAGGCCGCAGCCATACCGCCGAACCCCGCTCCTATAATGACGGCGCGTTGCGCATCCCGTCTACGATGCGCGATTTCAGAATTTTCGACAATCTGGTCCATGACACGGCCTTAACTGAAAGTTAGTTCTGATATTGCGGTTCAGACGTGCCTGAATAGCAGCGCTTCCCAATGCGATCGACTGAACCACCATAGAAGTGTTACGGCTCGTATCCTTCGACGATCACAATTTCAGCATCCGCGACGGGGAGCCGATGAGCCTTGGCCGCTTGATAGACGGCACTGTCGTAGCATGCCTTTGCGGCTTCAAGGGATGGAAACTCGATTACGACGTTGCGTGACCTTGCCACGCCCTCCACCGCATGGGGTGTACTCCCGCGAACCAGAAACCGCGCACCGTACTCGGCGAACGCCGGTGCCGCCCCCGATACGTAGTTCTTATAGGTTTCAGCGTCTTTCACGTCCACGCGTGCTATCCAATACGCTTTAGGCATGTGTGTCTCCTGTCGTTACCGTAGCATGACCCTCGCGATGTTGAGGACCGCGATGTCGATGCATCATAGACGATATTGCACTCGACATTCGAGTGGGCCATTGTTCAGGGAGCGCAGTCGGGTTTACAAGTTGGAGCGTATGACGCATACGATCATGCCGGTGAACTCGTTTTTCAACCAATCCTATTTTTTATGTGAGGTTAACCCGTTCGCCTTCGAACCGTAGCTCTGGAGAAAGATATGAAAGCGTCCTCGTTCGATCCGTTTGCGGACCGCCGCTCGCGTGTCGAACGTCGGCTTGACGAACTCGTTCCGGCATCGGCGCCGGACGACCGGATCACGGCCTCCATCAGGCATAGCCTTCTTGCACCGGCCAAACGTGTGCGCGGCGTTCTGGCCCTGACGGCAACGCGCGAGTTGGGCGGCAAAGAATCCGACACCTTGGACGCCGCCTGTGCCATCGAAATGGTGCATGCCGCATCCCTGATTCTGGATGACCTTCCAGCCATGGACAACGCGCAAGTCCGGCGAGGTCTTCCCGCAAATCACCGTGTGTTTGGTGAAGCAACCGCGGTGCTCGCCGCTATAGGTCTATTGAACTGCGCTTATTCCGTGGTCGCGAATACGTCCAGTCTCGGTGCCGCGCAGCGTGTTTCCCTCACCGATGTGCTGTCATGGTCGATTGGCCTCGACGGACTTGTGCGCGGGCAGGCCGACGACCTGGCCGACAGTCGCGCTTTGTTGACTGACACCGAGCTTGAACGCATGTATGCGCGCAAGACGGGTGCATTGTTTGCTGCAGCAGCCGAGTGTGGCGCGGTTCTGGCTGACAGATATGAACTTCGAGGATCGATGCGCCGGTTTGGATTGGATTTAGGCATCGGGTTTCAAGTGCTGGACGACGTGCTCGACGCCGCAGGCACGGCGGAGCAGGCTGGAAAGGATGTTGCGCTGGACGCAAACCGGGCCACCTTTGTAAGCGTATTGGGTTTGAAGGAAGCGGCCGCTTTCGGTCAGCGAAAAATACAGTCGGCTGTTTCTCAGGCGCAGGAGGCAGCGCAAAGTGCAGGGGGCGATGGCCGTCAGTTTGTGTTGTTCGCGGCCCGGCTGGCTGGCGCTTTTTCCGACATCATGCCCGAACTCGGTGCACAACTCGCCGTTCACGGTTGAATATGGAAATAAACATGCAAGATTTCTTTATCTACAGCGGCATATTCCTTTTGACCTTCTTCTTTATGGAGGGTCTCGCGTGGGTGATGCACAAATATATCATGCATGGCATCCTGTGGAATTTACATAAAAGTCACCATGAACCTCGCAAAGGGTTCTGGGAGTTGAACGACGTCTTTGGTTTGTTCTTTGCCGCGATTTCGACAGGATTCATGGCCTGGAAGTGGCAGTTCGGCGGCCCGTTCTGGGCGCTGATTGTGGGTATCGGCATCTTCGCATACGGTGCCGTCTACTTCTTCGCGCACGATATTTTAGTCCACAAGCGCGTTGCACTCAGGATCAACCCGAAAAAGGGATACCTGCGTCGGCTGTATCAGTCGCATCGCCTGCATCACGCGGTCGATGGCAAAGACGGATGCGTTTCGTTTGGGTTCGTGTTTGCACCATCCCCCGAGCGGCTCAAAAAACAGCTTCAGACTTTAGCCCCGCTTCGGGCACATCAAAACAGCAAAGTTGATCTGGTCCGTTCTACACATAAATGATATTGGGTGGACAGGATTGGAGGATTGACATCAGCAAAGAGCCTTTGAACGCGACAGAGCTAGTTTTAAGTCAAATCAGGCGGATATTTCGAAATTGCGGGCTGAAGTCGGTCAAGCTCGCGATGAGACTGCCAAACGGCTAGTGGCGATCGAAAAAGCTCAGGAGCGGTTTCGTGTTCGCCAGGCGATCATGGAAACGCGCCAGAACGAGCTGACTGGCGATTTGGCCGCAATTGCTCGTGTGGTCGAACGCGCGAAGTTACTTGATTAACAACCTCGATGGTTCGACTGGCCAGCATTGAAAACGTGGGTCGACGAACCGCGGCATCATTGATCCACAGAGATGCCGTTCAGCCGCGCCACATCGAAGCCCGCGACGCGCAACCGCTCCACCGTCTGGCGCGCATGAACCTGATCCTTCGTTTCGATCACAAGCTCCACCACGGCCCCTTTCGCAGGCACATCCAGATACATCCGCCGGTGATAAACCTCCAGAATGTTTACGCCGCAGCGGCCAAGTTCGGTTGCGATTTCGCCCAGCATGCCGGGCCGGTCGTTGATCGTAATCCGGAGGCTCACGATCTTGCTTTCACGCTCCAGTCCGCGGATCATGACGGACGCAAGGACACGGCTGTCTATGTTCGCGCCGCACTGGAATAGTCCAACCTTTCGTCCTTTGAAGCGCTGCTTGTTAGTGAGCACGGCAGCCAACGCTGCGGCGCTTGCACCTTCCGCCACGGTCTTTTGAAGGCTCGCGTAAATGAAAATTGCGTCTTCGACAGCCTGTTCGCTGACCAGCAGGATATCCGACACCAGCGCGCGAATGATCGGCAGTGTATGCACGCCGATGCCTTTCACCGCGATGCCCTCGGCAAGCGTTGGCCCGCCAAAGACCGGAGCCTCGCCGCGAACGGCGGCATAGGCCGAGGCATAGGTCGAGACCTCGACGCCAATGATCTCGATATCAGGCCGCAGAGCCTTCGCGACGGTGGCCACGCCCGAGATCAAGCCGCCGCCGCCGATGGGCATCACAAGACAGTCCAAATCCGGGCAATCATGTAGAAACTCAAGCCCCGCCGTACCCTGCCCGGTGATGATGATCGGATCGTCGAACGGATGCACAAGCGTGTAGCCATGCTTAAGCTGAAGCTCCGTTGCAACGTCGACACACTCAGCCAGCGTCTCACCGGACAGCACGACCGTTGCGCCGAAGGCTTCCGTATTGCTGATCTTGTTGAACGGTGTCCCCACCGGCATAACGATGGTGGCGGGCATCTGCAACCCTTGCGCATGGTAAGCCACGGCCTGCGCGTGATTTCCGGCGGAGATCGCGATCACGCCGCGCTGCCGGGCGTCTGCATCCAGAGACAGCAGCTTTAGCAGCGATCCACGATCCTTGAAGCTCCCCGTCGCCTGCATGTTCTCGTATTTCACGAACACGTGCGCGCCGGACAGGGCCGACAGCTTCGGCGCGGCGACACTCGGCGTCCATAGGATATGGTCCGCGAGCACGTCTGCCGCTTGCTTTATCCCTGCGAGTGACACGGTCTCGTGGTCGACGGGTGTTATCGCTGGCGCGGGTTTGTCGGCAGGATGGACCATGGACAACGCCATTTTCGTCTCCGTGGAACGCGAGGGGTCGTTTGCGATTGCGGCATAGCAAGCGTCGCGCAGATCACACCGAAAATCGAGGAAAAGTTTATAGCAAGTCCGTCACAGGGGGCTTGGTTTGTTAACGTCCTTGGCCGTTTTCAGCGTTCGCTTGGTCTTACTTGTCTGCGGCGATGTCGGGTGGGGCATCGCGGCCGTTTTGATAGGGCCATTTCTTCATCGCATAGCACCAATCGGGCACCTCGCGCGGCAGGAAATATTGCTTGCGCTGATCTGGTGTGAGGCAGCGGGTTACGCGCAATTTAGCCCGATCAACGAGGCTTTGGCCGGTGGCGGATTCCCAGGAGCGGAGATCCCAGAGTTTTAGCGTTCTATCTTCGCTCCCGGATAAAACATTCGTTCCGTCCGGCGAGAAGGACACGGAAGTCACCGTTTCAGTATGTCCTGCAAAAGTACGAATGAGTTGGCCTGTTGCCACATTCCAAAGTTTTATACTTTCGTCAGCACTCCCCGTCAAAGCAAGGCTCGCGTCATGTGAAAGGGCAACGGATTTGACCGAATTCGTATGTTGCTGTAAAGTATGAAGAGTTTCACCTGTAACAGTATTCCAAAGCTTTACAGTTCCGTCAATGCCTCCGGATATAGCTAAACTCTGACGTAATGAGAAATAAACCGAATTGATAGCGGCCTGATGATCCATGCTGCGAATCTTTTCGCCCGACGACACGCTCCAGAGCGTCAACTCACCGCTCATGCTTCCAGATAAAACTTGTTCTCCATTAAATGAAAAGCTAACTGATTCGACGGAAACTGAATAAGTGCGAGTGTTGCGCACCTCCTTGCAAGTAGAGACATTCCAAAGCTTTAGGATGCCTCCTTTATCTCCGGATGCGATCAGTCTTCCGTCAGGCGAAAACGCAACCGAGGTTATAGCGTTATCGTGACCCGTTAGCGTACAAGCCTCGTTACCAGTTGACGTGTACCAAAGTTTTAGAGTCCTATCGTAGCTTCCAGATAGCCCTAATGTTTTATCAGGAGAAACTGCAACAGAGGAAATATGCGAACTACCATGTATTAATATTCGCTTCGCCTTTCCCGTGCGCATATCCCAAAATTTGGCTATAAAGCTAGCTGCGGACATGACCAAGCTCCCATCGGAGGAAAACGCAACCGATGTGACCCCATCGAAGTGACCCTTAAGCGTTCGCACTAACCCGGGGCTTAAAGCCGCATTCAGGCTCACCTCCGCTTTCGCGGAAACCGGCCGCGTTTTCGCAAACTGATTAGTGCTTGTTGCGTCTTGCAGTGCCTCAATCGCGATCAGGGCGGCTTCAATAGCGTTCCCTTTCTCAACCTCCTGATCCGCCAGCCCCGACAGCAACTCCGACTCGCGAAGCAACGCCGCGTCGCGTTGCTGCGCCGCTCTATTGCGTTCCTCCCGCACGATCTCGGCTTGACGGATGGCTTGCACCCCGAACCAGATCGCAAGGGCCGCTGCGCTTGCAGACACGGTGGCGGCACCCCAAGCCCACGCAAGATTGCGTCGTTGCTGGCCCAGTTCGTCGGACAAAAGGTCTTCCTTGGCGCGGCCGAGGATCGAGGCAGCGATGCCCGCCCCGGCGGACGTGAAGTGTTCGTCACCCTTGCCAAGCTGTTTGGATTTGCCGCGATAGCCCCGCAGGTCAATCCAAAGCGGTTCATTGATAAAGCGGCCTTTGAGCACTGACGGCAAGGGCGTATTCCCATCCCATTTGAAGTCCCCGGCGGCGCTGTCCCAGGCGAGGTCACCCGCGGTAACCGCGACGTAAAGCGTAGTGACGTCGCGATGGGCGAGCCAAAACTCGACCTCTTTCGCGACCCAACGCGACGCAGCCGCTTCCGGTGACGCGATCAGAATGAAATTTCGCGAGTGTTCGAGGGCGCGCTCGATGGACGGCCATAATTCGTGGCTCGGGGTAAGTGTCGTGTCGTCGCGAAAGATGCGCATGACGCGGCGGCGCCACCATGGTTTGCCCAGCGTTTGCAAGATTGTTTGAAGGCCGGACGCTATCGCTTTGTCGTCGCCGTGCTTATAAGAGATGAAGGCGTCGTAGATCATACCCGTTGACGGCTGCGGAACACTTTTTACCATATACCTACCTACGCATAAGCCGAAGTTAGGTCGCACTCACCCGCGATCTAATCAGCTTTACCACCCTGCAACAACCTAGCCGCCTCAACCGCGAAATACGTCAGTATCCCGCTCGCGCCCGCGCGCCGGAACGCCATCAAACTCTCCAGAACGCACCGCTCCCGCCCGAGCCAGCCCCTCTCAAACGCGCCGACGAGCATCGCGTATTCACCCGACACCTGATAAACGAACGTTGGCACGGAAAACTCGCGGCTGACACGCGACACGATGTCGAGATAGGGCATGCCCGGCTTGACCATCACCATGTCGGCACCTTCGGCGAGGTCGAGGGCCACTTCGCGGATGGCTTCGTCGGTGTTGGCCGGGTCCATCTGATAGGTGCGCTTGTCGCCTTTCAGTGTGCCGGACGAGCCGACGGCATCGCGGAACGGACCGTAGAATGCGCTCGCATATTTCGCCGCGTAAGACATGATGAGCGTGTTTTTATGCCCGTTCGCTTCGAGCGCATGGCGGATCGCTGCCACGCGTCCGTCCATCATGTCCGAAGGCGCCAGAACATCGCATCCTGCGTCCGCCTGCACGAGGCTTTGCCGAATGAGGGCTTCCAGCGTCTCGTCGTTGGCGATCTCACCGCCAATCAGGAGGCCGTCGTGGCCATGGGACGTGTAGGGGTCCAGCGCCACGTCGCAGATGACGCCAAGCTCCGCCGTGCGCGCTTTGATGGCGCGAACGGCGCGGCAGACGAGATTTTCCGGGTTGAAGGCCTCGGTGGCCGCTTCGTCGCGAAGGTTCGGACTGGTATAGGGGAACAGCGCCACCGCCGGGATCCCGAGGGAAGACGCTTCCGCTGCCGCCGTGACCGCGCGGTCAATCGACAGCCGCGAGACGCCCGGCATGGAGAGGATCGGCTCCGCGATGTCCTTGCCGTCCATGACGAAGATCGGCCAGATCAGATTGGCGGGCGTCAGCGTCGTCTCCTGGACCATGGCGCGAGACCACGCCGCCTGTCTTGTCCGGCGCAGGCGCGTCGCGGGAAATCCTGCCATAAGTGGTGGCACAGGAATTGAGGCCGAGGAAGAACTAAACGCATGGGCCGACTTTTCGGAAACGATCTTTGTAGTGATAGGCTTCGCGGCGACGGTCTTTGCAGTGATGGACATGGAGGCGATCCTGGCGTGTTTTTTTGTTTTGTAGACCTGAAAAGCTGTTGACACAAGGGCCGCATTGTCATAGAACAAAGGAAGAACGTCGCTCATGTCCCCCGCAAGGAAAAGCGATGGCGCAAGCAAGCGAGCCAGACTCACCATGCAGTTATGCGTATCCGGTGATGCCCCCACGTTCACCCTTTCCCCCCGCTCGGGTGAACGTTTGTCTGGTCGCTTGCTTGCTTTTTTATTTGCTTGGCTCAATTTACGGGTTATGGCAATAATCCATGTCCTTGGGGCCGGTATAACCGGCATTTGGCAAGCGCTTATTCTGCAAAGTGAGGGCCATCAGGTCACGCTTGTCGATCTTGCAGGCGTTCCATCTTCGGCTGCCGCGAGCCGCCTAGCGGGAGCCATGCTTGCCCCGTTCTGTGAGGGCGAAACAGGCCATGAGCTTGTGCGCGAGCTTGGTGTTGAATCGCTGGAACTCTGGCAAAAATTTTATCCCGAAGTGCAGATGAAGGGCACGCTCGTTGTCGCCACGCCCCGCGACCACGGCGAGCTTGAGCGTTTCGCATCGATAACCGCCGGGCATCGAACGCTTAACGGTGACAGCATTACCGATATCGAGCCTTCGTTGGGAAACCGATTCTCCAAAGGTTTGTTTTTCACGGGCGAAGGACACGTGGAACCGGTTGGGGCGCTGGCCTCGTTGCTGAAATCGGCGCAGGATCTGGGCTTGGTCACGACAGATGAACCGATCACGGACCAGCACCAAAAGCCCGACTGGATCGTGGATTGCAGGGGCCTTGCCGCAAGAGACAGCCTCAAAACACTACGCGGCGTGCGTGGTGAACGCATCGTGATCGAATCATCGGACGTAAAGCTGCAGCGTCCCGTTCGCCTCCTTCATCCGCGCATTCCGTTCTACATCGTGCCGTGGGCTGAGCATCGGTTCATGATCGGTGCAAGCGTCATTGAAAGTGATGACGGCCATGCGCCGACACTGCGAACAGTGGCCGAGCTGCTCGGCGCGGCATATACCCTCAATCCAGCGTTTGGCGATGCGCGTGTCATTAAAATTTCGGCGGGCGTGCGGCCTGCTTTTCCGGATAATATGCCAAAGATTATCGTGCGTGAACGCATCCTTTTCGTCAACGGCCTCTATCGGCATGGCTTTTTGCTATCCCCTATCCTTGCTCGGACCACCGCCGCCTATATAAAAGGAGGGAAATCGCGAAAGGGGGTCGTCTTTGAGGATCATGGTGAATGGTGAAGAACGAACAACCGAATCGCAAACGCTGGAAGGGCTGTGTCGCGAGTTGAGCCTGGATGGGTTGACTATCGCCACTGCAAGGAATGAGGAATTCATCGCGAGACCCTTGCGCGCGCAAGTCTTTCTTGCCGATGGCGACCGGATCGAGATCCTGTCTCCCCGGCAGGGCGGTTAGGCGAAGATGCCCGATCTTTCGCTTTACGGTGAGATTGTGAAATCCCGGCTGCTGCTGGGTACGGCGCTGTTTTCGTCGCCTGATATCATGAGCAAATCCGTCAAGGCGTCCGGTGCAAATATGGTCACGGTCTCGCTTCGACGGGAATCGGGCGGCGTGGGCACTGGGCAACAGTTCTGGCAGCTTGTTCGATCACTGGGGGTGCGCGTGTTGCCGAATACCGCTGGATGCTTTACGGCTCGCGAGGCGATCACGACGGCGCATATGGCGCGTGAAGTTTTTGAAACCAACTGGATCAAGCTTGAGGTGATCGCCAACGCGGACAGCTTGCAGCCCGATGTCTTTGGCCTTGTCGATGCCGCAAAAACCCTGACCGCTGACGGTTTCAAGGTTTTCCCCTATTGCACTGAAGATCTGAGCGTCGCGGAGCGGTTGTTGCAGGCGGGGTGCGAAGTTCTCATGCCGTGGGGGGCACCTATCGGTACGGGGCGCGGGCTGATGAACCCGTATGGGTTGCGAAGTTTACGCAGCTATTTCCCGAATGTTCCCCTGATCGTGGATGCCGGGATTGGAGCACCGTCTCACGCCGCACATGCCATGGAACTGGGGTTTGACGCCGTGCTTCTGAATACGGCGGTGGCGAAAGCGAAGTATCCGCCAATTATGGCACAAGCCTTCGCGGACGCGATCAGAGCAGGACGGACTGCGTTCGAGGCCGGTCTCATGCCGCCCCGCGATATGGCAACCCCATCCACGCCAAATATCGGCCTCGCTTTTCTGGATGATAGCAATGTTTCCTAGATTTTATCCCATCGTTCCCGACGTGGCCTGGGTGCAACGCATGGCGGGGTTGGGCGTCGCTCTCATTCAGCTTCGCATGAAGGAGGTTCCTGACCACGAGGTTCTGCCCGCGATCAGGCAGGCGCTCGCACTTTGCAACGCTTCCGGCGTAACCCTCGTGGTCAACGATTATTGGCAGGCGGCGATCACTGCGGGTGCGTCGTATCTGCATCTGGGGCAAAGCGACCTTGCCGCCTCAGACGTGGCGGCGATCCGTCGCGCTGACATCAAACTCGGTATTTCCACCCACAGCCTGGAAGAACTGGACATCGCCCTCAAATATGAGCCAGATTATGTGGCGCTCGGCCCGATCTATGAAACCACACTCAAAGCCATGCCCTACGGTCCGCAAGGCTTACCCCGTATCGCGGAATGGAAAGCCATCACGAAGCTGCCTCTGGTGGCTATCGGCGGAATTACACTGGAGCGCGCACCCGGTGTCTACGCCGCAGGGGCGGATTGCATCGCCGTGGTGAGCGATGTCATTTTGAACAACAATCCTGACCAGCGGGTTCGCGAGTGGCTTTCCCTATGATGAAGCTGCCCGAGCGCTATAGACGCCTCATGACGGAAACACGCCGCCAACCCGCGGGGCGAGGACTTCGCGCACCCGTAGAAAGTTTTGGATATGTCCCGCCGAAACAACTCCAAGCAGGCGGTTGCCATCGAGCACAGCCACGTAACCCACGCCGTTGGTTTGAATTTTTCGGGCGGCTTCGATCCCCGGCGTTGTGGGTGAAACAGCGGTGTCGAACGTAAACGAGGTCGCAACGGTGCGTGCCTGCGTCTGACCCCAATCCGCTTCCGGAACCTTGCGGATCAACGCTGGCGTGACATAGCCGAAGGCTTTGCCGTCCTCGGCAATAACAATAAATTGCGTGCTGTGACGATAGAGATAATCACGCACGAGTTGCTGAACGGTCGCATCCGCAGGTGCCGTCATAGGTAATCGATCCATAAAGTCGCTCACAGTCACATCGCGTAACCCGTCCGACGAATCGGTTTGCTTCCGTGCTTGCGACGCGGCCATTGTCACAAAAACTCCGATCAAAAGCTGCCAGGTTCCACCCACCGAGTCGCCGGATGCAATGCGAAGGATCCCAAAACCGATTAAAATAATACCGAAAACCGTGCCGCAAAGGGACGCGATCCGCGTTGCACGTCTGAGGCTGCCCGTCTGCCACCAGATGATGGACCTCAGAATCCTCCCTCCATCGAGGGGAAACGCCGGCACGAGATTGAAAATCGCCAGCACGGCATTCGTTGCCTTGAGAAACGACAGAACCGACTCCGCGATGCCTGCCTGAGCCTCGGCGGCGACGGCCTGGCCTGCAAAGCATAGGGCCGCGATGACGATACTGGCGATAGGTCCGGCAATCGCCACCCAGAATTCCGAGCGTGGCGTCTGTGGCTCTTGCTTCAATTCCGCCACGCCGCCAAAAATAAATAATGTGATGCCCCCGATAGGCAATCCGAAGCCGCGTGCGACGACTGCATGTGCCAGTTCATGCAGAATGATGGACGCGAAAAGTCCGAACGCGCCAATGGTCCCCATAACGTAATACAAAGTTTGATCGAGGTTCGGTCGATCGGCAGGGAAATATCGCGTGCTGAGCGATAAGATGAGATAAAACGCCAGGAAAAACCACGATGCATCGACACCGACGCGAAACCCGAGCAATGAAAAAAGCGGTATGCGGGAAGAGAACATAAAAGCTCCAGAGCTTTTGCGGAGAAGGTGGGAACTGCATCGTATATCTGGGATTTGCAGGCGGGAATCCCAGCCGCTAAACACAGTTACATCCGACCGGTACGACGCTGACGTAATTTGATCGACACTGTTGGGCTTGTCACCAAGAATCACCTGCCTCTACGGCTTAGAGACAAGCGATGGTCGCTCCGTTATCCTTGCCAAAAAGCAAAAGGTATCGGGAAACGCCATGCACGCCGAAATTATGAATACGCCGCTGACGGTCTCGTCCATTTTGCGGCATGCTGAAAGCATATACGGCGGCAATGAGATCGTCAGCCGCCTGCCAGAGGACGGGTTGTTTCGTTACACCTACGAGGAAGCGGCATCGCGTGCGCGTCGTCTGGCAAATGCCCTGACAAAGCTCGGCATCCGGCATCAGGATCGCGTCGGCACCCTCGCCTGGAACACACACCGCCATTACGAACTCTATTATGCCGTGTCCGGCAGTGGCGCGATTATCCACACCGTCAATCCACGCCTGTTCCCCGAACAGATCGTTTACATCATCAACCACGCCGAAGATGCGGTGTTGTTCGTCGACATCACCTTTCTGCCGCTGATCGAGAAAATCCGACCGCATCTGACCACCGTGAAGCATTTCGTGGCTATGGTCGGGCGAGAGCACATGCCGCCACAATCGGCGCTACCGTTGCTGTGCTATGAGGACTTGATCGCCGCCGAAAACGACCGGTTCAACTGGCCAGCCCTGGATGAAAACCTCGCGTCGGCGTTATGCTACACATCCGGCACGACCGGCAATCCCAAGGGCGTGCTCTATGGTCATCGATCTACCGTGTTGCATGCGATGGCGTCGATGGCGACCGACGCGCTGGGTGTGTCCAGCAGCGGCGCTATTCTGCCCGTGGTGCCAATGTTTCACGTCAACGCGTGGGGCATTCCTTATTCCGCCACCATGTCCGGGGCTAAGCTCGTGCTTCCGGGTGCTGCCCTCGACGGCGCGTCCCTTTACGATCTCATGACCACGGAAAAAGTCACCCTGTCGCTGGGCGTACCCACCGTCTGGCTTGGCCTTCTGCAATATTGCGAAAAGGCTGGCGTTCGCCTCCACACCCTGGAGCGCACCGTGATCGGCGGCTCGGCCTGCCCGGAATCCATGATCCGCGACTTTCAGGAAAAACACGATGTGTTCGTCATCCACGCCTGGGGCATGACGGAGACTTCGCCGCTTGGCAGTGTCAACAGCATGACCGCTCATATGGCCAGTCTTGCGCCTGAAGCGCGCTACAGGCTGCAAGCCAAGCAGGGCCGACCCATGTATGGCGTCGAGTTGCGCATTGTTGGCCCGGATGAGCGTGAGTTGCCCCACGATGGCGTGGCCTTCGGTAGGTTGCTTGTGCGCGGCCCCTGGGTGGCGAGCGGCTATTACCGGGAAAACGACGCAAGCGCGTGGCGCGATGGCTGGTTCGATACCGGCGACGTAGCCACGATCGACGAAACTGGCACCATGGCCATCGTTGACCGTTCCAAGGATGTCATAAAATCCGGTGGTGAGTGGATCAGTTCCGTTGAACTGGAGAATATCGCGGTGGGGCACCCGGCGGTGATGGAGTGTGCGGTGGTCGGCGTTCCGCATCCCAAATGGGATGAACGCCCATTGCTGCTCGTCATCGTGAAAGAAGGTTCCACGCTGACAAAAGATGAGATGCTGACGTATCTTGCGCCTCGCGTTGCGAAATGGTGGCTCCCCGATGAGGTGCTGTTCGTTGCCAGCCTGCCGCATACGGCAACGGGCAAGCTTTTGAAGCGCCAACTTAGGGACGATTATCGAAATGCGTTGACTGGCAGTGCGCAATCGTAAAATCAATCACGTCATAACCGCCGTATCGACACAACCGGCTTGATCTTAATCGTCAGAGCCGTCATGTATTACAGCATACGTAAAGCTTACCGGTGACGTTTCCCATGGCCACAGTCCTGCTCGTCGTTCACATCATGGTCGCCCTATCCATGGTTGTGATTATTCTGCTTCAGAGGTCAGAGGGCGGCGCGCTTGGCATGGGCGGCGGTGGCGGGGGCGGCTTCGTTTCCGGGCGTGGCGTGAACAATCTTCTGTCTCGTTCGACCTATGTTCTTGCCGCGATTTTTTTTACCACAAGCATCACGCTTGGTATCCTTGGCAACCAGCGGACTCCGGGGCCTTCCATCGGGACCGGAGGAACGCAAACCGGTCGTCCGTCACCGGCAACCGCAGATCAGGCACCCTCGAACTTGCCCGACCTTCGCATCCGACGGCCGGGCGGGGCGGCGCCGACCACAACTCCAGCCGCGCCGCAGGCGACAGAGCAAGCGCCGGCCGTTGCGGCACCACCTCCGTCGCCGCAGGTTCCACAGTCCCAATAGGCGAAGACGTTGGACAGCCACGACGCTCTATAGAAATCAATGACCATCGTGGGATTTGTCCATCTGCTCCTTTGCCGCTGGCGTCGCTTCGATTTGGTGCCGCGTTTTCCACTCGTCATAAGTCATGCCGTAAACATGAAAGCGGGCGTCATCCTTCGAAACCGGCAGCCCTCGTTCCTGAGCTGCTTCCATGTACCAGTTGGACAGGCAGTTCCGACAGAACCCGGACAGGTTCATGAGATCGATGTTCTGAACATCGGTTCGCTTTCGCAGGTGCTCCACGAGTTTTCGAAACGCCGCAGCTTCCAGTTCAGTCGTGGTCGCGTCCGACAGATGATCCATTCACGATATCCTCACAGGCTATGACGTTGCCCACCCTGCATATCGGTATGCGAACCGCGATCTTCCACGGCCAGACCCGCCGCGAAAGCGTTGCTACCGAAGATCGAGGCGAGGCATTCGCTTAACAGGGCAGCCCACGCCGTTTGCCCCTCGCCTTCGCGAATAAGGTCCTGACGAATTTCGTACAAAACATTCGGCAACCCGCGTAATGTCCCATGACGATAAATGGTGTTGCCACGCAGCCGACCGGAATAGGGCTCGTTATCGCCGATCAGGAAGTCGGTTCGCTTGCGAAGCTCGTTCAACAGAGGAAGCGGCAAACGCGGATCGTTATCCCAAAGCACAGCGCCGTGCCATTTCCGCAGCACGCCTCGCCAGACATTTGTATAGCTGTGCAGCGAGAAAATAGCCGGAACGATGCCTTGCGCGAGTTTGGTGTCAATTTCGCGAGCGACGGCGGCATGGTAAGGCACACAGTAGGTTGCGAAGCGCTTCTGAACTTCGCCTTCCTGCAACCGGGCATTCCCAGGAACGACGGCACCGTCCGATATCTGCATAACCAGCGTGGGATCGTCCTGCCCGCGGTTTGGATCGATCAGCAAGCGGGAAAACCGTGAGTAAACCACGGTGGCATTTAACCGCCGTCCCATCTCCAGGGCGACCGGCAACGCACCGATATCGTATCCGATGTGACGGTTAAGCTGTTCGGCGGCCAAGCCAAGCGATTTATATTGCGGGGGGATAAAATTGGTCGCGTGGTCGCATAAAATGATGAGCGGCGTTTGAAGCTGCCCAGATTGAATGCCGTAACTTTTCCACTGAACCTCGTTTGGACAGCGGTTCGCGTGGCGCATTCCTTCCGCAAAGCTGGCTGTGTCATCGAATTCCATAATCTTAATCTTTTCTGAAGAAAACTTTCGCCCAATATCGGCTTATGGGAAGAACACGTATCGTCAGTCTTCCGAACCCGCAAACTCATACATTTTCTTTCCACACCTTGTCATTCATCGCGCGCCGAGTTCTCCGATCACTCTATGACGCTGCTGTGGCGACAGCGCAGCCTTCGCGCTGTTTGCCGAATGCGCTGCCTGATTTTCCAGACACGGGTCGCCTCATCGTCATAGCCGCCGGAAAAGCGGGAGCGGGCATGGCACGAACGGCTGAAGATCAGTATGAAAAATATTTTCATACTGGACGCCTCGAAGGCATCGCCATAACGAGGTATGGATATGGTCAGCCGCTTCGCAAGTTGCGGCTGATCGAAGCCGCCCATCCCATGCCCGACGATCAAAGTGTGGCAGCGGCCAACGCAGCGATTGCCTGCGCCATGTTCGCGCGGAGGGAAGACCTCGTTCTTGTGTTGATCTCCGGCGGTGCGTCAGCATTGTGTGTCGCGCCGGCAGGGGAAATCACGCTTCGTGAGAAACAGAATCTGACACGGTCTCTCCTGCGATCCGGTGCGCCGATCCATGAGATGAATTGCGTGCGCAAGCATGTATCGCGCATCAAGGGCGGGCGATTGGCCGCGTGCGTCGCGCAAACGGACGCGTCGCTCCTGACACTCGCCATCTCGGACACTCCAGGCGACGCACCCGAAACGATTGGCTCAGGCCCAACGTCTCCCGACGCCACCACTTTGGCAGAGGCACGCGAGATCATAAAAAGGTATGGTATCAAGCCTTCGACATCCATCGTCGACGCACTGAACGATCCCGCGAACGAGACGCCGAAACCGGGCGATAAAATTTTTAACAACGCGAGATATGAGCTTGTTGCAACTGGTCGGCAATCCCTCGATGCGGCAGCAGACCTTGCACGCGGTCTTGGGTATGAGGTTATCCTGCTTGGCGATGCACTTGAAGGCGAAGCGCGCGAAGTGGCCAAAGCCCATGCTGACCTTGCGAAACGGTGCCGCGACGACGGTCGTCGCGCTGTCATTCTTTCTGGGGGCGAGTTAACGGTTACGGTCAAAGGCAACGGACGTGGCGGCCCGAATCAGGAATATGCATTGGCTTTGATGATGGAACTGGGAGATTGCACCGGCATGGCGGTTCTGGCGGGGGACACGGATGGCTCGGACGGTGGCACTGGCGCATCCGACGACCCGGCCGGTGCCATCGTCGATCCAGGTACGATCGAGCGCGCTCACGCCCTGAACCTCGCTCCAGCCACATTTCTCGCTGACAACAATTCGACCGGGTTTTTTTCGCTGACCCACGATCTTATCATTTGCGGGCCGACGGGAACGAACGTAAACGATTTCCGAGCAATTATGGTGGACCGGGCGATCAGAAGCTGACGATCGGCCGTGTCAAACGGAAGTTCGAGATTTTCAGATGATTTGGCGCACCGCACTTTCAAGAAGAACTCTTTTTTTCATCCTGGGCGTCACAGGCGCAATCTCGGTCGCAAGCGCGGCCCATGCCGAGCTTAAGCTTTGCAACGGCACTGGAAGCCGCGTCGGGGTTGCCATCGGCTATCGCGACAAGGATGGCTGGACGAGCGAAGGCTGGTGGAACGTGGAGTCCCAGTCCTGCGCTCTGCTCATCCAGGACAAGCTTCGTGCACAATATTATTATGTCTACGCCATCGATTACGACAAAGGTGGCGAATGGGGCGGGAAGATCCCCATGTGCACG
The DNA here is from genome assembly GCA_965247345.1 of Rhodomicrobiaceae bacterium. Classification (GTDB taxonomy): domain Bacteria; phylum Pseudomonadota; class Alphaproteobacteria; order Rhizobiales; family Rhodomicrobiaceae; genus Rhodomicrobium. The sequence continues at coordinate 15,055 of CBDFGZ010000018.1, read as the reverse complement.
CAGGATGGCGAATTCACCATTCGTGGCAACGACAACTGCGACGGTCGGGGTTACAAGAAAAGCACGTTTTTCGAAGTGGATACGCAGGAACAGAATGACTGGACGGTGAAGCTCACGGAGCAGAACGAGCCGTCGGCCACCGCTCCTGCCCCGACGACTGGGCCTGCACCAGCCGCGTCTGCAGCGGCCACAGGTCAGGAAAAAGGATCGCGAAAACGATGAAACGCAACCGGCGCATAAAGATCATCGCGACGCTCGGACCGGCCTCAGCATCGGTTGAAAACATAGAGCGCCTCGTGCTTGCCGGTGCCGACGTTTTTCGCATCAACATGAGCCATTCCAGCCACGATGACATGCGCTCCTACGTATCCATCATACGTGAGCTTGAGAATAAGCATGGCCCAATCAGCATTCTCGCCGATCTGCAGGGCCCGAAGTTGCGCATCAGTTCGTTCGCTGATGGGCAGGTTCAGCTTGAGCGCGGCAACCGCATTGTTCTCGATATGAACCATTCGCCCGGTACGGCGGACCGGGTCGGGCTTCTGCATCCCGAAATTTACGCGTCGGCTGAGGTCGGACACACGCTTCTTGTGGATGACGGAAAAATCAATCTGAAGATCGTTGAAACCGGTTCGGGTCGCCTTGTGTGTGAGGTGATCTTCGGCGGTGTGCTTTCAGGGCGCAAGGGCGTCAATGTTCCCGATGCGGTGCTGCCGATGCCCGCGCTGACCACTAAAGACCGCGAGGATTGCGACGCGGCGGTTGCGGCGGACGTGGACTGGATTGCGCTGTCCTTCGTGCAGCGGCCCGAGGACGTGCGCGATGTCAAGGCGATTGTGAAAGACCGCGCCGCTGTCATGGCAAAGATCGAACGGCGCGCCGCGATCAACGACATGGTTGGCATCCTTGCCGAAGCCGACGGGATCATGATCGCGCGTGGCGATCTGGGCGTTGAACTGCCGCTGGAAGAAGTGCCAGGTTTGCAGAAAGCAGCTCTTGCGCGCGTCACGCGATGCGGGAAAGCCGGTCGTGGTGGCGACGCAGATGCTGGAGAGCATGACCTCTGCACCCGTGCCAACCCGCGCCGAAGTCTCGGACGTGGCCACGGCGGTGTTCGAGGGGGCGGACGCGATCATGCTGTCCGCCGAGTCCGCCACGGGCAGCTATCCCGTCGAGGCAGTCGCCACGATGGACAAAATCGCACGTGAGGTTGAGAAGGACATCAATTACGAGAGCATCCTCCATTTTCGCGATACCCATTCGGCGGGCACGGCGGCGGATGCCATAAGTGCGGCTGCGGCGTCCATTGCCGAGGCGTTATTCCTGAACGTGATCATTTGTTACACATCCACTGGCACAACAGCCCTCAGGGTTGCGCGTCAACGCCCTCAGCAGCCCATACTCGTTCTGACGCCCGTGACGAAGACCCTGCGGCGGCTTAACCTCGTTTGGGGTCTCCACTGCGTTCATACGGCAGACCCGGCCAACGTGGGAGAAATGGTCAAGACCGCGAGTGGGGCCGCTAAAACCCATGGCTACGCCGACGACGGCGAAAAGGCCATCGTTTGCGCAGGCGTGCCTTTCGGGAAACCGGGCACCACCAACATGGTGCGCATCTTTACCGTAGGAGAAAATGGCACGAGTGCCGATTAACCCTGTCTTGCTTTGTAACGGCGCTGCGTCTTGTTGATGATGTAGAGACGCCCCCGGCGACGCACCACCCGATTATCCCGGTGGCGTAGACGCAATGTCCGGATTGAATTCTTGACTTTCATCGTTGTTCCCGCGTGTGTGTCCACGCCGTAGTTCAGGTGATAACGATACCTATCGGCGGTATGTTCATGAGATCGTTGAGATTGGTAACAACATCCTCGCCCGAGTTCAAGAATTCCGTGTCTGATAGCGAATATTTCGTTTCGCGTTCCCCTTCACCTGAAGGGGGCGACTGGCGGCTTGGTGGTTTATTCAACCTTCGAGGCTTGGCGATACGCTGAACGCGGGGGCATTGGATGCGAAAGAGGCGATGGGTCGTATGCATCGCCGTTTCTTTGGGCGTCGTGTGCGAGGCGGCAGAACCGTCGACTGTCGCCATCGAAGTCACGGGAACGATTCCGCCCAAATGCGCCAACGCCGGGGTTCCGAACGGGATTCAACTCGATAACCTCAAAGCGGGAGGCTCCAGTTCGGTCCAGTTCGAGATCAATTGCAACACGCCGTTCGCTTATACCGTGCAGTCTGCCAACGGAGCTTTTCAGATCACCGGCGGAACGGTCACGGGCACGAACCTGCAAACCCGCGTGCCATACAACCTAGCCATCACGATTCCACTGGATAACGGTCGCGCCATCGCCGACAGGTGTTCGAGCCAATCCATCGCGGCAGGTCGCGTCACATGCCCGTTTTCTACCTCGGGCGAGCAGGTGGCGATCCTGAGAACCGGAACCATGAGGCTTGAATGGCACCGGTCGTCGGCCCACTCATGACAGGAAGCTATCAGGACAATCTCACGATCAGCTTCGATGTTCGTCTTTGACCTTGCGAGACCGTGGTCCAACGCGCGCACGCGCCTGTTCGCGCGGATCGCATTGGGTGTCGCGCTCTGGCTTTCAGTCGTCATCCCCGCATGGCCGTGCGCCTTGAAGGTCGTCCACGTGGACGCGATCCAGATGACGTACAATCCATTTTTCCCAAGTGCTGCCAAAAGCTACGGGACAATCCAGGTCCGCAACACGGGAGATAAGCCCTGTCAGGGTGCGCTTGCCTTTTCGAGTGAAACGGGATCTTCAGCCTCCGCCATAGGCAGCGACACCATTTCGTACACCCTGCAAGACGACGGCGGCCGGACGATCACCGTTGGCGCGCCGCCTGTATCACCCGCGCTATCGAGTGCGAACCAGATCAACCTTGGCGTTCTGACTGCGGGAGGCACGAAGACGTTGCCATTTTCCGTTGGTGTCGCATCAGGCCAGGTCCGTGCGCCTCAGATCTACCGTGCGGTCTTGCAGACCATACCCTACGAGGTTCTCGGAAAACGTTTCGCTCAGGCCGGACAGGCCCAGATCAGCCCCATCGCGATTTCGGTGGAAGCGGTCGTAAGTGTCAACCTCGCAGGCGGCGGTCAATTTACAACGGTGGATTTCGGCGTTCTCTCCCTGGGGTCGGTCCGGTCCGTGTCCTTGCAGGCCCGATCCAACCAGCGGTTCCGGTTTGTAATTTCGTCGGAAAACGGGGGTGTTCTCAAGCTGACCACGCAGCAACAAGGGGAGCCTGTCTGGAAAGTGCCCTACAGTGTTCGCGTGGGCGACAGTCCCGAAACGGGGTTGTCCTCAGGTCGCACCGTGACACAAGCCCATGCCGCGACGCCGGTTGCAGGAATAATTGCGCCAATACATATCAGGATGGCGGATCCATCCGGGCAGCGAGCGGGAGTTTACCGCGATGTCATTGCGGTTTCCATTGGGATTGACCCATGATGCCAGCTAACTGAACCCCAGCTTGGCGTCAACGTGCAACAGACGCGAGCTTCGCATCGGTGGCACAGATCGAACCGGGAAAGAAAACGGATCGCACTTCACCGCGAGTGAAACTTTCGGGCTCTGTTGACGTTGACTGACACCGATGCGCTTTGCGTGTCACCTGTATCAAACATCACATGAGGTTCAAACCATGGGCGTTTTCTCCAAAGACATTCAGTCGTTCGACGACCTGTTTCTGCATCAGCTTCAGGACATTTATTACGCGGAAAGCCAGATCACCAAGGCATTACCCAAGATGATCAGCAAAGCCACAAGCCCTGAATTGAAGAAGGGTTTTCAGACCCATCTGGCCGAGACAGAAAACCAGATCGCTCGCCTGGAACAGGTTTTCAAGCTAATCGGCGAGAAGGCTAAGGCTGTTGATTGCCCTGCCATCGACGGGATTATCAAGGAAGCGAATGAAACGGCCGGCGAAATCGGCGACAAAGCAGTGCTCGATGCTGCGCTGGTAGCTGCCGCGCAGGCCGTCGAGCATTACGAAATCACCCGCTATGGAACGCTGATTGCCTGGGCAAAACAGCTTGGCCACAACAATGTGGTGAGCTTGCTTCACGAGACGCTTGCCGAGGAAGAAGCAACCGACAAGAAGCTGACGATGATGGCGGAAAAGTCGATTAACCGTAAGGCCGCATAACAAGGTTCGATGCGAGATAGGTAGAGTGCTCGCGAACGATAATAGATCTATGTCGATGGACTGGCCGGGTTGATCCCGGCCATTTTAATATGGAAGCGATTGGAGCTTGCTTACGAAAGAATCAACTTTGCGCTTTTTCGAACCGCAATCAGGCCGCAGACTTCCCGCGTTGCCATTCACGTTTATTATTTGAGTCTATCAAGCTCGCGTGACGAGCATATATGCGTCGCAGTGTTTGAGCCTTCGCAGCGCTCGGAGCCGTTTGAGAAACAAACCGAGTTGCAATTTCAGCCAGTTTTGGTCTGGTAACTCTCGTATCTCTTTCAAGTGATGAATAGGCAGCATCAAACTCGGGCTTCCCCAGCGCTTCTTCTAAAGCTTTCAAGTGAACTGTGACCACATCAACGATCAGCACGGTTTTGATTTCGTGAGAAAAAACTGAAAAAGATGTGGCTAAGTTCGATCCTTCTAAACACTTAATTGCTTGCGTGATTTTCTGTTTCTTCGGGGCAGAGGCGCTTACAGCGTTCATAAACGAATGAATTGCCTTAAGGCTACTTAGCACCTGGCCCACAGTCGGGGTTTGATCCCCGCTGGTTCTTATGCTTGTCGATGCTTCAATAAACTTTTCGGATGTTACGTCTTTTAGTTCGCTAAAGAGGCCGCATAGGCTGGTGAAGTTGACCGTCTCCGTTGAGCCGAGTTGCTGGAGTGGTTGGATTAGGGGTTGGATTTGTGAGCCAAGCTGTCCAAGCCGCATGAGTTCGTTGTCCTTTTAGTCCATTTTCTATCGCTGACGCCAAGTGAGCGAACATCTGCCTCAGATTCGCATGACGCGCGTCATTTACATCCTCGCCGTACACAATTCTTTGCCCAGCGGATTTGGATAGAAGTGAATTTCTTGCTATAAACGTGTGTCGCTCAAAAACTTGCGGATGTTCCGGATATCCAGCGAGTTTGTCCATAAGGTACTTAATCGTGTCTTTTTCTTGAGTTTCCCTAAGCTGGGTAGTGCCCTTCACTCCTACAACTCCTGCAATCTTAAGCTTGGGCCACAACGCTTTTTCTTCGTGAAGTTGACTTACAAACCGGTCGACGGCATCGGCAGAAAGTTGATCCAAAATCGTAGGTATGATAACGCACGTACTCGCACAGAGTGCCTGAATACACCCTGTTACCATTCTTGGCGGTGCATCGATAATAACTCTGTCAAACCGAGCTTGTACTTCCGGGTCATGCAAAGCAACCGCGAGCCAATATCGTGGGTCGGTTTTATAGTCTTTCAGTATCCACCGGACCATGACCCGATTATCTGCGCGAGCTAGGTTAAAGAACGCAGGAATACCACGAGCCTGGGGCTGCTGATGGGGTCCCCAATTCGGCGGCTGCCAATTCAGCGTCAAGGGCTCAGTTTGCGTTAGCAACACTTCTTTTCCACCACCATCCACGAGTCGGGCGGCCACGTCTTGATGCTGCGGAGCACCAAGCATCATGGACGAAGAGGAACCTTGAAAATCGAGATCGATAAACAGAACGCGTTCGCCCTGATACGCGTAATGCGCTGCGAGATTTGCTGCAATTGTCGTTTTGCCGACGCCACCTTTAAGGTTAGCGATAGTCATGATTGGTTTGCTATTGGCTAACAGGTGCTGATAATTTTCCGGATATTGCGGCGGAGACGACAGCCAGACACCAGGGCTTTCCTTCGAGACCGCCCACAGCGCGTGTCTCAGGCGCTTCCGCGCCCTCAATACTTCTAAAAACTCATGCCAGCACCAACGAAGGACCATAATTATAAGCCGCATCACGACAGTTCCAACTGCTGCCGCTAGCACGGCTATGAGGATTTTTTCAGCGTCCCAGTCGCCCTTCCAATGATGCAGAAAATTTTCAAGCCATTGCCAAAACATACGCATTACCTTTCGCCAGAATAAGTAAGCGCGCTGTACCGTTGAAAGTGTTTCTCGTCAATATTTAAGTATTTATGGTTTGTCTTCGCCGCCCCGCACAATAATCCGTATCGCTGCACACAAACATGCGCGTGCCCGCGTCGTCCGTGATCACCTCATCGAGATACGATGTCTCACTTCCGCACAAAGCGCACGAACCCTCCGCCTTGCCCGCCTCGAACGGGTGGTCCTCGAAATCGAGGCTACTCACCTCGGTATACGGCGGCAGCGCATAGATGCGCTTCTCCCGCCCTGCGCCGAACAGCATGAGCGCTTCTGACCGGTTCAGCTTCGGATTGTCGAACTTCGGGATCGGCGACGGGTCCATGATATAGCGGCCCGCCACGCGCACGGGGTATGCATAGGTCGTCGCGATGTGCCCGTGGTGCGCGATATCCTCGTAGAGTTTCACATGCATGAGGCCGTATTCCTCCAGCGCATGCATGGTGCGCGTCTCGGTCTCGCGCGGTTCGAGAAAGCGCAACGGCTCTGGGATCGGAACCTGAAAAACGATGATCTGCCCCTGCTTTAGAGGCACCTCGGGGATGCGGTGGCGGGTCTGGATGATGGTGGCGTCCGCCGTGCGCGTCGAGGTCTTGATGCCCGGCGCGGTCTTCTCGAAGAACTTGCGGATCGAGACGGCGTTCGTGGTGTCGTCGGCGCCCTGGTCGATCACCTTCAGCGTGTCGTCCACGCCCAGGATCGCCGCCGTCACCTGCACGCCGCCGGTGCCCCACCCATAGGGCATGGGCATCTCCCGGCCTGCGAACGGCACCTGATAGCCAGGGATCGCCACGGCCTTCAGGATCGCGCGGCGGATGGTGCGCTTCGTCTGCTCGTCGAGGTACGCGAAATTGTATTGTGTTTGCATAAATCAGTCCGGGAAAAGTGCATCAATTGAGATCGTTAGTCTTGGCGGATCGAGGGTCAACTCACCGCTTGCAACGATGCGGGTGTATATTCCATCGCCTTGCTGACGGGTGTGGTGAATCACAAGACGACGGGCCAGATCGAACACAAGATAATGATGGATGGACGCTACCCGGAAGTAATCAAGAAGCTTTTGCCCGGTGTCTTTTCTGCGGGATGAAGACGAAATAACCTCGACAACTATTACGGGATTCGAGGCATTCAGGCTTTTTGGTGCGACTTTTTCACCGCAGTTGACAAGTGCATCCGGCTCGTAAACTGTGCTGTCGTCAACCTGAATGCCAAGGCCGTCGACAAACGCCTCGCAATGCAAATCTGCCCGTTTTATCGCGTCACGTAAGGAAACCGCGATTGCAAATTTGGCTCGTGCATGATCGGATATTTCAGGTGCCATCGCGATCACGTCACCCTCGAACAACTCGAACCGTCCGCGTTCCTGAAGCGAAACCCAGTTGAAAAAGTCCGGTGCGGTCATCTTGTGTTTCGGCGTTAGGGCAGCCACCACTTTTTACTCTTCAAAGATTTCAGCAAGATCAACATCGAGGCCGGGCGGGTCGAGTTGAAGCGTCGGGCCTGCGAGCGCTGAGATGAATGTCCCGTTCGAACCGCGTGTATGATGATAAATCTCGCGCTGGTCGCCATGCACGGTGATGTAATGCATGATCGATGGCACCATGAAGTAATGTCGCATTTTCACGATAAGGTCGCGCGAAGTGGATGACGGCGATACCACCTCGACGACGATAATCGGGTTGGCGGCCAGCATCGCATCGCGCGGCAGCCGTTCACCGCAATTGACTACGGCATCGGGAATGTACGCTGAATATTCGCCGATCATGACACCGATGCTATCGACGAATGCCTGACAAGGCAGGCCAGCTTTTTTGATTGCGGCCTCAAGCGCCTTCGCCATTCGGAATTTATCCTGCCCATGCCCAACGCGCTCAGGTGCCATCGCGATGATGACCCCGTCGTGCAATTCGAACTTGCCTTCCGGCGCGGTATCAGCCCATTTCAGGAACTGTTCGACGTTATAAAAGGGCTGCTTTGTCAGTGCATTCATGGTTGCGACCCGAACGTAGACTCCATCCCAGCATCTTAAACGTTTGCCGGGAGAGAAGCCAGCAGGGCATCGAGGGTTTCTACGGTCTCGGCGTCCGCGATGCCATCGACCCGCTCCGGACGAAAATGGCGCTGAAACGCTTTCACCACCATCCGTGTATGATCGTCGAACACACCGGTCGCCTCGATCCAATATCCATAAGCCCGGAGCTGCCGTTGCAGCCGCATCACGCTGTTACCTGTAGAGACCTCGATCAGCCGATCAAGCGCCCTACGCTGGATCTGGGAAACATCAAGCCGATCACCTGGCAGCGGGGCCGTTGCACCCATGATGGCAGCGTCCGATCCGACCCAATGGCCAATCCCCGCCGACGCCAACCTCTGCCAGGGAAATTTCTCGCCGGGATCGATCTTGCGCCGGGGTGCCACATCGGAATGGGCCAGCACGCGATGCGGCTTGATCCCATGACGCCGGATGATATCGAGAGCGAGCGATTGCACGGCCTCGATCTGGGCTTCGGGAAAATCAGGATAGCCCGCATCGTGACCAACGTTCTGAACCTCGATGCCAATCGAACAGGAGTTGACGTCATCCACGCCCCTCCAATGCGAGGCTCCAGCGTGCCACGCCCGAAGACACTCGGGAACCATTTGCGTAATGGTACCGGCTTCGTCGACCACATAATGACAGGACACGCCGGATTCCGGTGACGCCAGCCAGGCGATGGCCTCAGCCGCCGAAGGCATGCCCGTATAATGGATGATCAATAAATCAACGCCGAAGCCCGCGCGTCGCGCTTCGATATTCGGTGAGGGGATCACATGATGAACAAGGGGCATGTCAGGCTCGAACATAGGCATCACCTTGGCGAAATTCTGCTTAGAGCACGTCAGTTTGTGTCCGCGCCGTCACTCAAACGCCGCCATGCGATGAAGTTCGGGTTGATCCAGTTTCCATCCGTTGAGCCGTATCGGAGCGGCGCACCCGTCTCGTCCACCAAAGCGCCGCCTGCCGCTTCAAGGATTGCCTGACCGGCCGCTGTATCCCAGGCGGATGTAGGGGCAAAGCGCGGGGAGACGTCGGCCAAGCCTTGGGCGAGTACACAGAACTTTAGAGACGACGACATTCGCTTGATTTCGATTTGCGGAAAGCGCGCGAGAAATGCGTTGGTTCGGGCGTTCGTCTGCGTGCGGCTGGTGAGCGCCGTGAAGGCCCGAGCCGTTTCCTTGGGCAAGCCTGTCAACCGCTCCTGTTCTGCGGGTTTCGATCCATCCGGGCCGAGGGTAAAATGAACGGCAACACCGGGCTTCAAAGTTACGAAACAATCCCTGAGGGCTGGCGCGTAGACAAGGCCGAACGTTGCGACGCCATCCTCGACAAGCGCAATGTTCACCGTAAATTCATCGCCGCCAGCCACGAATTCCCGCGTTCCATCCAGCGCGTCCACAAGGAAAAACGTTGATCCGGTCGCGCTCGACTTTCCCGCCGCCACCTCTTCCTCGGCCACGACAGCGATCCCGGGCGCAAGTTTTCCTAGCGCGCCCAAAATAATGGTCTCGGCGGCGGTATCCGCATCGGTCACCGGGGACCGGTCCGTTTTATAGCGCACGGCGGCTCCAATTTCGCGCGCCGCAAGGATGGCAGCGCCTGCGCGCTGTGCGGTTTCCACAAGCGCCAAAGCCAGGGCATGCATCGCTTCCGGCACCATGCCACTTCCGCGCATAATATTGCCTCGTAAGGGGGCAGCCATGAACCCCGGTTTTCATGCAAAAACAGAAGCTTACATGATTGTCATCAAGCAGAAAATCGCGTCCGCTCACGCCTGACAAAACACCCTGATGCTTTTATGCCAGTTTGGCAAATTTTTCGCCCACGCCATTGCCGCGTCCACCCAAATCATGGTCCCAATAAGACACGTGGACGTGCCTGGAACCTTCTCCTGCCACGGGCTGCGCACTTTGCGAACTGGAGAGACCGGCATGATAACAACGGACACGTCGCCTGACGACACGACGCTTGCCGCTTTGATATCGAGCAAGATTTGCCATGACCTCGCCGGTCAGATCGGCGCGATCAACAACGGTCTCGAACTTCTTGAAGATGAGAGCGACGAAGACACCCGTCATTACGCGCTCGAACTCATTCACAACAGCGCGAAACTCGCGTGGGCACAACTGGACTTTCATCGCCTCGCCTTCGGTGCGTCGTCAAGCCTTGGCGATGTCGTCCCCTTGGGCCAGGTGGAGCAGGTCGCGCGGCGTTATGTAGAGAATGGCAAGCGGCGGCTGCACTGGCAGCCGGGTCCGGCTGAAATCGACAAGGACTATGCGAAATTACATCTGGCACTGCTCGCGGTGGCCCTGACCGCGTTGCCGGCGGGGGGCGATTTTTACGTCGGCTTTTCTGGGGCTCAGTCGTCGGGGACGTCGGCCAGCGTAAAATCCAGCAAGACGAAAACCGGTGGCAAACAGGGATTGAAACTTCTTATTCTCTGCCGTGGCCGCATTGCGCGGGTTCCTGAGCGAGTGGCTGAGATTTTCGCCGGTGCCGACTTATCCGGGATCGATGGCCGCTTCATACTGCCTTACTATGCGTCGCGACTGGCGGCTGAATGCGGCCTCATCCTGAGCGTGGCCAAAGATGGCGAGGATGTCGTGTTCACGGCGCAAACCCGCCGTGTGACTTAAAGTAAAATAGGTCAGAGAAAAGCTTATTGAGCCGGTGTCAGGGTCGCAGGGACAGAAGCCGCTGCGGTTTGTGCCGTTCCGGCCTGAAGCAGAACCTCGGCTTGAGCCACATCGGCGCTCGCGTCGGGCTGGCCGGCGGCGTTCGCGGGATAGCCTCCGCTCGAAAACTGCAATCGAACGACTTTTCCCACACCCGTTTTCACGATCAGGTCACGCCACCCGCCATTGGATTGGGCTCCTGCCGCGACCGGGGCACGAACGCCGGTGGTCTGCGAGATCGGACGAAATCCCGCCTCGCTTGGCTGAAAAACGGCAAGTGTACATCCTTGAGGTGAACACCAGTCCGCGCCGGTTAACAACACCAATGCTTCAGCACGCCCATCGCTGTTCAGGTCCGCCCCTGCCTGCTCGAACGGGCTATCGCTTTTTTTCTTCGTTATGCGCAGCCGCTCGACCGCCTTGGCCACATCATCCTGATTGACCGCCATGGTAATGATCTGCGACGTGGCGCGGCGTGGGGACAGCGCTACAGGCGCGCCATTTGGTGCATCGGCTCCCGCGGGCGTCATCGCAGCCGTGGTCCGGTCGCCAACGCTTCCGCACGAGACGAGACATAGTCCCGCACAGAGAACCAGTGCACGCGCGAGATGTCGAAAAAGCGGAGCGGCGCGCTCGCGACAGTTAGAAAACAGCAACAGCGAGTGATGTCGATTTGGCAAAACGATCGCTCCGCAATTCATCTGGGCGGCGTTGCAAAAGGAACTCCTTTCGCGCCGACTTCGCTTCCAGGCCTGTTGATTGTACGTCAAGATACAACCGCCGAGTGAAGGCGAAATGATGACTCAGGAGCACAAGGCTGATAACCAGAAGACAGCAATGTCATTCAGCCTTCAAGGACGCCATGGGATCATCAAGCGACTTTTCATTTCTTGCCCTGTTTCTGCAAGCTCATCCCGTTGTCAAGTTTGTCATGATCGGGCTTATGGGGGCGTCGGTATGGTGCTGGTCCATCGTCATCGAAAAGGCCCTGGCCTTTGGCCGCGCCAGAAAACAGACCGACGAGTTCGAGCGCGTGTTCTGGTCGGGACAATCCCTCGACGAGCTGTATCTCGCTCTTTCTCAGAAGCCGACAGGTGCCATGTCTGCGATTTTCGTGGCCGCCATGCGGGAATGGCGGCGCTCCGTCGAAACGTCAACCAAACCGCTCCCGGGATTACAGATGCGCATGGAACGCGTCATGGATGTCGCCATTTCGCGAGAAATGGAACGTCTTGAGCGCCAGTTGCTGTTTCTGGCGACCGTTGGCGCGGTTGCTCCGTTCGTTGGGCTGTTTGGCACGGTATGGGGCATCATGACTTCGTTCCAAAGTATCGCGGCAAGCAAGAATACAAGTCTGGCCGTCGTTGCACCCGGCATCGCGGAGGCGCTTTTTGCAACGGCGCTCGGGCTGCTGGCCGCGATCCCGGCGGTTATTTTCTATAACAATTTCACCCAGTCGGCATCCAAGCTGACACAGCGGCTGGAGGCTTTCGCGGATGAATTTTCGGCGATCATCTCTCGCCAGCTTGACATGAAACCTTAACCGGGGGCGGATCCCCGCTTTCGCGCAGCGACAGGTCGATGACACTGTTCGAACCGCAGCGATTTGCGTCCATTCGCAAAAGTGTCGCACCGTTTGCGCTTCTGACACAACCTGCTAAAGCTAGGCAAAAGAGCGCGAAGCGCGTCGCAAGGGAGGTGCGTCATGATGGTCACGTTCGACCCCAGTCTCGTTATTCTTTCTGCAACTATCGCCATCGTTGGGGCTTTCACCGCTTGCGTCATGACATCGGGAATAATGTCCTTGCCGAACACCGAGGGTCGGACGCGCATGGTCATGGCCGCATTCGCGCTCGGGAGTTCGATCTGGGCGACACACTTCGTAAGTGCGCTCGCCATCGATGCCCAACTGAACTGGCAGCGAAACCCGGGGTTGATCGCGGTGTCGGCCGCCATCGCCCTGCTCGGAACCGGCTTTGCCATGTTTCTCATCCGGTCCGGCGATGCAAAAGACCCGGCGCGTGTCCCGGTGGCCATCGCCATCCTGGGGCTGACAATCGCTGCGACCAACTATCTCGGGCTTGGTGCGGTCGCCGGGCGCGGGCTGCGCCTGTCATGGTTTCTGACCCTGATCGGGATCGCGATTTCTTTGCAGACGGCCGGCATCCTGATCTGGTTTCTGTTTCGCCAGCGCGGTGTTATCATAACGTTGCTGGGCACCGTCGGGGTCGGGCTGGCAATCGCGGCTACGCCCTACGTGGCAGTCGCGTCCGCACAGGATCTGGCACAGACCCTTGCATCAATCCACGCGCCTCAGAACAGTGTAGCGGAAAGATATCTGGCGTGGTCTGCGTCGATCATGATGTATCTTATCTGCAGTATCTGCCTTTGTGTTTATGTCATCATGCAGTTTCAGGAAGAGGCGGAATGATGGTCCGCTGCAACGTTACTGTTGCATCGGAACTTCGACCACGCGGGTTGCTCCTGCTGCAACCTTGAACTCCGTTGAATATGTCCGGTCGCCCTGCAAGGCCGACACTCGATAATCTCCAGCCGCCAGAATATGCGTGGGAAATGCGCCAGCACTTTCCTTGACGATGTCGCCAGTCGCGTTGAAAATGGTCCACCGCGCATCGGCGACTGCTTCCCCGCCCGCCCTTTGCACGAGCTTGAGGTTGACTTTGCCTGCATCGTGGTCGATCACAACTTCGGTGATTTTACCGGCTTCCACGACAAAATCGGCTGGGATCACCGAGTTGCCGTCCCCGTAAGTGCTCACCAGGTGATAGATGCCGCTGCTGAGGCGGATGAGAACGCCAGGACGAAGATCGACGGGAAGTTTTTGCCGGTTGCCGAACTGATCCTGACTTTCCGCATAAATCTCAAACTTGAGCAGGTTCTCGGTCACGATAGGCCCCTTCGCAAGGGTCGCCGACAACCGGAGGCCACCTCCATGCATGATCAGTTCTTCAGTAACTGGCTTTTCGGGCCAAACCCCGATCTTTTTGGTCACGTTCGCCCGGCCATAAGACACGTTAACGAAATATTCGCCGGGATTGAGATCGATGGTCGGACGCGGTTCGCGCGAGTTTTTCACAAGGCGATAACCGCCGTCGCGGCTGGCCCGCGCCTCAAAGACACGCCAGACCACGTCGGACATGGGGATCGAACTGTTTTCGCTCAGACGCACGCTGAAGGTGACAGGCGCGGGTGCTCCGACTTTTGGCGGAACGGGACGCGCCTCGGGAGCTTTTTCTTCGGTCATCTCCTGAGTCAGATCGGCACCTGCGTCGTCGCCGCCGGCGAGGGGTGCCGATTTCGATGTCGATTTCGGTGCTGCCGATGCCGCCGATATCTGCAATCGCTCCTGAACCCCAAGCGTTAGCGCGACTGCAATACTGACGAGAAACACGTTAACTGTACGTGGCATACAAAACCCCCTGACGGTCACGTCATATAAACAAGCACGAACTGGGCGTGAACAAGATAAGGGCTTACTCGCTCTCAAAACGCGTCCTTGATCCCGCTGTCAACGCTCCTCTGCAGCGATATCGACGGTGTGAGTTTCGCCTGCGGTGATGCGAACGGGCGTTCTTTTGCCTCCCGAAACACTTCCCTTTCTCCTGCACTCCGCTTCGTAGTCGCCCGCCGTCAGTATGAACGAGATGTTGACCCCGACCGCTCGGGCCACAGCGTCGGCGGTCGTGGGCGCTGAAGCATTGTAAATCGCGCAAACCCGCGTCGCATCGCTGGAGGTCCCTTTCTCGATACCGGCTTTGATCGAGGCTTCGCCCGCATTCAGGATTACGGATTGCGTGGTGATCTGTCCAGCCGTGACGATAATGGCGCTATCGAGCGTTGCCTGCCCATAGGTGGTCTGAAGCCTGTAACTTCCTGCGGGCAACTGCACGCGACCGGCGGGTCCGGCGATGGTCAGCAGAGGCGTGGCCTTTGCATCCGCGCCCGTGGAATACAGTCGGTAGAACGCTGGGACCAACTTCGGCTGACCTTCAGCGGCAAATGCCTTGACATTCAAGACCCCAACCCCTGTCGGGATCGTCACCGCCGAAACCTTCCCCGCCTGCACCGTAACCCTGGTCTCGTGCCTGATCAGCCCGGATGCGGCCACAAGGCGGTATTCGCCCGCGTTGACATGAAAAAGGGCTGGGTCGGCACTGGACCGGCCGACCTCGGTGGCCGTTGTTCCGGGTTTCGCC
>CBDFGZ010000017.1:0-47855 GCA_965247345.1 Rhodomicrobiaceae bacterium | reverse complement strand
AGCTTTACCCAGGGCCGGACCTCGTCCGGCCTTTCCCGTTGGCGGCAGTTGTCGCTTCATCCTCTTGGCAAACGTTTCAAAGCTCGTCACAAGAATAGGGCCTGAACGCGGGCTTTAATCCTTTCTTGGTTGGGGTGTGAAATCCTGCAAGGGATAAAAACGCGGGGTAACTTCATGTATTCCATACACACCACAAGCGATGCGGCACCGCTACGCACGTCGCCGCGCCAGCGCGTTTCGAACGGGGCGGACTGTCTTCACAGCATCGTCGAATGGGCGGTCGATCAAAATTCCGACGATATGCCCGGGAAGCCTTCGTGCAACGACGCATCGCCCAAAGATCGACCCACCGCGAAAATTGAATACGTATGCGTGCTGCCGAAAAGCTCCCTGCATGTGCCATGCTTTCTGGATACAGCGGGCCAAGTACCTTTAAGTGTTGGGCCCGTCCTCGCGTCTGCGTTTTACGCCAGCAGCCTCTCCGGCGGCGAAGTGCAGATCGAGGGTGCGAGCGATCTACCATGCGTGGTAAGTTTACGCTGGCTGTGTATGATCGCTGATCCTGAAATCGGATGTCTCTGGCGGTTGTTCGCGCGGACGACAGGGACTGAGGAATGGCGCGCGGCGAAACACGATTATTTTTATGATAATATCGGCGTAACGCTTTTGGCCGCCGACGGCGTCACAAACAGGCTCAGTCTTCCCGATCTTGAGATTGACCTTGAGCACCCTGAGGATGGCATCTTGTTGCAACCCAGCGCATTCAATCTCGTGAAAGTGTTCATCCTTAAAGGCGATGGGTTGTTTAATCGACGAAATGCTGCTGTGGAACAACTTACATGACAGCTTCAAGCCTGCCGTTTGTTGGTCGGACGAACCAAGGTGACATACCTGCTTCGTGACAGCAAACTTCACACAACCTGCCTCTTAAAAGCCGCATAATCATCTTGCCGTCACGGGCACATGCTTAAGCTCGGTGCGTTATATTGCCAGCGAGAAATGACACAAGCGTGGGGATCGGCGGCCTTATGCATTTCATAAGAATTTATGCGCGTGCGCTTTCAATGCTCGCTTCAGAGCGCGCACTGGCGATCACTCTGGTGATTGCCGGCGTCATTGTTGCGGTCGTTCAACTTGCCGAGTCGATCCTGTTCGGAAATATTGTCGACGCATTGTCAAAGAAGGAGCAGGCTGCACCCACTATCGCCCTATGGGCAACACTCGGGCTTTTTAACATCGTGGCGAGCGTTGTTCTGGCCGTGATGTCTGATCGTCTTGCCCACCGGCAGCGTTTGCTCGCCATGGGACGGGCATTCGAGCGCGCGATCACCCTGCCCATCAGTTATCATGCGGAGCAGGGATCGGGCCGGGTTGTGCGCACGATGCTCGCAGGCACCGATCAACTTTTCGCGCTATGGCTCTCCTTTCTGCGCGATCACCTGACCGCAATCATCGGGATCATCCTGCTGGTCCCGACGGCGATATCGGTCGATACGCGTCTGGCGGCGGTGCTTGGCGCGCTGGCGGTGCTTTACCTGCTCGCAAACATGGTCGTGATCCGCCGAACCCAAGGCGGGCAGGCGACGGTTGAGCAGCATCACCAAAGCGTCTTCGGCCGGGTTGGCGACGTGATCGGCAACGTGACCGTGGTTCAAAGTTATACGCGGCTGATGGATGAGACGAACGCGCTTCGTGGCCTCATGTCCGATCTGCTGCGAGCTCAATACCCTGTCCTGACCTGGTGGGCCGTCCTGACGGTGCTTACGCGGGCAGGAGCGACGATAACCATCGTTGCGGTGCTGTTTATTGGCAGCGTTCTTTCCACGCGTGGCGAGGTGACTGTGGGTCAAATCGTATCTTTCGTGACTTTTGCCGGGATATTGATCGCCAAGCTCGACCAACTCGCGAGCTTCGTGTCACGCCTGTCGATCCAGGCGCCGACACTGATAAATTTTTTCAGCCTGCTCGACACCATGGGCAGCACCTCGGAAAAACCAGATGCCCGCGCCCTTGACCATGTTGCAGGACGCGTTCAGTTCGACAACGTCACGTTTCGGTTTCCCTATAGCGATCAGGGTGTTTTCAGCATCGATCTCGAAGCGGCACCCGGCGAAACCATTGCGCTGGTTGGTCCGACGGGATCCGGGAAAACTACAACTCTTGCTCTATTACAACGGCTGCGCGATCCGCAGGAAGGTGCCGTGCTCATCGATGGTGTCGATATCCGCGATGTGACCCTGACCTCGCTCCGGCAGTCCATTGCGGTCGTGTTTCAGGACGCGGGCCTGTTCAACCGCTCCATAGCTGAAAATATTCGGGTCGGTCGCCCAAGCGCCACCGATGAGGAAATTGAAGCCGCGGCACGCCTTGCCGAAGCTCACGACTTCATCAGCGCGAAGCCCGGCGGATATCAGTTTGTCATCGGGGAGCGCGGGGCGATGCTTTCCGGGGGCGAGCGTCAGCGGGTCGCAATTGCGCGTGCAATCCTGAAGAACGCGCCGATCCTGATGCTGGACGAGGCGACAAGTGCGCTCGACAACGAAACCGAGTTCAAGATCAAGCGCGCCCTCGACGCGGTGCGAAAAGGACGAACCACATTTCTCATCGCGCACAGATTGTCGACGGTTGCGAACGCAGACAAAATCCTTGTGCTCGACAAAGGCCGTATTGTCGAGGCCGGAAAGTACCAGGAACTGGCAGCAGGCACGGGAATCTTTTCCCGTCTGGTTGCCGCAGGCAGCCTTGAGATGCCGACTTCTGTGCTAAAAATGGCGGAAGCTGCGGAATAGGTTCATCTTGTTTCACTGAATACGGAACAGTTTTTGCATTCCATCGTTAAGCCACCGGTTGCTGCGTTGAACCTGTTGGGGTCTGAGCATGGAAACGATCACCGTCAAATTGGGCGAAGACGACAACGCTGCCGATATCCTGGCAACACGGCAGCACATCGCGAAACCGCCGGTGGAACCGGTGGAGCCTGCTGAACCACCGCAAGAACGGGTATCGGCGGTTTATCATGAACTTTCAGGCCTGTTCAGCGATTTGAAAACGTCGCCGTTCCGCAACAAGCTGACGCTGCTCGCCGCCGGACTTTTCGCAATGCTCATCGCCAACATGGCGGGACAGGTTTATCTCAACCAATGGCAGGGGAGTTTCTTCAGCGCGGTCGAACGCAAGGACGCAGGGCTGATCGGGCATCAGGTGATGGTGTTTCTCGTGATTGTTGTCGTGCTGCTCGGCATCGTTGTCGTGCAGACTTTCTTTCACGAAATCATGAAGCTACGCATCCGTGAGTGGCTAACGAGTACGTTGCTCGATCACTGGCTGATGCCCGGTCGTGCGTATCGCCTTGGCATAAGCGCCAACGAAGGGGTCAACCCCGACCAGCGCATTCAGGAAGACGCGCGACACTTCAGCGAGTTGTCCGCCGACCTTGGCGTGGGCTTGCTGCAGGCGTTGCTGCTGCTCCTGAGCTTTATCGGCGTGCTCTGGGTGCTGTCCTCGAACGTGACCTTCAACATTTACGGCGAGCAACGAACAATTCCGGGGTACATGGTGTGGGCGGCGCTGATTTATGCGGCTGTCGGCTCCTGGCTTACCTGGCGTGTTGGCCGTCCGCTCATTCCTCTGAACTCGGAACGGTATGCGAAAGAAGCCGACCTGCGCTTCTCGCTCGTTCGTGTCAGCGAGAACGCGGAAAGCGTCGCGCTTTATGCCGGCGAAGGTGACGAACGCCGCGTGATCAACCAGAACGTGAATGCGGTCATCGGTGCCATGCGCAATCTCTCGGTTGCCCTCTCGCAACTGACGTGGATTACATCCGGGTATGGCTGGTTCATGATCGTCGTGCCGACACTGATCGCGCTGCCGGGTTACATTCAGGGCACGCTCAATCTGGGCGGCCTGATGATGGTGGTGGGCGCATTTACACAAGTTCAGTCGTCGCTGCGTTGGTTCGTCGACAACTTCGCAAAAATTGCCGACTGGCGCGCGGCTCTGCACCGGGTTTCGATCTTCCGCGAGGCCATCCGCACCGTAGACGATTTCGAAGGTGAGCACGGCGAGGTCGAGCAGATCACGCTGGAGCCGCACGGCATGGGTCATCTCGCGTTCAAGAACGTGAGCGTTCATCTGGCGGACGGCGGCGTCGTGATCGAACAGGCGACAGCTTACATTACACCCGGTCAGCGGGTGTTGATCACCGGCGAAAGCGGCTCGGGCAAGAGCACGCTGTTTCGCGCGGTTGCCGGCCTTTGGGTCTGGGGATCGGGAACGATTTCATTGCCGCCACGGGATGAAATGATGTTTCTGCCGCAGCGGCCGTACATTCCGCTCGGCACCCTTGAAGCCGCCGTTAGCTATCCGAAAAGTCCAGGAGCGTTCACCCGCGAACAGATAGCCGCGGCGTTGACGCGGGTGCATCTGGAAAGCTTCATCGCCATGCTCGATGAGGAAGATCGCTGGGACAAGCTCATGAGCCTTGGGCAGCAACAGCGCCTGGCATTTGCGCGCGTGCTTTTGCACAAACCGAAGTGGGTATTCCTCGACGAGGCCACTGCGGCACTGGACGACGAAAACCAGGACCGTATGATGCGCATCTTCACCGAGGAATTGTCGGAGGCATCCATCATGAGCATTGGTCACAGGCCGGGACTGGACGTGTACCACACGCGGACCTTGGACCTTGTGCTTACACCTGGTGGTGCGCGCCTGCGCCGCAAACGCGTCAAACAGCCGAAGGTAAGCTGGATCGACCGTGCTCTCGAGGCTATCGCCGGGAAGCCCGCGCCGCAGCCCCGAAAAGCAGCATAGGATCATGATGAACCTTTGGTCCGGCATCGCGTTTTCGGTGGCGTTATGTGTCCAGACCGCATTGCCTGCGCGATCCCAGTCGGCTGACTTGCCCGATAACGCAACCTTGATGGCGCGTCTCGTTGCGGCATATCCTTCGCAGCTTAAAGGCTTCGAAGGCAACGATCTGATCTGGCAAGACGGCACGCGGATGCCCTTCGACGACGGGATCGACAACAAGCCTTTCGAAACGTTGCTGGAACGTCCGTCGATTAAAGATCAATTTCGCATGGTGTATTCTCCGGGTGAATCTGGCGCGCCACCAGCCATGAACTTCGATCCGGGCCGTGTGCGCAACGAAGCTTTCTTCAACAAGATGTACGGAGATTGCACGAAAGACGATTTGAAAGGAAAACTGACATCGATAGCCTGGGTGCCAAAATATCAGGGCGGCCGGGTCGCGTTTACGACCGTCAACGATGCGGCAAAACATTTAAGCGAGGTCTCAGCCGAGCTTGAGACGTTGTCCAAGGACGACGCGAAGTATCTTGCACCATCGGCAGGCACGCTGAACTGCCGCAGCATTGCCGGAACCACGCGCAAAAGCATGCATGCCTACGGTGCTGCCATCGACATCAACACGAAATATTCAGACTACTGGCGGTGGGCCAGGGGCGAGGCTGGAAAAGATTACAAAAACCAAATCCCTTACGCCGTTATTGCTATTTTCGAAAAGCATGGTTTCATCTGGGGTGGCAAATGGAGCCATTTCGACACGATGCATTTCGAGTACCGCCCCGAACTTCTCGGTCCATCATCCGCGCTAAACTAAGGCCTTGCGTATGGAGCCGCGCCGATGCCGACATGCATTTTACTGGGAGCACCTGTGCATGAAGGAACCGGGCGCTTCGGTTGCGCGCAGACGAAAGTCCACGATGCTGCGACCTGAAGTCATCATGCTTCAACACCGATCAAGCGACTGTCACTGTTAATCTTTTATTGAAAGCATTCGCTTAGGCTCAAGCTCAGCCATGACCAAATGGCGGCCAAAATGGCGGCTCTGAAACCCGCGCGTTCGACGCACACCAAAAATTTACTTAGCTTCACACTTCGCTTTGACTTGATATTGAGGCTCTGTTACGTCGGAGCTATCGGCAGTCCAGGGCTTTGACCGCACCGGGTTTTCTCGTTATGGATTTACAGGGCATCGAAAGCACTTCTCACATCCTGCTTGCGGCTTCGATCCAGACACGGTCCAAAATCGTTGTTTTTGGCGGTGCCGGATTCATAGGGTCCCACCTCCTGCAACGGTTGAAAAGCGATTTCCCACACGCCGGTTTGTTTTGTGTCGATGTCGCGGAGCCTCGTTTCTTGGTGGATGGAGTCACATATCTCCATCATGATCTGCGCACCCCGATCCCGGCCGGACTTTGCGGAGATGGCCCCGCGCTGATCTTCAATCTTGCCGCAGTCCATGTGACACCTGGCCATAAAGACTGGGAATATTACTGGACAAACGTGTTGAGTGCCGGACACGTCTGCCGCTTCGCAACGGCGACCGGTAGCGACAATATTGTCTTCACGAGTTCAATTTCAGTCTATGGCTCGTGCGAGGAACCCAAGGACGAAACCTCGGTCCTTGAGCCGACAACCGCTTATGGACGGTCGAAACTCCTTGCCGAAAAGCAGCATGAGACCTGGCAGGAAGAAAACGCAGGCGCGCGTCGCCTGACTATCGTTCGCCCCGCCGTTATTTACGGCCCGACCGAGCGGGGGAATTTCACGCGTCTCGCCCACCTTCTGGCACGTGGCCGTTTCGTTTATCCGGGACGCCGCAACACCGTCAAGGCGTGCGGGTATGTGAAAGACCTTGTTGCATCCATGCTTTACATGAACGCACGCACGTCAGGCGTCACGGTCTATAATTTCTGCTACCCGGACCGTTACACGAGTTCCGATATCTGTGCCGCGTTCTGCGAAGTGGCCGGTTTCGACGAGCCACGCCTCGTTGCGCCCATGCGAGCCATGATGTTCGCGGCTCTGGGCTTTGAAGTTCTTGGCCAGTTCGGCGTTCGCACAAGCATCAACCGTGATCGCCTTCGCAAACTTTTTCACTCCACAAACGTGGTGCCAAAACGCTTGCAAGACGCGGGTTTCCCCTATGCATACACATTGAAAAGCTCCCTCGCCGATTGGCACGCGGCGGGTAAAAGCGGAGTATTCATTTGATCCCCCGCGTACCGCACAAGACTGCAGCCGTGCGATGACTGTCCGGATCGTTTATCTGGTTCACGACACGGCTGACAAAAGCGTGCATCGCCGGGTGCGGATGCTAACGCTTGGAGGCGCAAGCGTTCATCTGGCGGGGTTTCGGCGCGGCACGGGCGCGCAGCCGGTTGTCGCCGACGCGGTTGCGACCGTTGACCTTGGTGTAACCGCCGACGCGAGGCTGCTTTCGCGTGTAGGCTCCGTAGCAAAAACAATCGTCGATATCCGTTTGCTCAAAGAGACTGTGAGAGACGCGGACGTCATCGTTGCCCGAAATCTGGAGATGCTCGCGATTGCATCACGCGCCCGCGCACTATTTGCGCCAAAAGCCGCCCTTGTCTACGAGTGCCTCGACATTCATCGGATGCTTCTATCGAGCGGCGTTCCAGGGCGTATTCTTCGAACGATTGAGTCGCGGCTTTGGAGGAATGCGGACCTCATCCTCACTAGCTCGCCAGCATTTATGCAGAGGTACTTCGAGCCGCGCCGGTATAAAGGCGGGATACATCTGGTCGAAAACAAGCTTCTGTTGCCGGGTAACGAACCCGCGCGTGCCGCGATCCCGCGCCCTCAGGGTCCGCCCTGGAAAATCGGGTTGTTCGGCATGCTTCGCTGCCGCAAATCGCTGCACATTCTGGCGGAGCTTGCCGCCGCGTTGAATGGGAAGGTCGAGATCGTTTTGCGTGGACGAGCGTCCCCGGCCGTGTTTCCAGACCTGAACGCCGAGCTGGCTGCGCTGCCTCATGTCTCGTACCTCGGTCCCTACGACGGCAGCGACGATCTCGCACGCATTTACAATGATGTACACTTTGCGTGGGCCATCGACTTCTACGAAGAGGGCCAAAACTCCAGTTGGCTTTTGCCGAACCGCATTTATGAAAGCAGCTATTTTGGCGCTGTTCCGATTGCGCTCGCCGATGTGGAAACAGGGTATTGGCTCAAGCGGCACAAGGCCGGTGTCGTGATGGCAAATCCCCTGGCACTCGCAATGAAAGCTTTTTTCAGCACGCTGGATGAAACCGCTTACGCGAAGCATGCCGCGCATGTCGCAGCCATTCCGGACGAGTCTCTAAGCCACAATCTGGACGATTGCCAGCACCTCGTTCAACAGCTTATTCAGCCCCGAGGCTTCGTTTTACCCGCTGCGGCGAACGCTGTCGGTTCAAACCATGCTGCGATTTGACGATGTGTAACCCTACGTTATTGCCTTGAAGGATGAACTCGCTCATGGACGCCGTCTCGTATGCCCCTGATCGCAGAGCAACCGTTCTTGCCGTGATCCCGTGCCTGAACGAGGCGCTGCATCTCGAAACGGTGGCCACGCAAATCATCGCGGACGCCGAAGGGCTCGATCTGCATCTGGTTATCGCAGACGGCGGCAGCATCGACGGAACCATCGCAATCGCCGAACGCCTTGCGGCGCGACATCCGCAGATAACTTTGATGAATAACGAGCGAAAGATTCAAAGCGTGGCCGTGAACCGCGCGGTCGTTTTGTATGGGGATGAAAAAGACTACTTGATCCGGGTTGATGCCCATTGCGGGTATCCTCACCGTTATTGTCAACGGCTTGTGGACGCGCAGCGAGAAAGCAACGCCGCGTCTGTTGTTGTCAGCATGCGCGCGGAAGGGACTGGGTGTTTTCAACGCGCTGCCGCGGCGGCACAAAACTCACGGCTTGGCAATGGCGGCTCCGCGCACAGGCTGAGTGCCGATGGGCGCTTCGTCGACCATGGTCATCATGCTCTTATGTGCCTGTCCGCATTCCGGGCTGTCGATGGTTATGACGAGACGTTTACGCATAACGAAGACTCCGAACTCGATCGGCGGTTGACCGCCGCAGGGTTCAAGATTTGGCTCGCCGGTGACGCAACCGTCGCATATTTTCCGCGCAGACAACCGCTTTCTTTGCTCCGCCAGTATCTTAATTATGGACGTGGACGCGCGCGAACTGTTTTCAAACACCGGATGCTGCCCCGTCCGCGGCAGGCTTTACCTCTCGCCGTTGCTCCCGCGGCCGCCTTCGCGCTGTTCTCGCCCATTCACCCGATTTTTGCGGTGCCATTCCTGACATGGGCGGCGGTCTGTCTCGGATACGGGGCGGCGATAGGGCTGCGGTCGCGGGAGTGGTGCGCAGGCTATGCCGGTGTCGCAGCTATGTTCATGCATCTTGGATGGTCTCTGGGCTTTTTGCACGGAAGTGTGCGAATGATTTTCAATCGAAAACAAAATTTGCCCACCGCAGCGAGGCACTCGACCGTTGCACTGCAGACCATTCCCAAACGTCAAGCCACCTTCCAAAGCTCACGGTCGAGGACCGATCCATGATAAAATTCCGGCACCCTTTTTCAAAGGTGGCATCCTTCGCGCTGGTTGCCGCGCTCTCCGGAGCGTCCCTGCTTTTTCTGTTCGCCGTTAAACACCAACGGGCGAGAGCACAGGACGGCTACGGAAAGCCCATTGAAAACGTGGCCAGCAAGCAGGTCGCCGGCGTGTTCGCAAGTTCAGGCAACACGTTCGAAGGCAAAGAAGGCGGCGTGTTCATCATCAAAAAGGGTAATGGAAACGGGACCATCTCAGGCTTTGACGCGGGCAAAAACCATTTCCTGCGCATTCAGGGATATGGCTTCAGCCAGGTCTCCGATGTGCGCCCTCTGATGAAGCAGGACGGCGATGCGGTCGTCGTAAGCCTCCCCGATGGCGCAATCGTGCGGATCGCCAACACGAAGCTGAGCGCCATTCCAGACACATGCTTTCAGTTGGAACTGGACCGCAAGAACCTCGTCGAAACGTTCGCCGACGATTTCGAGAGCCTCCGTTGGGATTCCCAAAATCAGGTTCCGGGCAGGCTGACCGGCGGCATCTGGCGGACGAATTACGGGTGGGGACCGCCCACAGCCGAAGCGAGCCGTTCGCTAACGGCTGAGGAACAGGTTTACACCGACCCCGGGTTTCGCGGGACACGAGACGCGCCCTTCGGCGTCAATCCGTTTCGGATCACGAATGGCATCCTTGAAATTGTCGGTGACAAAGCGTCGGATGAGATGCTGCCTCACATCTGGGGCCGAAAGTACACATCTGGTCTCATAACCAGCAAAGGCAGTTTTTCGCAGCTTTATGGTGTGTTCGAAATGCGGGCGAAGCTTCCGAAAGGCCGCGGATATTTTCCAGCGTTCTGGTTGCTGCCGTCCGACAGTTCATGGCCGCCGGAACTCGATGTTTTCGAAATCCTCGGTCACACGCCCACCATCCTGTACAGCACATTCCATTCAAATCACCTGGATCGGCATACCTCCATCACCAGCAATACGACCGTTCCAGACCTGTCAGCCGATTTTCATCAATTCGCCCTCGAATGGCAAAAGGATGAGTTGCGCTGGTATTTCGATGGCGTTGAAGTCGCGCGCACAGCCACACCTAAAGATATGAGCAAGCCGATGTATATGCTTGCAAACCTCTCGATTGGCGCAAGCTGGCCCGGATCTCCCGATGCATCGACCGTCTTCCCGGGCGTCTTTGCCATCGACTGGATACGGGCTTACAAACACGGCACGGTAAGCGGAGGCTAGGTGACATACCCATAAATAGATTCACAAGTCGAGCGAACAGTGATTCAAGCATCCAACTCAGAGGTTTGAAGGGCGCGCTTTGATCTGACGGATTTCGAATGGTCTGTGATCCAGCCTATATTACCGAACAAACCGCGCGGTGTTCCGGGTGTTGACGACCGGCGTGTTTTGAATGGCATCCCCGCTTACGCGCGCCTTCGCGGGGACAAGCCTTCTGGCGTCTTAGCACGGGTGCGCCGTCCAGGCGCAGCTTGGCTTCGCCCAGACGGGCCGATATTCCGGCGCGCCATGGCCCGCACACAATGTGCGTGAACCCTTCAACCGGTGGCGCAAGGCAGGCGTATGGGCTTTTTCAAGCTGTGTCAGCGGCTTACGACGGCAGCATCCAGATGATCGATTCCTCCTCGATCCGCGTTCATCAGCAGGCTGCCAAGGGTAAAAAAAAAGACGGCCGATCCCGTTGCATGGGCCGTTTGCGCGGTGGCCTGACGACAAAGGTCCATGCCCTGTCGATACGAATGGCCTTCCAATCGCGCTGAAGCTCACCGAAGGCCAGGCTCACGACGGCCGCTCTGCGGCGGATATGTTCGAAACCGTTCAGGCCGGGCACAGTCTGCTCGCGGGGACCGCGCCTAAACGTTTATAACCTTCCGGAGCGGACGCAAAGTTGGTTGTGCGCGCGAACCGTGATCGTCTCTAATAACGGCGAGGGTGATCCAGATAGAAATCTTTGCGAAACAGGCCCGGCGACACGCTGTCGTCCTGCTTCACGACGCCCTCCCAAAAATCGAGGCTCTGTTTGCGAAGCGTGTATTCACAGGAAAATTCGCAATAAACCCACGAACCGCCTGGCAGGCGCACTTCCTCGCCAAGCCTCGCCTTACGAACGGGAGCGACAACCCGTTTGAAACCCTGCCAGCTTTCCGCATACACAAACCGGTACCCCTCGCAGCAATTGCGATAGGGCGCGTGACGCGCTCGTTTCGATTTGTATGGTGCCGGACCGGCACGCTCATCCTGCCGCTCGTAACGTTCTTCGGGTTTGTAGCCGGCCGCGAAACTGGATACGGCGAAAACCGCCGACGACAACAGAAACGCGGCTATTGCCAGAATGCGAAAGCGCATGGTCACTCCTTGGCCGAGTCTTAAGGTGGCACGGTAGTCCACTGCGCCGAGCAAGCCAAGACGCATATACAACGCGGCTTGATTATCTGCGTCTACCGTTGCGAAAATGATCGTTTTATTAATTCGCCTCCGCTAAGGTTTAGCAGCATCCACGTAGCAAACGGCACCCTCATGGGCATTTTGAACGCAGACCCGACGTACCTGCTTGCTTACTGCGAGCGCAGCGCCAGTGCAAGCTTTTGGGCTGAACCGCTCAACGCCGTGACGAACGGGTGGTTTGTGATCGCCGGGCTTGCCGGGATCGTGCTTTTGCGCCGTAGGCCTCGCATCGCTCATTCGTTCTGGCATTATATGTTCGTGACGATTTTGATCGCCATCGGGATCGGCAGCTTTCTGTTTCACACCATTCCCAACGGCATCACGGTGCGTATGGATACGATCCCCATCGGGATTTTCATGCTGACGTATCTTGCGTTCGCGGTTCGATACTGGGTGCGTGCGCCCTGGCTTTTTGTGGCTGCCGCCGTCGTCATCTTCATCATGTCCGGCGCGTTGTCCCTGAATATTCGATGCTGGGGCGATGGCAACGTCGGCTTCCTGGAAGCACCGATGGTCGCGAAACCCTGTGTCAACGGCAGCCTCGGCTATGGACCAGCGTTAATCGTCATGTGGCTGATTGGCGGATGGCTTCTCATCCGGCGGCATCCTGCATGGTCGCTCGTTCTGGGCGCAAGTCTCGTGTTCGTCATCTCGGTCACATTCCGGTCGCTGGATTTCGCGCTCTGCGACGACTTCGTGGTCTGCGGCCGCAAACTTGGCACCCATTTCATCTGGCATAGCCTGAATGCGACGACACTGTTTTTACTGTTACTCGCATCAATCCGGCATGGAACCTACACCGGAACGGTCCTGCCTCCGAAGCCGAAACCGTCCAAGGCCTCGTATGCTGTTTCCTGAAATTGATAGCGGGTGACAGTTGCGCTCATCATGCAGTTGGCCTAATTCTCGCTCACTGATGCGGACGTGGCGAAATGGTAGACGCAAGGGACTTAAAATCCCTCGGTCGTAAGGCTGTGCGGGTTCGAGTCCCGCCGTCCGCACCAATAAGTGAGCTGTGTTGTAAGATTTCAACAAGTCTAAAAAATCATATTGATGCACTTTCGGGGGGGGGGGACCTGTTAACCTGAGCAGGGAGTTATTCAGGAGGCGGTATGTCGATTTCGAAGTTCATAGTGTGTTCGACAATGAGCGTATTTTTAGCCACGTCGACGATTTCCCATGCACAGGTTGGAGCTAGTGACGCCCAGAGAATGATGAATCACCAAGATAATGAGGCTGCGCGCGCTGAGAGCTGTCGACGTGGTGGCGGTTCATATTATCAGGGTAGTTGTGGCCCTCGCAAAAACGCGGAGGGTGGAAGTGAAAGTAGCGGAAGTGCCACAGACAATGCACTCGGTACCTTAATCGTCGGCTTATTCGTTGCTGCGGCGGTGCAAAGCTACTATTCTAATAACAATTCAACCTCGAAGGAAACGACTGCAAATCAGGCTCCGGAAAATGAAACAAAGCCAGTTTCACAAAATGAATCGGCAGCCCCTCAACAGGCACCATCAACCCGCTGGGTAAATCCAAACACAGGCAATTATGGATATACCACGCCCCGCCGGGATTCTCCCGTTCCTGTCCACTACCTCGCCCGAGTAAACCTGCCGGGGAACGCTACCATCGGCATGTTCGACAATCCGGAGCGGCCCCGATTGATCATGAAACTGCGGGGAGGCGATCGGGGGATCAAGCTTTTCGATTGCGAAAAATCTCCCCGTCGAGCGAACTGGTGCAGGGTCGAATACAGGGGCGTTCGCGGCTGGACCTCGGATGAATACCTGGTCAGCGATTATCGAGGATGATCCGAGTTCAAATGTGATCACTCGTGGCATCGCGTGTTTCGTCTCGTCGCAGTCCGTGCCCATGAGGTGAGGCTGCGGGAGACTTTCAAGGTCTTGGCCGGGCTTGACCCGGCCATCCAGATTTGAAATCACTGGATTACCCGGGCAAAGCCCGGCGATGTCAAACTGACCGATCCGATATTGCAGCTAAAATGAAACGTTAACGATTTCGGATTTTGCCCTGACAGCGTGATCTGGCTTGACGCACGCAACAAGACTTCCCTAAACCATCTCATGCCCTATGAGCGGGCAATTGCCTAAAGCGGACTCGGGCGCCTACGCGGGTATCGAGTGAACTTTCGTCCGCAAGTATGCGCGTAATAAATGAGTCGGCTCGACCATGTGGTTCGTCATCAGCAAAGTCCTCTGGTCGGCACTTCAGCCGTCATCGCTGATCGCCGGCTTGCTGGTGGCAGGTGCGCTTATTGCGCCATGGCGACGTCTGGGACTGAAGCTGATGATCGCGGGAACGGCCGCCTACGTCATTCTCGGTGTTTCTCCCGTCGCCAACTGGCTGACCGCACCGCTCGAAAACTGGGTCAGACCCGCAAGGCCGGAAGACATGAGGGGTCTTGCCGGCATCATCGTGCTGGGCGGGGCGCTCGACACCACGGTCTCTCGGCTGCGCGCGCAGCCTCAACTGAACGAAGCTGCCGAACGGATGACGGAGGCCGCGCGCCTTGCAGGAGTTTACCCCGATCTTCCGGTTATCTTCTCGGGCGGCAAGGCAGAATTCATTTATGACGAACTCAGCGAATCCGAAGTTGCCATGCGCTTCTTCGAGCCGTTCAACCTCGCGCCACCACGGCTTAAGCTTGAGACGCGGTCACGAAACACGGTGGAGAATGCGAAATTCACGGCTGAAATGCTGAAGCCGACCGGCAATCAGCGATGGCTGTTGATCACGTCGGCATTCCACATGCCGCGGTCGAAGGCGCTGTTCGAGGCAAACGGCTTCCAGATCGTGCCGTGGCCGGTGGATTACCGCACACGCGGGAAAATCGACCGCTGGCGGTTTTTTCCGCAGCCTTCGGAGGGACTGCGACGCATGGATCTGGCCGCGAAGGAATGGGTGAGTTTGTTCGTTTCCCGCATAAGAGGCGATCTGAAATGGCCAGCGCGCGAGCCGCAGAATCCATTCGCGCGTTAACCGGCACGGGGCACTTATTGACGCCACGCCAGCAACCGCCGCTCCACCACAGTGACGAACACGTCCACGATCACGACGAACGCAGCCAAGACGAGCATCCCGGAAAACACGCCAGTCACATCGAGAACGCCCTCCGCCTGACTGATGCGGTAGCCGAGGCCCGCCGCACTTCCGAGATACTCCCCGACGACGGCGCCGACGAGCGCGAACCCGACGGACGTATGCAGCGATGAAAACACCCAGGTCAGCGCCGACGGCAGGTAAACGTGCCGCAGCAATTGCCGCTCGCTCATGCCCAGCATGCGCGCGTTGGCCAGGATTTGCGGGCTGACCTCTTTGACGCCCTGATAAACGTTGAAGAACACGACGAAAAACACGAGGCTTACGCCGAGCGCCACCTTGGACCAGATGCCAAGCCCGAACCACAGCGCGAAGATTGGCGCTAGAACCACGCGGGGCAATGCATTGGCAGCCTTCACGTAAGGGTCGAACACGGCTGCAAGTGTGGCACGCCGCGCAAACCAGAAGCCGATGATCAACCCGCCCAGCGCGCCGATGACAAAGGCGAGCACGGTTTCGATGGCCGTGATCCAAAGGTGCCGCCAGATGACACCGCTCGCGAAGTCTTTCCAGGTCCGCTGCACGACATCGATAGGCGTTGAGAAAAAGAATGGCTGAAGCAATGGTTCTTTCGGCAGCGCGGCGACGCGGGTCGACAGGTCTGCGGCCGACGGCGGGTCTGCCAGCAAAAGCCAGACCTTCGGCACTGGAACCGTGCTCAGCACGTGCCAAGCGGCTAGCACGAACAGAGCGACGAGAACCTGAAGGGCAATGACGTTTGCTCGGCTCATGCAGCGCTTGCCGCGTTTCCAAGAGCGAAGTCCATTGCGGCGTTAGCATGCAGCGCGGCGGTATCGAAAACGGGAATATCGAAATCGTCCTGTCCGGCGAGCAATCCGAACTCGGTGCACCCAAGGATGACACCGTCGATGCCATGATCGTTTCGCGCAGTTCCAACGATTTGCAGAAGTTTCGACTTCGACGACTGACTTATAATCCCCCTACACAACTCGTCGAAAATCATAGCATGCAGTTCGAGACGATCCGTTTGCGCGGGGATTACGGCTTCGATGTCATGCCTTGCTTGCAGGCGGTCTCTATAAAAAGTCTCTTCCATCACAAAGCGGGTCGCCAGCAATAATGGACGTCGGCATCCCTTGGCTGCAATAGCGTCGGCGGTCGCGTCCGCGATATGGATCAGCGGGATTGCTACTGCCGCTTCGACCTCGGCCGCCATTTTATGCATCGTATTCGCACAGATCAACAAGGCCTCGGCTCCACCCTTCTCAAGCCGCTGCGCCATGTCCACCATCATGACAGTAAGTGTCGCCCAATCTCCCTCCCCCTGAAGCTTCGATATGATTGAAAAATCGAATGACCAGAGCAAAAGCTGAGCAGATGCCAAACCACCCCGTCTTTCTCGCGCGATGGTATTGAGATTACGATAATAAAGCGCTGTGCTTTCCCAGCTCATACCGCCGATAAGGCCAAGTGTTTTCATCGTTGGCGATGTTTCGGCCTCATGTAAAGGTGATCTCGATAGCGTGCTCACAGCACGTCCTCCTGCGCGTAAGCTTTCAACACTTCGCCTTTCAGTTTATACCAGACTTCCCGGTGAATGGCCGCGAACTCCGGCGTATGCCGAATTTCCGTCGGATCGCGCGGGCGCGGAATCGTGACGCGGTAGTCGCCGATGATGGTTGCGCTGGGCCCGGCGCCCATGATGACCACCCGGTCGGACAGGGCGATGGCCTCGTCTAAATCGTGGGTGACGAACAGGACCGCCTTTCGATCCGCGCTCCAGAGGTTCAACAGCAATTCGCTCATGATCGCCCGCGTTTGAGCGTCGAGTGGTCCGAACGGCTCATCCATGAGAAGGATCTTGGGTTTCAGGATTAAAACCTGTGCAAGGGACACGCGTTTTTTCTGGCCGCCGGAAAGTTGCGCGGGGTAACGGTCGAGAAACCGCGACAAGCCCATGCGCGCGAGCCATGCTTTTGCCTGAGCGCGCGCGTTATCATGCGATGCGCCGCGAACCTCAAGCCCAATGGCAACGTTCTCCAGCGCCGTCTTCCACGGCATCAGCGCGTCAGCCTGAAAAAGATAACCCGCTTGCGGGTTTAACCCACTTAACGGTTTGCCGAAAATGTGAGCAGACCCTGACGCGGGTTGCAAAAGACCTGCGGCGACGTTGAGAAGCGTCGACTTTCCGCATCCTGTTGGCCCAACGATTGCGACGAACTCGCCGTCGGCTATCGTCAGATCAATGTCCCTGACCGCCGTAAACAGGTTGCCGCGCCGCTCCGGGAACACCACCGATATGTCTGAGAACGCAATCGCGGGGGCGGGTTCCCCGGTTAGCGGCATCGACACACCACCAGATGACACGGAATCTATGTGTAACTCTGTCATGCCGTGTTCTCACGGGAACTCGTCGTCATGCACAGTCCCATAGCGCACCGGACCGGGTTTGCCTACGCAGCTTAAGACCAATGGTCAGGCTTGGTCAGAAATTCATGTTGAACGCCACGCAATGGCGCACGGTCTTGCCGCGAAACGGCAAGACGGAGTGCTCATAATATGACGGGAACACGATCATCAGGCCCGGTTCCGGCGGCACAACGATTTCCGTGATCTGGTTCGGCACCCGGTTCATGCTCGCGCGCGGACGTGGATCGTAGAACAGGATCGCGCCTTCGGGCTTCGCCGACTGCTTTTGCGCGTCCGTCAACGGCGGCACGGCAATGTAGTAGACCCCGCTGACTTTCGCATTCGGATGAACATGGGACGTATTGCTGTCGCCTTCTCGCATGTTGAGGCCCCAGCCCCAAAGGTTCGCCCGCAGACCACCGGGAGGAGCCGAGCATTCCGCTTCGAGCATGGTGCCGATATACGCGTCCACCGATTCCTTGATCATCTGTTTCAGGATCGCGATTTCAGGCTCGGGCCGCGACAGAAGCTCATTGTCCGTATGAAAGCCGCCAATGTTCGAGGTCTCGCTCGCCACATTGCGCTCTTCTTTTTCAAGCTGGATCAGAAGGGCTGCAAGGGCTCTGTTCAAGTCATCGACGCCTTCATAATAACGCGACATGAGATGCGTGACGAACTGCGCCTCCAACTCGGTTTTCGCAACCTTTGGCGCTTTCAACGTCTGTGGCATTGCAATTTCCTCTATTGATTTTTTTGAGCCGTTCTTGGATTAAAGCGTGTTGCGGTCAAGTCGAGCCGTTCACAGTTGTCTTCCCCGCAGGAGGGAACCGTTCTTCAATTTGGTAAATGCTGATGCATAAATTCCCGCATTCGCAGGAATGACAGTCCTGTTTCAATCACAACTCATCTCGCTAATATTTTCCCGGCTCGACCGGTATCGAATGTCCCAGATCCCCATACTGCTTTTTCATCATCTCTTCCTGCTGATCGTGAAGTTTTTTGGCGGCACTCGTGGCACCGGGCTTCTTCAACCGCATCATGTTGTAAACAAGGATCGGGCGGGTCGGCTCTTCGATGTCAAACTCGTCCAGAAAATGCTCTCGCACTGCTGAAAACGCGGTCATGACCTGCCCAAGGGCCCTTTGCTGAACGACGCTATCGACGGCACCTTTTCTGGGGTCGATCTCTTCCATGATCTGACGCATGCGATGCAAGGGCGCATAGGGAAAAAGCCCGATGCACTCCTCGGTCTCACCCACGTTCGAATACACGATGCGCATGTTGTCGATGCATTCTGACAATTGCTGCGAGGTGGCCAGATAGTCGTTCAGTGTCGGATTTTCGCGATTGCAATAAAACGTGATCGCGCTCTTGGCCTCCACAATCTCGCGCCATTGGCCGCGCAGGGATTGGAGAAACTGCTGTCTGCGCTGATAAATGTTAGCGAGATAGGCGACGGCGATGGTCGCGATCAGAAGCGACATATCCTTGATGAAATCGTAGAGCTTGGCCCAGATCGGCGCTTCGTTGCTTGCATAAAGTCTGGCCACGAGGGCAAGCGCGATGATCGCCGCGAGCGTGATCACGACGATGGTCAGAAGAGAATTCTGGGTTCTGCGGGTCATCGTGGTTCCCTCATCAAAGACAGCCGCAAACGAGGATGTCGCTAATCGCGGTTCGAGGTGACGTTCACGCCCCACACGTAAGCGATCCGTTTCAATTCCGTGTCTCCATAGCGCTCCATGGCGGTTGCCGCAACAGTTCCCCCAAGATTTCCGTAAAAAGCGCAGGCGAGATCATTATCCTCAAGCGCCCAGACGACCATGCGGTCAAGTCCTTCGCCGTGAAGCAATTGTCGAACGGTTCGGAACAGCTTGCCACCCAGCCCGACGCCCTGGAATTCCGGGGTCATGTAAAGCTCGAAGATCTCGCCGGCGTTCCACGGCCATGGCCCCCGCGCCCGGCCCCAGGATGCATACCCCTGCGGCACACCGTTGAACTTTAACAGGGTCACGGCCGCACCGTCCATAAGTTGCCGCTGCCACCAGCGCGGCCCCCGGCGGTTTACCATCCGCTCAAGATGAAGGTGTGGAATAAGACCGCGATAGGTGGCTTGCCATGCCGCATCGTGCACATCGGCGATGGCGACGGCATCTTTCGGCGTGGCACGGGCGAAGCTTACAACGGCACTCATGATGCTTTATATCGCGGGAAATCAAGGTTTGCCAGAGCAACCTTGCACCAGCATCCCGTGAACCGGCGTCTTTTTGCCTGAGAAGATTAACGTGGATGACGGCGACCCATCCTTCGAGCACCCACCGTCGATTACTCAGATCGTGCCCCTGATGAAGTCCGCGATCAAACCCGGCGCTGCCGCGTCAAAACCGACCACGTCCAGCATGCCGCCGTCGCTCGGGTCGGCGATGGTGAACCGGTTCGATACCATGCCTACGACAACGAGTTTAGCCGCGATACCGGTTTTGCGTCGATAATCTTGAAGCGCCTGAAACGGATGAATGGCACCCGCCCAGGTTTCGCTATCCGTGTAAATCACGAACGCGTCCACCTTCAGACCTTTCTCCAGCGCATAAAGCATCGGCAACGCGCAGTCCGTGCCTCCGAACGGAAGGTTCGACACCGCCTTCACGGCGTCGTCGAGCCGCATCGCTGGTGTGATCGGCAACGGCGTTAACATCGACTTCGCCGAATAGGCGCTCCCGTCATCGGACGTAAAGGCCACGATATGATAATTGCTTTCGGTCGCCGCCGTCATGAGCGCCATGGCAGCCGAGCCTTCGCGCGGGTTGAGGGATGTTCCCGCAATTCGACCGCCACCCATGGACCCCGAAACATCGAGCGCCAGAAGAATGCGTTTGCCGGTGGGGGTCACGTTATGAAACGCCGTGTAGAACGCCGCGTTCAGCGCATCGATCACCTGTGGGACCGGCTCCCAAACCAGCGAGCCACGGTCGCCGTGGCCCCGCACGTAGGTTTTCAGCGCCAGCAGAATCGCGATGGGATGCACACGCGCTTTATGGATCCGGTCCTGGTCGGATAGCGGCCTCGTCACAAGCGGGATCGCGTCGCTTAGGGGCTTCAGCACGCCCACCGTAGACAGCTTGCCGAGATTGCGGATCAGGGCCGTCATGGGCATGCGTTCGAGGAGCGCACGCCACACGGTTTCGTCGTTCAGCCATTGCGTCGGGATCGCCTCGCGCGGCAGGTCGTGTTCGCGGATGAGGTTGGCTATTTCGGCTGCGGACTGCGCCTTGGACGCATCTTCGTAGGCGCGCACGAGCGTGGGCAGGGTCTCATGGTGCGTGCCACGGCAAACCCAGTCGAAAAGATCGCGCCGTGCGGGATCGTCGGTCAACGGATGGGCGAGGCGCAGAAGATCGCGATGGGACCAGCCGCCGCGCTGGCGATATTTGATCACCTGAAGGGCGAGCGCGTCCACGGACCTGGCTGTGTACCAGCCCGCCATGCCGCGCCGCAATCCGCGCCCCCAGCCGCGAAAGCCCTCGACGGCTTCCGCAAACTGAAAAAAGTGCGTACCTGTCCGGCAAACTTTGGCAATAGCGGTCATGGCCGCCGTTTTCGTCGCGTCGTCGCCGACGGCGGATGCGATGGCCAGCGCAAAAATCGCCGGATCGTTTTTGGGGGCACGGCCGCTCACGCTCACCTCGACGATGCGCGAGACGGCGCGAACGCCATCGGCTTCGAGGCAGCGGATTACAGCCTGCGCGTTTTCGCGAGTTAGTTTCTGTGCCGTCGCGTAATAGCTGCCGCCCTCGGACCCGAGAATGAGGAAGCGGTCCAGCCGCGTCCAGTCGTCCACCTCGAACGAAAACCCGCCAGCGGAGTTCTCGACCGTCTCGTCGGCTCGTTCGGTCTGGGGCGTTTTACGAAGCGAAAACAGATTGCGATAACTGATCATAACGAACCCACGGATGAGAAAGTGACGCGGGCATGTTGTGTTCAAAGGGATTGGCGCTTTGCCCGAAAGCCAGCATTCCACCTTAGCAAGGTAACCTTCAAACTCCGGCCCGCGCCGGGATATCTAATAATCGGTATGGATTTCAGCCGTGAGACAATGTCTAAAATAAAGATGCGCGGACATGGTGTCGCAAAAGCCAATTCTGCTCTGCCGTTGAGCTACGGGCGCAAACCCGGATGGACTCGAACCAACAACACGATAACGCTCTAACTCCGGCCCGCGCCGTACATTCTTATCGGTAGGAAAAGGCCGAGCGGGCATGTGATGTCCAAAGGAATGGTGCTCAGCCTGTTTCCAGACCAGCATTCCACCGGGAGGGGTAACCTTCGAACTCCGGCCCGCCCGGCCATTCGCAACCGGACATTGACTACATCATACAAACGGGCGAATTTCCAGCAATTTCACGTAGCGCAAGATAGACAACAACCCGGGGAACTGCTGCGAAAGCCCGTGCAAGGCGCGATTCTTATACCACATGGCATTGGTCCATTCCGTGTCCGAGCTTGTCCCGTCGCGAAATTTTGTGGCTTAGTCTATGCTGAATGATGGCCCTTGCGTCATATCCATTGATTTCCGAAACCGAAGCAACGTGAAAAGACCGGCTGGCGGCAAATCTGTTTTGTCCAGCAAGTCAAGCTCGGGAACCATCACGCGGTCGATGGGAAACATCGGGTTCCAGCCCAGGCGATGCGAATATCTCGCGAGCCAGTGCTCGAATGCGCCCCTGAGGCCATCGCTTCGGCTGAAGTGATTGACGATCACGGCTTCGCCACCGGGCTTCAGCACACGCACGATCTCCGCCATGACTGCGGCGACATCGGGCACCACCGTCATCACGTACATGGCTGCAACGGCGTCGAAACTCGCGTCGGCAAAGGCCATTCGTCCCGCGTCCATCAAGGCCAGAGATTTGCGATCCAGGTTTCGCCGTCGAACGCGGTTTTTCGCCTTCGCAAGCATCGCAGCCGACAACTCGATGCCGGTCACATACAGGCCGGACTGATATCTCGGCAGCGAAAGACCCGTGCCCACACCAACTTCCAGCACACGACCGCTGAGCTTGTTTATATGTCTGACAGCGAGATTGCGGCCCGGCGCCGCAATAACGCCGAAGCTGTAATCGTAAAACGGAGCCCAGCCCGCATAAGCTTTTTCTATCGCAGCTTGGTCGAGGCGCATGAGAAACCCTATTGGCGATCATGACAGGCACATGCCACGCTGAGACAGCGTCACGATCTGTCATCACTCCGCGCAAGCGTGGGACGGGATCATGTTTCGAAATCCATGTCGCCACCTGCGCGGCTAAGACATGCACGACCACATTCGCTGGCACAACAATGAAAGACGAAAACGGCCCGCAAAGCGGGCCGTCAGATATTGCGATGACAAGAAAACTACTTCAGAGGCACGTAGTCGTTTGGAATGTGATAGTTCAAGCCGACGCGCACGGTATGAAACTCGTGGTCGATCTCGCTCGACTTCAACGGAAGCAGGCCAAGCACCGAGCCGCTCAGGCGCTCGCTATCGAGGTTGATGTACTGGTATTCCGCTTTCATGGTCCAGTTCTGACCGAGACCGAAGACGACGGGCTTGAATTCGATACCACCGCCCAGGACATAACCCGTGTCGGTGTCGCTGCGTGAAAGACGGGCGATCGGGATGCTGGCACCGGCAAAATTTAAGCTTCCGGTGATCTCATCGTTGACTTTCGCGTAAGCGAAACCGCCCGTGAAGTAGATCAGTGTGCTGTCGAACGCGTA
This sequence comes from Rhodomicrobiaceae bacterium, assembly GCA_965247345.1. Taxonomy (GTDB): domain Bacteria; phylum Pseudomonadota; class Alphaproteobacteria; order Rhizobiales; family Rhodomicrobiaceae; genus Rhodomicrobium. The sequence goes on along the minus strand of CBDFGZ010000017.1, from coordinate 24,759 downwards.
ACCGATACGACCGCGGACCGTGCCGAACCAGTCGATACTGCTGTTTACCGAGGTGTTGAGCGAAACTCCGCGAAAAATCGGGAAGTTGGTGTTCTGCTTGTCTTCGAGGTCGGCGATTTGGATGTCCGCTTCAACGCCGAAGACCAAACGGCCGGCTTGCCAGTTGTAACCGATCTGCGCGCCGCCGAAGCCGCCATCGAGGCCGACACCTTTGATGCCGCCCAATGATGCGCCCAAGTCTGGAGCAGAAACGGTAATGTTGTTGGAGTCCGACGCGTCGAATGCATAACCGCCGTTCGCGCCGAAGTAGAACCCGGCCCATGTCGATGCCGGAACATACAGCGGCTCAGGCGCCGCGTATTTTGGTGTTTTCGTGGTCAGACCGTCGGCGAGCGCCGAACCGCCCATGACGAAGAGTGCCGCAAAGCTTGCGGCCAAAGTTAGTTTGCGCATTATCATTGCCCCAAAGTTGCCCAGAAACTCAAACGCAACGCTTACGCCATATGCCCATTTTCTGCGTAGAGGAGAGAGGAGGAGGTTCCTCGTGAATCTGCGTAACGCGATTCGCGGAACCTTGCGCGAAGCTTGCGTGTGTGTCCCGCGTTAATTCAGCACCATGGTGTAAATCGGACACATCTGGTTTTGCGGGCCGGTGACGAGGTATTCGATACCAGCGGCTGAACGCCGGCAGGAATCACGAGAACATCTTGCGGCGATTTCGGCTTTCGCACGCCCGATATTTCGGCATGCCTCGCCTTTGGCGGGAAACCGGGCAGCGATCAATGCGGCTGTTGTTCGTGGCCGTGTCGGGGTTGTAGGTTACGGGAGATTAATTTGCAGTCGAATCGATCAAGAAGACGAAGGTAGAATGACTATGCATCTTCCTTAACGCTGCGGACACGCTCTTTCATCAGAAGACGATCACTAAAATGGGTTTCAATCCACTCGCGCGAGGCCTTACCGGAACCCTGAGTTTTTCCTGAGATTTGCCTTGCTAAAGCTTTCCAGTCCTCCGCGCTTAACTTCTCATTTAACTCATTTACGTGAAATGTTAGTGCGTGCTGGCTTTCCGCATGCTCAAGACTGCTCGCAATAACTTTCCGCTCATTGATATCGAGTTCTGACTGCTTTTTGGTTTTCGTAGGTCGCTTTTGTAGGTTCCCTTGCTTTTCAACCCAATCTATCACGCTCAGCGACTCGTGACCATTTAGCCGACCAATAATCTTTACGATTGGGTCCGCCGGCCCTGTGTCGGCTTTATTACGGTAAGATTTCCCTACCAAACTCAGCGCTCTTATTAAGTCTCCGACCTGCATTGTGTCCATTTGGGACTAACCTAAGTTCTGTTGCGACCTTTTGAGCGAGTATATCAAACCGGAGTTTCGCGTCTGCATTAGCTAACGCCTTATTATCTGCGATGGGTTGACGGTCAGGAATTGCACATTCTGCCCACACGTTGACGCCGGGCAAGTCGTTCTCGATCTGAGTTACAAACAATAACTCGGCTGGATTTAAGGGCAATCTCGTTAGGGTGGGAAGAACTCCCAAAATCCTTAGTCGAGGACACAGGCGAGAACGGAATTCAGAGAGAAATGCAACAAACGTTGCAGCACCGTTATACGCCAAAGGCGTCAAAGCTGTCGGAATTAGAACGTGTGTGGACGCACAAAGTGCGTTAATTGAAGCGGTTGTCAATCGTGGCGGGGTATCAATTAAAACGATATCGAAATCGCGTCCGAGCCGTGGGTCTATGAATTTACGCGCTAATGAGAAACGAATGTCTTCCCTACTTTGGCCTAATAAAAACGAAGCAAACATCCGATCCTCGATGTCCGCGAGCATTAGCGAAGTACGTACTAAACTCAGATCTGCATACGGCTTGATGCCTTTCGCTGTAACACGCGTGTCGTGAAACATGTCGTAGGATTCGCCCAATAAGACGTTTGCGCCTCCGTCTCCCTCTTCATTTCTCGGGATAATTTGAGGCGGAATTGCAATCGATAGAGAGGCTTGAAAGTCAAGGTCGATTGCTAATACGCGAAACCCAAGTCTCACAAGCGCACACGCAAGATTTGCAACGACTGTAGTTTTGCCAACACCACCTTTAAGATTGCCTACTGAAATAACAGGTACTGCTGGAGAAGGAACCACCGGTGCACCGATTGTCGTCCATATACTCATCGGCGCGAACTCCCGTCATAATTTTTCAGACCATTAGCATAAGTTGTTAAATCTTGCATCCTAAGCAGAGCACGGTCTAGCTCTGCTTGTTTTTCCTCAAGCAAGGTGCGCGTACTTCTTTCCTTCCAGTCTCTCCAAACACCGAACATCAACCCAACAATTCCTGTAAATAGTCCTACTTGGTCCCACCACTGCATACGCACACCCCGCAATTTCCCATAGAGTATCTTTCCAGTCTGGAAACACAATCGCGATTGTGGGCATTAAAAAAGCCGCCCAACTCACGTTGCGCGGCGGTTACACCATTCAGTCATAATCGCCGTATGATACATAAATCGCTGCGGCATCTCTTCGAACCGCAGCAATCTCGACATAAAAAAGCAGCGCGGCGCATCGCCCCGCGCGCGTCGGCGCTTCAGCCCGCAGCGACCCGCACGGGCCGCTTCAGAAAGTCCGGCACGTGCTCACCGAGCCCGACCACGGCATCCGCAGTGGCAGGCGGCAACAGTTCTTTGTGGTGCCGGGAGACGCTGGAGCGGTTCTGATCGCGTGTGTCGCCGCGCGGGGGGCGCGCGTCCTGATCGCGATGGCTGCCGCGTCCTGCGGGCTGATCTTCGCGAGAGCCTCGAGCGTGAACGGCTTCGCCACGTTCCGAGCGGTTTGCCTCGGCGACTTGCGTTCCGCGAATTGTGCGCACCGGCGCGTCATCCAGACTGTGAGAACGGGAGTGTCGCCCGGCACCATCGCCACGCGCGGGCCGCCCTCCGGCTTCATCCTTTGGCGGACGCAACGTGCGAACTTCGCCCGAACCATGCTTTTCGCGACGTTCGCCGTCGCGGCCTTTGCCACCACGGCCGCGCCCTTCGCGGCGCTCTGTAAAGTCGGCTGCGGCCAGGTTCTCAACAGATGGCTCGCCGCCGATCCATTCCACCTTTTCCTTGATGAGCGTCTCGATGGCTTTGACGGCCTTCATTTCGCGGGGCGTCACGATCATGGCAGCGAACCCGGCACGGCCCGCGCGCCCCGTTCGCCCAATGCGATGCACATAGTCTTCGGGGCTGATCGGCACGTCGAAGTTGAACACATGGCTCACATCGGGGATATCGAGACCGCGTGCCGCCACGTCCGACGCCGCGAGATAGGTGATTTCGCCCTTGCGGAACGCTTCGAGGGTGGCCATACGCTGGCGCTGATCGAGATCGCCGTGGAGCGCACCGGCGTTGAAGCCATGCTTCACCAACGATTTATGCAGAACCACCACATCCTTCTTGCGATTGCAGAAGATGATGGCGTTCTTCACGGTTTCGCCCTGCCCAAGCATGAGATCGCGCAACACATGACGCTTTGCTTTCGAATCGGCGGGCGCGAATTTCAGCATCTGCGTGATGAGTTTCGCGGACGGCTCAATGGCGGCGACGCGAATTTGCTCGGGGTTGCGCAGGAACTGCTCGGTGAGCTTCTGGATTTCAGGCGGCATGGTTGCCGAGAAAAACAGGGTCTGGCGCGACGGCGGAAGCAGCTTGCAGATGCGTTCGATGTCCGGGATGAAACCCATGTCGAGCATGCGATCTGCTTCGTCGATGACCAGGAACTCTGCCCCGTTCATGAGCAGCTTGCCGCGCCCGAAGTGGTCGAGTAGACGTCCGGGTGTCGCGATCAGGATGTCGGCACCGCGTTCGAGCTTCTTTTCCTGTTCGTCGAAGGACACGCCGCCAATCAGAAGGGCGACGGTCAATTTGTGATGGGCACCCAGCTTCTCGATGCTTTCAGCCACTTGCGCAGCCAACTCGCGGGTCGGCTCAAGAATGAGCGAGCGCGGCATACGTGCCCGCGCGCGGCCTTTTTCGAGCATAGAGAGAAGAGGAAGGACGAATGCCCCTGTTTTGCCGGTTCCCGTCTGTGCGATGCCCACCACGTCGCGCCCAGCGAGGGCGACGGGAATAGCTTGGGCCTGGATCGGGGTGGGGGTGGTGTAGCCTGCGGCTTCGGCCGCGGCCAGGATTTTTTCGCTGAGGTTGAGGTCTTTGAAGGTCATATTGTGTGGAGGTTCAAACCATTTGAATCTGCGGTTCGCTCACTATCGGCATAAAATCACTGCATTATTATGACAGGTGGCGCGGTGGCCACGGAACGAGCATTAGAAACCGCTCTTGCGCTCGACGGATGCCGTTCTGAGCCAGCCCATCATCGAGCTGCGCCGAAGCATAGCTCTGCCATGCCGCGCACTGACTTTTATGCGCTTAATTCATTGTTTCGTCAAGCCTTACATAACGAAAGGCATTGGCGCAACGGGACGGGCGTTGAGGGAACAGTGCTTATTACGACGTTTGGGGTCTGAGGATCAGATAAACGCCGCATAACAGAAATGCGGCACCGATGAGTCGCGTCGCAGCAACGGGCTGTGCGGTATGCAACACTCCGAAATGATCGAACAGCATCGCAGCCACGAGTTGCGTTGCGATGACGATGGAAAAGGTGCCTGCCGCACCTAAGAACGGCACCGAGCTTGCTATGGCGAAAATGAAGTAAGCCCCCAGAACGCCGCCGACCCAGGCCCACCACGGTGTTGTAGCAACCTGCATGACACTGGGCATGGGATATCGCAATCCAACCAAAAGCAACGAGATGGCAACAAGGCCAACCGCGAAATTGGCCAGCGCCGCACTCAGGGGACCAGTGAGCAGCGACCCCAGCCGCGCGTTGATCAGGGACTGAAGCGGGATGAGAAATCCCGCCAGCGCGGCAAGAAGGATATAGTGCGTCATGACGCAGGTTTACTGCATGGTTTTGCGGCAGACAACAACCTTCGACATGAACGCCGGGTAGCTTTGCACCGGCAGCAGTCCTGCGGACGCGAACAACCCGTCGTGACCTTCAAGCCGATCCTCCACATAATTCATATAGTAAGGCTCGTGAAAGCGCTGCGGAAACGCTTCCAGGAAGCCGTCGTATCCTTCCACATCGCCAAACTGTAGCGAATCCACAAATACGAACAAGCCACCCGGTTTCAAAACCCGAGCGATCTCGGTCGTAACCTGCCGTCTAACCCCGGCGGGAAGTTCGTGATACAGATACACACACGTCACCACGTCCTGCGTACCGCTTTCAAAAGGCAGAGCCTCGACGTTGGCGTGACGGAAGCTTATGGTGCGGCGGCTTTTCAGATTGCGCGCGGCCTCATCGAGGTAAGGCTGGCTTAAATCGACGCCGGTCATATGCATAACCGGAAAGGCCTGTGCGAGCTGACCCAGAAATCGGCCCGTGCCACAGGCGATGTCCACGAGTTTCAAGGTGCGCTGGTCCTGTCCGCGAATGTGCTCGGCAATCGGGCGGATCGCTTGACGGCGCATGGCACCCGCAGTTCCCATGAACAGAGTCTCGACCTGCACGTCGTAAATTTTTGCCGACTCCGCCGTAAGCCAGCCACCCGACTGAAAATGAAAGTTTTGCGCATAATAATCCGGCATTCCCTCCGCTTCCGGCAACGCCGCTGCCTCAGTGCCTCTGCCTTCAAGCCGTCGTTCATTGGACTTCGGCACGTCGGCTAGCATCTGACGCACTGCAGCGAGGTGTTCGCGAACGGAACCGTCTTCTTCGACGGGCAAAGGATAGATACCGTCTTTAACATTTTTTGCGTCCTGAGCCTGAAGCTTCAGCACATCTTGCAGAAGCGTCCATTGGCTCGGGACCGGTTTCGTAACCACCGGCTTGACGTGATCCTGCCCACGTCTCGACACTTCGCGATTCGTTAACCGAAGTAGCGTTGCATACCAGCCGGTGCGCAACGTTTGCCCGGCCATGTGCGCGTAAGCTTCCAGTCGATTTTCCATTCGCTCACCCCGATCATAGGTTCGATTATTTTAGCCTGCGTCCCTTCGAGAACCAAACATGGGACAGAGAACCTGTCATAACAATAAATCCGCGTGAGACTCGCTGCCGCCGGACTGGATGTTGTTACTGCATCTGGCGCTCACCGCGAAGTTCACGATCTTGTGCTTGCCGACGGTCGAACCAGACGATTATGAAGCCCAGAACAATGAGAAAGAGCAGAAGTCCAAGACTGTTCAGGATCATCTCCCAGTATCCGATCTTGTTGAGGTTGAAGAACGGATAAGGATAGCGCCCAACGGCTTTGCCATGCTCGATGGCGTAGATCGTGTAAACCACTGGCACGATCAGCCAATACAACGGGTCGAGCCAGCGCAACCGGCCTTTCGCAACGGCGGTCAACCAGAAGCCCAGATATGCGATAGGCAGGACCACATGCATCAACCGGTCGGTCACGAGCCGTAAGCCTTGCGGATTCCATTGGCCTTGCAGCAAAGCGGCATAAACGAGCGCGACGATTGCGACATACAAAAGCAAAGCCGATTGCAGGCTCGGACGATTCCACGCGTGGCGCGAATCAGGAGCGACCGCCATCAGTGCCAGCATAATCGCGACGAGCAACGTCGTCACATGAGTGAAAAAGGTGAGAAACGTCAGGACCGCATCTGAAAGAAATGCACCGCGTGCGCGTGAAGCGTCGAGCACGATAGAAAATTGCACGAAGATCGTTGCCCAGTAGGCCAACCCTAAGCCGCCTGCAAGAAGCCGCTTTGACTGCTCAGTCATTTACACACCTTAACGCCGCTACCGCACAAGCATAAGCGGCAATTCGGTCGTATTCTTGATCTCGGAAAGGGCCATTGACGAGTTTGTGAACTGAATCGAAGCCGCCTGGCTCAGATGCTTGCGAAAAAACGCTTCATACGACGCAAGATCGCGTGTCACGACCCTCAACAAATAATCCTGTTCACCGAGCAGGGTATAGCATTCCACGACCTCGGGTAGCCGTTTGATCGCGTCCTCGAACTGAGGCAAGTTACGCTGTCCATGCCCCTGAAGTTTCACATGCGCGAACACCATGACCTCCAGACCCACCTTATGGCGGTCCAGCAGCGCCACCCGACGCTTGATAACACCGGCTTCCGTAAGCTTTTCAATGCGTCGCCAGCACGACGATTGCGATGCACCAGACCGGGCCGCGATGTCCGCCGTGGACATGGACGCGTCCGATTGAAGAAGCGCGAGAATCTGCCAATCTATACTGTCCAGGGTCACGGGCATGATTTATGCAACATATCGTCAACGCATTGAGTTAGCAGACTAGAATAACTGCATAAGGTGTAAATATGCAAAGTTTTTCCGTTTTCGGGGTGCGATACTCATAAAAATACCGCGCTCGACATGCGGAAGAGGAGACGTTCATGGATACGCAGTTTGCTGGCAGCTCCGTAACTCTGGACGACAAGTACACGGTAAACGATGGCCCCGTGTTTCTGACCGGCGTTCAGGCGCTGGTGCGATTGCCACTCTTGCGACGCGCCCTGGATCGCGCTGCCGGGCTGAATACGGCGGGCTTCATTTCAGGTTATCGCGGTTCGCCGCTCGGCACTTACGACAAGCAGCTCTGGCTTGAGAAAAAGCGTCTAGCCGGAGAGCACATTATTTTTCGCCCTGGCGTGAACGAGGAGTTGGCCGCTACCGCCGTTTGGGGCAGCCAGAACGTGGGCCTGTTTCAGGGCGCGCGCTATGACGGCGTGTTCGGCATCTGGTACGGCAAGGGGCCGGGCGTGGACCGCGCGGGCGATGCCTTCAAACACGCGAACATGTTCGGCACGACGCCGAATGGCGGGGTGCTCGCGTTCGCGGGCGACGATCATTCCTGCAAATCATCCACGCTGCCGAACCAGAGCGATTTCGCGTTCGCCGACGCGGAAATTCCGGTTCTGTCGCCGTCCGGTGTCGAGGAAATCCTGGAGTTCGGCATCAAGGGCTTCGACCTGTCGCGTTACGCTGGGCTTTGGGTTGGCATGAAGACCATCGCCGATACCATGGACGCCAGCGCCACGGCGCGCATCGCGCTATCGTCATACCGGTCTGTGTTGCCCGAAGGCGTCGTCGCACCGCCCGGCGGACGCAACGCGCGGCTGTACCTTTCGCCGCCACAGCAGGAAGAACTGCATCGCCATTTCAGACTGCCCGCCATGATGGCGTTTGCGCGCGTAAACGGCTTTGATCGCATCCTAATCGACGGAGGTGCCAAGCCTCGCATCGGTATCGTGGCGTCCGGCAAGGCATACCTTCATGTGCGGCAGGCGTTGGTCGATCTTGGCGTGTCGGATGCGGACGCGGCGGCTATGGGCCTTCGCATCTATAAGGTCGGTCTCGTCTGGCCGCTGGAACCCCATGGCGCTCGCGCCTTTGCCGATGGCCTTGAAACCGTGCTCGTGGTAGAGGAGCGCCGCGACGTGATCGAGCATCAGCTTCGCAGCGTCGCCTATGACCTCGCCGATGGCCGCCGCCCGCGTATCCTCGGCAAGCGCGATGCCGACGGCAAGCCGCTCATCAGCGATTTGATGGATATCGATACCAGCCACGTGATCCGCGCGATCCTGCGTGTTCTGCCAACGGAACTGAAAACCGACCGTATGCGTGGACTTGAAGCACAGTTCGCCGCGCGCGACGCGTCATGCGCCGACGTGATCCCGATCCACACGCGATCCGCGTATTTTTGCTCCGGCTGCCCGCATTCGACATCAACCCATGTACCCGATGGCAGCCGCGCCATCGCGGGCATCGGCTGCCATTATCTTGCGACATTCATGGAGCGCAAAACCGACGGCTTCACCCAGATGGGCGGCGAGGGCGTGCCTTGGATGGGGCAGGCGCCATTCACGAGCGAGGAACACATTTTTGCGAACCTTGGTGACGGCACCTATTTCCATTCCGGTAGCCTTGCGGTTCGACAAGCGGTTGCTGCGGGTGACAACATCACGTTCAAGATTTTGTATAATGACGCCGTGGCGATGACCGGGGGGCAGGCCGTGGACGGCCAGCTTTCCGTGCCCCAGATGGCGGCGCAGATGCGGGCTGAGGGTGTGTCGCGCATCGCCATCGTGGGCGACGACCCGGACCGTTATCGCGGTCATGCCATGATGCCACCCGGGACGACCTTCGATCATCGCTCGCGCCTCGATGCGGTGCAGAAAGACCTGCGCGATTTACCCGGCGTAAGCCTCATCATCTACGATCAGGTCTGCGCCACCGAAAAGCGACGCCGCCGCAAACGGGGCACGATGGACAAGGCCGAGCGCCGCATCTTCATCAACGAGGCCGTGTGCGAAGGCTGCGGCGACTGCTCGGTCAAGTCAAACTGCCTGTCCGTGGAGCCGGTGGAGACCGAGTTCGGGCGCAAGCGCCGCATCAATCAGGCGAGTTGCAATTCCGATTATTCGTGCGCGGAAGGGTTCTGCCCGAGCTTTGTTTCGGTCTATGCCGCAGCGCCGAAACGAGCAGATGCTAAGCCGATGCTCGCAAGCGCGACCGCGAGTTTGCCTGATCCGAAAATGCCAGCAATCGGCAGTGAGCCCTTCAACCTGATGCTTACCGGCATCGGCGGCCTCGGCGTAACCTCCATGGCGGCGATTATCGGCATGGCGGCGCATCTGTCGAACCGGCAGGTGCGCATCGTCGATCAGCTTGGCATGGCGCAGAAGGGCGGCGGCGTTTACAGCCACATCCGCATCGGCAGTGGCGATGCCGAGCTTTACTCGCCGCGCATCGGCGATGGGCAGGCCGATCTCGTGCTTGCGGCCGATATCGTCGTCGCGCACGGTAAAAGCGGCCTGCCGATGATGAGCGCGGACCGCACCAGCGTCATCGCCGACGCCCAAGTGACGCCAACCGCGGAGTTCGTCTCCAACAATGCCGTGCAGTTCAACGCGGGCGGCATGGCGGCGCGATTGTCCGGTCACGCGAAAGTCTATGAGGACATCCCCGCGCAAGCTTTGGCGGTCAAACTGTTCGGCGATGGCGTTTACGCCAATATGGTGCTGCTCGGCTTCGCTTGGCAGAAGGGTCTCGTGCCGCTGGAACGCGCGGCCATCCTCCGCGCTATCGAGTTGAACGGCGCACAAATCCCGCTCAACAAACGCGCGTTCGAGCTTGGTCGGGAAGCCGCCATCGACAAAGCCTCCGTGATCGCGCTGTTATCGCCGCCCCGCAAGCTGTCGCAAACGCTGGATGAACTGATCGCCATTCGCGTGCGCGATCTGACCGATTACCAAGACGCAGCTTATACCGCGCGCTATGTCGCGATAGTGGATCAGGTGCGCCGCCGCGAGCGCGAGGTCAACCCCGGCAGTGATGCCCTCACGACCGCTGTCGCGCGAAATTTATACAAGCTGATGGCGATCAAGGACGAGTACGAGGTCGCGCGGCTTTATACCGATGGCGGATTTGCCGCACGTCTAAAGGAGCAGTTCGGCGACGGTGCGAAGCTGCGCGTTCATATGGCACCGCCGCTGATCTCGCGGCGCAATCCGGATACCGGACTACCGGAGAAACGCGCATTCGGCCCGTGGATTTTGCCGGTCATGAAGCAGCTCGCGCGGCTTAAAGGACTTCGCGGCACGCGCTGGGATATCTTCGGTCGCACAGTCGAGCGTCGCATGGAACGGGCCTTGCTTGCCGATTACGAGGCGCGCATCACGCGACTGCTGCCAACGCTCACGCGCGCGAACCTCCCGACAGCCGTCGAATACGCGGGAGTACCCGACATGATCCGTGGCTTCGGGCATGTCAAGGATCGAAATGCAGCAAGCGCCGCTCAGCTTTATACGGATCTGGAGTTGAAACTTAAAGGCAAGTTGATGTTGCGCGCCGCCGAATGAATCGATCTGCTGAACTGGAGAAGCCGATGCTTTGGGGGAGCATCGGCTTCAGGGGAGGTTGGGTAGTCAGGAGCAATCTCTAACTACGATCAAAAACTCAGTTATCCTGGATTGGTTCCCGTTGAATTGCGATTTCTTGTATGTGACGGCTGTAAAGTGGCGAGTTGAGTTCGGTAATCGTCGGGTGGCTCCGCCCAGAGGGTATCCGCAAGCGCTTCGTATTCGCGTCGCAGTGCAGCGCACAAATGGATGTGGCGGTTGATGTCGTAAAGCCACGATCCCGACTGCCCCCGCGCGATTTCGGTCCGACGCGCGTTACGCAACTTCGAAATAATGCGAAGTCGACCGGACAGACTGGCATCCGAGGCGATGGATGCGTGCACGCCCAGAAGGCTTTCAAGATGCCGGGTACGTTTAACGACATTTGAGTTAGTGAAGCCGCTTCCGGTTCCATGGAATTTACTCATCCCCACACTCCATCATCCTGGTCAGCACTCCCGTTAATCGAAAGCGCCTTAAGAAAGGGTGAAGCCTCGACTGTTTCGGGTCCGATCAGTGTCTACGGATTCTCAGCCTTCGAGATGCAACCAAAGGCCGTTCCTCAGGATGAGGAACGCCCTCATGGGGAAGGGCGCATAGCGTCGTCTCGAACAATCGGGCGGTTGTTTCCGCTCACGAGGGAGTGCGCTGCAACAATCTTCATACGAACGGGAACTCTATTGGCAATCAAGTCTTTATATAGCTGACTGAGGATCGAGAGACTTTAGTCGCAGTTCATCGGCGGTAAATCTTTAGAAAAAGGTAAATCCATATGGCTGTGCTCGTTACGGGTGGAGCGGGTTACATCGGTTCGCACATGGTCCTTGAACTCTTGGCCAATCGCGAGACTGTCATTGTGCTCGACGATCTTTCGACGGGACAATCATGGCTCGTTCCGGAAGATGTTCCGCTTTTCGTCGGTCAGTCTGGCGATGCGAAGCTCGTCGAGTCGATCATCAAGGCGTTCTCAGTCAAAACCATATTGCATTTTGCAGCGGCGATTGTCGTCCCGGACTCTGTTTCAAACCCGTTTCACTATTACGAAAACAACACGGCTCAATCCCGCACGTTGTTGGAAACGGCAATTAAGTGCGGTGTCAAACATGTCGTATTCTCGTCGTCGGCGGCGGTGTACGGCAACCCTTTGACCTCGCCCGTTCTGGAAGACTCCTCCCTGAACCCGGTGTCGCCGTATGGTTCTTCCAAGCTGATGACGGAAATCATGTTGCGCGATGCCGGGCTCGCTCATGATATGTGCCACGTGAGCTTGAGATATTTCAATGTGGCCGGTGCAGACCCGTTGGGGCGGTCCGGCCAATCCGGGATAAACGCGACGCATATCATCAAGGTGGCCGTTCAAGCCGCGCTGGGCGTTCCAAAGTCCATGTCTATCTTTGGAAACGATTACGATACGCCTGACGGAACATGTGTCCGGGACTACGTGCACGTGACGGACCTCGTGAAAGCCCATTCCGCCGCGTTATCTTATCTGCGTCTTGGTGGTGAGAGCATAACTATGAATGTCGGGTACGGACACGGCTTTTCGGTTCGCGAAGTCGTCGATGCGGTTCGCAGAGTGTCCGGCGCTCGGTTCCCCGTACAAATGGGCAAACGTAGAGCAGGCGATCCTGCCACGTTGGTCGCAGCCAACGCACGGATCATGTCTTCGTTGAATTGGCGGCCTCACCACGACGACCTCGATAAAATCGTTTCAGACGCACTGGCCTGGGAAGAACATCTCCTTCAAAAGCGCGCCTCAACCGCTCCGCTCCGAATTCCTTATATTTCCGAACCACGACGTTTTGGCGGGGCAGTTTCAGCTTTGGCGGATGCGCGGGTTTCCGCGTCGGCACTTGCCCTGCCAAATGCAGTTGCGGCATCGTAAAAGGAGGCTGTGTCTGTGCCGATAATGACAAAGAAAAAGTCGCTTCTCGTTTGCTTTTCGCAGTTGCGTTGGGGTTTCGTATTCCAGCGGCCACAGCATTTGATGACACTGGCTTCGGACGCATATCAGGTTGTGTTCTGGGAAGAGCCTATGTTCGTACCTGGGATCGCGCCGTATACAGCGATATTTCCGCAGAATGACAATCTGGTTGTGATGACGCCCATGCTGCCCGAGGGGGCATCGCAGCCGGAAATCGATAGCGCGTTGAAGGTGCTTCTGGATGAGATGGTGGCGGTGCGAGGACCGGTTGGTATCGCTTGGTACATCACGCCTCAGATGCTCACATTTTCGGAGCATGTGCGATCGAACGTCACAGTTTACGACAACATGGATGAACTGTCGGCTTTCGCGAATGCGCCAGCGGTATTGATTGAGCTTGAGGAAGCGCTTCTCGCTCGAGCTGATGTGGTTTTTACCGGCGGGCAGAGCATCTTCGAGGCCAAACGTCATCGTCACGCCAACATTCATGCTTTCCCGAGCAGCATCGACAAAAACCATTTCGGACGGGGTCGCGTTGCCGTTGAAACCGAACCCACCGATCAAGTTGGAATTGCAAAGCCTCGCATTGGTTGGTTTGGCGTCATCGATGAGCGGTTCGATGTAGATCTCGTTCGCGAGGTCGCCGCCGCAAGGCCGCAGTGGCAGTTCGTGATGATCGGGCCGATCGTGAAAATCGATCCCGCGACGCTACCGAAAGCTGACAACATCCATTGGCTCGGTGCGAAAGATTACCCCGTGCTTCCCGATTATCTCAGCGGTTGGGACGCTGGCTTTATCCCCTTTGCAATCAACGAGTCGACACGATTTATAAGCCCCACGAAAACCCCGGAATTTCTAGCCGCAGGTGTGCCCGTCGTTGCAACTGCGATCAGGGACATCGTTCGCCCCTACGGCGATCGCGGACTGGTGCAAATCGCAACCAACCCCGCCGATGCTGTCGAAGCTTTTGAGCACGTAATGGCGATGCCTAAGGCGCCCTGGATTACGCAGGTGGATCAGTTTTTGTCAGATAAGTCCTGGCAGCAGACTTGGGCCGACATGAACGAACTTATTCAGGGTGCCATTCAGAAACGCAAATCGGCTCTGACGGAGGAAGCGGCATAATGTACGACTGGTTGATCGTGGGTGCCGGTTACGCCGGCAGCGTTCTCGCCGAACAGATAGCATCGCGGCGAAACGAAAAAGTCTTGATTATAGACCGCCGCCCGCACATCGCTGGCAACGCGTTCGACAAGTATGACGATGCTGGAATTCTGATGCATCAATACGGACCGCATATTTTTCATACGAACGCGAAGAGGATTTTCGACTACTTAAGCCAGTTTACGGAATGGCATCCTTATGAACACCGCGTTCTTGCTCATGTGGATAACAAGCTGGTACCTATCCCGATCAACCGTACAACGGTGAACCAGCTTTATGGCCTCGATTTGCGAACCGAGGATGAGATGGAAGCGTTTTTATGGTCCCGTGCAGAACGGGTGGAACGGGTCAGGACCTCGGAGGACGTCGTCGTCAACCGGGTGGGCCGCGATCTCTACGAGAAATTCTTTCAGGGCTACACGCGTAAGCAATGGGGTGTCGATCCATCCGAGCTGGATAAATCGGTAACGGCGCGTGTGCCGACCCGGGCAAACACAGATGACCGGTATTTCACGGACGAATATCAGTTTATGCCAGCCAATGGATACACAAGATTATTCGAGCGCATGCTGGCCCATAAGAACATTCACATCATGCTGTCAACGCAGTTCGAGGAAGTCCGGGATCTTATCCCGCACAGGCGCGTCATTTTCACAGGGCCGGTGGATGAATACTTCGACTTTGAATATGGGAAACTTCCCTATCGCTCTCTCAGGTTTGAACACAAGACCCTGAATCAGGAGCAGTTTCAGTCTGTAGGGACGGTAAATTATCCGCAAACTGAAACTTACACCCGAATTACCGAATACAAGCATTTGACGGGCCAGTCGCACCACAAGACGACGATCACCTATGAGTATCCGTCCGCGGTCGGCGATCCCTATTATCCGATTCCCCGGGAAGAAAACCAGGCCTTGTTCAAAAAATATGAAGCTCGGGCAATTGACACGCCTGATGTGTTTTTCGTGGGCCGTCTCGCGACCTATCGCTACTACAACATGGATCAGGTGGTTGGGCAGGCGTTGACAGCGTTCCAGAAAATCGAGGATACGGTTCCAATTTCAAGGCGCGTGTTCGTCACGACATCCCCCCTTCACGTGAACACGGACAGCAAATCTGTCCGAAGTTCGGTCACAACTTGAACCACTGTTAAATTCTGCAAAAGGAGGCCAGATGCTGACCCCGAAGTTTGGCAGCGTTTTCCTTGCCGGTTTTGAATGTTCATCTAAGCAATACTGGGATGGTCGCCGCCTCGACCTTCTGGAGACAACACGGCATTTTGAGCTTTGCGAACAAGATTATGCCCTTTGCCGCCGACATGGCATTCACGGGGCGCGTGACGGGTTCCGGTGGAATCTCATTGGTGCTGTTCCCGGCGTCTACGATTGGTCAAGTGTCGTGCCCATGCTGCGTGCAGCCAAGCGGCGGGACATCACGGTGATCTGGGACCTGTGTCATTACGGATATCCGGAGTGGCTGAACGTGTGGTCGGCCTATTTCGTGGAGGAGTTCGCGCGATACACCACCGAGGCGGTCAAGCTCATTCGTCGCGAAACGGGAAAACCGCCGATCATATGTCCGTTGAACGAAATATCGTTCTGGGCGTGGCTGGGCGGTAAAGAAGGCAAAATGGCACCGGCGGCCATCGACAAGCCCGGCGCGCTCAAGCGTCAGCTCGTGAAAGCCAAACTGGCCGGGATTGCGGCTGCCCGGAAAGCGGACCCGGATGTGACGGTGATCTGCGCCGAACCGCTCATTAATATCGTGCCCGACTCGAATGACGAGCACGATATTCTCGCCGCATCCCGGTATCACGAGTCTCAATTCGAAGCGGTGGATATGATGCTCGGACACCGCGACCAGGACCTCGAAGGTCACAGGGACGCTATCGATCTAATCGGGATCAACTATTATCCGCACAATCAATGGCGTCTGACAAAAGGGTTTATCCCCCTTGGGCACCACGAGTACAAACCGTTATCTGTTTTATTGCATGATATCTGGCGGCGCTACGAAAAGCCGCTTTTTATTGCCGAAACGGGATGTGAATACTCCGCAAGGCCTGTGTGGCTGTCGTATGTGTCACAGGAAGTCCGCGTTGCGCTTGAGATGGGAATCCCTATCCTGGGCATATGCATCTATCCTATTACCGCATACAAGGGTTGGGATAATGACCGTGTGTGTGAGGTGGGCCTCTTTTCTGAGGCCGACGCCAGCGGTCGCCGTCAAATCTATAAACCGCTCGCGATTGAGATAGAAAGGCAGATGATTGAATTCGGACAATCGTGACTGTGTAAACTTGCGATTGTTAAAGCTTTTTCCTCTCTCGGTCGGGGAGGTTCGGGTGAGAGGAAACTACAGTTCAATATCAACTGGAGCGCCTGATATTACATGACAAAGTAGATAACCGCAAATGCGACGGCCACCAGCACAATGCTGCTGATCATGACATACACGACAGGGATATCACGATAGCCTTGCCGTGATGCCGTCGATGACTTCTGCACGCCGACCCCATCTCCGTCACGATATTCATTCTGCTGCCCTTGGGCGTCACGCGAACTTTTCGCTGCTTGAGGTGACGATCGGTCGTTCATTTTAATACTCCGTTTTTCGTGTATCTAGTTCTGGGAGCCGCCACGGATTTATTTGCCGATGTGGACTGGGATCAAGGACCAGCGCTGGTGCAAATGACAACGGCCTGTAGTCCTCCGGGGCATGCTTACTTTTGTGGTGAGCTCGTGCACACCCCTAGTCCTAGAACGCATGGTTGCCGGGTAGGTTCCGGAAAACGCGTGTTCGCGATTTTATACGATAAAGCCATCGCTACCCCGATACCCTTCCGCCACGCCAGTCACAGGGCGCGTGAGTTATCGTGTGCAAGCATAGGACGTTTTGCGTGATCTTACGTTTCTTGTAGTAATTTGATTATAACAAAAGGGTATCGACAGCCTCAATCTTTACTATTTGCGATTTAGCTTGATCTATCTCGTCTCGAAAAGCCTTCCCGTAATTTTTAACACTGTAACAATTGGGCCACACGAAAGAGATGGTATTAAATTTTATAACCCTCTGTTTTTGTTATGTTTTGCTCTATTTCAGCGTTGTGGCGTTTCTGCATCTCGCCAAGTTTGACTATTTTTGCACCATTGTGCACGTGCCCACTGCCGGATATTGTGACTTCGGATTAAGCGACATGGCTGTGTCGTGTTGGGCGATTGAAGTTTGTGTAACGATTGGGCATGGGTGAGGGATAAAATGAGCGTTAAAGCAGTGATCGGCAGCGTTGCTGCCGTGGGCGTCATCGCGTTCGCTAGTTCGAACGCGATGGCCGATGGATATATTGCGCCGAAGGCGGCATACGTCAGCTATAAAGACGTGGCTGTCGCGACATACAACTGGACTGGCGTTTACGGTGGTTTCCATGCAGGCTATTTGGACGGAAGCTCTGATTGGACATTCAACCGCGCTACAACAGGCCGTGTAGCGCCTAATTTTGATGGCGGCGTGATCGGTGGTCAAATTGGTGTAAACTACCAGTTCCCCAGCAACATCGTGATCGGAGCTGAAGTTTCGTACACCGGTTCTGGTACCACGAGTGGCCAGCGGGCTTGTCCGAATCCTGCGGTCCAGTGCCAAGTTAAGGCAAAAGACGAATTCCAGGCAGTTGGCCGCATTGGTTATGCGTTTGACCGCTTTTTGCCTTATTTCAAAGGTGGTTATTCGAACACCAGCGTCCGGACCACGGTCGTTAATATTGCTGGCGACGAAGATTCTCGTCGTCAAGATGGTTTTGTCATCGGTGGTGGCCTCGAGTTTGCTGTCACAGACAACATCATTCTCGGCGTTGACTATTCTCATATCGAGTTCGACACCGACCAGCATCGCGCGTTGGGAACTGGCGGTATCAACGACGGCCGTCGTGTGGACGGCGACCTCGACATGATCGTCGGACGCGTCAGCTACAAGTTCAACAACGATCGCGCTGTTTCGCTGAAGTAGGTTATTCGCGGCAAGCCGCACACCTGAACATCGATTCGAAACTGCGAGGCCCCCGACGATGTCGAGGGCCTTTTCTTTCATCGCGAAATGACACGTGCGGATTTTTCCGGGATGACTCAGGCTCGGACCGACCTGTCCGGTGTTTCGTTCACAGCAGAGGTGTAGGGATCGCCGAGACGGCGTGAACGTTTCAACAAGTGGTTTGCAACGGCTTCGATAACAGCTTGGCATGCAATATCAGCGCATTCGGAACGCGTGACATATCCTTAACTATATACTAAAAAAATATGAATATAGCCTGGCGGACCTGAAACGCAAGCGTACATCAACGCTAAGTTTCGTTAGGCCTCGGAGCTTAGGTTCGATACTAGAGCGGTTCCCGAAAAGTGTGACGCGGTTTTCGGATAAGAACCGCTCTCGTATAAATAACTAGAGCCGATCACCCGATTACTTTTGATCTGGATCGGCTCTAAAGCGAGGCGATGGCGTAGATCGCTTACGATAAAATGAAGGCTATGGCGACTCAAAACGAGCTTCGATTGGAGAAACAGCGGATCGGAAAGTTCTGCAGCCTTGGCAATGCTAAAACCGCCTTACTACTGTAACCGAAAACTGCGCCCCATCTTCATAAATTCATGCGTGAACTGCGGAAATTCTGTCTCCGGTGCCAGTCCTAAGATACGAAAATAGCCGCCATGCGGGGCTTCGATGATGAGTTGGTAGACAATGGCGGAGCTTTGTGAGGCGCTGTCCAGCCCTTTGCCACTGATCTCGACTGCCTTCAACCCGGAAATCTCGATTGAGGCGGTTGTTTCGGCAATCTTGTCCCGGATTTGGTCGATGCCATCGAATGAACGTTCCGCAAAATAGGCGAGGTCCGGGATCGGCGCCTGGGTTAACGACGGGGCGACCAGAAAAATCGGCTTGAACGCGGGCTTTTCCGTGCCTGTCGTTTTAAGACGATACCCCTTCGTTGTGCCGAGAAGCGAAGTATCTTCCTCGAATGGCCCGATATAGCCCAAGGAAAACAGCGCCGGAGCCACCGGGGCATCCTGTTGGATCTGCGCCGACTTCAGAACGCTTTCGATCTCGATGCCCTTCAGAAGGCCTGTCGTGAGCGCGACACGGGGAATGTTGGCTGTGACCATCCCGGTCAAACCGCGCTCCCTGAAAATCAGAATGTATTTGACGTAATCCACAAGCGCGGTTTTCTGCTCGCCGCGCAAGTACATGTATTCGCCAGACCGGCCTGGAAGAGGTTGTTCGGTAACATTGGCAATTCCTTGCGCGGCAAACGTTTGCGCGGCGTTTCCGAGCCTTTGCAGTTGATCGAAAGCCGTTGAAGGCAGTTCCACCAGAGCAACGGAAGCCCCGCTCGCGTCATGCACAAAACCCGTGAAGCGGTCGGATGGCGTGAACCTGTCACCGATCCCAAGGGCGATCCGGCTGCCCGCAACCTGACGAACCCCGGCAGAAAACGGTTGAGGGCGATTGAGGTAAGCCGCGAAAAAAACGATCAGCACGATAAGCGATATAACCACGAGCCACATGGCATAGCGCGGGATGCCGCTCAAAACATCGGCCGCCCAAAAACTTGTCATTCAGCACTCCGTCACATTCCTACCGCACTCTTACAACCGACTTAGCAGCTTGGGCGCGATTGCAAAACAGGAAAAACGAGAGTTGGTTCAGTGTGAGGTGGAGAACAGCCGGGCATGACGGATGCCACGGTGATCGCAAACATCTCTGGAGCTTGGAAAGCCTGTTCCGCATGGTTTCTCCGTCTATGGTCGTAGGGATTTTGCGCCGGGGCAATGCTTGCAGTTCACGGACGAGTGCCAAGCTTTGCCGTAGGCACGGGCTTCACCGTGCCCGCCATCAAGGATCAAAAATTCGTACTGTTTCGTGACCGTTACCCTGAAGACGATGCCCTTCAAATGTGGATTTGCCAGTCTGTCCGCGATGCCATGGGGCAAATTGGTCGTCCAGGTCCTGAAGATCCTCTCGTTTCCATTCGCGGATTATCCCCTTCCAATATGCTACAGCGCTTTTTATGTCGCACGAGGCCGACGTATCCAACACGTCTGGCAAGCTGGGATTGGCCGCGATGAATTGCTGCGCATTGAAGCTTTGGCCCCAACCTGGAGGAGTATCTCCGCGATGTGATATCGCATATGGGGCAAGCTCATCGAAACCGCCTGCTTGATAGGCAGCAGCGGCACCTGGAGTGATAGGGAGATCACTAAGATAGTATTTGGATTATTACCGAAGTTTCCAACAGCGTAATAAAAGCCAAGGTCATTAGGCAGTGAATGGTAATCCCACCAGACATACGGGACTCTGTCGTCGCTGAGTGGAGGAGGTGGTGTCGGCTTCGGATTATCCGGCGGCAGAAGCGCATATTTTAGCTCGACTTTTTCAAAATTGGTAATGTTCGCTGGTAACTGCGCGACATACAGGATCGGCGCGCTTTTCAACGGGGTCGTAATCGTCAGCACAAGCGTATCAGTCCCGTCTCCGCCATCGATTTGTAGGTCCGGTGGAAATTGAAGGACGTGAGGTTTCAGGCAGCATCGACATTTCCGGTTAACGTAAGTTAGACCTTATCATTGCCCTCGCCGATGGAAATCGTATCTTTTGTTGCCGTCTTCAAGTCGATGGTGTCGTCTCCGCCACCTGCGTAAATGTCGTAGACATAATTCGGATCGTTTGCAGTCGCTTGAAATCAGCGGTCTGGGCGAGATCCGCGGGCGTGAAGTCCGTCTCTCCAGGAGCCAAGTCAGTTCCCGGAACCGTTAGAACTCCGTACGGTAGAAGTTCATCATGGGTTGAATCAGTGCTCGGCACGTCGTTTAAGATATAATCCGAAGCCACCGGTTGTCGAGACGGGGATGCCGAGATCAGCCTTCAGCCTATTATAGATTTCGGCTGGAACTTGCTGGATCGTACGGGTCTCGCGGGGATGACTGTCATTGTTCCAATCGCGCAAGAAGTAACTTCTCACTTGTTTCAAGGCCGGGTCGGTCGAAGCCATTGGATTGAGTTCCGATAGTCCAAAATTAAAGCCAAGCTGTTCAGCGAGTGGGCGCAGACCATCCAGAAAAGACTGAAACTGCACCGGCGATAGCTGTACAGTCCCGGAGTGTGATCGAGACCGCCGGTCGCTTCAAAAACGACAAGGGAGGGCTTCAGCCGTTTCAGTTTGGCGGCCAGATCTTCGACGCCTTTGCTGTCCGCGAGACTTGAAAGGCGTCGCATGACGGCTTGATATGAACGTCAAGCCGGTCCTTCGAAACGTCGATCCCAACAAAATACTCTTCCATGCCCCTGCCTTGCAAATCCGGGCTGGTGCGGCGGCCCTTGCGACTATCTCCCGGGTTCGGAAAGAAACGGATGGAGATCCAAGTTCTCCCACGGTCTTGAAGGACCTAAGGGTTGACGGGCTTCCATCCGTGGCCGACCCCATGCTACCAGAACCAGCGCTTTTGAGCATACAAGGGTTGCGTGAGAGGAGATTATCGTTCAATAACTTTACGGTTTAGTGTAACGAGTTATATTGTTTCATCGTTCGTTGGCAGGGCTCAAAGGATGGAATTCCAATACGGTTTGCGTCAAACGCTCAGTCATAACGTGCGTATAAATCTGGGTCGTTGAAATATCCGCGTGCCCAAGTAAAATTTGCAAAACGCGGAGGTCTGCGCCCCGGTCCAGAAGATGACTTGCAAAAGCGTGCCGCAGCACGTGAGGGGACAGTTTCTTACAGTCCAGTCCGACCGTTTCCCCCAGTTCTTTCAAATCTCTTGCAAGTTTTTGCCGCGTTAAATGCCCCTCCTCACCCCAGGAAGGAAATAACCATTTGCTTTTCCCTTCACCACTGGCCATCAGAAAAATGTTCAGGGCCTGACGCGACTTTTCGTTCAGCGGAACCAGCCGATCGCGGTTGCCTTTTCCCTTGATGGTTATCGTTTGTCGGTCCCCCTTAAGCGCCGAAAGCTCAAGGCTTGCCAATTCCGAAATACGCATCCCCGTTGCATAAAGGACTTCCAGAAAGCAGGTCATGCGTGCAGCCCGCATCAGCCCAAGACCAGTCTTGCCATCCATCCGGCTCCAGGCTGCCGTCAATAACAAATCCACTTCTCCAATTGACAGCGTTAGAGGTAGGGTTCTCTTGCGCTTCGCACCCTCCCAGAGAGAAACAGGGTTATCCAGTCGTAACTCTTCTGCTACTAAAAACGACACAAACGTCCTGATGGTGGAAAGTCTTCGTGTCACGGACGTCTCTGTCATGCCCCTGAGTAAAAGGTCGTCGAAATAAGCAGCAAGGTCTTTTTTTGTAAAGGCTGCAAACGAACATCCGCCGTGATCTAAAAAACGAGAAAAGTCGGACAGATCGGACGTGTAGGCAGCAACGGTATTCGGCGAAGCACGACCCTCCGCCTTCAACATGTTCAAAAAAAGCGCAACAGCCGCCGCATGATCGCCGGTCATTTGACTTTGAGTGTACGAACTGCTGTCAACTCGCGCTCCTCCGGCTCGAAGACCGTTGCCAGCATGAACATGGCACCAAAGAAAATTCCCGCGATTACGCCGACGATGGTTAGGAAGCGGATCAAGCTTGGCATTGCCGTCTTTCGTAAAATCTTGTTATGAAAGCGTGGTGGCAACGGACCACCAATTCGGTTGATCTGTTCTCAACTCAGTTTGCGCACGGTTTGCCGCCGCAAGGGTTCGAAAAATCCCAAAACAAGTCGGTCCGCTGCCAGACAAGCGCGACAAAAGACAATCGTCCATCTCGTTTAATGCTTGAAGCACCTCACGAATGACAGGCTGAAGGAGCGCAGCCGGCGCTTCGAGATCGTTGCGCCCTGAAGACAGCCTCCGCACTGCGGTTTCGGCGCACACCCAGTCAATTGGCATGCTTTCAGTCGGCGAATGAGATTTATAGGGATCTGCGTTTAACGTGTTGAACACATCCCGTGTCGCAAGCTTGACACCGGGATTCACCAACAAAATGGGGAGCTTGCAATCGGACGCCGTCGCAGTAACGTGCTCCCCAATGCCCCTCATCCACGCGGCCTTTTGAAATAGACACACAGGCACATCGGCCCCTACTTTTGCAGTTATATTTGAGGGAATTGCGGTTGCGTCTATATCAGGGGAGTGCAGCCTGAGCAATCCACGAATAGCGGCAGCGGCATCGGACGACCCTCCTCCGAGACCAGCTGCAACAGGAATATTTTTTGTCAAAACAAACCGTCCCGTCATCGACACCTTAAGCCATTCGGCAAGAGCCGTCTTTGCCTTAAAAACGAGGTTGTCTCCATCGATCGCGCCGGCAAAGGGCCCAAGCACTCTCATGTCGTCCTCAAACGCAGAACTGATCGTCAATTCATCACCGAAATCCGCAAACATGACTAAGCTTTCAAGCTCATGGTAGCCATCAAGCCTTTTGCCCCTGACATGCAGGGTCAGGTTAACCTTCGCCCGGGCGAATTCAACTACACGCCGAGCTTCAAGAGGGTGTGTCTCCATACACTCGCCTCTCATAGTTGCTTCCTCCCTGCTTGCCTTGGTCGCGAGTAGTTTTGATAATGTTGTTTCCGAGTTTACCAAAACCGGATACTGACCGATTCTAATAGTTACTGAGTGTTTCTCGGTTGGGATTGGGTGTCCGCCGGATTTTCAATTGCTCCGGGAACAACGCTATCACTGGAAATTTTTACCGTCACATCAGCAAGCCCTGCCTCAAGCTTTCTGCGTATTTTAGTAGCGTCTTCAGGTTCAGGACTCAATGTCAATGCTTGAGTCCATTGGAACCGCGCCTCAAGTTTTCGTCCCAGCCTCCAGTAAACGTCTCCCAAATGATCGTTTAGCGTCGGATCCTCCGGACGAAGTTCTACAGCGCGGTCCAAGTGTTTTACCGCCTGCTCAAACTCATTCCGAACATAATAACCCCAACCAAGACTGTCCACAATGTAACCGTCGTTCGGTCGCAGTTTAACTGCCCTTTTAATGTAATCGAAGGCGAGGTCAATATTGAGGTTTTGATCCAACCAACTGTAGCCAAGATAATTGAGTATCAAAGGATCCTCAGGGTTTAAGTCAAGCGCACGCTTGAAGTCTGGTTCCGCCTTCTCCCATTGCTTTGTGCGTTCGAACGCAATTCCGCGAGCGTAATATACACTCCAATGTTTCTTCTCCGGCTTCTCGAGAAGCGCGATCACGCGGTCGTAGTACTGGATTGCATCACCAAATTTCTTTCGGTTGCTCTCGAGGGACGCCAATGTCTGCAACACCTGCATTTCACCCGGTTGCTTTTCAAGCAACGCGCGAAGCAGTCTCGCGGCCTCGTCCTCTTTTTTTAACGCATTCAGATTGACCGCCGTCTTCAGGTTAGCGGCTAAGATGAAGGGAGAGCGTGCCGGAATTTTATTCAGAACTGTAATACCCTTCGAATACTGTTCAATACCTGTGTAAGTATCGGCGAGTTCGATGTTGGCAATATCACTAGTTGGATTGAGAAAAAGTGCAAGTTGAAGATAGACGAGCGCAGCATCGACCCCGTTGATCGTCGCGAGAGTTTGCCCGATCCCAAGAAAAACTTCGGATAAGCCCTCATCCACATTTGTGACCATCAGTCTTGGCTTCTTGCCTGCCTTGAGGTCTGCCAGAACCAATTTGCCCATCGGCGTCGCGTCAGCGCCGTTTTCCTTCAAAACGACCTCGGCGCGC
>CBDFGZ010000016.1:0-9656 GCA_965247345.1 Rhodomicrobiaceae bacterium | reverse complement strand
AACGCCGACCGGCAAAAGTTCAATAACGTGGTCTTGCCGCGTATGTTAATCCGTATGGATGAAGCAATATCAACAATCAAATGCGGGTAAAACGATGCGGTCTTCTCTGTGTGCCATTTTCGCAATCGGTTTGGGTCTGCCGATGGCGGCGTTTGCGCAATCGGCCAAATCGCCATGGCCGGCCGGTGCAAAAGTCTATTTCATGGAGCCGAAGGACGGGGCGGAGGTTTCCAGCCCGGTCAAGGTCGTTATGGGCGCGAAAGGTATTGAGATTGCGCCCGCAGGAACTGAAAAACCCAACACCGGACATCATCACATCTTCGTCGATGCCGACCCGTTGACCGGCGAGGCCGCGACATATGCGATCCCCGCCGACGACAATCATGTTCATTTCGGAAAAGCGCAGACACAGACCGAGCTAAAACTCACTCCGGGCAAGCACACGCTGCAACTTGTGCTTGGCGACAGTGGCCATGTCGCCTACGATCCAGCGATCGTGTCCGATAAAATCACCATTACAGTCAAATAACCGTATCACGCTCACAGGGATCGTCGTCCTATGCAGATAAGTCCGCCATATTTGATGTTCCTTGGCGATGTGCCCGATCAACTTGCGGCCAAGACCGCGCAGGGCATCGTGGATTGGCGTCCTGAATGGTGCCTGGGGCAGTTGAGGTTGCCTGGTTGCAAGGCGGACCTCGGCCTTGCCGATATGACGATTTCCGATGCTGCCGCGGCTGGCTGCAAAACCCTGATCGTCGGCGTGGCAAACGCCGGCGGTGTGTTGCCCGATCACTGGACTGTCGCGATTGTGGAGGCCATCAATGCAGGCCTCGACGTGGCCAGCGGACTGCATGTTCGTCTCGCGTCGAAGCCTGAAATTGCATCCGCCGCGACGAAGCACGGCCGTCAGCTTTTTGATGTCCGTCATTCCGATATAAAGTTTGATACCGGCAAGGGCACAAAACGCACGGGCCATCGACTTTTGACGGTGGGAACGGACTGCTCTGCGGGCAAGAAATATACGGTGCTGGCGCTGGAGCGCGAAATGCGGGCGCGCGGCTTCGACGCCGATTTCTGCGCAACAGGACAGACCGGCGTGTTCATCTCAGGCAGAGGTATCGCCATCGACGCCGTTGTCGCGGATTTCATCTCCGGCGCGGTGGAATGGCTGTCGCCTCCGGCGGCTGTTAATCACTGGGATCTGATCGAGGGGCAGGGGTCGATGTTTCATCCATCGTTCGCAGGCGTCTCTCTCGGTCTTCTCCATGGCGCGCAACCTGACGCCTTTGTGGTCTGCCATGAACCAACTCGCAAGACCATGCGCGGCGTTCCACACCCATTGCCCTCCATCCAGGAAGTCATCGATCTGACGATCCGCTGCGGGCAGCTCACAAACCCGGCCATCCGGCCCGTGGGAATCGCTGTGAACACCCAGATGCTCGCCGAAAATGCGGCCATGGACTACCTCTATCAGATTGGCGAAAGTCATTCCCTTCCGGCCACAGACCCGATCCGGTTTGGCGTGGGCGTTATCGTTGATCGGATTGCCGCGGATTTTCCCCATTCAGCTCCTGCCGTCACCGGCTCCTGACCATGAGACGCATGAAGGTTGACGTTGAAAGCTGGCCCATTGCCGGGTCTTTTACAATTTCACGCGGAAGCCGCACGGAAGCGCACGTGGTCGTCGCTACGATTTACGACGGTGATTTTCACGGACGCGGCGAATGCGTGCCTTATGCGCGCTACGGCGAGACCGTCGACAGCGTTGCAGCCCAAATTCGGGGACTGGCACAACAGATCGGCGACGGACTGACGCGACACGCACTGCTGAATGCGTTGCCGCCAGGGGCCGCGCGAAATGCAGTGGACTGCGCACTTTGGGACTTTGAGGCGAAACAGGCAGGCGAACGCGTTTGGCAGTTGGCTGGCGTGGCTGCGCCAAAACCGGCGATAACGGCGTATACGCTCAGTCTCGGCTCGACCGAGAGCATGGGGCAGGCGGCGCGAGAAGCGCGCGCGCGTCCCTTGTTGAAGGTGAAGCTCGGTGGCGAGGGCGACGCGGATCGTATCGCTGCGGTTCGCGACGGTGCGCCAGAGGCAAGTTTAATTGTCGATGCAAACGAGGCCTGGACGCCCGAGACATTCGCCGAGAATCTCGCAGCCTGCCGACGCGCCCGCGTCGTATTGGTCGAGCAGCCGCTTGCCGCTGGACACGATCACTTCCTTGAGACGGTCCCGGTGCACGAGCGCGGCGATATTCTTTTCTGCGCCGACGAAAGTCTTCATACCGCTGCGGATCTGCCAGCCATCGCCGCCCGCTATCAGGCGATCAATATCAAGCTCGACAAGACAGGCGGCCTGACGACGGCCCTGGACCTCAAAAAGCAGGCCGTGTCGCTGGGATTAAAAATCATGATCGGATGCATGGTCGGCACATCGCTTGCGATGGCTCCGGCCATGGTGCTGACGCCGGGCGCGGATTTCGTCGATCTGGATGGGCCGTTGCTTCTGAAAGCCGATCGGATGCCACCGCTTCGGTTCGAGGGCAGCGTGGTTCATCCTCCAGTGCCGGCACTCTGGGGCTAAGCTGGAACGCACGCGGAAGCGGCAAACCAGCCGTGACATTCCCATGCTATTTTCGCGGTTCGATGTCGCTGGGCTTTTAGACAGACACGAAAACGTTAACGCTGCCTCACCTTAACATTTGTTATATTATTAATTGTATGCACGGGCGATAATGGTGCTCTGACGCTGGAGCTTGGCTCCGGGATCAAACGCACGCGGCAGCTCATGGGGTAACGCCGGTTCAGCAAACGCCGTCGCGTGTTCAGTTCGAATGGTCGCATGCTCAGTTGGAAGTATCAATGTCCGGACCGATGGCTAATGTAGAGAATTCTGAGGTGGCGCCTATCGACGGGATGCGTGGCGCGAGTACAGGTTTCTCCACGGAGGACAGAAAGTGCGTTGTGAAACGAAGAAGTCTCGCGACGATGGTGATCGACCATCGTCTTCGTTTACAAAGCTTCACCCCGGCGAGCGTTGATTTTTTTCATGCGCAAAAACCTGGACAGCGCCCAAACCTCATTGTTGCGGACGTTGTCTCCACATTTCCAGGCCTGAAAGCACAAATTGAACGCGTGCTGGAGACATGCGCTCAGGAAGAGCTTGTTGTTCATCGCGCGTGGGACGGGGCTGCGTTCCTTGCGAGCATTACACCGTTGCAAAACGAAAGCGACGGCTCGCGCCCGGTTCTCGTTACAATCGATGCATTCGCCGAGGCTCAGGTTTTCGAGGTTGAGTTTGGTGACAGCCAGCGCGCGCCTTCTCATGCTCTGGCGTCGGATCCCGCCATCATGGAGCGGGACGTACCGTTTCGTGCTCGTAACGTCTTGTCGGTGGTGAGAGCGATTGCACGTCAGACAGCGCGAATGTCCACGACCATCGATGAATTTACTGCCAGTTTTTATAACCGGATCGACGCGGTCGGACGGACTTTCAACATGAGCATGCGCACCGCCTCGCGCCTGGTCGATCTTCATGAACTCGTGACCGAGGAACTGTTGGCCCAGACCATCGACGCTTACGAACCGCGCATCACAATTGATGGTGCCGACCTCAAACTTTGCGGTCAGCAGTCGGAATTGTTTGCGCTTGCAATCCTGGAACTTACTACAAACTCCATCAGGTGTGGCGCACTGTCCATTGAACAGGGAGTCCTGTCGATAAAATGGAGAGTTGTAAACCGCGACGGAGGCTCCTGTTTGTTATTCCAATGGCACGAGACCGGCGCTTTCGATCCTCAGGACATCACCAGTCTTCAGCGTGGTTTGGAGCTTGTCCGCGGAGCGTTTCAATATGAGTGGTCGGCCGAAACAACTTTGGCGTTCGAGACAACTGGCCTTGAATGTGAAATAATTTTGCCGTTACGCGTTTCGGATCGGAGTTTTCGGTGAGCGAACGCCTGACCGGGCTTCGGATTTTGATAGTCGAGGATAAATTTTTGATTGCCCAGGAACTTGTGGACGTTCTTGAAGAGGCCGGCGCAAGCATCGTCGGCCCGGTGGCGTCCAGTCCCAACGGGATAGAACTCACGGAAAGTGGGTTGGTTGACGTGGGTCTGCTGGATATCGATCTGGCGACTGGTCTCGTGTTCGATCTCGCGCGGTTTCTGGATCTGCGGCAAATTCCGGTCGTGTACGTAACCGGATATGGTAAAGGATCGATGCCGTTGCCGTTCGAACCTGCGGGTTATATCGAGAAGCCGTTTCCTCCCGCGAAGCTGATAAGTATGCTGACGGCGTTTGTGCCCGATGGCGATGCACATTTGACCGGGGAGAACGGAGTATATGCCGGCAAAGCTTAGCGTTCCGCTGGTCGGGGTTGGTGCCGGTGCCAAACAAAAAGAAACCGCGCAGATGTTTCTTGTCGAGATGTTCCGGTCTCGCGCGGTCAAGCGAGCGCCGGGGGCATATATCTTTTCCGAAGGTGATTTGCCGCGACCGATGATTGTGATTGAAGGCTGGGTCTCGCTGCAACGCATCCTCGACGACGGACGACGGCAGATATTCGACCTCGCGCTGGCTGGGGATTTCGTAGGTTCCTTCGACAATGGGCGAGTGGAATTCGATGCGGTTTGTTTAACGTCCGTAAAACTGGCCGAATTTCCGACAGTGACGACGGAGAACCCGGTCGTCGCGTCCGCCAATGTCGCGCTTCGAACCGCGATGCACCAGATTGACGCGCTCAAGCAGACTGTGACGCTCAATCACCTGTTACGGCTGGGCCGTTTGACATCGTTCGAGCGCGTCGGGCATTTTCTGCTTGAGATCGAGCATCGCCTCCGGTTGACTGGATCGTCCTTCGCTAGCATCTTTGCCCTACCCCTCACACAGGAGGTACTGGCGGATTATCTCGGCCTCAGCGTTGTTCATACCAACCGGACGCTTCAGCTTCTGAAGCGCGAGTCCCTCATCGAACGGGACGGCAACATCATAACATTGACCAACCCCGGCGCCCTGGCGCAGATTTGCCATTATGCAATGCCGTTCTCGCCATAGCCTGGTTTGAACGCGTCATTCGCTCAGGGTGGTTAACCCCCGTTAATCTCAACTGCATACCGCTCGGCTGGCTCTTGTCCGGTTCTGGCCCTCACGGTAAGACAGATCATTGCGTGAGAGAGGAATAGGCCTTGAATATATGCATGATCGGTGCGGGCTATGTTGGCCTTGTGTCAGCCGCCTGTTTTTCTGAATTCGGCTGGAACGTGGTCTGCGTTGAAAAAGATTCGCGAAAAGTCGAAATGCTCCACGCTGGCAATATTCCCATCTATGAACCGGGTCTCGACGACCTTGTGGCAAAAAACGTGCGTTCTGGACGGCTGCGGTTCACCACCGAGCTAGCCCCCAACGTCGCTAGCGCGGATTTGATCTTTCTCGCCGTGGGTACGCCCATGCGCAGGGGCGACGGTTATGCCGATCTGTCCTATGTCTATAACGCGGTCGAGGAACTGGCACCGCATCTGAATGAGTTCACCGTTATCACGACGAAATCCACCGTACCCGTAGGAACGAGCCGCGAAATCGAACGCCGGATCAGGCGGGTTGCACCGAAGGCCGACTTTGCGGTGTGCTCCAATCCGGAGTTCCTGCGCGAAGGATCGGCAATACAGGATTTTACCCATCCGGATCGCGTTCTCGTTGGTGTGGACGATGATCGCGCGCGAGGTGTGATGGAACGGATCTATGAGCCGCTGCGTATCCGCAACGCGCCGGTGATCTTCGTCGGGCGCGAATCCGCCGAACTTGCGAAATACGCGGCAAACGCGTTTCTTGCCATGAAGATCAGTTTCATCAATGAAATCGCCGATTTGTGCGAGGAAGTCGGCGCAAACGTGCAGCAGGTTGCCACCGCCATCGGGTCCGACCGCCGTATTGGCGACAAGTTTCTGCATCCGGGTCCGGGATATGGGGGTTCATGCTTCCCGAAGGATGTCGCGGCCCTCGTGCGCACAGGGCGCGAGGCACGGTCGCCTCTTACACTCGTCGAGCAGGTCGAAAAGGTAAACATCGAGCGAAAGATTGCCATGGCCCATCGCGTCGTTCGCGCGGCGGGTGGCGACCTTACAGGCAAGATCATCGCTGTGCTTGGCGTGACGTTCAAGCAGAATACCGACGATATGCGCGATGCTCCAAGTTTGGTTATCGTGCCTATGCTTCAGGAGCGAGGCGCAAAGGTTCGGGCTTATGACCCTCAAGGGCGTCATCAGGCCGAGCCGATTTTGCCGGATGTCCATTGGTGCAACAGTGCGAACGATGCCGTTAGCGGGGCCGATGTCACGCTGGTCCTGACCGAATGGAACGAATTTAGAGCGATGAACCTGGCAACGTTGAAAGCACAAATGCGTGGGAACGTTCTTGTGGACCTGCGCAACATCTATCGCGCCGAGATCGCGCGGGAGAGCGGATTGACCTATTTCAGCCTTGGACGACCTGACGAAAAGTTGAATGGCGGTCGAGATTGATCCAGAGCGAAATGACTGTTGAGGATGGCGAACAAGGAAAGTCACAACTCGATCTCGCCGGCAACGGTATAGCCTTGCGAGAGAGGGACGGAAGGCACAAAACCCCTGAATTTCATGCCTTCCTAGACAGGCCGAGGAAAGGTTCATTTTGGTTTAGATACAGGGATGTGACACTTGAGAGAATGCCACCGAATCCATGAACGGCACGTGAATGGCTCGTTCAGGTTGTCTCCATCCCTAACGTGAATCGTTTAAGGCTTGATAAGGTTTTGTAATTCCTTGAACTCCGGCGTGCCCGCCTGTCGTAACCACTCGAACATGACCATCTCGGCATCGACCATGGTGCAGCCCTCGTCGCGCAATCGGCTTATGGCGAGGTCGCGGCTTGACGCGGCGCGGGACGAAATCGCGTCCGCGACGACGAACGTATGAAAATGAGCCGACGCGAGGTCCAATGCGGTTTGCATGATACAGACGTGAGCCTCCATGCCGACGACGACGACATGATCGCGCATTTGGCCGCGCAAATCATCGAAACGCTTCGCGATTTGCTCGTTATCAAGACATGAGAACTGGACCTTATCGAGAACCACGGCCTCGCTCCCGGCGGCTTCACGGATCGCAGTTACGGTAGACCCCAATCCACGCGGGTATTGCTCGGTGATCGTAACTGGCACGCCGAGCCTTTTCGCAACCGTAACCAGAAATATGACCCGGTCGATCAGGCGATCCGGGTCGATAACGGTGTCGGCTAATTTTACCTGAATATCCACGATAACCAGATGAGACCGCTCCCGGACAATCTTCATAACATCTTCTCCGACACTTCAGATTATAATCATATCGTATGCACTGAGCGCATTTTAGTCATGTTGACTTAAACCTCGATGGCGCTCATAACATGACCAGAAACAGTTGCAAATCTTCATCACGCAAGTCAATTTGTTGGCTCAAATGAAGATCAGCGGGGGCTCCATGGGCGGCGATGACTTGCCAGCCGGTTATCGGCCTTCTGACAACGAAGAATTTATGAATGACCGGCAACGCACCTATTTTCGCAGGAAATTATTGGACTGGCGCGAGGATATCATTCGCGAAAGTCGCGAAACTCTCGATCAGCTTCAGGAAACCGAGCAGCATCCTGACGTAACGGACAGGGCGAGCTTTGAATCCGACCGTGGAATCGAGCTTCGCGCACGGGACCGGCAGCGCAAGCTCATATCGAAAATAGACGCCGCTCTCGCGCGCATTGACGATCGAACTTACGGATATTGCGAAGAAACCGGCGAGCCGATTGGCGTGATGCGTCTGGACGCGCGCCCGGTGGCGACGCTAAGCGTTGAAGCCCAGGAGCGACATGAAAAACGCGAGCGTATTTACCGGGATGATTAGGCACGATTGCAAACGAAAATGAAACGAAGCCGTAATCGCGACACTGGCGTTGTCGGCTCATTTGCTGCACACTGATGCGAGTTCGGGTTCTCCCGACGTTCGCGCACACTGAAGCAGACTGTAACGAACCCCGGAACCGGGATCGCTAGACCCTTGTGACCTCAACGGACATAGGCCGTCGTGGACCAGAAAAGACGTTTTCCTGAGTTTTATGTGACCGCACCGCAGCCCTGTCCCTATTTGCCGGGACGGTTCGAGCGCAAAATTTTCACGCATTTGACCCCGGATCGCCCGCGTGGCTTGGTGGATGGGCTCCTGAAGGGGGGCTTCCGGCGCAGTCAGAATATCGCTTACATGCCTTACTGCGATAACTGCGCGGCCTGCGTTCCGGTGCGGATCGTGGTGAATGAGTTCGAGCCACGACGCAGCCTCGCCAAAGTCTGGCGGCTGAATTCGGATATAGCTGCCCGTCGCGTTTCGGGCAGACCTACACTGGAACAGTTTTCGCTGTTTCGGGCCTATATCGAGGCGCGGCATCCCCAGGGCGGAATGGCCGACATGACCTTGCTCGATTATTCCATGATGGTTCAGGATACGGCCGTGGAAACCGTCCTGACCGAATATCGCCAGGAACGGCCCGGCTGCCCGGCTCGTCCGCTGGTGGCGGCTGTGCTTTGTGACCGCTTAAGTGACGGCACGTCGCTCGTCTACAGCTTTTACGAACCTGACCTGGATGGGCGTAGTCTGGGCAGCTACATCATTCTGGAACAGATTGCGTTCGCTCGCTCGCGAGGCATACCGTATGTTTACCTTGGCTACTGGATCGGCGGGTCGAAGAAAATGGCGTATAAAACGCGATTCTCTCCTCAGGAGCATCTGACGCCTGCGGGCTGGGTACGACGTGATGTCAACAGGTTGAAGTGACGACGTGAGTGTTTCATTATATGCAATCACAGGAAATCGCTTCGCACTTAACGCATTTGGCACGCGTCGCTCTCAATCAGGCGCCAAAATGGGGCATTCCCGCCCTGCACACACACGTTCCGAACTACCGCGTAAAAGCAAGCGAGGCAAAAAATGACATTGGTGTTATTTAAGGACGAGAAGATCGAGACGCATCAAAACTCGCGAACCTTTGGCCGCGATGTTTTCGGGCTTCGGGCACTGCTTCTTGTGGGCGCTCTCTTGTTTGTAAGTGCAACCTATTGGATGACGACTCCGGGGAAAATTGAAAGCGCGGACGCGGAACTCGCAACTCTGCTGCGAGGGATGGCGATGTTGAAAGCAGGTTTTGCGGCGCTTGCCCTGGCAGCGGTGTGGTGGCGGTTGGGACGAACCATAACAACGCCGCGTTTACTCGCTTACGCCTCCGGGGCATGGCTCATGACGGTCGGTGCAACACTCATCTGGCAACTCGCATTCATTCCCGCCGCGTCGGCGCTGTTTCACGGCGGGATATTGCTGTTGCTGGTCTTGGCCTGGCGCGACGACTGGCCCCGTTCGATAAAAGGGTCGCGAGCCTGACGCTTACGGCAACCCGATCAGAACGGTCTTCTGATACGAAGGCCTCTCAGACAGCATTTTATAATATCGAACGACGTGCGGCGTGTCCGGTCGGGTGATCGGCAGGTTTAGAAACCGGTGCACCGCCATTCCAAGAGCGGCGTCGGCGATGGTCATATTTGGACCGGTGACGAATGCACCGGTTTTAGCGAGTTGGCCATCGAGGACGGTGAAATAC
>CBDFGZ010000015.1:0-11242 GCA_965247345.1 Rhodomicrobiaceae bacterium | reverse complement strand
AGTGCGGACCAGTAATCACGCCCATGAGGCGCTATACCAGGGCGGGTAGCTTTCATGGCCTCAAGAAGACTGCGATCGCGCGGCGAAAAATAACGCGGCTTAGAAACCATATCACGCACGGTGTATAGGAGGTGCAGAAGCCAGAGCATCGCGAATATCAAGACCGCAAGAATTATGAGGATGGGCATCCGTTTTCACACTTTTGCCAACTGATAATGCCGATAAAATCAGGAGGGATTTCTCTGAGGCCCTCCCCTCAAAATATATCACAACGAGCTTCCGCGAAAGTTGACCAAGAGTTCGCTCTTGACATCGAAGACCACGCAAGCATCCCTTTGTCAGCGGTCGGACGCACAGATAGCGGACAAAACCAGGGTCGCGGGATATGTAGCTTGATTGTGGAGTGGTGCCCAGGAAAGGACTCGAACCTTCACGCCCTTGCGAGCGCTAGCACCTGAAGCTAGTGCGTCTACCAATTCCGCCACCTGGGCATCCGCGTAGTGGTAAGTCTGCAAGGTCCTTTTGTCAAAAACTATTGTCGTGCATCCAACGTTTCACACCTGCCGGTTGTCTGCAGTGAACGTGCCGAACGAGTTGTCTCAACCCGGTTTATTCCAGGGTGATCCGGGGTTCCGCTTGGTGTCGCCAGATGCGTCCTTCGGAACCTCGGAAAACTCTACATCGATCACATCGTCCTTTTTGAGTGGACCGGCATTCGGTTTCGGGGGCTGTGGCTGTGTCGCGCCCCATGTCTGAAACCGGCCTCGGGCACTTGCCTCAAAGCCCCGCCAGACCAGTCGCCGCGTCGCAGGAATGATAAGCAGCAAGGCCAGAATGTCGCTTGTGAAGCCGGGAACCATCAAAAGAATACCGGCGAAGCTCAACAAGCCGCTGTCCAGCAATTGTTTTTCTGGAGAAACGCCCTGACGAAGCGCGGTTGCGAGCTTCCGTCCGAGCATGAACGTCTGAGACCGGATTAGATAGAAGCCTAACGCCGCAGACGCGAAAAGCAACAGCAGAACTGGGAAAAGCCCTATAACCCCGCTAACCCAGACAATGGACATGATTTCAAGCACGGGGAGTGAAAACAACAGCAGAAAAAAAAGAAAGGGCATAACAATGATCCCGCGCAAGCGTTTGTGGATATCTTTTGGTGAACCAGCTTTAGCGTGTCCCCGTTCCGGACAAAGCGCAACCGTCGAAAACACCAAAAACGAGTGTATGTACGCTATAGCCAGCCCTGCATCTAAAGCTTATATGCCTGTCAGGGAAGAGTAGAACATCAGTCTCACGTTCAGGAAGCGAGCCACGCCTTGAAAATGAACGACCTCCTTGAATTACCAAACCTGCTTTTGTTAGCGGTCGCGGTTTTGATATTTTTGAGGCTTCGAAGCGTTCTCGGCCGACGAACCGGGAATGAGCGTGCGCGCCCGGTCGATCCAGACATCATGAGGAAGCCCACATCCGCAAGAAGCCGGGATAACGTCATCCCATTGCCGCGCCAAGACGTGCGGTCCGGCCCCTCCGATACGCCTTCGTCAAATGTGGAGCAACGTCTGGCGGGGGTTTCGACAGACAGCAAGGCAAGACAGCAGCTTCAGGCGATTGCAACACTGGATTCCACATTCGATACAGGTTCGTTCGTCAAGGGGGCGTGTAGTGCCTATGAAATAATACTAGCCGCCTATGCGAAGGGGGATCGCGAGACGTTGCGCAACCTCCTGTCGCGCGAGGTTTATGACAGTTTCAGCGCAGTGATCGCCGAACGGGAAGGTCGGGGGGAGACAACGGAGTTCAGTTTTGTGGGGATTACATCATCCGAGCTTGTAGACGCGCACCTGGTGGACCGCATTGCACATGTCACGGTGAAGTTCGTTTCTGAACTG
The DNA here is from genome assembly GCA_965247345.1 of Rhodomicrobiaceae bacterium. Classification (GTDB taxonomy): domain Bacteria; phylum Pseudomonadota; class Alphaproteobacteria; order Rhizobiales; family Rhodomicrobiaceae; genus Rhodomicrobium. The sequence goes on along the minus strand of CBDFGZ010000015.1, from coordinate 9,356 downwards.
GTTACGGCAGTCCGTAATCGCGGTGGCGAAGTGGTGGAGGGAGACGTCAAGAGTGTGCGTCAGGTGACGGATTACTGGACCTTCATGAGGGATATCTCGTTGTCCAATCCGAACTGGCGGCTTGTTGCCACCGACGCACCTTAGAGCCGATCCTGTTTCAAGGAAATCGGTCGGCTCTGCTCTTCTAGTAAGGGCGGGTCTTATCCGAAAACCGCGTAACACTTTTCGGGAAGCGGCTCTGGTATTTTGATCCGGGTGTTGACGGTTTCGAGCCGAAACATGATGTTTTCTCGTTGAAAGGCAGACTTGTGAGCAATGTCGGGCAAACGCAACAAGCGTTCCCTCACGCGAGAGGAAGAACTTTTATGGGCGCATGTCACCCGTAATGACGCGCGTCTTGCGTCTGAGGCCGCTTTAACGTCCGATCCACCGCCGTCTGCGACCAGCGAAAAGTCCGGCCAGGACGATCAGGCAAAAACACTCGCGGCCACGGTCGCAACGGCAAAACCCAAGAGTACTCCGGCGAATGCACGGCCTGCAAAATCTGCGGCAAAAGCTATGACCTCCCTCGCTCATTTCGACCACCGCCTCAACCGTCGGTTATCGCGGGGCCAGACCGATATCGACGCCCGTCTCGATTTGCATGGCTTGCGTCAGGACGAGGCTTTCTCAGCCTTGAGGGTGTTTCTGCATAGATGCCAGTTCGAAGGCCATCGTCACGTGCTGATCATAACAGGAAAAGGCGCACGATCATCGGACGAAGATGATGGAGGCGATGTCTGGCGCACGAGTCCTCGGGGGATCCTGCGACGGCTCGTGCCTCAGTGGCTGTCAGACCCGATTTTGCGGCATCTCGTGGTAAGTTTTACTTCTTCCGCACCCCGTCACGGGGATTCTGGCGCTCTTTATGTCACGCTTCGGAAGGCGAAGGCTTAATCCAATACCGTCTTGATCAGGAAAAAGCGGATGGCATCCGCAAGGATGATCTTGCAATTCCGTTCCTTGCCCTGTTCGCCTTCAAGCTTCGCTTTCGTCACAAGCGCCTCGATATTGGATTGCTCAAGCTGGGACAGTTCCAGAATTTTCGCCATCTGCTCAATAACCGTCATGCCTTCCCCACATGTGGCGGCGTGAGCGGGCACGGTGGCGAGCGAGATGGCGAGCGCAATACAAGCGATTCGTTTCATGCGGTTCCAGGATAGCTGTATTCGTTACCGAGCATTAAGATCACCCGCCGTTTGTTTCAAGCATTATAACGGATCGATCCGTGGATGGGAAATGAATGCCCGAATTGTCCTCGCTGAAGAGTTCGGGTCGATGCCACTTTGCAATTGTGCCGATCACGTGATAATGATTTTTTTTGTAGTTGGCGAATGATGCCAATTCGTCGCGAAAGTTGATACCAATGGCGCAACACATTCTCCTCCTTAGCAGCCCCCGAGCGTGACAGCCCGTCGCGGGCTGAGCGCTTGGGGGTAAGGTCCCGGGCGCTCGATGGAGGACTTGCCGGGTTCGTGATATCATTCATTGAACGGCAAGGATTGTACCGATGGCTTTCGAGCAAACAGCGCCCCACGCGGCTGACCTCTCCCCCTCATCCAAAGACCGCATTTTGATTTTCGACACCACCTTGCGCGACGGCGAGCAATCGCCCGGTGCCTCTATGACCCACGAAGAAAAACTTCAGGTTGCTGAACTGCTCGACGAAATGGGCGTCGACATCATCGAGGCGGGCTTCCCTATCGCGTCCAATGGAGATTTTCAGGCCGTTGCGGAAATCTCGAAGGTGGTAAAAAACGCGGTCGTTTGCGGGTTGGCGCGAGCCAACGTAAAGGACATCGACCGCGCCGGCGAAGCCGTGCGGGACGCGAAACGACCCCGCATTCACACCTTCATTGGCACATCGCCGCTGCATCGACAGTATCAGTTGAACATGACAACGGAGCAGGTGTTCGACGCGGTGATCTCCAGCGTCACGCGCGCCCGGTCGCACACGGACGATGTGGAATGGTCGGCCATGGACGCAACACGAACCGAGCATGCCTTTCTGTGCCGGTGCGTTGAAGCCGCGATCAAGGCGGGCGCAACAACGATCAACATCCCCGATACTGTCGGCTACACAACGCCGGAAGAGTTCCACGATCTGATCGTCATGCTGCTCACGCGGGTTCCGGGCGCAAGCAACGTGATTTTCTCCACCCACTGCCACAATGACTTAGGGCTTGCCGTCGCAAACAGCCTTGCTGGCGTCAAAGCCGGTGCACGCCAGATCGAATGCACCATCAACGGCCTCGGCGAGCGCGCGGGCAATGCAGCTCTCGAAGAAATCGTGATGGCGATCAAGACCCGCAACGACGTGTTGCCATATACCACCGGCGTCGACAGCACCATGATCATGCGCGCGGCAAAGCTCGTGTCGGCCATTACAGCCTTCCCGATCCAGTATAACAAGGCCATCGTCGGCAAAAACGCCTTCGCCCATGAGAGCGGTATTCATCAGGATGGCGTGCTGAAAAACGCGCAGACCTATGAAATTATGACGCCTGAAAGCGTCGGCGTGCGCGAGAGCAGCCTTGTGATGGGCAAGCATTCCGGACGTCACGCGTTCAAGGAAAAGCTAATCGAACTGGGTTACGACCTGGGCGACAACGCGTTCCAGGACGCCTTTCAACGGTTCAAAGATTTGGCCGACCGCAAAAAGCTTGTGTTCGACGAGGATATCGAGACGCTGGTCGATCACGAGATCGCGTCGGCGCACGACCGCATCAAGGTGTTGTCCCTCACGGTCATGGCGGGAACGGGCGGCCCTGCGAAAGCGACGATCACCATCGATGTGGACGGGGTGCACCAAACCGCCGAAGCGAAAGGGGACGGCCCGGTGGATGCGACGTTCAACGCGATCAAGGCGTTGGTGCCGCACGAGGCCCGGCTGCCGTTGTATCAGGTTCATGCGGTGACGGAAGGAACCGACGCACAGGCCGAGGTCAGCGTTCGGCTCGAAGAGGCAGGCAAAGTCGTGACCGGGCGCGGCGCGGACACGGACACGCTGGTGGCATCCGCCATGGCTTATGTTTCCGCGCTCAACAAGCTTGACGTGAAGCGTGGACGGCTGCATGCACAGGCCGAGGCTTTACCGGAACCGAATGTGTCTTGAGGTTTCATGTATGCATGGCCGCTCCAAAGGCAGCCATGCAGAAAAACAACTCAGTCGAACAACCGGTAGCGAACCTCGGAAGTCGGACCCTGCAGGTGTCCGATTTAGCCTACTCCGCAGCGCGCAGCACCGATGGCATCACCTCGCCCGCGCGTTTCATATTGACGCCAGTGAACGCGCCGCAGCTTCCGCAGGAAATGTACCGCTGTACGCCCTTATCGTGACCGAAGCCATACTCCACGTCACGGACGCTTAATGAAGCGCTACCGCAGCACGGGCATTCCACATTGCCGGATGACTGATGGACGAGCGCCTCGGCTGTTTCCACCCACTGATCAAATTTAGGTTGTGTTTGCTTGGGCATAATGCGTGTCTCTCCCTTTGCCATCGCTTCATCGATTGGGATAGGGGCGTTGAAAAATAATTTCGAAACGCACGCGGATGGACGTCGCGAGCGTGTGCTTACCTTGCCAATTCTTGCGATTTCGTAAGTGTGACAAGAGAAAACTTCGAAATCAAGCCTTGCAAGCGAATTTTACACGATTTCGTTAATATTTTATCGGCTAAGTGGCCGCGATGCATATTGTATTCATCCGAAAGGCTAATGATACCGACGCAATTTCTGGTTGCGCTCGTTCAACCGCCCGTTCTGGCGTTGGCGTACCGGTCCGTGGCGGCCACGATCTCATGAATGATGCCAGGCTCGGTCATGGCGTGCCCTGAGTCCTGCACGATCCTAAGCTCCGCCTTCGGCCAAACCCGGGCGAGATCCCAGGCGTTTTTCAAAGGCGTCACTACGTCGTAGCGTCCATGGATAATCGTGCATGGAAGATGGGAAATCTTTTGAACGTTATCGAGAAGGTGATTGTCGTGATTGAAAAACCCGCGATTGACGAAGTAGTGGCATTCGATCCGGGCAAACGCGAGCGCGTAATCGTCGGCACTGAACCGTGCAATGCGCGACGCGTCGTGGAGAAGCGACAACGTGGTGCCCTCCCAGACGCTCCAGGCTCGGGCGGCATCCAGTTGCTCATCCCGTGTTCCCAAGGTCAGTTTGCGGTAGTAAGCCTTGATCATGTTATGTCGGTCGGAACTCGGGATAGGGGCGAGATATCCCTCGAACGCATCGGGAAACAGCCAACTGCATCCCTCCTGATAAAACCAGTGCAGTTCCGCTTGCCGAAGCAGAAAAATACCTCGAAGAACAAGTTCGCTCACGCGCTCCGGATAGGTTTGTGCGTAAGCAAGCGCAAGGGTTGATCCCCACGATCCACCGCAAAGCTGCCACGTATCGACAGCCAGATGCTGACGCAGCCGCTCCATGTCTTCGACAAGGGCCCACGTCGTGTTATCGACAAGGGACGCATGCGGGGTCGATTTTCCGCAGCCGCGCTGATCGAAAAGGATAATGCGGTGGAGTTTCGGGTCGTGATATCGCCGCATGGCCGGATTGGAGCCTCCTCCCGGTCCACCGTGCACCATCAAGACCGGCTTGCCAGTTTTCGAACCGCATTCCTCGAAATAGATACTATGATCAGGCGAGACCTTCAGCCAGCCGGTATTATACGGAGCGGCATCCGGGTAAAGCGTGCGCCTTTGCCCTATCGCAGACTGAGATGATGCATGTGGATCAGTCTGTTCCATTCTGTTCCTCTTAAACAACGCGAACCTTCGTTCTTGAGGCGATGCGAAGCCCTCGTGCCTGAAGTGTTTCGCCTGCCGGTATGCGCAATTCGTCGACGGCATCCAGAGCGACTTGATCCGGCTCCCCAAGCAATTGGCTTGCCGCGACGGCGGCGATAAGACTAACGGGAATGCCTATGATTCCGGAAAGGAGGGGGCTGATGCCTACCAGTCCTTCGGAACCGTAGACCAGTCCCATTGCTGTCACGGCAAAGCCACTTGCCATTCCAAAAAAAGCACCAGCCCCACTTAATCTTCGCCACCAGACACTAAGCACAAGCACCGAAAAAAAAGAACCGGCACTTAACGAGAGCGCGGACATGACCAGCCTTAACGGATCGATCTGCGAAGCGCCAACCATGAAAAAAAGGGCAACCCCCGCGGCTCCCATGCCTGCACGGCAAAGTAATAATTTACGGCCCGCGGAGAGGGGCTTTCGCGCGACTGCGCCAAACAGATCGTCCCCAATGATGGCCCCGATTGCAAGAAGCTGCCCGGACGCGCACGCGAGAATCGCCGAAAGGAACGACGACACGACGAGAGCCAAAAACACGTAGGGCAATCCACCTGCAACAGGAAGAATGAGGGCAATCGCATCGCGTTGAAACATAGGCTGAGCCGTCGATCCGAATTGGTCGAGCCGCCCGCCGGAAAGCGTCACAAGCCCCGACTGTTGCAAAGCCCGTGCCCACGCAGGAAGATCCGATTGCGGCAGGTTCACAAGTCCTTCCACGGCCATGGCTTCGACGAAAAATGCGTAAGCCGGAATCGTGAGAACAACCAGTCCGCCGACCACGGACACCCATCCAATGGTTTTACGGGCGGTCGAGATCGTTGGCGTGATTCCAAGTCGCGTGAGAAGGGCAGGCTGGGTTGCAATTCCGGCGGCGAGACATAAAACCAACATCACAAAGTCTTTTGCACTGAACGCGCTGAACACACGTTCAGCAGGCCGGATGAGCGGTTGCCGGGCAGCCTTTGGCAGTGTGTCGTTGAAGGCCTTGGGCGTGGATACTGCCACATAGCCTTTCGCGGCCTCGAGGGCTTTTAATTGTTCAAGCTGACTTCCATACGTCAGTTGTGGCAAAGGGATGTTGCTACGCGCGACGGAGACGGTGATGAGCGGGACCAACAGGCAAAGAAAAACAATGAACTGGGCCCCGTGAAGCCAACTGGTCGCGCGCATGCCACCGAAGGCCGCCGTTAAAAAAACGGCGCTCAGCAGGCCAATGAACAGAAATTGCGAGACCGGGATACCGAAAGTTTGGCCATCGATCGATTGCGAAAAGTATTCAAGGGTCCTCTGGCCGATCACAAGTTCCGCCGCGAGAATCATCAGGCATGGAACCAACGCGATGAGGGCTGCGAAGGCTCTCAGCCAATTTCTGCCGAACCTGAGCGCAAAAAATCCCGGCAGCGTGTAGGCCGACACCTTCCGCAAGTACGGGACAAACGCAAATCCCATCAGCAGCAATCCCGCCAGACAACCAAGCGGAATGGCAACGCCGTCCAGGCCTAAGAAGAAGATCGATCCGATACTGCCGAGTGCTATACTTCCGCCAAAAGTCATCGCGCACAGCGAAAGCGCGCAGTAAAGCGCGGGGACACGTTGACCTGCCAGAAAAAAATCGTCTGAATCGGAAGTGCGCGCAAAGACACCCACGCCGACATAAAGAACGGCTGGACCAAAAATAACGATTTGTGCAATGCGCGACGAGGAAAGACCGAGCTGCTCGAAGATCAGCAGACACAGCAGCAGGCATAAATAACCGCTTGAGAAAATGGCAAAGCTGGAGCCAACCCTTGGATGTATGCCCGGTTGCGCGTACTGAAGCGTCATTATTACGACCCGTTAAAACTGGATCGTCATATTATGTGATCGATCATGCTTGTCTTGCACGTTGAAAAACCAATAAACAACAAATGTCGCCATGACGACGCAGCCGTGAACGGCAAGAAAATAGCCGAGCGGGAAGCGCAGAAAACGATACGCGTTTAGGGATGGCATCGAAAGAGGCAATACGACAAAGCAAACGACGAGCATCAGAACCGCAGCACTGGTCAGCCTGCGCATCCGTCGCCAATACGCTTGCTTAATATCTTCGTCGGACATACGTTAGACCTAAGGTTAAGATCGCGCCATCAAGGGTTAGAGCCGCGTTTTCGAAAGAGCCAAGATGATCGGTAAGGTATCAACAGACGCAGGGGCTGGTCCGCTAAGTCCAATAAGGCACAGGTCATGACGGCTCATCATGTCATCATTGCGGACGACCACCCGCTGTTTCGCGACGCGCTCAAGCAGACGCTCTCCTCGGCCCTGCCGGGCGTCACCATGACTGAGGTTGGATCGGTCGATAAACTGCTCGCGGTCATTGCGAGCAACGCCAACGTGGATCTGGTTCTGCTCGATCTCAAAATGCCCGGCGAGAACACGGCGACCTCGCTTTCCGGCGTGACCGGACTGATGTACCTTCGAAGTCAAAACCCGGAAATCCCCGTCGTCATCGTATCGGCGAGTGAAAATCCGGGCGTCGTGCGCCGCTGCCTGAACCTTGGTGCATCCGGGTTCATTCCCAAATCCACTCCCGTAGACGATATCCGTGCGGCGGTTAAAACCGTGCTCGAAGGCGGTGTCTGGTTTCCGAAGGAGTTGGTGCGCAACGGGGAAGCCGTCGATGAACTTTCCGAGTTGTCCTCGAAGCTTTCAACGCTGACGCCCCAGCAGGTGCGTGTGCTGACCATGCTCGGCGAGGGCTTGCTCAACAAACAGATCGCTTATGAGCTTGGTGTTTCCGAGGCGACCGTCAAAGCGCATGTGTCCGCGATCTTGCAGAAGCTCGGCGTCGACAGCCGCACACAGGCCGTGATCGCGGTCAACCGGATTGCACGCGTCGATGATCATGGCGAGACTGCTTAAGTTGCGAACTAAGAATCTGCAGGTCGAATTGCTAACCTTAGATTCATGCCGCGAACCAATCACATTAACAAAAAAGAACGTAGTGTCAGATAAGTTCCGAGCGCCAACAGCCCAAGAAAAAACCAGCGTCTGAATGTAGCTGGAGTTAATCCGAGCCGAAGCTTTTGTCCGATCCACATACCGGCCGATGTGGTTATAAGCGAGGCGATGGCGACCCCGGCCGCATCGGCGTGCAGGGCACCGGAAACCTTGAAGATTTATCGCCAGAGCAATCGTCGAAAACCGTGAAGACAAAACCGAGCGCCTGAAACCAGGTCCTCTTTTTCCAGGCCAAGCGCCTGAATGTAAGGCACGCCAGGGATCACGAACACACCGGTGGCAGCGGTCATAATGCCTGTCATCTTCCCGACAAACCGGTCCAAGCCAGCGTTCGGTGTCTTTTGCGATCACAAACTGGATCGAGGCTAGCCCCGCGATGGCATAAACAATGAGCGCAACCCCGAGTAAGATGCCGCTAAAGCGCATATGAGCGCCGGTCATCAAGCCGGCCCCGGCCCATGTGCCGATGCACACGCCGAGCATCATGGGCCACAGACGCCGCGCAAGTGTTAAAAAGTTTCCACCCCCTAGCGTTTGCCAGATGTTTGTGAAAAACGAGGGGAGAATAAGTAATGCGGCCGCCTCGACCGGCTGCATGACAAGTGCCAGTAGTCCCATCGAGATCGTGGGCAATCCCAGACCGACGACGCCTTTAACGAAACCTGCAAGGACAAACACGGCAGCGACGTAAAGCGAGATGCTGTCAATCATTGGACATTCACCAAAGTTTTTGCTGGCTTCTTGGATCAAAATAACTATCGCAATTTAACAACACCCGGTAAAAGAAACTCCCACGCCCGGAAAAACTCGGTCTAAGCGCAGCTACGGGATTGCCACGGTATCCAATCGAAAAGAAATCGACCTTCGCTTTGCCCGTCCCTCAACCATTTCGCGACGGAGAGCGTCGTTCGGACAGCGTTGGTATCCCCGAACGAAGACGTAATCGCGGCGCGGCATCGGGATATAGCGTTCGCCGTGGGCCCGCCGCAGACTGAGATGATGCATGTGGATCAGTCTGTTCCATTCTGTTCCTCTTAAACAACGCGAACCTTCGTTCTTGAGGCGATGCGAAGCCCTCGTGCCTGAAGTGTTTCGCCTGCCGGTATGCGCAATTCGTCGACGGCATCCAGAGCGACTTGATCCGGCTCCCCAAGCAATTGGCTTGCCGCGACGGCGGCGATAAGGACTAACGGGAATGCCTATGATTCCGGAAAGGAGGGGGCTGATGCCTACCAGTCCTTCGGAACTGTAGACCAGTCCCATTGCTGTCACGGCAAAGCCACTTGCCATTCCAAAAAAAGCACCAGCCCACTTAATCTTCGCCACCAGACACTAAGCACAAGCACCGAAAAAAAAGAACCGGCACTTAACGAGAGCGCGGACATGACCAGCCTTAACGGATCGATCTGCGAAGCGCCAGGCGACCGTCAAAGCGCATGTGTCCGCGATCTTGCAGAAGCTCGGGGTCGACAGTCGCACGCAGGCCGTGATCGCGGTCAACCG
>CBDFGZ010000014.1:0-120301 GCA_965247345.1 Rhodomicrobiaceae bacterium | reverse complement strand
TTCCAAGTCCGCCGCCAAGATTGACAAACGAAATCGGATGGCCATCACCGCGCAGCGTTTCCACGAGTTCCGCTATGCGTGAAAATGCACGTTCGAACGGTTGAAGCGAGGTGATCTGACTGCCAATGTGAACGTGAACGCCTTCTACGGATATGCCAGGCAAGCTTTGGGCGAGGGCATACATGATGCGCGCGTCACGCCAGTCGATGCCAAACTTGTCGCCGGACTTGCCTGTGGATATCTTGGCGTGGGTATGGGCATCGACGTCGGGATTGATCCGCAAGGCGATCTTCGCGGAAATACCTTTCGCGGCGGCAATCGCGCCTAGAGCGCGCAGTTCCTGCTCTGATTCCACATTGAAGCCGAAAATCCCGGCATCCAGCGCGAAAGCCATTTCAGAGCGTGGTCTTGCCAACACCGGAAAACACGATCTTTTCAGCCGCAACTCCCGCTGCCAGCGCCAGCCTGATCTCGCCCTCGGAGACCACATCGACGCCGGATCCGAGTTTTGCCAAAGTCCGGACGACGGAAACGTTGCCATTCGCCTTCATCGCATAGCAAATGAGCGGATCACAGGCTCCGAATGCGTCTTTGAAAACGTGGTAGTGGCGCGCGATGGTTGCGGTTGAATAGCAATAGAAGGGAGTTCCGACAGCGGCGGCGATGTGTTTGAGGTTTACGTCTTCCGCGTGGAGAATGCCGCTTTGATATGAAAAGTGATGCATACCCTAAACGTGTTACTTTACGAGCGGATCGAGGATGAATGGCCGATAGACGCCCGGTTCTTTTTTCGCGGTTGCTTCGGCTGGCGTCGAAGGAGGAGGTGTTTCGAGCGCACCTTTTCGTCCGCATGCGCTCACCGCCATCGTCAGGCCGACCATAAGAAACATCGCGCGCGTTATTCCAACCATAATTCCACCGTAGCCCTCAACGCCCCGCACCTTATCCTGTGCTATAGAATAAATCTCGTCAGCCTTCCAGCGTCTTCAACCATGCTTTTGCCTGTCCGTGCACATTTTCCGGCGCTGTGCCTCCAAAGCTGCGCCGACTGGCAACAGATTTTTCCACCGAAAGCACGTCGAAGACGGCTGCGTCGATACGCGGTTCGATTGCTTGCATATCCGCCAGCGGAACTTCGGCCAAGCTGAGGCCTGCCTCTTCCGCCGCTTTGACGACCATGCCGGTCACGTGATGCGCATCGCGAAACGGCATGCCAAGCTCGCGCACGAGCCAGTCTGCGAGGTCGGTTGCGGTAGAAAAGCCTTTGCCAGCCGCAGTCTGCATATGCTCGATATCGGGCTTCATGTCGTCGACCATGCCCGTCATCGCGGCAAGGCACAGCGATAGCGCATCGAGCGCTGCGAACGTCGCTTCTTTGTCTTCCTGCATGTCCTTGGAATAGGCGAGCGGCAGCCCTTTCATGACGATCAGCAGGGATGTGAACGATCCTGCGATCCGCCCAACCTTGGCGCGAACAAGTTCCGCCGCATCGGGGTTGCGCTTCTGCGGCATGATCGACGACCCGGTGGTGAACCGGTCGGAAAGCGCGATGAAGTTGAAGCCCGCGCTGCACCACATCACGATCTCTTCGGCAAAGCGTGAGAGATGAACGGCGCAGATGGAGGCCGCCGCCAGGGTTTCCAGCACGAAATCGCGAGCCGATACGGCGTCAAGAGAATTCGCCATGGGTCGCGCGAACCCGAGCGCTGACGCGGTCATGTGGCGGTCGACCGGAAAGGGTGTGCCCGCCAGTGCGGCGGCACCAAGCGGGCTTTCGTTCACACGACCACGCGCGTCGGCAAACCGCGCCCTGTCGCGGGCCAGCATTTCTACATAGGCAAGGCAGTGATGGCCGAACGTCACCGGCTGCGCCGTTTGCAGATGGGTAAAACCCGGCATGAGCGTCTCGGCATGCTCAGCAGCTTTTCGAGCAAGCGCCCGTTGCAACCCCGCCAACTGCGTGTCCAGATGATCGATTGTGTTGCGAATGTAAAGCCGAAAGTCGGTTGCCACCTGATCGTTTCGGGAACGCGCCGTGTGAAGTTTCCCGGCGACGGGGCCGATAAGTTCCCTCAGCCGCTGCTCCACGGCCATGTGAATGTCTTCGTAGTCGCGCCTGAACTCGAACCGTTCCGTTGCAATCTCGTCGAGCACGCGATCAAGCCCGGCAACGATCTCGTCGGCCTCGGTCTTGGTCACGATCCCGCAGGCACCGAGCATCCGGGCATGGGCTTTCGATCCCTCGATATCTTCCGCGTACATACGCCTGTCGAACCCGATGGACGCGTTGATCTCCTCCATGATTTCGGCTGGCTTTGCGTCGAAACGTCCACCCCACATTTTGTTTGTCATGGTAGAAGGGTCTTCCTGGCACCGGGTTTTGGTTGGGTTGCGAATTTGATCGGGTTGCAAATGAAGCGAAGACATTTCCTTGTTTATGGGGCGCTCGCCCTGCTTGGTTTGATCGCGGGAAGCGGTGCCGGAATGCTCGTGGTCGGCGTCGATCCCGTCCTTGATCGGATTGGCTTCAGATCACGCCTTGAAACAAAGCAAGAATTCGAGCCCGTTGCAACAGGGCAGGCACAGTTCGTGATACATCCGGCCCCAGTGGCGATGCCCGATATCGCGTTTGAGGACCAGGATGGGCGATCTCATCGCCTGTCGGAATGGCGTGGAAAAACGGTCCTGCTGAACATCTGGGCGACGTGGTGCGCGCCTTGCAAGATCGAGATGCCTGCTCTCGACGCGTTGCAGGCAAAAATCGGCGGAGCAGCCTTCACCGTCCTGGCCCTGAGCACGGACCGGAGCGGAGCCAAGACACCGTCGACGTTCTTCAAAAATACGAACATTACAAATCTCGCTGTTTATATTGACGATACTGCGGAAACTGTCGTTAAGCTGAAGGCAGGCGGGCTTCCTTTGTCCGTGATCGTGAACTCTGAAGGCGCGGAAGTGGCAAGACTTCTGGGGCCTGCGGAATGGACCAGTCCAAAAATGATCACAACTCTGAAGGCATTTATTAAATAGCTGAATTTCTAGCCGATAGTTCAAGCTGCGTTTATGATTTTTTTCTGGCTTGATAAACGATTGGCAGATCAGGCGGGGTTGAAACGGTGAGATTTTCTGTTTTCCAGCTCGTTATGACGATGCTTTTAAGCCCTGCGTGCTGGGCGCAATCTGCCGACCCCTCACCGGCTCCACTCCCTGCCGTGATAGAACTTGTGATTGGCCATAACAGCCCGCGCGGTTCCATTTACGATCTGGAGGCGTCCGAATTTGCGCGTCGGGTAAACATGGCTTTGCGCGGTCGTGTGGTCGTCAAAGTCGCAGGCGCGAGCCAGTTGGGCAATGACGTTCAGATGCTGGAGAAGGTGCAGCGCGGCGAACTGGATTTCGCCATGCCTTCAACGGTTTTGTCCTCAGTCGATCCCGCCTTTTCAGTCTTCGAGGTTCCCTATCTTGTGCTGAGCCGGGATCATGTGCGCCGTGCGCGTTCCACGTTGCTGGACACCTATTTGAAACCAGCCGCGCTAAACAAGGGCTATCTCATCCTGGGAATGTGGGAGAACGGTTTCCGCCATGTAACCAATAACGTGCGTCCTGTCAGAACTCCTCAGGATTTGAAAGGCATGAAGATTCGTGTCCCACAGGGAAGCCGCCTCCTGTCTGTTTTCAAATCATACGGCGCGGAACCGGAAGCATTCCCTTTCGGGCAGCCTCTTGTCGATGCCATCAGGTCAGGCAGGTTCGATGGCCAGGAAAACCCGCATATCATAACCTTCGCCGCAAAACTCAATGAAGTTCAAAAATATCTCTCGGTCACATCCCATAATTATCTGCCCGTTTATCTTGTAAGCAATTCGAGTAAATTTGCTGAACTCCCGCTAGACGTACAAAAGACCATCAAGGATATCGCGGAACGCCTCCAGGACTGGGCTCTGGACGTCGGTTCCAAACTCGATGCCGACATGCGTGAACGGTTATCGAAGACGATGGTTCTGAACGAAGTGGATACCGTTGCATTTCTCTCGGCAAGCTATCCCTCCTATCTGCAATTCGCCAGGGATGTGCCGCAGGGCAAAGCATTGATCAAACTGCTTTACGATCCGACGACGTTTGTATCTGCAACAGGCAGGAACTGGTGATTTTGTAACCAGAAATTATTATATTTAACTTATGATCGTCGTCCCGCGCGGGCTACAGGTTTTTCATGCTCACCCAACTCATTGAGAAAATCCAGAAGAATAAGGACGAACTTGACCGCTTGCGACCGTTGAGAGGGGAAGCCCTTGCTGCTTTCCAGCAGCATTACGACGTGGATCTGACCTACACCTCGAACGCCATCGAGGGAAACACGCTTACGTTGCGTGAAACCGCCGAAGTCATCGAGCACGGCATCACGGTCGGCGGCAAATCCTTGTCAGATCACCTGGAAGCCGTCGACCACTACGACGCCGTTTTATGGATGCGCAATCTTGCCGGCCAACATATTCCCTTAACCGAAAGCGTCGTGTGCGAACTGCACCGGCGCATCGTGGCTCGAAGCCAGCCCGATATTGCCGGGGTCTATAGCCGCCAGCCCAGACGCATCGCGGGATCACGGGTTGTGTTTCCCAATCCCGTTAAGATACCCGATCTAATGGCGGCGTTTGGGACCGCGTTGCAAATCGCACCCGCGTCACCCGAGCATGCGTTTGACGCGCATTACAAGCTAACAGCCATTCACCCGTTCTTGGATGGGAACGGTCGCACCGCCCGTCTTCTGATGAACCTTCTTCTCGTTCGCGGCGGATATCCGCAAGTGCCGATCCGGCCGCAAGACCGCGCGGCTTACCTCGACAGCCTCGAAACCGCATCCACGACAAACGATCTGGAGCCTTACCGTCAGATTATGTACGATCGGCTGGACGCGACCTTGGGGGAGTACTTGGGCGTCTTATCGGAAGCGCTGCCAATTCCTCCCCAGAACCGGCCTGGAAAATCACAAAGCAAGAAGCCAGATGTTTGATCCGGCCTCAAACTTTGAGCGGCGGCGATTTGCACATTCGGTCCGGTCCGACACGCAAGCGTCAGGAAACCTGAATAGCTCCAATCCCGCTTGGCGATTCGCCAAAGCGCTCTATGGAAGCATTCGTCGTGCAACCGAACTCAACTGCGATCACGTCGTCGTGAAAATATTTACTTGCAGTCCTGCATCCGCGATGGTTCCGTGGAAAGGGGGTCGAGGCGGATGTCAGGCGCGAAATCGCCGAGGTATTGGACGCTTTGCGATGGCGGGGGGTCCATGGTTCGCTCCATGGTCTCGACGAGCCTTCGAATGTAAGGCCGGTCAAGGTGTGTCCTGTACTGATCCGGCGTGCGCCATATTTCATAAAGCACATATCGCCGGTCGGTCCGATACACTTTGTGAATGTTAAACGTTATGTTTCCCGGTTCGAGCCTTGTGCAGCGAACCGCGCGAAGGACAGCGATTTCGAAGGCCTCTTCTGTGCCGGGTTTCAGGTGAATATCGGTGAGGATCGCCGTCTCGCCGCGATCATTGGTCATGGGCACATCGGTTTCCGCTGCGTTCGCGGAAAAATGCGGGATGATGCACAGAGTAATCCCGAAAAAGCACGCGAGCGTTCGATTTAACATATGTTGTTCCTGTTTGTAGCCCGTTAACACGCTTGCTTGTCTGTGATGCCGCTTTTACCGTGCCCTTATAAATCTCCAAATCAAAAAGCCGTGCCCCATGATGCCTGTCAAGTCTGCGCCGACGCTTAACCCCGCGAAATCGTTCCAGGATATGATCCTGGTCTTGCAACAGTTCTGGGCATGGCAAGGCTGCGTCATTCTACAGCCCTACGATATGGAAGTTGGGGCTGGAACGTTTCACCCGACGACCTTGCGCGCTCTTGGCCGCAAGTCGTGGAACGCGGCTTTCGTGCAACCCTCCCGCCGTCCCAAAGACGGGCGTTACGGCGAGAATCCGAACCGGCTTCAGCATTATTATCAGTTTCAGGTCATGCTGAAACCATCGCCATCGAACATTCAGGCGTTGTACATCGAAAGCCTTGCCCACCTGGGCATCGACCCGACTGTGCATGACATCCGCTTCGTGGAAGATGACTGGGAAAGCCCGACGCTCGGCGCATGGGGCCTTGGCTGGGAAGTCTGGTGCGATGGGATGGAGGTCTCGCAGTTCACCTATTTTCAGCAGTTCGGCGGCTTCGATTGCGATCCCGTAACGGGTGAGCTGACGTATGGGCTGGAACGCCTGGCCATGTACATTCAGGGCGTGGAGAGTATTTATGACCTGAATTACAACGGGCAGGACGGCGATAAACGCGTCACTTATGGTCAGGTCTTCCAGCAGGCGGAGCAGGAATACTCACGTTACAATTTCGAATACGCGAACACGGACCTCCTTTTGCAACGGTTTCGCGATGCGGAGGGGGAGTGTCAGGCGCTGCTGGCGGCCGGGGAGCCGAAGACGGACGGCGCGCGGCACCTTCAAGTCCTCCCAGCTTACGATCAGTGCATCAAGGCCAGCCATACCTTCAATCTTCTCGATGCGCGGGGTGTGATTTCAGTCACGGAACGGCAGGCCTATATCGGCCGTGTCCGTGATCTGGCGAAGGCCTGTTGCACAGCGTGGCTTGCGACCGAGGCGGGAGGCGCTTAATCCGACTGTCACCAGTGACAATCTCTTGGTCAGGGCTTAACCAACCAGTACCACACACCCCCCCTTGACCACGATTGTCCACAAGATGGCCGATCTTGGTCCAAATTAGTGCTTTTTTGAAAATACCGCGCTATGATGCACTCGTCTGAAATAGCGACGGAAGGAATCCGAGTTGGATCAAGTCGAGCCAAGACTCATGGCGGAGAATGTGGAAAATGCACGCCGGTTCATTGAAGAAGTTCTGGGCGGTACCAACCCAAACGCTTTCGATGATCTGGTGGCTGACGATATTGTTGTTTCGACAGCTCTGAAACCCGAGGGGAATATTCAGGGTAAAGCAGAATATGTCGCGGTTTTGGGAGCAACAGTCAGCGGCCAGTTTTCAGATCGCAAGGTTCGGATCGATGACATCGGCGCTCTCGTGGATGGCCGTGTCATCGCGCGCATTTATGCTGAGGCAACCCATGTGGGCGAGGTTTTCGGTATAGCGGCGACGAACAGGCGGATCATTATGCATGAACTGCACCTGATGCGTTTCCGGGACGGAAAGCTCGTCGAGCTGTTTGTCGGCGGATTGAATCCGTTGCAGTTCGAAATGATCTTTGCATCCGCTATTTCGGCACGGATATTGGGTGATCCGGTGCAGACAGGTCAAACTTAGGTTTTCTCAATCCAAGGACGACACCGGCAAGAATGAGCGCGAAGCCGACCGCGTGAAACAGGTACAGGTGTTCTCCAAGGAAACCCGTAGCGAGAAGAGCGCCAAAAATCGGAATGAGAAACAGGTAGATCGCTGCGCGTGCGGGGCCGATAAGCTCGACACCACGATTGTAGAAGATGTAAGCCACAAGACTAGGCAGGGTTGCGGTATACACAATAACCGCCGCGGTTTGCCATGTCAGATGCAGCCGCGCCCCGTCGGCGTACTCGACGATAACGAACGGAATATTTCCGAGGCCAGCTATACCATATGTGATGACTGAGAACGTTTGCCACGAAAGCGGCGGCTTCTTCCTAAGATAGGCCGTGTAAATGGCCCAGGTCATCAAGGCGACGAGCAGCAGAAGATCACCCGGGTTGAACTGAAAGTTCGCGAGTGAAGCCAGATTGCCTTTGGCGATGATGACGATCACCCCAAAAAATGCCGCCGCCATGCCGGAAATTTGCCAGGTGCTGATTCGGTCGCCGAAAATGGCCCACGCCGTCAGCGCAATGAACATAGGCCCTGCACTGTTCAGCACAAGACCGTTCAAAGCCTCGGTTGAAACCAGGCCCAGGTAAGTCAACGTGTTGAAACAGCCCGGGCCGATCAACCCAAAAAACAACAGAATCCGCCAATGCCTTCGGACGGTTTGCCAGTCCCGCCGCACATAATGCAGTGCAAACGGCAAAATAAACAGACAGGCGAGGAGCCACCTCAGCGCCGCAAGGGCCACGGGTGGGATGACCGTCACGAAGCCGCGCGCTAGCACGAAGTTACCTGCCCAAAACAATGACGTGAAAGCTAGCAAGACCCCCGGCCGGTTGTAAAGCGATGTCATCGTGTCTCCTTGCGCATGTGTTACCCGTCTCCCGTTTCTCAGCGCAAGCGCTTCTTACGTTACCCTATTGACACGTGACCATAAAGCAACCTATAGCTCGAACATGGACGACGTTTTCAAAGCCCTAAGTGATTCGCAAAGGCGACATATCCTCGATCTGCTTCGTCAGAACGATGGTCAAACACTAACCTCACTCGAATCGGCATTTGCGCATGTGACGCGGTTCGCTGTGATGAAGCACCTCAAGGTTTTGGAAGGCGCGTCCCTTGTTACCACACGCAAAGTGGGTCGCTTCAAATATCATTATTTGAACCCTGTCCCCCTCCAGACCATCGCAGACCGTTGGATTTCAACGTTTGCGGCACCTTGGGCGCGTGGCGTCAGTCAGTTGAAATGGTCACTGGAACAGGAGACAACGATGACACCAAAGCCGAAACATGTTTTCACGACGATTATCCGCACAACCCCAGACGCGTTGTGGAATGCGTTGACGAACCCGACTCAGACACCGCTTTATTACTATGGTTATACGGTTCATAATGAAAACAAGGTCGGTGGACGCTTCGACTACGCGCGCGATGGCTGCACACCCGAAGTCATGAGCACCATCCTTGAGATGGAAAAGCCAAAGCGGCTTGTCACGACGATGGACGGTCGTTGGATGCCCGGCATGGAAAACGATCCGGCCTCACGCGTCACCTATGAAATCGAGCAGGTTGGTGACTGCTGCCGCCTCACGCTTATCCATGACGGCTTTGAGACCGAGACCGCGACATTTAAGAACGCAGGCGGCGGTTGGCCGGGCATTCTTTCCGGTCTCAAGACGTTGCTCGAAACCGGTAAGCCGCTCAACTATAACCCAACACTTGGACATATGCCGGCTTAGTGGGTCGCATTCGACCGAAATCGTGATGTCGTTCCACTTTGACATGGCTGAAATAATACCGGCCATCAGCATCGCAGCTTCATTCATCTTTTATCTGCTTTAGGGTCTGTTGAGATTCATCGTGAGTTTATGACGGCTGAACTAGCGTAGATCATTGCGGTGTAGCTTGTATCGGTTTTCTCGCATCGCATGGCTATTCGCTTGAAGTCCTTGAGTTTGCATAAGAAATTCTCTATCAGATGACGCCATTTATACATCTCTTTATCGATTTGGCGTGGTTTTGATCGCCTTGGATGCTGAGATATGACGACTTTCGCGCCTCGATGGTTCATGGTTTCTATAATCCAGTTCGAATCAAAGGCCTTGTCGGCGATTAAGGCGCCGAATTCGACATCCGCGATTAAAGGTGCGACGCCGACGGTGTCGTACCGGTTTCCTGGAAGCAATTCGAAGCGCACAAGATTGCCAAGTGCGTCTGTCATGGCCAGGATTTTCGTTGTCCAACCACCTTTCGACTTACCTATGGCTTGATTTTGAGTCCCCCTTTTGCGCCGTGACCGAAACGATGCACTTTGACGATTGTCGCGTCGATCATGGCGTATTCCATGTCCGGTTCTTCCGATACGGCATTAAAAATCCTTTGAAAAACTCCGGCTTTCACCCAATGGCGAAACCGTTTGAACACCGTGTTCCAGTTGCCAAAACGCGGAGGGAGCTCGCGCCATCCCACACCCGTCCTTGCAACAAACAGCACCGCTTCCAAAAACAAACGCGGATCACCGCCCGTCCGCCCTGGATCGGTCTTCTTGCCCAGACAATGCGGTTCAATCTTTGCCCATTGCGCATCCGTCAAAATAAAGCGATCCATGAAAAACTCCTTTCGGGAGCTTGAATCACTGTTCGCAAAAATTGTGAATCCTGAATCTCAACAGACCCTAGAGCGGTTCCCGAAAAGTGTGACGCGGTTTTCGGATAAGAACCGCTCTCGTATAAATAACTTAGATTCTATCCGCGTTAAACATAATCACGTCATGGCCGGGCTTGACCCGGCCATCCAGCGAACAGGCATAATATAACAGAAAAAAGTCTGGATGGCCGGTTCGAGCCCGGCCATGACAAAACGACCAAGGCTTCCGTCTAAACCATACAGCCTTTAGAGCCGATGACCCGATTCCTTTTGATCGGGATCGGCTCTAATGAGTCCGGAGCCCAGAGTATTTTTCAGGCAGACGGAATCATCGCCTCCGCGTCATGGCCGGGTCAAGCCCGGCCATGACGACCGAGTTCATGTTTCTGTATGAAGCGGACAGGCCCCAGAATCAGTCCGACGATTTTTCAGTTAACGCGAACACACGACCTATAAAAACAAGCACCGGACTCCCCGTTGGCAGAGCAAAAACCGCCTCGCCGATGGTTTCGATGGTTGCGTAAACTGTCTGCATGCCAGGGCGTGTGGCATTCGCAACCGCGACCGTCGGGGTGTCGAGGGGCATCCCCAGTGCAATAAGTTTGGCCGAAAGTTGCCCAATGGTCCGTACGGGCATGTAAACGACAGTCGTCGCCCTTCTGTCGGCGACGGCAGTCCAGTCCATTTCTTCGGGCAAATGCCCCTTCCGGTCGTGACCGGTGATATATTGAACTCGCCGCGCGTGATCGCGATGGGTGAGGGAAACGCAGAGGCTTGCGGCCGCACCCTGAGCCGAGGTAACGCCGGGAATGATGGTGATCGGAACGCCAGCAACTTTACAGGCCTCAATCTCCTCGCCTGCTCTGCCAAATATAAGTGGGTCGCCGGCCTTGAGACGAACAACCATCAGGCCAGCGTTTGCGGCCTCGACAATGCGATTGTTGATATCGGTCTGCTTGCAGGACGGCCGATAGCCCCGCTTGCCCACATTCACGTGGTTAGTCCCGGTGTTAGCCAGCGCCAGAACTTCCGACGAGACAAGATCGTCGTGGAAGATGACATCGGCGGATTTTATCGCCCTGAACGCCGCCAAGGTCAGAAGATCGGGATCTCCTGGCCCTGCCCCAACGAGAAACACACGCCCCTGTTTCAAATATCTCAGCCATCTTCCGCGTTCGCCACCACTCGTCAGCAGCAATTCATATCATAGCGAGGAGGTATGCCGAAGTCCGAAGTTCGAACCGGTTTCGGGAACGAAC
Organism: Rhodomicrobiaceae bacterium; assembly: GCA_965247345.1. Lineage (GTDB taxonomy): Bacteria > Pseudomonadota > Alphaproteobacteria > Rhizobiales > Rhodomicrobiaceae > Rhodomicrobium. Next base: position 109,041 of record CBDFGZ010000014.1, on the reverse strand, counting down.
CTCATGCAGGATAAGCATTCATGTATAGATGTCGACTGACCGCGATCTGGTGTCTTACCGAATTGTATTAGTGAATACTCTTCTTGATCCGCTCGATCCCTGAAGAAATCATATCCTCGGCAGTCTTGCCTGTAAGCTTATTCTCAATCAGCTCTTCCGCTGCGGCAATCGCAATTTCAGCGGCCTGTGCCCGGATCGTCTTGCGCGCGTTCTCTTCTTCCTGTCGAATCTTGAACTCAGCCAGTGCGATGCGTCGGCTCAGCATTTCGTCAAACGCAAGCCGCGCCTGCTGACCATAAGCCGTCGCCTCGCGCTCGGCCAACGCCAGGAGTTCTTCGGCCTCGGCCTGCATGTTGCTTGCGCGACGACGGTAATCTGAAAGCACAGCCTCCGCTTCTTCGCGCAACGCGCGCGCTTCCTCAAGGTCACGCGCGATGGCCGCTGATCTCGCGTCGAGAGATTTGAATACCATGCTCGGAACGCGGAAGTAAAAAATGACCGCAACAAAGAGCAGGAAGGCAACGGCGACCCAGGTCTCGGGATCCTTGAACATCGTTCAACCTTTCGCAGTCTGGCGCAAGGCGGTTTCGACTTCCGCTTCAGCGACATCGAAACCAGTGAATTGCTTCACGATATCGGCCACAAGGCCTGACGTCATGTCTGTCATCTGCGACGACGCACGGCTTACGGCAAACTGAACGCTCTTCTGAGCGTCCTCGACCCTTGCCATTGTCGTGTTTTCGGCGGATTGTTTGGTTGCTGCAAATTCAGCTTCGAGTTTGGCACGAGCAGCGCGAACCCGCGCCTGCCCCGTTGCACGGGCAGATGCAAGGGCTGCCTCATAACGCGCGATTTCGTCATCAGCCTTGGCTCGCGCATCTCGTGCGTTTTGAAGATCGCCCTCGATGCGCGCCTTCCGCTCGGTGATCACCCGTTCGACACGAGGCAATGCAATGCGCGACAGCGCAAAGTAAAGCCCGACAAACGTAATCACCAGCCAGATCAACTGTGGAGCAAAGTCCTGAAAATTTAACTGCGGCATGGATTAGGTCCAATGCGGATAGAGAACGCGAAACCTGTTTATCCTTAGAACACGAACAGGATAATCAAGGCGACGAGAAGACCGAACAAGCCCGTTGCTTCTGCAAGCGCAAAGCCAAGCAGAAGATTTGGGAACTGTCCAGGTGCCGCAGACGGATTGCGCAGTGCGCCCGCGAGGAAGTTCGAGAAAATGTTTCCAATGGCAAGACCGGCACCGATAAGTGCGAAACAGGCAAGGCCCGCGCCGATGAATTTTGCTGCTTCTGCTGTCATGGTCATCTCCAGAGTGGATAGGTTTGGTTGTGTTGATGTTAATGGTCGCCAGAATGGATCGCATCGTCGAGATAAATGCACGACAGAACTGCGAACACATAAGCTTGGAGGAATGCAACAAGAATTTCGAGGCCCATGATAAAAATCATGAACAGCAGAGGCGCGCCACCCGCGACAAGCCCAACAGGACCTACCACCGAACTCAGCTTCGCCGCCAAGCCCACCACAAAGCTCCCGAACACGAACAGCATGGTATGACCCGCCATCATGTTCGCGAACAACCGGACGGCCAGGCTGATCGGCCGGGTCAAATACGAAATGATTTCCACAGGCACGATCAGCGGCATCAGCCATAGCGGCACGCCAGACGGCGCGAAACGCTTCAGAAATCCGATGCCGTTCTTTGCAACGCCGATGCCCGTCACCACCAGAAAGATGAACAGCGCCATGGCGAACGTGATCGCGATGTGGCTTGTGACCGTGAACGCACCGATAAACGGAAGGTGGACGAGACCTAAGATATTCAGCGCGAGGATGAACATGAAAATCGTGAAGATGAGTGGAAAATATTTCAGCCCCGTTTCGCCTGCGTTCTCCCGCGCCATGTTGGCTACAAATTCGTAAGCGACCTCACCGGTGGATTGCAGCCGGTCAGGTACGATGGATGCATGGCGCATGCTGTAGATGATGAATGTCGTGATGAGCACGCTGGCCATCACCATCCATAACGCGGAATTCGTGAACGACGCATCGATGCCGAACAGGTTGATCGGAACATATCGCTCGATGCGAAACTGATGCATGGGATCGAGACGGCCCTCGCCGTGTCCGCCCGCAGATTCTGCCGCCTGAGCCGCGGCTATGAAAATCCAGTCCATCATCATGCTTCCCACAGGCGCGTGGCCCATCTCATCGCCGCGACCCTGGTTTCTTCGGGTCGAACTCTTTGTCTGGTCGCATTTTCGAACCGCAAGACTGCTCACGCGCCTGCCGAAAACGCTCTAAGTGTCCCGGCCCAGATCCCGAGCGGTGCGGATGGCGTTCAAAAGCCCGGCCGCGACGCCCAATAACAAGAACAGGAGCAGCAGCCAAGGCCTCGTGCCCAGCCACTGATCCAGGAAATATCCCAATACGCCGCCACCCGCAACGCCCGCCACCAGTTCCGTGGACAGACGAAACGCTTTTCCAAGAGCCGATCCCCGTCGCCTCCGCTCGGCTTCCGTCAATCCCGATGGCTCTCCGGAATTCGACTTCAGCCGCCGGTCGACATCCTCAAGCCGCGCCTTCAACCGCCGGTCGATGTCGCGAGTATGTTCACTGTCGCTTCCGTCGTTGCCCGAAGATGTCATGAACCCTCGTGCGTTCGCTGACGGAACCGTTTTCGTTGACGCTTCTTAGTGCAAGGGTAGCGGCGAAGTCAAGCTCTGGAGTCGATCCATTATTTCAGATTTATGGAGAGCTTTTCAAACTGAAGGGCTTTTCATACCCGTGCCTTCCGCCGCATATTTACAGCGCAACAAGGTTCGCGCAAGGTTAACATGCCATTGTCCAATGGCATGAGTAACTATGTCGATGGAAAATGTGCAGCGTGATCGAAGTCTTTGACAACCGCCAGCAACATGCCGTCGTGGCCCTTTGGACCCACGGTCTGGATTATGGTCGCATCGATGCCAGGGTAAGTTGCGGCAAACGCCGAGAGCCGTTTGACACCCACCACAGCTTCGTCCGATGCGGCTGCATCATCCACCACGCGTCCCGAGCGGATCACGTTGTCGGCTACGATCAGTGTGCCAGGTCGAGACATACGCAACGCCCATTGAAAATATTCAAGATAAGGCGGCTTGTGGGCATCGATAAAGATCAGGTCAAACGGCGCGCTGTGGTCAGCAGCCAGTTGCGGGAGCAGATCCAAAGCGCGCCCGACGCGAACATCGACCCGGGCCGCGATCTTGGCCCGAGCCAGATTTTGCCGCGCCACATCGGCGTGTTTCGCGTCAATCTCAAGCGTGAGCAACTCGCCATCGGCTGGCAGCGCGCGCGCCATCCAGATCGCGCTGTACCCGCCAAGCGTGCCGATTTCAAGAACGCGCCGGACGCCTGCAAGCTTGGCCATCGTGTAGAGAAACTTGCCCTGCACTGCCGACACATTGATCGCGGGAAGCGCGTGCGTTTCCATGTCGCGCAAGGCGGCGCTTAAAGCATCGTCGTCGGTCGCAAACAGACCGGCGATATGCGCGTCAACCCTTGCAAAAACGTCAGATGTGTTCGGCATCGTCTATCGCCCCTTGCCTATAGTATCGGCAATATGTCACTCAATCGACTTTGTATCAATTCGACCCGCGAGAGCAACCATGACCGAGACCAAACCCATTGATGAAATCGACCCGTTGTTGCTTGAAATACTGGTTTGTCCGGTGACGAAGAAAGCGCTGCGCTACGATCGGGAGGCTCGTGAACTGATCAGCAAGGAAGCGGGGCTTGCATATCCGGTGCGCGACGGCATTCCCATTATGCTGCCTGACGAGGCGCGTAAGCTCGACGACGCTCACGGAGCTTAAAGCCTCTGGCCCAGGAGCAGCTTCGGGGGGCTGCCGGTAAAGCCCGCAGCCTCTTTCATGAACACCGATTTAAGGCGCGAGACACGATCCACAGCCCGAAGTCCGGAGCTTCGGATCATACGTAAGGCCACGTTGTCATTCGAAAAAAGGCGGTTGAGCGTCGCTGCTGTATAGGCTGAGGTTGCGCTATCGAACCTTCGCCAGTTTTCATATCGTCGCAGCACGTCGATCATGCCGATATCGAGACCAAGACGGCGCGCATCGATCAGCGTTTCGGCCAGCGCGGCCACATCCTTCAGCCCATGGTTCAGGCCCTGCCCGGCGATCCAGTGAAGGCCGTGGGCGGCGTCTCCGGTTAGCGCAAACCGGGGCCTCACAAATTCACGTGCCAGGGTCATGGTGAGAGGATAAGCCGCCGGTTCGGACAGAATGGTGAGCGCGCCAAGCTCGGGGCCGACGCGACGGCTCAGTTCGTCGAGCATAATGTTGCGGCCCGATCCAAGGATGCGTTTCGCCTCCTGCGCATGCTCGGTCCAGACGATGGAGACCCGGTTGCCGGTCATTGGCAAAACCGCCAGCGGGCCAGCGGGCAAAAAATGCTGTCGCGCGATGCCTTGATGATCCAGCTCGATACCGACCGTTACCGAGATGCCAACCTTATCGGAGGTCCAGACGGCAGCCCCGATACCCGACATGCGACGCAGTTCCGAATTTTGTCCGTCGGCTGCCACGAGCAGGCTCGTGGTCGTCGACGTGCCGCCAGCCAGATGAATGGTGACAGCGTCGGCTTCGATGTCGAAAGCGCGGATATGCTCAGGCGCAAACCAGGTTAGCCCCTCGGCGCTGTCCAACGATGCGAACAGGGCCTGTCGCAGATCGGCATTCTCGATGATGCTCGCGGTCGGCTCCTCGAACGAGCCTTCATCGCCGCCCATGGCCAGCAATGTCGGGCGGATCGGCGCGTCGAGAGCAGAGTCGGTCAATTCGATGCGCCGGATGGGCTGCGCGCCCCGCTCAAGCCGGTTCCAGACACCGAGCGTCTCGAACATGGCCTTGACGGACGCCGTAATCGCCGCGGACCGGCCGTCGAACGCCCCTTGCCTTGCGGTTGCCAGCGGTTTCTGCTCGATGATCGCGATGACGAATACACCGGGCGCCATGGCTGTCATCGCGCGAGCCAGCGCCAGGCCAACAAAGCTGCCGCCGGAGATGACAATGTCGAACCGTTGCATTTCAGGCCTTTACGCTTGAAGCGTGCTTGTGGGTTTATCTCATGTTCAATACGTTGCAACGACGGCAGGTTCCACGAATGAGATCCCCCCGTAAAACCGCATCCGGAGACATCGACCATGAACACAAAGGATATCACGTTTGTCACCGGCGTTATCGATATCGGACGTGATGGACTTGATGCCAGTTTCAAGCGACCGTTCGACTATTATCTCGCCCACTTCCGCAAGCTCCTCAATCTCGATTACCCAATGGTGGTCTATGGCGATGAGCGCGTGGACGAATTGGTTCGCGCGCGCACGCATAGACCGACCATGTTCAAGCAGTTTGCCTCTACCGACATCCGGCAGACACCGTATTTTCACGACCTGAACGCCGTTCGCGTGCGTAATCATGCCACGGCAACACAGGCCTGGTTAAGGAAATCGCCACAGTATTCGCTCGAACTGTATAACCCGCTCATCATGCAGAAGATGTTCTGGGTCCGGGATGCCAGCATCGCGAACCCCTTCGGCACGCGATACGTCATGTGGATCGACGGCGGCATTGCCGGGATGTTCAAGAATTTTTCGGCCTCCCTGTTCAATGACAAATTTGAGAAATCACTCGCCGAAAAAATGATCGGCAGCCGTATGTTTTTCGTCTCCGTGCCACTTGGCGAAGGCGAGACTGATGTTCACGGGTTCAGTAAGGCCACCCTTGACGACATGTCCGGCGCGCCGACACGCTGGCTCGCCCGAGGTACGCTTTTTGGCGGTGATCGAGCGGCTGTGGAGGCCGTTCTTCCGGTCTACGAGGAAACGCTACGTCGAAGCTTGTCCATCGGTGAACTGGGAACGGAAGAAAGCATCTTCACGATACTCGTTCACAAATATGCAGACTTATTCAGCTTAGCTCATACCAAAAGCGGTAACGTTTCTGAATTTGTACTCAGTCATCACACGATGCAGCGTTTCCGGTTTAACTTCCGGCTGAAACGGACAGCGTTCAAAAAAATGACGACGAAATATCGGCGCGCGCTTCTGCGCTCTCTGGGCTTGCGGAAAGCGACATTATCGCCTTAACGAGGTCACTCGATAACGATGCGCGGCGCAGGCAGATTTCCGCCAACACCGCCGCTCACAGCGCTCCAGACCTTTTCCGCGATATTGCGGTAAAGCTGCGCATGCAGCGATGACGGCTCCGCGATCACGATGGGTCGCCCGCTGTCTGAGGTTTCGCGGATCGACATGTGAAGCGGCATCTCGCCGAGGAACGGTACGCCGAGCCGCTCTGCGTCGGCCCGCGCGCCGCCATGACTGAAGATATCAGACCGCTCGCCGCATTTGGGGCATATGAAAAAGCTCATGTTCTCGATGATGCCGATCACCGGCACGTTCACGCGCTTAAACATGTTCAGCCCTTTGCGCGCGTCGATGAGCGCCAGGTCCTGCGGCGTGGACACAATCACTGCGCCAGCCAGCGGCACTTGTTGCGATAACGTGAGCTGCGCGTCTCCGGTGCCCGGCGGCATGTCCACAACGATAATGTCGAGTTCACCCCAGGCCACGTCCTTCAGCATCTGCGTGATGGCCGAAATCACCATCGGGCCACGCCAGATCATGGGCGTTTCTTCTTCGACGAGAAAACCCATGGACATGACTTTGATGCCGTAATTTTCGGGCGGAGCCAGAAGATTGTCGCCCACAAGTTCCGGCTTCTGGCGAATGGCAAGAAGGCGCGGCATGGATGGACCATAAATGTCGGCATCAAGCACGCCGACGCGGAGGCCGTTGGCAGACAATGCCAGCGCCAGGTTAACGGCAGTGGTGGACTTGCCGACGCCGCCTTTTCCGCTGGCCACGGCGATAATGTATTTCACCTTACCGATGCCGCGATCCGGGTTTTCTTCTTTGTCCATTCCAGCAGGCGGAATATTCGGTCGATTTGCGCTTTTCGCGTTTGCATCGGCTGTTAGGGTGACAATCGCTCCGGCCACGCCCGGGATCGCCTTGACAGCATTTTCAGCCGCCTTGCGCAAAGGCTCGAAGGCTTTTGCTTGCGACTGGTTCACGTTCAGCGAAAAATAGACTTTGTTTTTGGCAATCACGATCTCCGACAGCACATGCATCGACACCAGATTTCTACCATCTGGCGCGGTCACTGTCGTCAGCGCCGTCAATACTCGCTCTTTGGTCACATCCGTCATGAGTATGCCATTTGCCTTTAATGAAATTTGGTGAGCATAGCGAGTTCGTTGCAACTATTTTATTGTACCTCTTATGTAAGGCGGCGGAACCGCAATTGAAGCAGCCGCCATGGCTAAGACACCAATCTTTGTGAAAGAATGGCTTCACTAATGCCGGAGGGTTTCAAGTGACGCAAACGCGCGAGACGATAGCAGGCGTGATCCTTGCAGGCGGCTTATCGCGACGCATGGGAGGCGGGGATAAGGCGTTCCGTGTCCTTGGGGGCAGAACGCTCCTCGACCATGCGATTGAGCGTCTCGGCCCCCAGGTTTCATCCGTCGCGATCAATGCGAACGGCGACCCGCACCGGTTTGGCGTCACTCGCTTGCCTGTGATCGCGGATGCAACCGATGCGTTTGCCGGTCCGCTGGCGGGCATCCTTGCCGGCATGACATGGGCCGCCACCTCATTGCCGACCGCGAGATACATCGTGACAACCCCTTGCGACACGCCGTTTTTCCCCGAAAACCTGGTGGACGCTTTCGCCGTCGCGGCGCGCGACGGCCATCCCTGCATCGTTCTTGCGCGGTCAGCCGAGGGTTTGCATCCCGTCTTCGGGCTTTGGCCGGTTGCTCTTGCTAACGATCTTGAGCATGCCCTTGATAGTGGCGTTAGGAAGATTTTGGATTGGACCGCGCAATATCCCACACGGACTGTGACGTTCCCGCCCGCTCAGATTGGTGCCGTTTCAGTCGACCCATTTTTCAATATCAACACGCCGGAGGATCTCGCGGAGGCAGATGATTATCTTCTCGGCAGAGGAAAAAAGTAACCTCGGTTCGCGCGGGTGATCATGGTGGTTTGCTGCGATTAATGTAAGCGAACTCGTTTGCAAACGAGATTAAGATTATTTAACTGGCATTGAACCGAACAGTCCCCAGTTCTGTCCTGCAATGTGCGTAACTCGATTTCGGTGCGAACCTTGAACCATGGGTGCCGTTTGGGGTTTGCATCGCGGGTGCCTTATGTGTAATTGAGGCCGAAGTTGGATTTACCGCAACTGGGCTCCGTGGCGTTTATTTTGTAGCGCCGTAAAATAGGTGGGATATTCACGATGGCTCTCCCGATCCGAGGCAGTTCCACATCCTATTCGTCGTTGATGATCGTTCTTTTGGTGGGATTAAGCATCCTCGCCTGGGTTTCGACCTATTCCGGCATGCTGGAACTGATTGCTGCGGGGTCCGGGGACATCGGCGTTCCCGCGAAAATCGCGATCGGCTTTGCCGTTCTTATGCTTCAGGGAATGATCGTGTTCATTCTCGACGCACTTTTTTCCGGTCAGCTTCGCCTTGTTTTATACCCGCTTTATATTATCGGTTACATCGTTCTTGTGTTGATTTCCGTCGCCTTTGCATTCGGGTTTTACTGGCGTTTTCTAGAAGCTGGATCCCAGACGACACAGGCGGCGGGGGCTTCGGTGTTTCAGGTTCAGCAAGCGCTTCAGGGAGGAGAAACCCGCCTCGAACAATTGCAGACGACCTTTGCGACACTGACGCGCGTCTCTAACGAGAAAGCCGAGAAAGAGCGAACTGTTGGCGGAACCTGCCCGAACAGTGGTCGCGGTGATGGTCCGCGTCGTCGCCTTAGAGAGGCAGATGCGCAACGCTTCCAGTTTGCGTCCAGCCTCATTGACAGCCGAACCAATGCGGTCAAGGCCGACATTTCCGACTTGAACACCGATCTTCAGAAAGTTTTGCGTAAAGACCCATCCACAATCGATCCGGCCACAGGAAACCGGACTCCGTTCATCGAGGGCCTGGACCGGAAGCTTGGTCTCGTGATCACGCGCTTCAATCAGCTCAAGAATGAACCTCAACTTCGCCAGATCCGTGATGAATTTTTCACCCGCGCCGCCCAGGTTAATTTTCCGGATGAGCGCAATCAGCCTTTCTCATGCCCTGACGCCCAACTTCAGATCGCGTTGAACGGCGTCGTGCGATCCATAGACACGTTTCCCGAACTTTCGAAACCGGATTTGCGTTCGGTGGAAGGGTCGGAAGCTGTGATCGAGGCATTCCGTCGACTGTCCAACACCGGGGTGAGCCTTGTTACAACTGGAAAGCTTGCACCGACGCCGGAGGATATACGAAGTGGCCAGGTTACAAACCGGCCAGACCTTCAGGGTATCAATCAGGATCGGGCCGGGTTGAGCGAGCGTGATTACATCCCGCTCCTGATCGCTGTCTTCGTGGACATCTGTATTCTGCTCGTCTCGGTTAACCGCCCATTCGGACCCATGTTCAACCTTGGCCGCGATGTCAGCTATGCGCGGGAACGTGGCCCCATGCAGGGCGTGCTTGGCACATTCTACCGTGTGTTTCAGAACCAGTTCGGGGATGAAGCCCGGCCTTCCCCCTTGCAGCTTATCGCACCGCTCCAGGATGTTGTTTTCGATTACGACGGCGAATATTACGCAGCAGTACCGCTGGATTATCGCGAAGACGACTACCAGAAGTGGCTTGAAGCGAGGCGCAATTCCCAGTCGGACAGCATCTTCGACCCGCGCAACCCGGAGTCGTTGCGCCCGCTCGAAACATCGCGCTATATCGCGGCGGTTTTCGTGGCGCTGGACGGCGAGGGCATCGTTAATCTGCTCGGAACCCGCAGAAGAGGCGTTCTGTCGCGCGGACAGGCTGAAACGTTAACGCAGCCGGAAGTGAAGAATAAGCTCAACCAGCAGGGCAGCGTCTATGGACAGGCGGATGCCTTTCGGATTTACAGGTTCAAAAACCGTCGCTCGTGGGCGGACTTGCAAAACTCGATCCTTGGCAGCACGGCCGAGCGGGAGGAGGCCGAGAGACGGACTGAGTCCCGGACCATATCGAAACAGCGTCGGGAACAGGAGAAGGGAGCGCTGAAGGCACAATCCGTGCCCGAGCGTCAAAACACGTTGTCTCGTACACCGCCGCAGCAACTGATCCCCGACCAGACATCGACCCCTGTGGACGCTGAAATCATTGAAACGGAGCGGCCGAAAAAAGATTGATAGCGTGACCTTGGAAGTCTGTCCGTCCATGGCAGCACAGACCTCTGCGACATATTAGAGCCGATCCCGATTTGAGGGAATCGGGCGATCGGCTCTAAGTTATTTATACGAGAGCGGTTCTTATCCGAAAACCGCGTCACACTTTTCGGGAACCGCTCTAGGGTCTGTTGAGATTCAGGATTCACAATTTTTGCGAACAGTGATTCAAGCTCCCGAAAGGAGTTTTTCATGGATCGCTTTATTTTGACGGATGCGCAATGGGCAAAGATTGAACCGCATTGTCTGGGCAAGAAGACCGATCCAGGGCGGACGGGCGGTGATCCGCGTTTGTTTTTGGAAGCGGTGCTGTTTGTTGCAAGGACGGGTGTGGGATGGCGCGAGCTCCCTCCGCGTTTTGGCAACTGGAACACGGTGTTCAAACGGTTTCGCCATTGGGTGAAAGCCGGAGTTTTTCAAAGGATTTTTAATGCCGTATCGGAAGAACCGGACATGGAATACGCCATGATCGACGCGACAATCGTCAAAGTGCATCGTTTCGGTCACGGCGCAAAAGGGGGACTCAAAATCAAGCCATAGGTAAGTCGAAAGGTGGTTGGACAACGAAAATCCTGGCCATGACAGACGCACTTGGCAATCTTGTGCGCTTCGAATTGCTTCCAGGAAACCGGTACGACACCGTCGGCGTCGCACCTTTAATCGCGGATGTCGAATTCGGCGCCTTAATCGCCGACAAGGCCTTTGATTCGAACTGGATTATAGAAACCATGAACCATCGAGGCGCGAAAGTCGTCATATCTCAGCATCCAAGGCGATCAAAACCACGCCAAATCGATAAAGAGATGTATAAATGGCGTCATCTGATAGAGAATTTCTTCTGCAAACTCAAGGACTTCAAGCGAATAGCCATGCGATGCGAGAAAACCGATACAAGCTACACCGCAATGATCTACGCTAGTTCAGCCGTCATAAACTCACGATGAATCTCAACAGACCCTAATATACCGGTCTTTCGCATTCCAATCCGTCACCTGAAATCGCACGCACCACTCTTCCAATCGCAGGCAAAGCAGTCTATATTGAGGGTTGCTGGGAAACCAGATATGGCGATAAACGGCTATCGTAATAAACCTTTCGGACCCGGGGGCGGTACCCGGCGCCTCCACCATATGGAGCTTCTGATGTTTAATCAGATGTTCTGGCTTCATGTGATGGGGGCGAAATAGGATCGACGAGGGTGTAAAGGGTGGACTTTCGCTCGGCATGGTACCGCTGTTTCGGGCCATTTTAATAGTTGCAAATGACAACTATGCTGGATCACGTCAGGTCGCGCTAGCGGCTTAAGTGTTCCGATCCAAGTCCTAACGGTCTAGCAGCCATTAGGCGCGGTTGGCGGCACCGGGCAACAGAAGCCGCCGTTCTCTCGCGTGCGGGGGAATTGGTACGTACTCTTAAGCATGCGGCGTAGCGGCGGAAATGTCAGAAGATCTGATCCGGTATGAGGCGCTTGTCCTGGATGCGTTGCGCGGCGTGGTGCATGCCGTTTTGCAGCGCGTTCAGAAGCGCGGCGTGCCCGGCGAACATAATTTCTTTATAACCTTCGACACATGCGCTCCGGGTGTGGGCATGTCGAAGCGACTTAAAGATCAGTATCCAAATGAAATGACCATCGTACTCCAGCATCAGTTCTGGGATCTGGTGGTGACGGAAGACCGCTTCGAGGTTCGACTTTCCTTTAACAACGTCCCGGAACGTCTGGTTGTCCCGTTCAGCGCGGTCCGGATTTTTCAGGATCCGAGCGTTAATTTCGCTTTAGCTTTGCGACCTGTTGATGGTGAAGTGACGCCAACCCCCGGTGAACCGGAATTGCAGCTTTTGCCAGCGCCAAAGTTGGCAAGCGCGCCTGTTCAGCAACTGCCAAAACCGCGCAAGGACGATTCATCGAAACAGGTTCAAAACGGGATCGAGACGGAAAACGAAGGTTCAAACCGTCCAACAGCCGATGTCGTCAGCCTCGATAAGTTTCGTAAGAAATAATCAACGTCACAAAGACCGGACTCATCGGAACAACACACACGACTGAGCCTCATCTTCCTGCCTTTTCGTCGGCTGCCTCGTATTGATTTGAGGCTGTCATAGCGGTATTACTAGAGCGCTTTCGATCTAATCCAAGTCATCAAAGCGTTCTAAGTCTTTGTTTAATCGCATTTTCGAGAAGCAAAACCGCTCACACTTTTGCTGAAAATGCTCTAGCCGATATCGTCTCGTTAACATGGAAGCGATTCTATTATGACAGCGTGAAGGGGCTCACTCACTTCGTCGAGGGTCCTGGCACGTCGTATCGACAACATACTCTCGCAGTAAAGGCATGTGGATTATAAACAACCAATTTATTAGCTCTGTTCTCAACGGGCACTGATATGCTGAAACGCGTCGGTTTCGTATTTATTTTGATTTCATGTTTAGGACGAGTGTCTGCACAGGCAGCGCCATCTTGTCTGCCGCCCTCCCTATTCACAAAAGGCGAAGCCTCCACCCCGCCGACTTTTGACCTGGGCCTGGTTGCCGGTGTTCCTACGATTTGCGCTTCCATGACACGTTCCGACCCTATGCGCTGTTGGGCGGTCGATCCTGCAAACGGAACCCTGTCAGCGACGGTTGCCACGTCGCTGCCCTGGCATGCACGCAAAGGTATGCTCGACGCGAACAGATGCCTCGACGGCTATTGCCTCTCCAAACCTTCAGAGCCGAAAGAAACAGAAGAGCGCACAGGGGAGCAGACGGAAGCGGCTTTTCTGGTAGCCAGTACCACCGGCACAAAGGTCGCAATTCTGAGCGGGAGGTTAATCCACATCTTTGACCGCGAGACGAGGAAGCAACTTCAAACAATCCCGTTGTACGATGAGGCTGCCCCGGGCTATACGAATGTTTCCAATGAGCCTGTCAAAGTTTTCTATGTCGGCGACATCGTTTACGTGGTGGGTTCGGATGCCGGTCCATACATTGCCGTCTGGCGCTTCAGAGACGATGGCACGCGTCTCGGTGTCGTGACCTCGACCGGAAAGGCGGACGACGCAAGTTTTTCTGTTTTTAACGGCGGCGTCAACGTTCTCGACGACGATCGCATTATGGTGGCGGATGCAGCCCTGCAAAGGGTTCGAATTCTTTCATCCAAAAACGAAAAGAACCGCGAGCGCACACGGCCATCGAATTTGCGGCCATGTACGGCGGTGGAAGTCGAAAGCGCATTGTTGCTTGGCGATATCGAGTCGCTCTCAGCCCGTTGCAAAGCGACCGTCAAAGCAAGCCTGGAACCTTTCTTTGACGTGATTCCGATTGAACTTTCCTCGGGCGACGTTCTTGCCGCCCTGTCCGGCAAATATAGCGGCTCCCTTTCTTTGCTTGATGGAAAAACCCTAAAGGAAAAGAAGCGGTTCAAGCTTTTGCGCTGCCCGAAATAGTTTCGTGTGTCTTGAAACCAACGCCGACCTCATCCGGGCTACGAAACGGCTTACAGTGCGCCGTTAATTTTCCCCCCAAGCTGGCTTTCGCTTATCTTTGAACGCGGCAAGTCCTTCCGCCCCTTCGCTGCCGCGTGCCGCCTTTGCGAATACGGTTGCCGCGTGGTCGATCAATGAGCCTGACTCCTCCAGCCGGGCGCGGCGGAGAAGCTTTTTAATTTCAGCAAGGGCCTGCGGCGCACAGCATAAGATGTCTGAAATGATCCTGGAGCGTATCGCATCGATCTCGGTTTCGTTTTGCACCACGTGATGTACAAGTCCGATCCGCATCGCTTCAGAAGCCCCGAATCGCGCACCGGTGACAGCAAGACGCCTCGCCTCGGAGTAACCCACCCGTTCGACGAGGAATGGAGCGATCTGCGCAGGCACGACCCCGAGCGATGTCTCCGGCAGCCGAAAATCCACCGTATCCCTGGCAATCACCACATCGGCGGTGCACGACAAGCCGAACCCGCCCCCCATCACGGTCCCTTCCAGGATCGCGACCACTGCCAGCGGGCTTCCGGAATACCTCGCGCAAAGATGACCGAATGCCGAATTCATTTCGAACACGGCATCCTTGCCGTCCGTGACCGGCGTGGCGCGCGCCTCTGCCATGTCCTTCAGATCAGCACCTGCTGAAAAGTGACCACCAACCCCTCGCAGAACGAGGATGCGCACATGGTTCCGTTCGGCGGCATCCAACGCTTCGATCAAATCGCCGATCATGGCCACCGACATGGCGTTACGGACTTCAGCGCGGTTGAGTGTCACGTGAAGGACGGCACCTTCACGGTGAAGTCGAAGCGTTTTGTGCTTTTGTAGCGTCAATGAGCTGCTCCCTCGCATCCCAAAACCCGATGATGCCGTCGCCGGAGCCACCGTCTCAAGTTTCGACAGGTCGCGGAGCGGTCAGGTCCTGAGGCGGTAATCTGCACCCGTGATGATCCCACACAATCACCCGCTAACCACAAAGATGAGGCAATATTGCAGCATTCAAACGACCATTAAAAACCTTCAGCCGCCTACGCTCTTGCTGTCAGATACATTTTAATAGAAAAGAACGTGAGCGCGTTCCAGACAACGAATTAGCCGGAAGCGCTCCGGTCTTTACGAGCACTATTGCTTTTTGGCCGCTGGCGCGTCGGCTGTCGCGGCTTTGGTTTCTTCCTCGATGGCCTTCTTGAGGTCTGGATCGATGATCTCGACCTTGGCCGGAGCGCGAAGTTCCTGCACCACGGTTTTCAGCCTATTCTGAATAAGGGATGCCACCAACTGATCCTTGACTTCTTCGAAAGCGGGAACAGGCCGGTTGCGTTTGTCCTCCACCTTGATCACGTGCCAGCCGAACTCGGTCTGCACAGGTGCCGTGATCTGGCCTTTGTCCGTGGCGAAAGCTGCGTCCTCAAAAGGCTTCACCATCTGGCCACGGCTGAAATAGCCAAGGTCGCCACCGGTCTGCGAACTGGGGCCGTCCGAACTTTTCTTGGCGAGTTCAGTGAAGTCGCCGCCCGATTTCAGCGATTTGATCAAATCTTTGGCTTCCTGCTCGGTTTTCACCAGAATATGACGGGCCCGAACTTCCGGCTCGGGTGCAAGCTTTGCGATCTGCTCGTCATAAGCTGCTTTGGCCTGAGGTTCGGTGACGGCATCGCGAACTTTTTTCTCGTAATAAGCATCGCGAAGGGCGCGAAGTTTGTAATAGGCGATGCGATCCTCGTAATCCTTGCCCTTGCCGAGCTGATTTTTTTCAGCCGCTTCCGCAAACAAGTGGGCTTCCACCAGATATTCGACCAGAACACGACGGCGGCTTTCCACGGGAAGTCCCGCGATCTCCGCGCCGACTTCCGCCTCCGCGAATGCGATTTCACTTTCCGTTATGTCGATTCCGTTTGCTTTCGCGACAACGCCGCTCGCGGAATATGCGGACTGGGCCGTCAAAGCAAAGGACAGCGCCACAGCGCCGGCAAGAATATATTTTGAGGTCACAGGCAGAAACTCCTCGGGTGCTCGAATGTCGTGTTCAGCTATGGTTTGATGTGCTTTAGCTCTTTAACCCGCTTTTAGGGCAGACGCCTTTTGTTGGGAAGCATGATCTTGTGATTATTATGGCGGCACTCGTGCTGCCTGTGCATTGTCGGGTTATCAGGTTAGTGCGCAAGCGCGTGTCGAAGCACTTGCTCGGCGGCGCTCCGACCATAGCGGGCAATGCCCGGATCGCTCGTGATGAGGGCGGCAACAATTGCGCCGTCGATCAGCAGGCCGATCTGATGCGCCGTCTCGTCCGCGTTTTTACATCCGGCTTCTGCGGCCAAGGTCTGGATGCGATGCATCACGACCCGTTTGTGCGCTAAAGCAATATCCTTATATCGCGTATCGCGCTTGTCGAACTCCCCCACGGCGTTGATGAACGGGCACCCGAAAAACCGTTCCTGCCTGAACCACTCACCAAGAATGTCGAATATGCCAACAAGCTTGTCGGCTGGACCTCCGGGATATTCCGCAATTTTTGAGAGCAGCCAGTCGCGCCATGCGGCACCTTCCGCCTCTAACACTGCCTCGACCAGGCCTTCCTTCGAGCCGAACGATTTATAGAGCGTGGCTTTCGCGGTGCCTGCGGCTTCCACGACGGCATCGACACCCGTGGCGTTGATTCCGTAACGGCAGAACAGGTCCGCTGCCGCCTTCAACAGCCGGGCGCGTGCGGTGTCACCGCGGCCAGGCTCCAGACCGGGTTCTCTCAATGTCGATGTGTTCACGTTGGACCCCAGGGCGGCAGCCCGCTGCAATATTCAACAACAGGACAGTACTAGCAAGAATGTGACCAACGATAGGTATGTTCCGTCAAGCTGTAATCTGGCCGCTGACTAACTCTGCCCCGATTTTGCTCAGCATGCCGTTTTTAAGATCAGTGACCCTTTCGGACAATTCAGAATACTCAGCGGTTAAATTCGATTTACGACAAGGGGTTAGAAGTCGCCGCCAATTTGGCACGGAACCTGCTTTTTGTAGACAGTACGGTCTGTATGCACAAGAGGAGGAAACAAGTCCCATGTCAGCCCAACCAGCCGTTGTTTTAACCGGGTGCCTTGCACCCATCGATAAGGATGGCCTAAATCAACTCATTGCCAACGGGAAAGCCAATCCGAAAGCGATCAAGACGTTGAAATGCAAAACTGTGGCCGAAGGCCGTTTTCGTCATCTTAACTACATCCGCAACCTGCCCCCTTACATCGTGGACGAACCGCCAGCGCTTCTTGGCGACGATACCGCGCCGAACCCGTCCGAGGCCTCCCTTGCAGCGCTTGGCTCATGTCTTGCTGTGGGTCTTCACGCCAATGCCGTTCATCGCGGGTGGACTGTGAAGAAGCTCGAACTCACCCTCGAAGGCGATCTGAACATCACAGGCGTATGGGGAACCGGGGATCTCAGCGACAAGCCTGTCGGCTTCACCGATGTCCGCGTGAACGTTGACATGGACTGCGAAGGTATCAGCCGCGACGAGGTTCAGGCGCTGATCAGCCACGTAACCAAATGGTCCCCGGTCGCGAACACCTTTACGCGGCCTGTAAATCTGGAAGTAGCATCCGTCTAAGCTTGCCGACCACGGCCGTGGGACCCTGCGGCCGTTCCAGTTTTTGGAGAGTGCCGATGATTGAAGTCCAAACGCTAGAACCCACTGCCTGTTCATCCGGCATGCAACCTATGCTGCAGGACGTGCGAACCATTGCCAATCGCGATCTTTCCAAACTTGTCCGGGCCATCGATCAGGAAGGGCTATATCCCGAAAACATCATGAAGGCGCTAGGCGAAGCCGGCGCGTACCGTGCTCATATTTCTGGCATGCAACGGGGCGCGCCGGACCTGCGCGCCGCAGTCGAAGCATCAAGTGCCGTGAGCGAACACTGCATGTCGACCGCGTTCTGCGTCTGGTGTCAGCAGGCGCTGGCCTGGTATATCCAGACCTCGGATAACACTGCGCTTCACGACAGCATCGGCATCGGCGTTGCCAACGGCTCCGTGCTGGGCGGCACGGGCCTCTCAAACCCGATGAAAACGCTGTTCGGCATCGAAAAAATGCGGCTGCGCGCGAAAAGGGTCGATGGCGGATATCTCGTGAAGGGCGCTCTGCCCTGGGTCTCGAATTTGGGTGAGAACCATTATTTCGGCGGCATTTTCGAGATGGAGGACAATCCCGACCATAAAATCATGGCGGTGATCGATTGCTCCGGCCCTGGTATCACGCTTCGTGCCAACGACCATTTCGTTGCCCTGGAAGGCACACGAACCTACGGTGTTCAATTTCGGGACGCGTTCATTCCCGACTTCATGGTTCTTGCCGATCCTCTCGACGCTTACATCAAACGCATTCGCGCTGGCTTCATCATGCTGCAATCGGGCATGGCATTTGGCCTGATCCGCAACTGCATCGCGCTGATGAACGAGGTGCGGCCCTCGCTGCATCATGTGAACAAATACCTCGAAAAACAGCCCGAGGACTTCGAGGCCGAACTCGACGCCATGGAAGCCAACGTCTGGGAACTGGCCAGGACGCCGTTCGATCCCAGCCCCGCTTATTTCCGCGCGGTTGTTGAAGCCCGGCTTCAGGCGGGTGAAGCGGCCGTTCAGGCCGCTCACAACGCCATGCTCCACTGCGGCGCGCGGGGCTACGTCTCGAACGGTGCCGCCCAGCGCCGTCTGCGCGAAGCCTACTTCGTCGCCATCGTCACGCCCGCCACGAAACAGCTCAGAAAAATGCTCGCCGAAATGGCCCACTAAGGAGGACGCGCCCGTGATTGCACTCGTTTCCAAACTTTTCAGCCGCAAGACCGAACCCATGGAACTAAACGAACCGATGGAGATGCCGATGGATACCCAGAAAACATTCATTACGCCCTCTGACCTGACGACCATGATGGCGTCGGAGCCAGTGGTTCTGATCGATACGCGCGACCCCGCAAGCTATGCCGCAGGACACATCCACGGCGCGGTGAATATGCATGACATCTTCAGCTATCTCGCCACATCCACGCCCGAAGGCATGAAGGAACTCACGGGCAAGTTCGCGGCAGCCTTCGGTGCGGCGGGCTTGTCGGGTAAAGAAACGGCTGTGGTCTATGAACAGTCCATGAATACGGGCTTTGGCCAGTCCTGCCGTGGATATTATCTGCTGAAGTATCTCGGTTATCCAAAAGTGGCTGTATTACACGGCGGTCTGGCCGCGTGGACGGCGGAAGGCAACGCCATCACCACCGAAGTTCCGGTCGTGGCCCAAGCCGTATTCCCGGTCGATCCAGCGGGCGCAAAAGTAATGGTGGACAAGGACGTGGTTCTGAATGTGGTAAAAAAAGGCGGCGCGGTGCTGCTCGACGTGCGCGACGCCGACGAGTGGATCGGCACAAGTTCATCGCCCTATGGTCCGGATTTCTGCCCGCGCAAAGGGCGCATCCCGGGTGCCAAGTGGATCGAATGGTATCGCATGATGAAGCCGAGCGCATCGGGCCCGGTCATGAAAGCGCCGGAAGAACTGAAAGCCGAGATTGCGAGCGTTGGCATCACGTCCGACACGCCCGTGATCCTTTATTGCTTCAAGGGTGCCCGCGCCTCGAACACATTCCTCGCCCTGAAGGAAGCGGGCGTCAAAGACGTGCGAATGTACTTTGGCTCATGGAACGAATGGTCACGGGATCCATCGCTGCCCATCGAAAGCGGTCGTCCTTACAGCGCATAGTGCCAAGAAGCGGCGAGCAGCGGCGAGCAGCGCCGAGCAAACCCTTCGTGTGTGTTGTTCGGCGTTTGCAACATGACTTTATCGCAATTCAAAATAGCACGGTTGGCCACCTGTGGCGTCAGTTTAGAGGCGCAACCCCGTCCCGGCCTGGCGTTTGCGCCCAGCGAATGATCAGGGCCGAGACAAAAAACCATCCGCCTGTCGCAAGCAGGTAAAATATGAGTTGAACGGGGGTCGACTTGTTGGGCAGGCTCACGAAGGCGAGCGCAATCGCAATCAGAAAGTAAATCGTCGTAAACACCACGAAGGTGAGAACGCCGATGAATTTTCTCGTGCGTGTGATCATTTCAGTCTCCGTCCGCTCAGTGGGTAGGATATGACATAACTCGCGCGAGTTCGGTGTCAATTGCGACAAGACGCGGGATGTAGAAATGTGCGCGTTCAGGCTACCGTTACGGCTCGTCGGCCATCCGGGACCACAGTCATGTCGTCAATCGCCCATTCCACGCGCGAAATCCACGCAAGCGCCTCTGTATCGGTGCCTGAAACCCGTCCACAGCGCAGTATCGTGGCGGTCTGCGTGTGGTTGCTGATCATCGCGGCAGGTGTATTCGCGATGGTGCTTGTGGGCGGAGCTACGCGATTGACGGGTTCCGGTTTGTCGATCACGGAGTGGAAGCCGATCATGGGTGCCATCCCGCCACTGAGCGACGCGGCGTGGGTCGAGGCATTTCAAAAATATAAAGAAATTCCCCAATATGAGCTGGTCAACAAAAGCATGGGTTTAGGGGAATTCAAGTCGATTTTCTGGTGGGAATGGGCGCACCGGTTCCTCGGCCGTATGCTAGGTTTCATGTTTCTGCTGCCGTTTACGTATTTTCTTTGGCGTCGTTCGATACCTCGCGCGTTTATCGGGCGCGTTGCGCTGCTGTTCGTGCTTGGCGGGTCGCAGGGGGCGCTCGGCTGGTTCATGGTCCAAAGCGGTCTCGTCGATCGCGTCAGCGTGAGCCAGTATCGGCTTGCGGCACATCTGGGGCTGGCGGTCATCATTGGCGGATATGCGTTGTGGCTGGCACTTTCATTAAGACGGTTGAGCCGCCCGTCTTGGGCAGGCTCGACCCGGGCGACCGGTTCAACAATGACCATCTCGGGCGCCAGTCTCGATGGCCGGATCAAGCCCGGCCACAACAATGCGGGACGCTTCGTATCAATCTCCGTTATTGCTACGGCTCTGGTCGCAGCAATCTATCTACAAATGCTGATGGGTGCCATCGTGGCAGGCCTCAAGGCGGGGCATGCATCCGACACATGGCCGCTGATGCAGGGCCAGTTCGTGCCGCCCGATCTGTTCGCCATGACGCCTTGGTATCTTTCGATCTTCGAGGACCCGTTCACCGCGCATTTCATACATCGCATCGCGGGGTACGCCGTTGCGGTAATCGCCGTGGCGTGTGCTGTCATCGTATGGCGCGACCGTAATGGAACGCTGTCGTTACCGATCACGCTTGTGATCGCCGCGCTGATCGCCCAGATCATGCTCGGCATAGCGACCGTGGTTTACGCAGTGCCGTTGCCGTTCGCGCTTGCTCATCAGGCGAACGCGGTGATCCTGTTCGCGCTCGCCCTGTGGTTTCTGCATCGGACGCTTACGCCGCCAATCCCTGTTCCAGATCCGCGATAATGTCGGCCACATCTTCCAGCCCAACCGACAGCCGCACCACATCGTCACCAGCGCCGGCCTGAGTTCGCTGCTCGGGCGTGAGCTGCCCGTGTGTTGTCGAAGCTGGATGAATGATGAGGCTGCGCGTATCGCCGATATTTGCGAGATGCGAGAACAGCTTCACGCCCGCCACAAGCTTGACCCCGGCATCGTAGCCACCTTTCAGTCCGAAGGTGAATACAGCGCCGGCACCCTTCGGGCAAATCCGCTTTGCCACAGCCTGATATCGGTTGCCCTCAAGGCCTGCATAATTGACCCAGGCCACTTCAGGTCGCGCTTGCAACCATTGCGCTACGGCGAGCGCGTTTTCGCAGTGCCTCTGCATCCGTAAAGGCAACGTTTCGATGCCGTTAATGATCAGGAACGCATTCATGGGAGCGATGGACGGGCCGAGATCGCGCAACGACAGCACACGCGCGGCAAGCGCGAACGCGAAATTGCCGAACGTCTCCGCCATCACCATGCCATTGTACGACGGGTTCGGTTGGGAAAGCATGGGATACTTGCCGCTTTTCAGCCAGTCGAAGGTGCCGCAGTCCACGAGAATGCCGCCTATGGAGTTGCCGTGTCCACCGAGAAATTTTGTAAGCGAATGCACGATGATGTCCGCGCCGTGCTCCCTGGCACGGCAGAGATAGGGCGACGCCATGGTGTTGTCGACAATCAGCGGAACGCCCGCCTGCTTTGCCACCGTAGAGATCGCGTCGATATCGAGGACGATGCCGCCGGGGTTCGCGATGCTTTCGATGAAGATCGCCTTCGTCTTCGGCGTCAACGCGGCGGCAAAGCTTGCGGGATCGTTGCCGTCTGCCCAGACCACGTTCCAGCCGAATTTCTTGAACGCATGATTGAACTGATTGATGGACCCGCCATAAAGCTGGCGCGACGCGATAAACTCGTCACCGGGTTCCAGCAGCACGTGAAATACGAGCAACTGCGCCGCGTGGCCGGACGCCGTTGCGAGCGCCGCCGTGCCGCTTTCAAGGGCCGCGACCCGCGCCTCAAGCACGGCCTGCGTCGGGTTCATGATCCGGGTATAGATGTTTCCGAAAGCCTCCAGCGCGAACAAGGACGCCGCATGTTCTGCATTGTCGAACACATATCCCGCCGTCTGATAAATCGGCGTGATCCGCGCGCCGGTTGCCGGATCGGGTTGAGCGCCCGCGTGAATGGCAAGCGTGGCAAAGCCGGGGGTCTGTTCTTGAGCCATGGCTAACTCCTGTCTAGATAACTATATGCGGTCCATCAAGTCCGGTCTGCGATCGTGTATCGTTTGCAGGATCATTTGCGGAGGTTGATCCAATCCGTCCAGATCGACAATGAGACGGCGTTTTTTCCCGCGCCTGTCCGTGCCGTAGACAAAAAACCAGTTGCGCTCGGCCTTCACGTGGGTGATCGCATTCCAATCGAGGTGGCCGCGCCCCCACATCACGTTCGAAGTCACGCCGTTTTTATCAAGGATCAGTTCGGCGAACGGCCACACTGCGCGGCGAGCCATCAAAACCAACGCAATGACACAAATCAATGCGCAACCGCCGAAGAAGACCGCGGCACCGTTTGGGCCAAGGCCTTTTATCATAGCCGGAAGCTTCACTTGATCCAATGACGGCAAACGCATCATCTCGAACGTCATGTAAATCAACAGCGCTGTCGATGGAATAAGCACAAAGATCGGCCATCCCTTAGGTTTGGACCGTCCTACCAACGTTTGCGGTGCGGTTGCGTTCATGGTTACGTTCCTTTGGGTCACATTGGAGGAACGCACTTGAAAATGCAAACCCGTGCGTCTTTACTGGCGCATGGAGTTCAAGGTGACTTGGCCGCGATCTTTGCATTGGTGGAAAGGGCTTTTACGTGGAGAGAGCGAACGCGAATCTTTTTGCGGCTTTGAAGTCGGTCTGGGCAAATCCACAGGAAGTTGCGATCACAACGCTCAATGGCCAGGACTACACATATGCCGACATAACGGCGCAGTCTTCAAAACTCGCCAATGCTCTCATCGCTCTGGGCGTCAAGCCAGGTGACCGGGTCGCGGCTCAGGTGGAAAAATCACCTGAAGCGCTGTTCCTCTACCTTGCCTGCCTTCGCTTAGGCGCTGTCTATCTGCCTCTCAACACCGCATACACCCTGCCGGAACTCGACTATTTCATGCGCGATGCCGAGCCGACGCTGCTCGTGTGCCGACCTGAGACTCACGAACTGTGTCAGGTCGTTTGCGCCAACGCCGCCGTTGCCCATTGCCTGACATTGGGCGCGGACGGGCGGGGCACGCTTGCGGACGCGGCGTTGGCGGAGCGCGCGTCTTTTGAGACCGCTCCATGCGCGGCGCACGACCTGGCCGCCATCCTTTACACATCGGGCACCACCGGCCGCTCGAAAGGCGCGATGCTGACGCATGGCAACCTCACGTCGAATGCACAGGCGTTGATGCAGACATGGCGCTTCACCGCTGACGATGTCCTGCTTCACGCACTCCCGATCTTTCATACCCACGGCCTGTTCGTGGCCACGAACGTGGCTCTTTTTTCGGGCGCGCGACTGATCTACCAGCCGAAATTCGATGCGAACGCGATCTTCGCGGCCTTGCCCCGTGCCACCGTCATGATGGGGGTTCCGACGTTTTACACGCGGCTGTTGGCGGATGCGCGTTTGACCCGCGAGTCCGTCGAGCACATGCGCCTGTTCATTTCCGGTTCCGCCCCTTTGCTGGCCGACACCCATCGCGAGTTTCATGCACGCAGCGGTCATGCCATCCTCGAACGCTATGGCATGACCGAAACCAACATGATCACGTCAAATCCTTACGACGGCGACCGGGTGCCTGGTGCCGTCGGGTTTCCGTTGCGGGGCGTGGATGTGCGGATCACGGAGCCCGAAACCGGGCGTCCGCTCGACCACGGAGTTATCGGCATGATCGAGGTCAAGGGGCCAAACGTGTTCAAAGGCTACTGGCGTATGCCGGAAAAAACCGCCTCCGAGTTCCGCGACGACGGTTTCTTTATAACGGGCGACCTCGGCAAGATCGATGAGCATGGCTATGTGCATATCGTGGGGCGCGGCAAAGACCTCGTCATTTCCGGTGGATATAACGTCTATCCCAAAGAGATCGAGAGCGAGATCGACGCGATTCCCGGTGTGTTCGAAAGTGCGGTGATCGGCGTTCCCCATGAGGATTTCGGGGAAGGCGTCGTTGCCGTTGTGGTTGCGCATCGCGATGCCGGGCTTATAGAGCGCGATATCATGGCAGCGTTGAAGCCGCGCCTTGCTGCATACAAGTTGCCCAAGCGCGTCGTCTTCGTGGACGATTTGCCTCGCAACGCCATGGGCAAAGTGCAAAAGAACGTTCTCCGCGAGAGTTACGCGGATATATTCAAGCAGTAATCAATCTCGACGCATCAAGAAACGAACCATGGCCCATAATCCGTTGTCTGAAGCACCATTTATCGACCCGTCGGCAAAGGTCGAGCAGGCAACCCTTGGCCGCTACACCGAGATTGGCGAGAGGACGCAGTTCGCACAATCGACGCTCGGCGATTACTCCTATATCAGCAATGACGGCGACGTGATCGGCACGACCATCGGCAAATTCTGTTCCATCGCGGCGCAAGTGCGGATCAATCCGGGCGAGCACCCGATGCAGCGCGCGAGCCAATCGCACTTCACTTACCGGTCGAGCCGATATTGGCCGGGGGAGACCGATGACGCGGCATTCTTCGAGTGGAGACAGGCGCATCCGGTCGTCATCGGCCATGACGTGTGGATCGGGCATGGCGTGACGATCCTGCGCGGTGTAACGATCGGGACCGGTGCCGTGATTGCGGCCGGTGCCGTGGTAACGAAGGATGTTCCAAACTATACGATTGTGGGCGGGATTCCAGCGAAGACCATGCGCCGCCGTTTTTCGATTGAGGAGGAAACCGCGTTGATGTCGCTAGGTTGGTGGGATTGGACCCATGACCGTCTTCGGAAGGCATTGCCGGACTTCCGCCAGTTGTCTATCTCTGCATTCATCGAGCGATACGGGAGTTTCGCGGCATGAGCACCTCGTGGTCAGGGGAGCATCTTGTGAATCTAAAGCGCTTTCGGTTGTATCAGGCTCACGAAAGCGTTCTGTCTCAATGTTTTTCGCATTTCAAGAAGCAAAACCGCACACACTTGGGCTGAAGCGCTCTGAGGGAGTCAACTTGACAGCGTGGCTTGACATGTTTCTTGGGGGCATTTTCCACGCGGCCATCCTTTTTCTGGTGGCGGCCGGACTGCAACTCGTCTTTGGCGTGCAGAAAATCCTGAACCTCGCCTGCGGTTCGTTTTATGCGCTCGGTGCTTATTTCGGCATCACGGCAGTCACAGCGATGCTGTCGCTGGGTATTCCAGCCGTTTATTTCTTTCCGGTCTTGATTGCGTCGGGCATCTTGATCGGCTTCGTGGGTCTGCCTGTGGAACGGCTGTTGCGAACGATCTACCGTCGCGATGAAAGTCATCAGCTTCTTCTGACATTCGGACTGCTGCTCATCTTTCAGGATGCGATCCGCTTCACCTGGGGCGCAACACCGCGGACCATCGAAAACGTCTACCTCGCCTACGGCACACTTAACATCCAGGGTGTCCAGGTGCCGGTTTACAACCTGCTGGTGATCGCCGCGAGCATCGCCCTTGCCGCAGCCCTGGGTCTGTTCCTGCAAAGAACCACGTTCGGAAAAATTATCCGGGCGACCGCCGAGAACCGCGACATGGCCGAAGGTCTTGGCGCGAACGCGGATCGCGTCTTTGCCGTGGTGTTCACACTTGGATGCATGCTCGGCACGGTTGGCGGCGCACTTGTGGTCCCCGCGTCCGCCGCGTCCCTTGAGATGGCGGTCGAACTGATCGTCGAGGCGTTTGCGGTTGTCGTGATCGGCGGATTGGGCAGCATGCGCGGTGCACTGCTCGGCGCTATCGCGGTCGGTCTTGTGCGGGCGCTCGCGATCTCAAAGTTGCCTGAAGCGGAAGTCCTCTCAATTTACCTGATCGTGATCGTCGTGCTGATCGTCCGCCCTCAGGGACTTCTTGGAAAGGCAGCCGCATGACCATGGATGCAGCCGCCACCGGCACAACGGCCATCGTCACACGGCCCGCCCAACGACCGTTACAGTTGATCGGAATCGCGCTTGCGATTGTCTGTCTTGCCCTCGCGCCGCTTTTCCTCAGTCCGTATACAATCACGGTGCTCGGCACTTTCATCGCCTATGCCATCGCGCTGCTGGGGTTTAACATCCTCTTCGGCTACACCGGTCTGCTGTCGTTCGGGCACGCAATGTTCGTCGCCATCGGCGCGTATACGGCGGCTGTTTTGACATCGAAGCTCGGGATTTTATCCATCGAGGCGATCCTTGCCGTGGCGGCAAGTGTCTCAGCCGCGATCGCACTGCTGATCGGTCTTTTCTGCGTTCGCTATACGAAAATTTTTTTCAGCATGCTGACGCTGGCGTTCGGGATGACGTTTCATTCGTTCCTGTTCAAGTTTTATAACATAACCGGCGGCGATCAGGGCATGCGCGTGAACCGCCCACTTTTGCTTGGCCTCGATTTCGATGGCGGTAAAACCGCATTTTTAACCGGTCCGTTCTATTATTATTCCATTGCGCTGTTAGTGATCCTGGGCTTGACAGCCTGGCGCATCGTTCACTCGCCACTTGGATTGCATCTTCGCGCAGTTCGCGATAACCCGCAGAAAGCTGCTTATCTCGGCGTGCAGGTTTTCCGTGCGCGGCTTTTGGCGTTCGTGATTTCCGCCGTGTACTGCTCCATATCGGGCGTTTTGATCGGGATCGCCGTTGGCCTTGCCGATCCGGAGCTTGGCTACTGGACGCAGTCGGGAAATCTGGTCTTCATGACCGTTCTGGGTGGGAGCGGGTCCTTTGCCGGACCAATGGTTGGCGGCTTCGTTTTCGTGTTTCTCCTCGATTTTCTGGTGGGGGCAACACAATACTGGAGGTTCTTCATGGGCGGTATCCTGATCGCCGTCGTTGTCGGCTTCCCGAACGGTTTGGCGGGGCTCCTTTCCAGTGTATTTCGAAGGATGACCCGGTGAAAGCTCTGCTCGCGGTTCAGGATGTTTCTAAATTTTATGGCGATTTTCGCGCCCTGAGCGAGGTGTCGTTCTCGGTGGATGAGGACGAATTCGTCGCGATCATTGGCCCGAACGGAGCTGGCAAAACCACATTGGTGAACGTCGTCACCGGGCTTCTGCGACCGACACACGGGAGCGTTTGCTACAAGGACCGCGATATCGGCGGCATCGGACCCGTTGAATTATCGAGGCGCGGGATGGCGCGGGCGTTTCAGCTTGTGCAGGTTTTTCCCTCGCTCACGGTCCGGGAAACACTCAGTGTCGCCGCCGCATCGCGCCTTGGGCGCGCGGCCAACCCATTCCGCGGGCTTACCCCCGACAAGGCGATTAAGGCGGAGTGCGAGCGCGTCGCCGCGTTATTCAGGCTGTCGGCAAGGCTCGACGTTGTGGCCGCCACGCTGTCCCAGGGTGAAAAAAAGCTGCTCGATGTGGCGAGTGCATTCGCTCTCAGACCCGAGCTTATCCTTCTCGACGAACCCACAAGCGGCGTCAGCACGTCGGACAAACACGCCGTGATGACCGTGTTGATCGATGCCGCAAAAGCCGCGGGCGTGCGGGCGATCATTCTCGTGGAGCACGATATGGAGCTTGTCAGCCGCTACTCTCGACGGATCATCGCGATGCAGGAGGGCCGTATGCTCGCCGATCTGTCGACAGAGGCATTTTTTTCGAACGAGGCGCTGGTCTCTGCCGTTGCTGGGAAGCCGCCAACCCTTTCCGTGCCGGGAGGCGAGCATGCTGTCCATCGCTGATCTTGCTGTCGATATCGAGGGGAGCGCAATCCTGCGCGGCATCAATCTTGAGGTGAAGACCGGAGAATTCGTCTGCCTGCTTGGGCGAAATGGCGCGGGAAAGACAACGCTGTTCCGGTCGATCATGGGGTATCGAAAGCCAGTGCGGGGCCGCATTCAGTTCGACGGCGGCGACATCTCGAACGCTGCCCCCTGGCAGGTTGCGCGGAAGGGCATCGGTTTTTCACCAGAAGAATCGGAGGTGTTCGGCGATCTTACTGTCGCGGAAAACATTGAGCTGCCGGTTTGGACGCGCCCCCATACGGGCACGGCACCGAAAGCCCGTGTCGATCTCTCTTACAAAGTGTTTCCCAAGTTGCTGCAATATAAAAGCAGGGGTGGAATGCAATTGTCCGGCGGCGAGCGCAAGATGGTTTCCGTGGCGAGGGCGGTCGCGCTCGATCCCAAACTGCTTTTGCTGGATGAGCCTTTTGAGGGGCTATCCCCGGTCATCATCCCGCTCATCGCGGCGGGCATCGGATCCATTCGCGATCTCGGCTGCGCCATTTTACTGGCCGAGTCGAATGTGCATCATATTCCACGAGAAATCGACCGCCTTCTTGTGATAGAACGAGGTGAGATGGTTTTTTCCGGCACCCTGGACGGCGCGTTGAAAGACCCCTTCGTGAGCCGCGTGATCGCCTCAAGCGATGAGGCGAGCCAAAATTCCTGAAACATATCCTAATGCAACAAACCCCCGACCACAGATTTTGCGTCGCGCCCATGATGGATTGGACTGACCGACATTGCCGGTACTTTCACCGGCGGCTGTCGCGTCACGCCAGACTGTATACCGAAATGATAACGTCGGCCGCCATCCGATATGGCGACAGGGACCGGTTGCTTTCGTTTCATGCGGACGAGCATCCGGTCGCGCTTCAGCTTGGCGGATCCGATCCCGACGATCTGGCGCATGCGTCTGAGATCGGCATCGGTTATGGTTACGATGAGATCAATCTCAACTGCGGCTGCCCTTCGGACCGCGTCCAATCCGGTCGCTTCGGCGCATGCCTGATGGCGGAACCCGCCCTCGTCGCGGAATGCGTCGCTTCGATGAAATCAGTCGCAGGCGCATCCATCCCCGTAACCGTGAAATGCCGGATCGGTATCGACGATCAGGACAGCGAGGCCGATCTGTCACGCTTTGTCGAGCACGTTGCAAATGTGGGCTGCTCAACAGTCATCGTTCACGCCCGCAAAGCCTGGCTGAAAGGGCTTAGTCCCAAGGAAAACCGTGACGTACCGCCTCTGGATTATGATCGGGTCTATCGCCTCAAGCGGACGTTTCCAGAGCTAACCATCGTGATCAACGGTGGCGTCGGCACTCTTTCTGAGGCGAGCATTCATCTGCAGGCCGTAAACGGCGTGATGCTGGGCCGCGCCGCTTACAAGACGCCAGCGTTGCTAGCGGAAGTCGATGCAAAAATTTTTGGTAGCGAAGTGCCAATCGCGGACGCGGAAACTGTCGTCGCCGATATGATACCGTATGTGACGACGATGCTTGCTGAAGGCGAGCGGCTTTCCGCGATAACGAGGCATATGCTGGGGTTGATCAACGGCCAGCCCGGCGCGCGTCATTTCAGACGGCTGCTCACGGAGGAAAGCGTTAAACCCGGTGCCGGGCCTGAGGTTTTGCAAGCCGCTCTGGATCACCTTCGCAGCCTTCGCCACACCGCTGTTCGTGTCGCCGCCTAGAGGATTTTCAGCAAAACCGCTCACACTTTTGCTGAAAATGCTCTGGAGCCAAACTGCGAACCCATTGACCCGTAACCCACCGTCACTGGGCCCTTTCCGCCAAGGCGGAAGGATTTAAGTGCATCTTTCCTCGCCCGAAATCAAGTTAGCGAGAGGATGCTCTAATCGCCCGACCCTGGATTTACGGAAAAATACTTATCGAATTTCCCGGTCTCTTTCTCAAAATTGGAAGCATCCGGAGGTTGCGGCTTCTTGACCGTTATATTCGGCCATTTTTCTGAATATTCCCGATTGAGTTCAAGCCATTTTTCGAGGCCAGGCTCGGTGTCGGGTTTGATGGCGTCAACGGGACATTCCGGCTCGCATACGCCACAATCGATACACTCGTCCGGATGAATGACGAGCATGTTCTCACCTTCGTAAAAACAGTCAACCGGGCACACTTCCACACAATCCGTGAACTTGCACTTGATACATGCGTCGTTGACGATATAGGTCATAAGCTTCTCCGAAGGCACGAAATGCCGTCGCACTTTAGGGTGATGCGCCGGCATAACGCAAGCAGGCTCGCCAGGTCAAGCATGGGAAAGGTGTCAAACATGGGAAAACCGGCGTGCCGGGCAAAATGCCACGCCGATCCCACAACCGTTAGCGGGAGTAGAACTCGACCACGAGGTTCGGTTCCATAACCACGGGATAAGGAATGTCAGAAAGCTGCGGGATCCGCACAATCTTGCATGTCATCTTGTTATGATCGACTTCGAGATAATCGGGCAAATCCCGCTCTCCGCTTTGAGCCGCTTCCAGGACGAGAACCATGGTCCGCGATTTTTCCTTCACCTCGACGAGGTCCCCCGCCTTGCAACGATAACTGGCGATATTGACGCGTTTGCCATTAACCGTGATGTGGCCGTGGTTGACGAACTGACGCGCGGCGAACGGTGTCGGTACGAATTTCGCGCGATAGACGACGGCGTCCAGACGGCGCTCCAGCAATCCGACAAGGTTTTCGGACGTGTCCCCGCGCAGGCGGGTCGCCTCATCGTACACGAGCCGGAACTGACGCTCGGTCAGGTTCGCGTAGTAGCCCTTCAGCTTTTGCTTCGCTTTGAGCTGAGTTCCATAATCGGAGGTCTTGCCGCGCCGACGCTGACCATGCTGGCCGGGTCCATATTCGCGTTTGTTGAACGGGCTTTTCGGACGGCCCCAGATATTTTGTCCAAGGCGGCGATCGATTTTATGCTTGGCGCTGATGCGCTTTGTCATATGTGTGTGCTCCAAAGAGGTTTGGTGGAGCACGCCCTCCTTTGCGGGATCATCCGCCGACAGGCAGCCGTGTTGGCTGCCCCGGGCATGCAAATGGCGGCAGATGCCGCCATGAAGGATATTTAGCTTGCTTTTATGGTTTGCACAAGGCGCTTGAAAGAGGCGATTACGATTTGCGTACCTGCTTGTAATTGGCCTCGACCGCAGCGCTGATGTCCTGCTTCTCTTTATCGCTGCAGGCTACGGTCCCGCTCTCGGGCATCACCAAAGTTTTGGAATCGTAGTCTGCTTTTGGCTTGGAGCCGTCGGACGCCTGAACTTTACCCACCAACAACTGTACCGTGTACAGGTGTAGAGCGTTGATATACTGAAGCTGGCTTTCGTTCCACTTATTCTTCTGTTTCTCACGGCTCAGGATGGCGTCACGATTGGCGACTACAAGCTCCTGCATGTCGCAGCGATGGGCGCGCGCAGTCAAATAAGCCGCTTTGACGATTTCACGGGCTTCGGGATCGGGAATAATGATTTTGGACGAGTCGCTTTTGTCGATGACAACTTCGGTTTTGTCTCCGCGCTTGATTTTGGACGGCAGGGATTCCCATGCCATACTCTTCAAGGTGCGCAGCGTCTTATCGCTCACATCGGATTTTCCGGCCGCCTGTTGCGCCTGGGCAGCATTTGCTGCAAGCAAGGACAAACCAAAGCAAATTACTCGCAAAATCATACCGGTCCCTAGCTTTTCTCGAATTTCATGAGCGTCTGCATAATATAAAACGCTTTGTTTTCCCCTTCATGGCAATAGGAGAAGTGAGGCAACACTATGGCCTGAATGTCGCGGTTCAACCATCTGACGCGCCTGTGATCGGGCCGCGTCTGAGGTTTGCAACAATGCCGCGAAGGGTGCGAACTTCCTGTTCGGTCGGCTCCATTCGCGTGAACATGGTTCTGATATTATCCACCATCGTGCTGCGCTTTGCAGGCGGAAACAGAAATCCGCATGCGTCCAGTTCGCGCTCCAGATGTTCGAAGAAGCCGAGGAGTTCGTGTCGTTCGGCAGGTTTGCTCGCTTTGTGTCGGGAGCCTGCCTCAAAGGGCGGACCGTCTGACGTGACCTGTCGGCCAAGCGAGTCGGGATCGACGATTTTGCGCCATTCGTAAGCAAGAAGCAGAACGGCCTGCGCGAGGTTGAGCGAAGGGAACTGGGGATCGACCGGCGCGGTGATGATCAGGTCGGCAATCGCGACATCCGCGTTTTCCAACCCGCTTCGTTCTTTGCCAAACAGGATGCAGCATCGTTGCCCGCTCGCGATCCGGTCCGCGATTTCGCCCATTGCCGCCTCGGGTGCCATCACGGGCTTGGCCAGAAACCGGCTGCGCGCGCTTGACGCGGCTACGAAATGGAAATCGGCCACGCTTTCGCCAAGCGTCGCGTTCACGCCCGCGTTATCCACAATTTCAACGGCAAGTGCCGCCGATGCGCGCGCCGCTTCGTTCGGCCATCCGTCGCGGGGTGCCACGATGCGCAGATCGCGCAACCCGAAGTTGGCCATCGCGCGGGCGGCAGCGCCGATGTTTTCGCCGAGTTGAGGTTCGACGAGGATGATGGTGGGGGGACCAGTCAAATCTTTTTCTCTATACGACGGACGCGAATACGCCCCGGCTCAAGAATGGTGAAAGCCTTACTTAACTCAGTGCCGTGACTTTGCATAAGGGACCTGACGCGTTCCGCTTGTGCAGCGTCTTTCAATCTGTGAAGTCTGAGCAAAACAACACCCCCACTTTGGAGGGCGTCCTTGAATGTCAGGCTGCTGAAGTCGTCATCGTGTGTAATGAGAATGCGGTTCTCTTGGGTGCTGAAAGCGAGCACCGTTTCGTCGTCGATCCCCCTCGCGGTATTTCCGATGATAAGTATGTCATGCCCGTCCTGCAAAAGCGCGTCGACGATGGCCGCTGAGATGTTCTCGTCGGCTATAAAACGCATGACGTTATTCCGCTGCGATTTTTTCTATCGATACCTTCCTGCGCCCAACCTCAACAGCGGCGTATTCGAGAGCCGCAATGATGTCTTCCTCGACTAGATGGGGGTAATTTTCGATAATTTCGTTAAAGCTCGCTCCGCTTGTCAGCACGAGAAGAATATGTTGAACCGTAATGCGCGTGCCCTTGATCACGGGCTTGCCCATCATGATGGCTGGATCGGAATGGATACGCGGGTGCATTATCTTTACTTTCGGGTGTAGGGTCGGGGATGAAATACCGACCGCCTGCGAGTGCTGAACATCATCTTGACCAAGTATAACGCCCGCCCGTCGATGACGGCAAGAGCGC
The DNA here is from genome assembly GCA_965247345.1 of Rhodomicrobiaceae bacterium. Taxonomy (GTDB): domain Bacteria; phylum Pseudomonadota; class Alphaproteobacteria; order Rhizobiales; family Rhodomicrobiaceae; genus Rhodomicrobium. The sequence continues at coordinate 75,588 of CBDFGZ010000014.1, read as the reverse complement.
AGCCGATGAGCACCATGCCAGCCAGATGTTCTGGTCTGAGACGTTCATTAAGGAACAGCCAGCCGAGCAGGATGGCGCTGACCGGAATAAGGAAGGTGACGAGCATGAGATTGGTCGCGCCTGCTGTTTCAAGGATACGGAAATAGAGCAGATATCCGATGACCGTGGAGATGAGCACCAGCCCCGCGATTGCCAACCAGACATCGGCGCTCGGCATTGACAAAGTCCAGGGTTTTTCCGCGATCAGGGCTACGGGCAAAAGTATGAGGGTCGACGCCGTGACCTGACCTGTAGCCGTTACGATCGGATCGAGGCCCATGCGCCTGAAACGCCGCCCGTAAATGCCGGCAATCGCATAGCTGAATGCCGCCGCAAGAACGGCAATCTGTGCGACCACCGACCCGGGACGACTTTGGACAAGCGCTGGTAAAAACAGGACCGCAACGCCAGCAAACCCTATAACGACACCGGCGAACCGTGCTTTTGAGAGCTTTTCGGTGTCTGTGAGAACATGAGCGGCAATAACCGCGAACAATGGTGTCGTCGCATTCAGGATCGAGGCAAGCCCGCTCGGAATTTGGGATTGTCCCCAAACGATCAAAGAAAATGGAACAGCGTTATTAAGAAAACCCATGACGGCAAAGGCTCTTAATATTTCAAGGTTATGTGGAAACCGTTTGCCGAGCGCAAGCAACAGAGCGTGAAAAGCCAGTGCTGCCAGACCAACACGCAGGACAGCAATCGTAAACGACGGCAGCACGTGCACGACAGCGCCCACGAAGAAAAACGAACCGCCCCACGCAATCGATAAGGCGAACAGCATGAGCCATTCTTTCCCGCTCATGGATTTTGACGCCTGAGTCATCTTCATCCTCCGTTGACGTCTGAGACTGGAGTCTCAACGAGAGGTCAGACCAAAGCACTCCGGTGGTTGCTTTTGAATTCCTTCTTTTTCAGTCCTCCGCCTCGACACGCGGCGCTGCGAACGTACAGTGCCGGGATGGATAAACCGGATTGCCGATGTCGCAATCTCACACCCGCTCAAGCCGGATGTCGACTTCGCGCTCAACGAAAGTCCATTCGAGGGTTGAGCGAAGCCGTTCCAGAAGACGGTCGAAGTCGGCTGCGTGCTCAGGCGCATATTCGAACCATGTAAGAAAATCGAACGGTTCGTCGAGATCGCGGCAGTGATAGAGTTGTCGTGCTATGGCGGGCAAATATGCCATGCCGATGGCAGTATGGTGTGACTGTTCCTCGAACACCGCGCGACGCTCGTCCTGCGCGAGATCCCACCAGCCTTGTGATTTTTTTATGGGGATCAGCGCGGCAAGCGGCGCGCCGGGTCGATTGAGCGCCGCCTGACGTTGTCGGAGGCCGGTGAGCTCATGCCGTGTTGCATAACGCACGTTGCTCATGGCCCCGCGCAAAAGCCAGCTCGCAGTCGATCCGTTCATGCCTACGTCAGCCGCGGTCACGTCGACGTATGATGCGGACGGCAAAGTCTCACCCTTGAGCTGTGAAATCGACAAAACGCGCCATTGGCCAGCATCGCCACCAGCGAAGACATGGTGATTGCTCATTTCGTTTTTCCTTGATCCAAATATTTCTATCTTGGTGGAACAGCGTGCGCGATGTTAGGAGGTTTGTTTGCGCAGCATCAGCCATACATTGTTTTTTTTGCAACTTGGATTTACACAATTGTAGAACAGTTAGGTGTTTGCAAATACGAAGGTTATTTATAACGCTTTATATAATCGTGGGCATTTCGCCGTCGCAGTCACAGGACGTGCCTGTGATTTCTTGTTTTCGTGATAATGCGTGGGAGGGCTGGAAACGCTGTTCAGATCACCGAATGAATTTTATATGCGGTGGTTTGAGGCGTGTGCCAGGACACGGGTGCGGCCAGGTTTGCCTCGGCGATCGACGTCCAGGCAGAAAGCCGAACTTGCAATGCCCGCCGCTTCAAGCTCGCTTCGACCTGGATCGCAAATGAAATTCTCGGTCCCGCAGTTAAGAATATGCGGCATGCTTATCACCGCATGTGCTTTTGTCGCTGCCGCGACGGCAGCAATTGCAGGGAAAATCGGGACGGAACTTTCACAACAGGACATACGTGTCGGAGGTATACTCCGTAATTATGTTATTTATAGTCCGCCAAACCCTGGTCATGATTCGATGCCGCTGGTACTCGTGTTGCACGGGCAGGGTGGGAGTGGGGCGCAAGTCATCGAACAGGGGCATTGGAAGGAAGTAGCACAGCGTAATCGCTTCGTCTTAGTAGCGCCTAACGGGGTCTTACAACGTCCTGACGGTCAGGAGTCGTTTTTCGGAAACAAGCGCTCCTGGAACGCAGGTCCCGGCAGCGATTCCTTCGCGGAGCAGCATCAGATTGACGATGTCGGGTTTATTAGAGCTTTGCTAGACCAGGTTGAGACGCAGTTGCCGATTGATAAATCCCGCGTTTATGTTACGGGTTTTTCAAACGGAGCCGCAATGGCGTTCCGGGTTGCGGCTGAACTGTCGGATCGTTTTTCCGCAGTTGCACCGGTCTCCAACGCATTGTTGGTGCCTGCACGTCTTGATCACCCTGTTTCACTGTTGCTGATTTGGGGGTCCGATGATCCGCTCAACCCGTTTGCCGGGGGTGAAATAAAACGTCGCAACGTGTCAATCCGCAGACCATCCGCCAATCAAAGCCTCATGATGTGGAGTAGGTCGATGCATTGCGGGGATCGGCTTGTATCAAAGGTTATCGCTGACGGGGTTACGCGCTCCAAGGTTTCCGACTGCCCAATCGGAAGCGATGCGGAACTGATAGTGGTCGCGGGTCTTGGTCATCAATGGCCAGGCGGTAGGGCATATCTAACGATTATTGCCGGTTCGGGTTCCAACAAGCTCGACGCGACTACGGTCATATGGAATTTCTTTGAGGCTCACAACTCTAGGCTCAGGACTCATTATTTCAGATAGAAGATGAAGCTTGCTGCAATGCAGATGCTTGAAAAGAACGTGTGGGCGCATAGGTCATATCGTGTTGCGATGCGCCGCCAGTCCTTAAGCCAGCCGAAGGTGTTTTCGATCCTGTGGCGCTTCTTGTAAAGTTCCTTGCCATAATCGTGTTTGATTTTGCGGTTCTTTTTTGGCGGAATGCAGGGCTCGATCTTTTTCGCAATCAAGGCTTTGCGAAACCAATCGCTGTCCCCCGGGTCAAGCCCGAGGGCAGGCTCCACCGCGGTCGCCGGTCAGCGATTTGGCTTTCGGCAGCTTGGGAAGCATGATCCTGGCCCCTTTGTGGTCGCTCATCTGGCCTTCGGTAAGAAGCATGATCAAGGGCTTACCGTCGCCATCGGTCACGGCGTGGAGTTTTGAGTTCAGGCCGCCTTTCGTGCGCCCGATACGGCGGGGATTGAGCGGAAGAGAAATGATCCAGTGAATCATTTTCCCGCGAAACCCCTTTTTTAGCAGGCTGGCTGTTGTGCGGTGTGCCTTGAGGTGCGTTGCATCGATGATGAGCCGGTCGGGTTTTCCGCCTTTGCCGGCAAGGCTTGCGAAGATACGGTCGAAAACGCCCATGCGGCTCCACCGGATGAAGCGGTTGTACAGCGTTTTGTGAGGTCCGTGTTCGCGCGGTGCATCCCGCCAGCGCAGACCGTTTCTGATCACAAAAACGATGCCGCTGATGACACGGCAGTCGTCGACGCGCGGAACGCCGTGAGACAAGGAAAATAAGGCTTGATGCGGTTAAGCTGGGCGTCCGTCAACCAAAGCAAATCGGTCATGACAGATCCTCCGCCAAACCCTTGAATCTGATCTGCTCTCGATCAGGAAGATATAAATAAATAGGGCCTGAGCCTATCTTGAATGAGTTTGGGAATTATGGAAGCAAGTATAACAGCAAAAGCATATGGAATGAATACGGAGAATGCGGAAGTAAATTTAACTCCAAATCACCTTTTAACGAATATTCCACAAACCCACCTTTGATTTTTCAAAAATGGAAAAATAATCGGGTATTTGAGCGTCAACACAAGCCTTCGTGGAGCATTACATCCATTCGCGTTGGAAACCTGTGAGTTTTTCTAAGCATGGGTGAATTCAAGGTGGCCTTGGAGCAACCCGGTATGTGCTCTAAAATGAACTAGGCGCCATGACACGGCGTAATATCGGCTTGGCGCGCGACGCGACCGGTATTATGGTCATGCCGTATCACGTCGCCATCCCCATCGAGGCTCCCATGGACAAGATCAAAGTTGCAAACCCCGTTGTGGAACTCGACGGCGACGAGATGACGCGCATCATCTGGCAGCTTATCAAGGACAAGCTCATCAAGCCGTATCTCGATGTGGATCTGCATTATTACGATCTGGGCATGGAGCATCGCGACGCCACCGACGATAAAGTGACGGTGGACGCGGCGGAAGCCATCAAGAAATACGGCGTAGGCGTCAAGTGCGCGACGATCACACCCGACGAAGCCCGCGTCGAAGAGTTCAAGCTCAAGAAAATGTGGAAATCGCCCAACGGCACCATCCGTAACATTCTCGGCGGCGTAATTTTCCGTGAGCCGATCATCTGCCGCAATGTGCCGCGCCTCGTGCCGGGGTGGACGCTGCCGATCATCGTCGGCCGCCATGCCTTTGGCGATCAGTATCGCGCCACCGACTTCCGCGTGCCGGGCAAGGGCAAGCTCACGATCACGTTCCAGCCCGAAGATGGTAGCGCGCCCATCAGCCATGAGGTTTACAATTTCCAGAGCTCCGGTGTGGCGATGGCCATGTACAACCTCGACGACAGCATCCGCGATTTCGCCCGCGCCAGCATGAACTACGCGCTGCAACGCAAATATCCGCTGTATCTTTCCACCAAAAACACGATCCTGAAGGCCTATGACGGGCGCTTCAAGGACCTGTTTCAGGAAGTGTTCGACGCTGAGTTCAAGGGGCCGTTCGGGGACGCGAAAATCACCTACGAGCATCGCCTCATCGACGACATGGTGGCATCGGCGCTGAAGTGGTCTGGTGGATATGTCTGGGCATGCAAGAATTACGATGGCGATGTGCAGTCCGACACCGTGGCGCAAGGCTATGGCTCGCTCGGCTTGATGACCAGCGTTCTGCTGACGCCGGATGGCAAAACGGTCGAAGCCGAGGCGGCTCACGGCACCGTGACCCGCCATTACCGCGAACATCAAAAGGGCCGGCCCACGTCCACGAACTCAACAGCATCGATCTTTGCCTGGAGTCAGGGTCTTAAGCATCGCGCGAAGCTTGACGGCAACGCGGCGCTGGATCGCTTCGCCGAGACGCTGGAAAAGACCACCGTCGCCACCATCGAAGCGGGGCATATGACGAAGGATCTCGCGCTGCTTGTTGGCGACAAGCAGCCCTGGCTGTCGACTGAGGGGTTTATCGACAAGGTGGACGAGAATCTGGCGAAGGCATTGAGTTAACTCCAAAAAAGTCATCAAGCGGCGATAGACATGGCGAAGGTCGAACTGAGCTACGGCAAGGACGCACAAGCCAAGAGGCTTGCGCAAGAGATCGTCACCGCGCAGGAGAAAGAAATCGCGACGATTGACGCGTGGATGAAAAAGGGGTCGTAAGGTTGCAATGAGGGAATGGTCAGTAGGGTCTCATCCGCAATCCTACTGGCATAGGCTGTAGTCGACTAAAACGCGCCGACGCGGCTGCGATGATGGCCACGATCCTTCGAGGGAACAAGATCGATCCCCAGCGCGTGGCGGCAAAATCCTTGGGGTCAACAGATAAACACTGTCACCGCTGTCAGCTTGCGTCATTCGATATTGAAATAAAACCTATATAATACAATTTCTTAGTGCTCGGGTGGCGAGCGTGGCGATAGTGACGATGTTTCGCGCCTCTTTTGGAGGACAGGATCTGTAAGTGGCATAAGCGCGGTTTACCGATTCTTTATCGCCATAGCTGTAGCATTTGTGATCTCGATCCAGCGTTCTGTCTTGGTCCGACCGCGTTCAATGGATATGCCCTTCTTTCGAGGGCTGAGCGCCTCCAGCGTCAGCCGCACAACTTTATATATAGGTGATGTAGCAAGAACGATCGTGTTTCTACGGTCGGACCCATACTTCCACTCTGCGATTTTTTTCTAGAGCCTGATCGCTGTCGTTACAAGCAACGGGAGCAATAATGCCGTATCCCAAGACTTGTGGAGGAGAAAGCGTTACTCCACGCTTGACCAATTCGTTGGCGACGTTCTGTGCACGATTTCTCGAAAGAATCAAATTCTCTTGAAAGTTACCTCTCGCGTCGGCAAAGCCGAACAAGGTGATTTTCTGCATTAATTCAGGTGTCGCTTTTAACAGCGCGGCAAGCCGGTCAATGTCTTCGATGGCGCGATTGTCGAGATCGGATAAACCTGTTCGGAAGCGATAGGTCACGGACAAGCGCTTCGAGTTGGCGATCCGCTCTGAAAAACCTTGAACCAACGGCCGGGAGGAATCGAGCGCTGTCGGTCCCATGAGGCGAGAGTATTGGTTACGTTGCAAGGTGTAGAGTTCCGATCCAGTGTCGATGCCAAGACCGATAAAACCGGCATTTGTCACCACCGGCTGCGCCTGAGAAGACAGGGTGAAGTCAACAAATTGATCGACAAACGGCGTCCGCTTCGCAGGAGGAACGTAAAAAAACAAGCGTCGGGCCAGCGGGTATTCCTCGGTCTTCACATTGAACGCCTCTGGCTGGAAAGAAAGTCCGCAACTCGTCGATACCACGAGTGCCTTTGCGCTGCGTATGTAGGCAAAACCCGTAAAACCGATACTGCTCGGGTCCGCGCTGACAGCGTCAGACAAGTCTTCGCTGGATTCAAAAAGCTTGACATCAGGCGCTATTGTCCGCTTCGAACTGTCAAGTACGAGAGCCTTGAATGTGTCGAAGGTCCCAGACTTTTTATCGCGCGCATAAAGTTTTATCGCGCCGGGACTGCCTCCGACCTCGGCCCAATCCTTCACGAGACCGGCATAGATTCGAGATATCTGATCGACATTCAATCCTTTGACTGGGTTAGACGGATTTACAAGAACGACAACACCATCGAGCGCGATGACGTTCTCAATATTAGGAGCGCGAAGATCACCGAGGTTTGCTTGTTTTGCCGCGTCCACCTCCTTATCGTTGACCGGGCGTGAGGACATCCCAATGTCAGCTTGACCTCCGACAAGGCCCGGGACGGCCGTACCTGACCCTTTAGCCTCAAATCTGAACGCGAGTTTCTTGTCACTTTCAGCCTTGGAATATTCGAATTCGAACTCCTCGGCTGATTTTTCCTTTGTGACCGACGAGGCATAGCCCTGCTTTGCGGCAAACACGCGAGCGAGATCCGGCGCGAGTTTGGCACCCACAGTGTTGGATCCCTGGAAGCGTATCTCGGTCACCTCAGACAGACGCTCGACCGATGCAGCATCCACTTTCGTGATCTGATCTTTCGGGATCGATGTCAAACTAGTCCCGGTGCGCATAATCCAGACCTGAACGCCGTTTTCGGTGAATTCTCCGAGATAAACTCCGGTTATGGTTTGGGCGGGTGTGGAAACGGTGACTGTCGAATTGGGAGACTGAGGCGCGATCTGGGCCAGCGCCGGGAAGGAAAACAATGCTAACGCGGCTATTTTGGAAAGAAGCTTCATGAATTACTCCTACCTCAGGTTTAACCGATGAAAATATACTTGGTCGCCAAGGTGCGCCCCGCAGGGAGCGGCCGCCATCTCAAAAGGCTGCTCACGCACTTTTCCGCGATCCAAAATAATCACAGTGAGTTCGATCTTGGCAAACTCACCGCTGCCGCAATAATCGCTTTCCGGCAGCCGCCCTCGCGTCACGTTTTCGACGAAGATCGAGAAAATGCTTTCAGGCTCTGCAATGCGACCAGGGAACAAATAACTCTCCCTGAAAGGCCCAAGGCCGCTGCCGTCGTCTTCGATATCTATCGTGCCTTTAAGGTTGAACTCAACGGCATTCCGGCCGCGAGTCGCGTCCCCTTTTCCGCCGATCAGGCCGCGGGGTTCGAGCACGTGAAGGTCCAGATTGACCGGTGCACTCCATAGCAGGGAAATTCGCATGATGTCGTTCAGGCCCGAGGCAATAGCGGTGACCTCTGCTGTGGAGCCGTCTTGATAGAGCACATCGAAACGGTTCGCTGGTTCCGTTACAATGAAGACAATTGTTCCAGAGCCTTTATCATCAAGTCGTAGTTGTTGTTCACGAATGCCCAGTGTCACCCTGACCTTCTCGTTTGCCCGGCAGCCGCTTTCGAAGGACAATCGGATCGCCCCACGCTCGTCTTTGGATTGAACAGTTGTTACACAAGGTGATTGTGCGTAAACTCTAAAAGCTACACAGAAAAAAATCGCCAACCCCAAGCCGAATGCAATCCTGATCGTCATGACTTTGTGCCGGAAATAACTAGTTAAACTTTGATACGCTTAAAGGGCGAGCTTTGCATTGGCAAGACTTTTAATATGAAAGTTTTATTACAGTCCTCGTTTAAGTACGAGTGCAGCCTCGAAAAGGAACCCAGGACATAGCAACGGCGTCCTAAAGCGTGCTCGGATCGCAACAGCCGTATGCAACATGGTTTGTCGTCCAAATCTTGCTTGCAGAAATCGTCGAAGGCGATCTTGCCCCCCCCGACGCTCCTTAGTGTCCATCCGGAAACAGCTTGAGTCCTTTGGATCATTTGTGATTCCCTATCGGTGGCTGATTCGGGGGAGCCGCCTATGTGGACGAACGAGAACCGCGCTCGCTATGACAGGAGCAAGCTTCGCTATCCGAGCGATCTGACGGACGAGGAATGGGCGGTGATCGGCCCTATGATCCCGCCCGCGAAGCGCGGCGGCAACAAACGCACGGTCAATGAACGCGAGGTGGTGAACGGGCTGATGTACATCCTCAGCACCGGATGCCAATGGGCCGCCCTGCCCAAGGACCTGCCCGCCCGGAGCACCGTCAACGATTACTTTCGCCTCTGGGACTATGACGGCACGCTGGATCGCATCCATCACGCGCTTTATGTCAGATGCCGCGAGCTTGCCGGGCGCGAGGCCAGCCCAACGGCGGCGATTATCGACAGCCAGAGCGTGAAGAGCGCGGAAAAAGGGGGCTTTGCATTGATCCGCCGGGGTATGATGCCGGCAAAAAGATCAAGGGAAAGAAGCGCCACATCCTTGTAGATAGCCACGGCTTGCTGCTGTGCGCCATCGTTCATGCCGCCGATATCCAGGATCGCGACGGCGGGGTCCTGCTGATGAGCGCGCTGTTCGGACTGTTTCCGTTCCTGCTCAAACTCTACGCGGACAGCGGCTACCAAGGAGAAAAGTTTCAAAAGGGACTGAAACGGGTCTGCGGCCGGATCAACGTCGAAATCGTCAAGCGCTCGGACGCGGGTAAGTTCGTTGTGCTTCCAAAACGCTGGGTCGTCGAAAGAACGATCGCCTGGCTCAACCGCTGCCGGAGACTGGCCAAAGATTGGGAATGCCTCAATCGAAGCGGCCTTGCTTTCCTCCGCTGGGCGTCCATCCGGCTCATGCTACGAAAGCTTTGCAGGAAAACATGATGATCCCGGATGGACTCTAAGAGCTTCTCCAAGATCGAGAACCGAGGCCGAGCGAGATCGCCTCCATCGCCGGGCATTCAACAAGAAGCGTCGGCGCGAACCTGTAGCGCTCTGGCACGCACAAAAGGCCTGACCCTGTCAGCGATTGCGAAGCTGTAAAAGAGCAGAAAGTGAACAATCCTCCCGAATGGGTCAATTGTTCACGTGCGATAAAATCGCTGCCCCTTGAAAGTATGGTGCCCAGGGCCGGAATCGAACCAGCGACACGCGGATTTTCAGTCCGCGTGTATCGCATTCTCGGGCCTTCTCTGTCTACCCCGCAGCCTCACAAATCATTGACATACAAAGGTTTTGTGCATTACACATTAGCCATGGCTTCCTTGATTTTCTTTTTCGGTGCTTACACGGTGCTTATTCCGTGCTTACACGGGACGGAAATAAGCACGGAGAAGAAACATGGCTAAAAAGATCACAAAGCGTGCGATCGATACGTTGCGTGAGGAAGCCAAGGTTGCTGGCAAGAACGTCTTGATGTGGGACGCGGACGTGACTGGCTTTGGCGCGATCGCGACCAAGACCGGTACGTGCAGTTACATCATTCAATATCGGCTTGGCGGTCGCGCTTCGCCCTCAAAGCGCATGACGCTTGGCAAGCATGGTATCTTGTCCCCGGACGAAGCCCGAAAAATTGCTCGCGATAAACTCGGCAAAGTCGCCCATCTGGTGGACGTGGCGCAGGTGAGGAAGGACGAGAAAGAAAAGCTTACCGGCCTGACGTTCAAAAAGGCCGTAGAGCGCTTCCTTTCCATTCACGAGAAAAATACCCGGTACTGGGCACAAAAGGGTACCCGGCTCACATCGACCGACACAAAGGCCCTCGCGTCTAAGCCGATAGAGACCATCACCCGGGCACAAATAGCCGCAGTCTTTGACCTGGTGCAGGCCCGGTCGGGCGCCGCCGCTCGTCACTTGTTCGCAGATATTCGTCCAGTCTTTGCGTGGTCCCTTGATCGCGGGTTAATCGAAGTCAACCCCATGGTGGGCATGAAGGCTCCATCTGTATCTAAATCCCGCGATAGGGTTTTGGGCGACGCCGAAGTCAAAGCCTTCTGGCAGGCAGCCACCGAACAGTCTTGGCCGTTTGAGAACGTCTTCAAGCTTTTGCTATTGACGGGCGCGCGCCGTGAGGAAATAGCAGGGATGCGGTGGCGTGAGATCGACCTTGACGGCAGTACGTGGACCATTGCGCGAGAACGTACAAAGAACGGAAAGGCCCATACCATCGACCTTTGTCCCCAAGTCGTGGCTATGCTCGCCCCCGTCGGAGAGACCATCGCAGCCCGTTTTGCCTGCTATGTGGACGATCTAGTCTTTTCAACGACCGGAACAACGTCAGTCAGCGGATTTGGCCGCGTCAAAGCTCGTATTGACGCGCGCATGAAGAAAATCCTTGGTGACAGGTTCGAGCCATGGCGGACGCATGATTTGCGCCGCACAGCCGCGTCTGGAATGGCAGGGCTTGGTTTTCAGCCGCAAGTCATTGAGCGAGTGCTGAATCATGTCTCCGGCGCGCAGGGCGGCCTTGTGAGCGTGTATCAACGTCATGAATATCGCGAGGAACGAAAGCGCGCCCTTTTAGCATGGGACGAGCGCGTGGCGGTGCTGGCTGGAGAGAAGGTTGCGTCATCGAACATTGTCAGTTTGCATAAGGCGGTAGCTTAGTATAAGCGCGGCCAATGCTGGTTTTTATCGATGAGTCGGGTGATCCCGGGTTCAAGCTTGAACAAGGGGCAAGCTCGATCTTTGTTGCCGCGATGGTGATTTTCCAGACTTCTGAGGCCGCACTTGCGACACAAACAACTATCGAACAAAGCGAGGTTCGCAGGCTCCATAAGCCCAAGGAATTCAAGTTTAACAAGTGCAGCTTTGATGTGCGCGATCGCTTTTTCGCGACCGTTCGCGGGTGTGACTTTAGCGTGCGGGCAATCGTCGTCCGCAAGAACATCATCTATTCGAAGGCGCTCAAAGGCGACAAAGAGAAGTTCCATGAGTTTTTCGTGCGTCAAATGATGAACCACGACAACGGTGCGCTTCGCAATGCGAACGTGATAATCGACGGATCAGGTGACAGGGAATTCAAGCGTAACCTCGGATCAGCGCTAAGATCGCGTGAGAGCGGTGTCAAGTCGGTCAGGTTCAGGGACTCGAAAAGCGACGCACTTTTGCAGCTGAGCGATATGTGCGTTGGTGCGATCGCGCGATCCTATAGTTCCAGTCGTGAGGAAGCATTCCGTTGGCGGGAGATGATCAAACACAAGATCGTCGATGTCTGGGAATTCAGATGATGCGCCCCGTGTCCTATCCCGGCGAAACCGGGCACGCGCACCATACGGTGACAGTTCGGATCACGAGAGCGACTTTGCCGCTAACAGATGCGGAAGATGGGGCTGCTTGTCAAGGAAACCTTGACGGCGGCCCGCGGCGCGGCGCGAAAAAGAACTGATATCGAACTGTTATCGAACTGCTAGAGCAGTTCAAGCAGAACGGATCAAGGCTCCCTCCTAAGCTGCTTTAGCAGCGGCAGATCACGGGAAAGCCGGGCGCTTGGGGAGTGGGATGGCCCGCACTAAACTCGCCCATGAAAGGCTTCGGGCTTTGCTGCCTGGTCTCATGCTGCTCATGTCGCGCTTCCACCGCCAATGTATGCGCTGGCCTCGGCAAATGTCATCTTTCTGGCGTTCGCCATGCCGCGACGGCCAAGGAAGCGCCACTGCTTGAGTGTGCAAAGACCCTCGCGTTGGCGACCGAGCATCATTCCGATAACCTGCGTTGCTACCGGTTTTGAGAACGCTTCAGCCGCGGACACGCCCCGGCTTCTCAGCAAGTCGAGTTGCGGCATCGTAGCCGCCGGTCCGGGGTGATCTCTTGCAAGTCTAAGCAGGCCGTCGTGTCTAAGAAAGCCCTGCAATTCAGCAAGCGAGGCCTCGTATGGCGACAGATCGCGTATCGACCGGTTGTAAGCCGCGCGCGCGCTATGGCCGTTGAGCGTGTCCGCAAGCTTGGCCTGCCGCTCGGCAATTTCAATCTCGATTGCCTCTTTGAGGCCGCTTCCCTTATCCCGCATGATTTTACTAACGCGCCGCGCCGTGTCACCATCAGCAAGAGCAAGATCGGGGACCGATACGAGATCATGCCGTTCGGTTTGATAAAGTGGATCAATAACAATCAGGTGATCCTTGCCGGGATGAAGCCGCGTGCCTCGCCCGATCATCTGGGTAAGCAACCCTTTGCTTTTCGTAGGACGAAACAACAAAATCGCTTCTATTGATGGTTCGTCGTACCCTTCGGTCAGCAAGTTGGCATTCGACAGAAACCGGATTTTGCCGCTCCTGAAGTCCGCAAGTATCTGGGCACGATCAGGGCTTTCCCCATCGATATGAGCGGCTGGTAGGCCACGCTGGATTAGGGAAGCCACCAAAGCGACAGAGGTGGCGCGGGTTGGGCAGAACGCCAGCAGCTTACGCGATGCATAGCTGTCTGCAATCATGGCCGCCACGGGGGCTAAAACGTGGCTAAGGGCTTCGCCAAGGTCATCGCTCGCAAGATCGCCATGTCGGGTCCGCACATTGCTCAGGTTGACCTCAACTGGCAGGGCATGCACCCTAACGTCGACGAGATAGCCTTGCACCATCAAATCGATCATGGACGCAGTATAGGCCAGGCTCTCAAACACCGCCCCTAACTCGCGATCATCGGCTCGAAATGGCGTCGCGGTGACGCCAAGCAGTTTGTCGGGCTGATACTTGTCAATGATGGCGCGATACGAGGCAGCCGCCGCGCGGTGACATTCGTCGATGACAACAAGCTCGAATGTCTCGCCGATGATCTCGCGGTTTATTCGGACTAGGGTTTGAACCGATCCGACAACAATACGGTCCGATGCGTTGGCGCGCACACCGCCCATTTCGATGCCGGGGGCTTGGCCCGTTACGGCCTCGATTTTGGCCGCTGCCTGCTGGATGAGTTCAGCTCGGTGGGCGAGCACTAGCGTGCGGCCCGATGTCCGGCGCGCAAGCTCAGCAAAGATCACCGTCTTGCCGCCGCCGGTCGCGATGTTGAGAAGTGTCGACCGGTCGCCAGCATTGAAGCGTGCTTCGACAGCGGCAAGGGCGTCGCGTTGGTAGGGGCGAAGGTGGATAGGCGATGGTGCCATAGTCGAGGTTGTTATTGCTTCGGCGGAACCGCCTGTAGGGTGAGCGGACGCACTCCCAAGCGTCCGAAGTCCCCCTACGGACGGTGAGGGGTTTATAAGGGGAGTGTCACACACACCAGTCCGTACCCGTCCGTATGCCGTCCGTATACCGTTGGGAGGGTTACTCGCAAGCATGGTTTGCCTCCGCCATTTTAATGACTTTTGTCCGCTTCGACGGCGGACCGTCAGAGTCCACGATAACGATGCTTCCTTCAGTCAAAAGGCTCTGCATCGCGATCTCGAAACCGCGCTTTGTGATACCGCCTGCGGCTGGATGCTTGGCAAAAACAGCGGGAGCATACGCTGAACTGCGGTTCGGCGAAACGGTTTGACCCGTGCGTTCGAACTCTTGAAGCAGCGCCATGAATTTGATTTTGGGATCAATACGAATACCGCTTTCGTCCGACCCGGCCTCACAAATAAACCCGGCGGGCGTCCAAAGTAAGTTGAGCTTTTGTCCAACCGGTCCACGGTTGTTCTTCGGCATGGTGAGAATGCGCTTGTCTTGATCGGCGATTGCGCCTTCCTCGCCTAAAGGCCTTTCCAGCAGGAAACGGCTGCGTACGCTGTTTGACCAATGCGTGGACCCGCTACGACCGGTACCGTTCTTCAAGCCCGCCGCACTTGGATGCGTTAAAAGCAGAACGGTACACGTCAACCCGCGAAGCAGTCGGATGAAACTCCGCACGGCGGAACGGTCTATTTCCTCGTTGAACACGTCGGCGGCGCTGTCGAGAATCAATAACCCAATGTCGTTGTCCAAGATGAACTTTGACAGTTGACCGAAAAACGAAGTCGGTTCGAGCGCTTTTTTCTGGGTGAAAGATGCAAGACCCGGGTCAAGATCGGATGTGGCGTCAAACAAAAAGAGGGAGTTCAGATCGCTGGTGATCCGTTCGCGGTCTTGGCCCATTTTAACCAGCCAATCAACCTGCTTTTCGATTCGAAAATGCATCTCAGCCAGTTCATCTTCAGCCGAAAGTATAGCGACTTTTGCACGTCGAACGTCACACCCGAGCCATGAAGTGCCTGTCGCTGCCGCAATGCCAAGCTGCAAGGCGAGCGTTGACTTACCGAGGCCGCCATCGCCAGAGAGAAGGCATACGTGCCTAAGGGGGATACGATTGAAGATAAACCACTCCCGTTCCGGCGCTTTGTTTTGAAGCAGCTTACCCGCAATTGCGGCCTGAAAAGGCAGTTGGGTAGCCGGTTCTGATCGTGACACTGAAAAAGGTTTTGCCAAGCCGAGCGATGCGCTCAGCGCGCCTGTTCCTTGAGCTTGCAACATATCGTTCGCGTCAAGCATGACCGCCCTCCCACAGAAGGACTTCGACCCCGCGCGCGTTCAGTTTTTCCGCAAGGGAGCGCGAGTTTGTGCGCCCGACCTGGTTGTCATCCACCGCGATGGTAGCGCTTTCGATCCAATGTGGAACGCGCTCCGCGAGTTCTGGCAGACGCCCGGCGCTTCCCGCTGCCCATGCGCCAAGCCCCGTCACTGCATGGATGGACAACGCGTCCTCGATGCCTTCAGCGATGGCAAGTCCAAGACCGTCATTCGGCGGGACAAGGGAAAGCGGCCACCCCTTTGATGAACCGATCATGATCTTGTTCGGCATGTCGCCGGTGCTGGCTTTTGCGAGGCCGTCGGCCCGTAAAAGCGTAAGGTGGATACCCGTGATCTCAGACGGCTTCAGGATCGCGTAAGCGCTTGGTTCCAGCTCGGTTGGCACGCCAAAGGCTGCAATCATAGCCGGGTGATGACCGGCCTTCTGTGGACGCAGAAACCGCAGCGTGGGCGGGGGATCGCCCGGAATGCGGCGTGCGTCTCGCAAGTAAGTTTCGACCTGCGTACCAGCCAACGGCTCTGACCGCCCCCAGAAATACCTCGCCTTGCCGATCTGCTTCGTTTTCTCGGCCTGGTCAACGGCTTCAGCCTTGGCGTGGGCGTGTCGCAGCGTGTCATGATCGACAACGCGGCTCTGGCCTTGTTTGTGTGCAAAGCCTTTCGCCTCGCATCGCGCACAGACGTAGGTCAGAAACCCGCCGTCTACGCGATAGACGCGAAGCACGCGCCGTTTGCGGTTGGCGGCTGTTTTGCAGCCCGGTCCGCACAGTGGGCAAGCCGCGTCGTAATGGCCCAGATGGTTGTTTGCAAGGCTGACAAGTGTTTCAAAACCGAGGTTGAAGTCTGAGGTGTTTGTGGATATGTTCCGAATGTCATTTCTGGAATAAGTCACGTCCGCCCCGCCGCAATCGGCGGGGTTTGTGTTTTCTGGCATGTGAGCACCTCACGCCGCTGTATATTGCGAGGTGGATTCGGCTGTGCGCTCACTGAACCAAGCTTCTATATCACTTACACGGTAACGCACTAACCGACCAAGTTTCGTATATCGGGGACCGCCACCGACAAGCCGCAACTTCTCCCACCAGTTCACACGCGTGTCTGTCGCCTTTGCCAACTCAAGCGTTGATATAAACGTCTTGCCTTCGGGCCAATTGCTTCTGATCAAATTAGACGCAAGACCCGGTTGTTCCGCAGTCTGTTTTTCCAACATTCTCATACTCCGAACTAGCGCGACGAAGGTTCCGTGCGCTTCTGGCTATGAGTTAAGGACAACGTGCGGTCTAAACAGGTGGAGATGTTCTGGTTTTATTCCCACGACGCTTCGAGGCGTACAGGTCGAAGCTGTATGTGATGCCTTTCAAAAACATCCGAAAATCAGCAATGACAAACGTGGCCTTAGTCATCACGGTGGCTTTTGTGGTGGGTATGCTCTTGTCCAAAGCTTTCAGCCACTTGCTATAGGACGTAATTTCATCCCGAACGCCGCTAGCGTTCCGTTTGCGTGCCATTTCTTTCGACCACTCAATGACGGTTTCTGATTTAATGCTCGGCCGAAATTCTTGGTATATCGCCGCGACCATCTCAGCCGAATCGCTTTCCTTTAGTGTCAACTCGCTTTTCAGCCAACGGAATATTGCAATAGCTCGTCCCCTTGCATGCCCATCCAGGCGGCTCCTCTTTGCGTTTCGTCGTGAGTGCCCGAAGGTACCGTGAGGGCTGAGCAGTGGCCCTGCCTTGCCCTCTGCGGAGCATTCAAGTTCGTCGAGTAAAAGCATGAGCGGAAAAGTTAGATGCGGCCCTTGCGGGTTTACTTGTTTCGCTTCACGTGCCATGAACATCGCAAGGCGAAGCTCCTTAAGGGTTTCAATAACAGCGCTCCGCATGTCTGGGATGCTTCGGCCCCGATCCCATTGCGCTAAATACTCCGCCTCGATCTTGATGGCGTTTTCCAGAAAGCCCTTGAAGATTTGCGCGAGTTGAACTGCTTCGCCTAAAACGAATGTATCTGAATCGTCTGATGACGACATTCCTGCTCTCCGTAGCATGATCCGATTGGAAGGTGCGCGGCAACCGGATCGGAGGTCCGGCGTTCGGGGATCAACCTAGCCGCGCGATGGCACCATAGGGCTGGTTTGGAACGCCGGACAGTGCGCGATTGATCTATGGTTACTCACGCGGCCTTGCGCAGCAGGAATGCCGTGACTTCGCGAACGGCTTTATGAACGGAGATAGAAACAGGTTCACTCTCGATCATGACTTGCAACGCCGTGAGTTTCGCCGCCGCGTCGTCAATGTTTTCAATCGGTGCCGCGATAATCTCTCTTGCGAGGCCGTCAAGATCAACGATTTCACGGAAAGCGTCATGGGCGCCGATCTTGCATTCATCGACCGTTTCGCAATGGGGCCAATTTCTAGAAGATAAAGCGCGGTTCACAACATTCAGCCTCACAAACTCTGCGCACTTTTCGGAAAGCGACTTTGGCGGTTCAAGCTGGCTACCACGAGCGAAATCTCGCATGCGGGAGGCAACCAGATACTCGCCTTGCCCTTCGATATACCTCGCCATAACTGGCAAGCTCTGCGACAGGTCCGTCTGCGCTTTCAGGTATCTTTCTGCCTTTAACACCAAGCCGTGATGCAAATCGCCATACGTTTGGCTGAAGCCGCGCCCTTTTTCCGAACGCTCACATTGTAGCTCAAGGAAAGTCATCGCCGCTTCCGCATCCTCGAACGAGGTCACCTCTCCGTTCAAAACTGCGTTTTTCGCATCAAAATATTGATCATCATAGCTTTCAATTTCTGCCTCTGTCTTGCCTTCAAGAGCGCCGGAAGCGTTAAGTTGTTGTGATGCAACTTCCCATTTTTTGACCAACTCAACTATCGAAATAGGCGCGGCTTGAGATACAGCGGAGCCATCAAATCCGTTCGCGTTTGAAGCTGAACACAGTGCCGACTGCTGATTATGCATGTTTGACCGTCCTTAAATCTGGCTGCCCGACCGGGCTTTTCTTCGAAAGTGGGCAACTTTCCCGTAAAATGCTGATATAATTGTGAATGCTCGCCCTAGACTTTCTTACCATTCATTCGCCTGAAAAGCCGGGAGCCTTGTGAGAAATGCCCAACATCTTCGATCAGTTTGATGAGCAACCTGTACGACCAGCAAAGCCCTTCAACATATTCGACCAGTTCGACGAACCGCAACGCGCCGATCCCTACGCGGGACTTGGCATCGATCCACCGAAAGCCGCAGCGCCCGCCGATCCTTATGCCGGTCTCGGTATTGTAGACACGCGGGCACCGCGACCGGCGACTGCATCGCAAAGACAGCCGGTTCGTGAACCAGGACCGCTGGAACGCAACCTTCCGTCCGTGGTTTACGAGAACCTTCCCGACGTTCGCAAGATATTATGGGACGATACAGCGCGTGTTGTCGGTCCGCTTTACGACGAATGGTTCGGGCGTTCGCCGTCGCGGCCAGCGATGCCCCATGACGGGCAGATCATCGAACAGCTTCGCCGCGCGGACAGGAAGCCATCCATCCCGACGGAAGGCATGCCGGGCACGGATATGTCCCGCGAACGCTCCCGCCCGCTGGAAGACCGCATTGCCGACTACCGCGCCCATGTGGAAGAACAGCAACGGCGCTGGGATGAGGAAAAGGCGTTCCAGGGCACAAGGACACTGCCCCGCCGCGTGGCGGATACCGCCGTCTTTGTCGCTGGCCTTCCAATCCGCGCGGTTACCCAAGGGCAATATGGACTGTCTGACATTAATCCCGTGACCGGCGACGAAACCCGCGCCCAAGAGGAAAGTTTCAACCGCGCCAACGAGGCAGGCCTGTACGCCATGAAGCGCGTTGGCGATGCGAGCCTTGGCGAATTCGGCGCTGTCAAAACACAGACGCAAAGAGCGGCGTTCAGGCAGGTCGTTCGGGAAAACGAAGCCCAGCTCGCCCGCGAAGGGGTCACGCCGTCACCCGCCACATCCCAGGCCAGCCAGAATGTCCAGGCCGTGCAGGACTTTCGCGATGCCGGTGTGACGCCCTACACGCCAGCGGTGTCGCCGGGACCCCTTGCGACAATATCTCGTAGCGTCGAAGACATCCCGGGTGTTGGCCGCATCGTGACCGGCGAAAAGGCAGCCACGGAGCGTAGCTTCATCGAACGCCAGCGGGCCTTGGCCCGCGATCTGTCCACGCCTGAAATTCCAGGGGCAGCAGCAGAGACGCAAGCCGCGCGTCCGATGCGTAATCCGCTCAGCGCCGATCAGGCCGGCAGCGTCATCCAGGATGGGCTTGAGCGCTATCGCACCGCGCGGTTGCAGGACCTCGATCCTGAAGCGCTGGCGCACCCGGATTTGCAGATCAATCCCCACAGACCGGAGGCGAGACGAAGCCGCAATATCAACGTCCCGGACAGCGAGGAATTCAACACGAGCGGATACACGCCTCGACAGATGGAGGCCGGTGCGACTGGCCGGATCAATCTGCCCGAGCACAATCGCGCGACCGTCGAGCATTTGTCTGACGCTGAGATCGGCCGCATCATCGCCGCACCGGACAACCTGACAAGTTTTGTGGTTAAGCAGGACGCCCTGTTCGAGCGGGCGCGACGCAATCTCGTGCCGATCATGAGGGAGTTATCGGAAAGGCAAAGACAAGCGGAAATAGAGACCGGGCAACCGCAGGGCACAGTGAACGCGATGCTTGTTCCGACCAGACAGACCGCAGCCGCCATCACGGAACTGCAGCGGCACGAGGCCGTTAACAACATTCCGTCTGGCCTCTTCCAGGACCGGCGGTTCGGTGAACTTTTTCACGCTCTAGCCCACCCACAGAGAAACTTCACGCTGGAACGCATACGTTCGGCGAAAACGGCGATTGGACGCGAATTGGCGGCGCAGCGAGGCCCCGCAGGCAAGCTTGCCGCTGAAAGTCCCACCCTCTCAATCAACGCTCTGGAAGCGATCTATGGAGCACTGTCGCGCGACGAGGACATTGGCCTGATGACGTATGCGTTCCGCGCCCGCAACCTCGCCAACGAAGGAAGGCTGCACCCGGAACTTGCAGACAGGGCCGCGCTGGGATGGCGAGATTTTAAGCGCGCAGACAAGTACACCAAGGAGGCCCACGGCAATTTTGAGGCGTTCCACAAGCTGTACGACGCGCCCACGGTGGAGGCCGCAGCCCGCAAGATCGCGCAAGCCCTCAAAGAAAAAACGCAGGACGCTGCGGCTCTCGAATCGGTGTTTCGCGCACTGCGGCCTGAAGAAGGCCGCGTGGTCATGGGACACGTGTTCAATGAGCTTGGCATGGACGCATCCCACAATTTCTCGTTCGAGCGGTTTGGCAAGGAGTTTCGGTCGTTTTCAGGTAGCCCGCGAATAATGGGTGTGCTGAGGAGGCAGTTTGGTGAAGATCATCTGCAGTCACTCGGTCAGCTCGCGCGGATCGCGGATGTGATCGAGAATTACAACAACCGGGGGGCATACAGACGCGGCCTTTATGCTGCCGCCGGTGCGGTCACTGCCCACGCGGCCTTAAACCCGGCGACGGCAATTCCAACGCTCGCGGCTTTGGCCGCGACAGGGGCGGCGGGGGCAGCGCTGACAAGCCAGACGTTTCTGAACAAGGTGCTGTTGCCGTCGTATCGATTACGATCTCGGATTGATGGACCGGTGGGTTCGATTGCTCGGAACGCTTCAGAACTACGACGGGTATTGCCGCCACACGCCATGGGCGCACTAATGTCCCAGCAGGGTCGATATGGCCGAACTCCTCAAGCCAACTCTTCCGAATGAACCAGATCACGAAACCGAAATACAAGAACGGTGCCGGGGAGAAGTGTTTGCCAGCCTCTAATGCAAACATGCCCCCGCCAATTACAAGCCCCGCTGCGAACATGATTGCCGCTGTCCATACCGCCCATTCAAAAAGCTTACCGACAACCCAGCATGTCCAGACAATAAATCTCCAAACCCGTCTTACCGGCGAGAGCCTTGGGGCTGTAGAGGGCGCTAACAATTCTCTGGGGCTAAACAGAGACTTAAGCAAACGAGCGCAAAGCACGCAGTCGCTGACCGAACCCGCGTACTTTTCATGCACATAGACAACGACCCCAACCGAAGCGGCGAACGCGATTGGCCACAGAAACGAGAGGTTTGGGTTGAATATCCCTATTGGAACAATGGATACAAAAACAGGTGCGGCGGTGCACCAACCCATGCCCCGGCACCAAAACCTAAAAGCCAGGCAGAAACATAACCAGAAAATGATAAGCAGCAACGTGTCCATAAAAACGCGGTTAGCACGACGCAGCCCAACCCGCAAGAAAAGAGGGTACCTGGATGAGGAAACATCGTGAAAGCAAACTGACCACAAATCAGCTTGAGACGCTTATCCCCGGTGGCCTCGCGGCCAAGGATTTATCAAGGCACGCGGAAGTTGCCATTGAGGTGGCTGAGCTATCCCAAACGGGTCGCATCATGGTGGCGCGACAGGTCATCACGACGCCGATCCGCAAACTGTTAAAACAGGGCGCTATCAGCGTCGTCGAGGCGGAGGCGGCGCAACTTTTGTCATTTGATCACGATGCAGCTTTTGCGGGTGGCCGGTCAATTTTAGCAGCGGCGGGCGACCGCGTTGATGGTGGGCGAGACCCAACCTCCGGCATGGACAGAAAGCTTTCACATGCCGACCGCTACCGGCGCGCGATGGCCCACCTTGGAGCCGATCTTGCGCGCGTGGCCTATGTCGCGATTGTTGAGGGCGTCTCTCCAGACCTTGGCGGGATTTATCGAGGCGTCGGAGCCGCGTTCTTGCCAAACGGCGGAGCGAACGAGCAAACAGGCGGCGGCAAGACAGCTATCGTTATCGCATGCAGGGAACTGGCTGTGTTCTATGGCTTGATGCGCGATCGCAAAGCGGCGTGATTTCCCATGGCTCGAAAGGGTCGCTGTTGCACAACGCATCGGTAATCGGAGCGATATCGCAAGTTCGCCTCGAAGCGAATTTCGTCACGGTGCTTACACAGTGCTTATTTTTCCACGATGCACTGAAGCGCGCATTAGCTAACCCCTTGAAAAATATGGTGCCCAGGGCCGGAATCGAACCAGCGACACGCGGATTTTCAGTCCGCTGCTCTACCGACTGAGCTACCTGGGCAAATGACGGCGACTTGACGACAAAGCTCTTATAAGGGCTTTGTTTTCATATGTCGAGACCATACCTCGAAACAAGCGGAGTGCTGCGCCAACGGGTTATTTCCCGCGAGGCGTATTCTGCAGCAAATATTCGATATCGGGCGGATTTCCGTTGCGTGCGGTCGCTCTGGGCTCGCCATCCAGATGGTGTTTGCTTTTTGCATCGTAATGCTGATGCCGGTTCGGATCCATCCGACTGTTCGAAGATCCATGTTTGCCTGGAGTGTCTTTGAAGTGGTCAAACTCCACTGCTTGATACTCGAATATGCTCTGATCCTTTGGAGCATCTCTGCCCTTGTACTCATAAGTTTCGTAACGGGCATACTCAAGCTTATCCTGCCAACCATCTTTGAGAAGACCGTCGCTATCAAGATTACGAAAGAAATTATCCTGTCCCTTCGCCGCGTTGCTTTGTTTATTATGCTGTATGGCTTCAGCAATGCCAAATGCGATAACGCCTAATATTGCTGCTCCGGCAAACAGAACGCCAGTAACCGCCCCTGCGGCCGCGAAGGTGATACCGGCCAGCGACGCAAGCTCGATCGCTCCCGCCGTCGTGACCAGCGCACCGCTCGCGATATTCAGGCCGTCTGCGGCGCGCTGTCCCGCGTTATCTGCTGACTTCAGGTCGAGGGCAGCCGTGACAATGCCCGCGATCCCACCACCGAAATCGCCAACCGCTCCAAGAACCTTGGCGATGGATGCAAAGACCTTTGCCGAGGCGGGTGTGATGTCCTTGGGTAACGTTGCGGGATCGGGTGGCAAGGCTGATGTCGCCGGGTTGGTGAGGTCGAGGTTGGGCACTTCACTGGCGGACAGTTGCCCCAATCGATCATAAAAGTCATTCAACTCGATAGCGCCTGGTTGATCTCTGGGCGGCGTAACGGGACGCGAGCCGCCGGGGGAATCACCTTCAGGCAAAGGCACCTGATCCGGTGTGGGTAATTTTGAACCTACGGAACCATCCTTGCCCCAGATTTCGGGTAACGATTTACTTAGCCCAAGCAGATCAACCACACTTTTCGAGTTCGGACTCTTGATAAAAGTGTCCATAATGCGCGCGTAGGCTGGAGAAAAGCTTAGAAATGACAGGACCATCTGCGTTTCAGCGGCCGGTTTCAAAGCCGGCCCGCCCTGGCCGCTTTTAACTGCCGCGCCGACGGCGCCGACAAGGTCAGTCGCACCGACAATCGTCCCAAGAAATCCCTTCGTATTCAAAGTCTGAAGATTTTTCAGCAAGTCGGGCTTTAATTCAGTCGATAGTTTACTTTTATCGATCGCCTCCCTGAGAGCATCCTGATTGACGTCAGTCCCACGGTTATTTGCAACGTTCTGGAAAATCTCCCCTAGAACCTGTGCGTTCTCCTTATTTATTTTCCCGTTTGCAGTGTCTGTTAACCCAATCACGCCATCAAGTGCGGCAATCATCGTCCGGGGTATGTTGACAGACCCTCTGAGCCCTCCTCGAATAACATCAAAGAGGTCTAGAACACCTTCTCCGAGTTTTGAGTTATCTTTTATCCTGGATGGATCGGACATGAATTTTTGAATATCGGCGGCAAGGCTATTCTGCTTCAGGATCTGGGCTGCTTGCGTGCCCCGGTCTGGATCCAGTGCGCTTAATGAGGCAAGATCGCTCCGAACCTGGTTTTTTGCCTGATCGCTAAGACCTTTGTCTTGTGCCTGTTGTAGAAATTGAGTGTAACCCGGGCCGGTTATCTGGTCGTAGAGCCGGTCCTCAGCTTGATTGGCGTCTATACCAACATCCTTAGCAAGAGATTTGATATTATTGTTATAGTCTCCTAATACAGTTTTGTCCTGGAACAGCGTGGAGAGTTGTTTCTGTACTTTATCCGGATCGATCATCGCCTGCAAATCTTGTGGTGTCAGATCGGTTGGCTTCTCAAAATTTTGATAGGTATGATTTCCACCCGGACGCGGATCTTCAGAATACGGCAAAATCTGATAGCCGGATTGAATGGCCGATTGTGCCTGCATTGCCCTTACAAACTTCGCCTGGACACTATCGGAGGCAAACTTCTTATCATCGACGCCTTTTTTATAATTGTTATATAAATTGAGTATCGCTTCCTGCTGTATCGTTCCTTTGCCGTCCTTGCTTTGTTTCTTCAGGATATTAAGAGCGTCTTCCGAATCCACATTGTTTTGTCTCCGTAGATCGTCCAGAGCTTGGCTGTCGCGCTTCGTCTTGTTTGCAACGCCAGCTTCGAGTAACTCCTTCGCTGTCTTGCCGCCCTCGGCTTTGATGCTTTCATCACCGCCGGCATCTTTCAGATAATTGTAAGCAACTTCATCGCCCGCATCCGCCGCGGAATGCATGCCGGTTCTTCCACCAGCGCCGGTTTTATTAATGAAATCGGCGCGTTCGCTCTCGGGAATCGCATCAATAAGAGCTTTGACGGTGTCTGAATTGGTATTGCCGGCCGCAAACGATAACATGGACACATCAGGCGTCGCCGATTCGCCCTTTGGATCAGCCCCACCTCTGATCAGCGCCTTGGAGCGATCTTCGTTTCCGTCCTTAACGGATTGCTTCAACTCACCTGTCAATTCTTTACGTATCTGATCGGCGATCTCTGTATTATGATTGAATTTCTTGGCCAGATCGTAAGCGCTAAAGTTGCCGTGATCGATTATGGCCTTGTCAATATGGCCGTCGTTAATGAGAATATCGACCATATCGTTGCCGTCGATATGCAACGCCGCATAATGTAACCCGGTTCTACCACTCATATCGGTTACATTCACATCAAAGTGGTCGTATTTGTTAGCGTTTTTGGAAATTTCCTGAATGATGTCTTTTTTACTGTCTCTGATTGCATCAAACCAGATGTCACTATAACTTTTACCAGCCTGATGATCTTTCACTATATTATCGCGTGCACTGTTTTGTGTATTGTCAATCTTTTCGCTCATCATTTCCAAAAAGGTCATGATGTTGGCCGCAATATCTTCCTGTGGAGGAGCGAAATTTACTTCTTTAAGACTTTTGAGCAGTGTTTTCTTTGAGGTTGCAATCGTTTCTATTGCCTCAACCATGGCTTGCTCCCTGTCTTAATACTGAGAACAGGATACACTCACCGATTATTAATACAATCGAAATTCATTTAATGCGGCAGAAAGCACTCATTGCAACTCGTTAACAAGCCCACAATCGGTTGCAATTGTGTTAACACACATCCCCTTAAGCCCTAGAGATCGATGCGTTCACCAAAGCTTTAACTGCGGAAAGGCCACGACAGTGACCACCAAGGACCGGCAACCGTTGCCTTTTCAGCGTGAGATGCTCTTCGAGTATGGGAAGCTGCAGGAACTCACACCAGGATTGCGGCGTCTGGTTTGCCAAAATCCAGGGCCATTCACGTTCAAGGGCACGAACACCTATATTTTGGGCCGGGGGGATGTTGCCGTGGTGGACCCAGGTCCGCTTTCAGACGAACACCTCGATAACCTTCAGCGGAGTCTTGCAGGCGAACGGGTTACGCATATTCTCGTCACCCACTGCCATAGCGATCACAGCGGGGCCGTTGCCGACCTGAAGCAGCGCACCGGCGCACAGGTTTGCGGCATGCCCCGTGCCTCCGATGATCCGGCTCTCGTTGCGACGAGTCCGTCCGGTGCGAAGTTTGTCGCCCCTGTGAATTTTGACAGGAATTTGACAACAGGAGATCAGGTCCACGGCAACGGTTGGCGCGTCGAGGCCATTCATACGCCGGGACACGCACCAGATCATCTGTGCTATGCGGTTCCCGACGAAAACCTGCTGTTAGCCGGCGATCACGTGATGGGGTGGAGCACAACGGTCATTGCGCCTCCGGAAGGGAACCTGGGCCGATATCAGACGTCCCTTGAGCTGATTTCAAACCGTTCCGAGGGCATTTTCTACCCGGGCCACGGCGGACCGATTACAGAGCCACAGCGTCTGATCCGCGCGCTCCTGATCCATCGCCGCCTTCGGGAAGCGGAAATCCTTGAACTGCTTCGTCAGGATATTTCGTCTATCGACCGTTTAGTTCCCAAAATCTACGCTGAGATTCAGTCCTCTCTCGCTGGCGCTGCCGCTTTGACGGTTTTTGCTCAGCTCGAATGGCTGGTTGAACGGGGGATTGTGAAGACGACGAAGCCGGGACCGTTGAGCCGCGTGCAGGAGTTTGCGATTGTGGAACGTTAGCGGCGGGTGGAAGTGGAAGGGACGCAGTAAGCGCCGCAGACCTTGGCAAGACCAGGGACCGATTTTCGCGGGCAGCCAGAAGGCCCTGTCGCACGGAG
This sequence comes from Rhodomicrobiaceae bacterium, assembly GCA_965247345.1. Taxonomy (GTDB): domain Bacteria; phylum Pseudomonadota; class Alphaproteobacteria; order Rhizobiales; family Rhodomicrobiaceae; genus Rhodomicrobium. Next base: position 48,916 of record CBDFGZ010000014.1, on the reverse strand, counting down.
GGTTTCGTTTCCTGCGCACGCCGAGCAATAACACGTTCCATGTTTTCAGCCCGATCCAGTTGGTTGATCCGGGCTTTCACGTCCGTTAGAAGGCGGCGAATCCGATTGGCATTTCGCCCGAGATCGTGCGGGCCATATCGGGATGAGGAGCGCACGTCGACTTTTGCTTCCTTTGGCGAGCCGCTAACCCTGATCACGACATCGTCTACAAAACCGAAGATAAGCGTTTTGTCTTCCGCTTCGATGCGTCCTGCTGTGGTGCCTTCCGGAACCTGTTCATCGAGAACGCGCCATCCCAGAGCTTTTACCGTTTCGCGCACTGACGAATAAACCTCGGTAAGAGGGCGTGGAACAAGGAGCGGTGCCAGATCGCCATACCGCTGCTGCTGCATCCCGGCAAAGCTTCTCTGATATTGCGAGGGATTGGCGGCACCTCGGATCGTTTGCGCCTGCCTGATCCGCGCGACCCGGTCGAACGCGGGCGGACTGGCTATGTCGGTGGTAACTTCGAAAAGCCAGGGGTAGGCTCTGATTTTTGGCAGCGCAGATATGGGTAATGCCAGCACCAGAATCGACAGGAATAAAGCGAATGCCGCCCGTCCTGCCCCCAGATAACCATGGATCCAGATACCGCGCAGGCCGAAGACTGCTAGAGAAATACCGATTAGCGCGCCAACGACAGCCCCTTCGAACAGCTTTAATGCGGTTGGCGTCGGAAGATGCGCAGGAAAAAACCGGTGCGTGACCAGCCCTGCCGTGAACACAGCAAACGACAATGCAGATATCCGCCAACTCCACTTTGCGACCGACGAACGACGTTCATGATAGGCCAACTTTCGAGTCTCCTCTCGCGCCTTTCCACAGCTTCGATAGCATCTTTCGAGACGCGGCTAAAGTCACTCCTGAGGATCGAATGCGTTATTGAGACGGCGTCCCAATCAGCGGTTTCGAACCATAGCGGTGTTCGCAGGCTAAGCTTGTTAATGGCTATCCGAAAAGGCGTCGCCACGCGAAGCCGTTAGCGGGTCGATGGCAGTTTGGTTCGATCAAAATCATCACGATTGAGGTCGCACTCGGAATAAAAAATGTGACGCCGCGCTTTTACGCTTGCATTGTCTCAATTAAGTCACCGAATCATGTGAATATGAACAATCAAGGGTACTGAACGTTATGCATCGGTTCGCAAGCACGGAGTAAAGCGGTGAGCGAAGAGTACAAATGGCTTCAGGTTGGTTCAGTCGTAAACTCAGTTCTCATTGAGGCTCGAAAAAAAGCGATGCAATCCGGTAGAATTTCTGCAACAGGATATGGGTTTCTTTCCGATCAGGCGGATGAGAAGGTGGTGCAGCATGCCACGTTCGATAACAATATAACGAACCTAAACATTGAGGCGCGCCGCGATAGTCGCATTGTCGCGGAACAACTGCAGCTACCGTTTGGGATCGAGTTCGCCAAACGCAAGCCGGTGAAGGCATCGAGTGGGCCGCGGTTGAGACGTCAAATCATGTAGTTTTTGCAGACATCCTCGAATTTCGGTGCATTCATTGTACATAATTCGAGTAGTGTCTGACAAAGGCATACTTTTTCAAAAACGCCCGTCGATTACATAAGCCCGTGGGACGTGGCCAATTCGCGGAGCGATTGCATCGGTCGTGGGCCCATGTGCGATATCACTTCCGAGGCCGCCAGACTGCCCAGGCTGGCGCATTCATTCAAGGCCCGTCTATGGGCATAGCCGAACAAAAAGCCCGCAGCATAAAGGTCTCCTGCCCCCGTTGCATCCACAAGCCGGTCGATCGGTATCGCTTGAACCATGACTGCCGCATCGTTCGATATGACCACCGATCCTTTTTCGCTTCTTGTAACCGCCGCCAGATCGCAGCATTCGCGAAGCTGAACGCATGCCTCGTCGAATGTTGCGCCGGGAAATAACGACAGAAGCTCTTTTTCGTTCGCAAACACGATGTCAACGCGATCCTCGATAAACGCAAGAAAGCCGTCGCGATGCCGTTCCACACAAAACGGATCCGAAAGCGTGAACGCGACTTTAGCGCCAGATTTATGCGCAAGGTCGGACGCGGCATGAAAAGCGGCGCGAGCCGGAAGCGGATCGAAGAGGTATCCTTCCAGGTAAACGATTTGCGCGGATTCGATGCCCGCTCGATCCAGATCGCTTTCGGAGAATTCGGCCGCAGCCCCAAGGTTGGTGTTCATGGTCCTCTCCCCGTCAGGGGTTACGAGGATCAGACAACGCCCCGTCGGATTATCCCGGCTTGCGGTCGGAGGCGCAAACGTAACCCCGATGGACCGAATGTCGTGGCCGAACACGTCGGCAAACTGATCCTGCCCCAACTTGCCCATGAAACCGACCCGCCCGCCGAATGAGGCTATCCCTGCGCATGTATTGGCAGCCGATCCACCAGACGTTTCGATGGAGGGTCCCATTTTCGCATACAGGGCCGCCGCCTCTTCCGGCGAGGTCAGCCGCATCGTGCCTTTGCTCAGAGCCAGTTCGGAAAGCAAAGCATCGTCGCAGCTTGCGATAATATCCACGAGGGCATGGCCGACGCCAATTACATCGAGCGGTTTCGTCATCGTGCTGGCCTCGGGCGCTTTCCGTGTCGTTAAAGTGTCCCCACTGGATAGCCGTTCGTTTGCATCATTGAAACCAAATTCTCACAGCGCGACCGCCCGATGGTTCAACTTCGTCCGGTCCCCCACGTCAACCATACATAACGTGAGCTCTACGAACGCTAATCCGGCTGGGGCATGGACTGGTCCAGCGCGTCACGGTCGCGAGTTGCAGCCTTGTTACCTTGCACACGCTTATAATAAAGGGTCCGATGGGTAGCGCGTTTCCGTAAGACCATACCGCCCTGCAACAAGAACTTCTGCGCTCGCTTACCCGTGTCCACCTCGGTCGTGAAGATATTGCCTTTGGAATCGATCGCGAGATTATGGACCCAGTGAAATTCGCCGGCGTTACGTCCACTGCGGCCAAACGCACCGACCACCTTGCCGGTCTCGCGCTCCACGATGCGAACCTCGTTGTTGGCACCGTCTGCGTTCAGCAGAAACGACTGATCCGCGTTGGGAAAAAACTCCAGGTCCCAGACCGACCCGTTCGCGCGTGTTTTCTTTTCGATCACGAACTCACGGACATAAGTGCCATCCTTACGGAACACTTGGATGCGGTCGTTCACACGGTCGCAGACGTAGACGAAACCGTCGGACGCCAGGCGCACGCAATGCACCGGGTTTGCAAACTGCTGCGAAAGGGGCGCTTCCGGATCATACGCTGGCATTTTCGCGTCCGAAGGTGGCTTTCCGTAAGCACCCCACATGCGCTTGAAAGCCCCGGTCTCAGAATCGAACACGATGACGCGGTGATTGTAATACCCGTCTGCGACATAGACTTCGTTTGCCGCCACGTCCACCGCCACGCTGGCCGGGCGACCGAGGCGCGTTGTGTCCGTGGAATTAGTCTGCGGGCCAATCTTGCCGATCTGAAGGATAAATTTTCCGTCCTTCGTGAATTTAAGGATTTGCCCGTCTTCTGCACCGTTGGCGGCAAGCCAGACGAACCCTTTCGCGTCGATGTAAATGCCGTGCTCGCTCTGTGGCCAGTCGTAGCCCTGACCGGGTCCACCCCACGACCGCAACAAATTGCCTGACTGATCGAACTCGAGGACCGGAGGTGCCGGTTTGCAGCATTTGGTGCGTGGTGGATTAAGCGACGCCGCTTTTTCGTCGTCTGTCAGTGTCGATGGCCGCTGGACGACCCAGATGTGATCGCTTTCGTCGACCGCTACACCTGCGGCTTGCCCAATGATCCAATCGTTGGGCAAAGCTTTCGGCCATGCTGCGTCTACGGTGTAGGTCGGGACATCTGCAGCAAAAGCCGACTTGAAGCTGAACACCAGGAGAAACGCGACACCGACACCTGCAAACATCGCCCTTGAGAAACTGCGCAACATCGTGCCCCTCCAACCGCGTCCTGTATCCGCAACTTTTTTGAGCATGCTACGCGATCGTTCACCTTAATTAATCCACATAAAGTCGTCGCAAACCCCAGATGGATCGATGTGAAGCCTCGCCAGGGGGCGTTGAATTGACCGGAGAGGCGAAAGAGCGCCTCAACGCGACACCGGCCAGTGTGAGTAACCCCGACGTCGTCGCAGTATCAAACTTAAATGTCGCTCCGTGACCTTGCGCTACGTCATCGACCAGCCGTGGCTCACGTTCAGCGACTGGCCCGTTAGCGCGTTCGTCGAAAACGCGGCGAAGAACAGTGCCGCTTCGGCGACATCCTCGACGGTGGTGAACTGTTTGTCGACGGTCTCCCCAAGCATGAGATGCTCGATCACCTCTTTTTCGGAAATGTTGAGCGCTTTCGCCTGTTCAGGAATTTGCTTTTCCACCAGGGGGGTCCGGACGAAGCCCGGGCAAATCACATTAGCACGGACGCCTTTGGTCCCGCCTTCCTTCGCAATCACGCGGGCAAGGCCGAGCAGACCGTGTTTTGCGGTGACATAAGCCGATTTCAGCGGAGATGCTTCCTTGGAATGCACCGAACCCATGAAGATGATGCTGCCCAACTTCTGCTTGTACATGTGCGGCAAGCAAGCCTTCGAGGTCAGGAACGCGCCATCCAGGTGGATTGCGAGCATCTTCTTCCAGTCGGCGAACGGAAACTCGTCGACAGGATGCACGATCTGAACGCCGGCATTCGACACGAGCACGTCCACTGTCCCGAACGTCGACACAACTTTCTGAATGCCCCGGTTGACCGCATCCTCGCTCGTGACATCCATCTCAACCGCGAGTGCGATATCTGTTCCGCCAAGCTCCCTTGCCGCCTTTTCTGCCGCATCTTCCTTGATATCCGCGATCACCACGCGACCGCCCGCCGCCACGAACCGCCGAGCTATTCCATGGCCGATACCGCTTGCGGCTCCGGTTATGACAGCGATTTTTCCATCAAGTTTCATACTTCCGTCCTCGTTTCATATCCAGTTCACCGCACCCGAAGGAAACGGATGAGGTTAGGCCTTGGTTTCAACCAGCCGCCGCGCGATCACCTGCGCCTGGATTTCGGCTGCACCTTCGAAGATCGACAGGATTCTCGCGTCGCATAAAACCCGGCTTATGGGGTATTCCAGGGCAAAGCCGTTTCCGCCATGAATTTGCAGGGCATTATCCGCGGCGGACCACGCAACACGGGCAGCCAGCAGCTTCGCCATGCCTGCCTCAAGATCGCACCGCCGATCCTGGTCCTTTTCGCGGGCAGCAAAATATGTTAATTGCCGTGCAACCATGATTTCCACAGCCATTATCACGATCTTGTCCGCGACCCGTGGAAAATTTATGATCGGCTTGCCAAACTGCACGCGTTCAGTGGCATAACGTAATGCGAGATCCATGGCGGACTGGGCGACGCCGACGGCCCGAGCGGCGGTCTGGATACGCGCCGATTCAAAGGTTTGCATGAGCTGTTTGAACCCTTGCCCCTCCTCGCCACCGAGCAGATTCTCTTTTGCAACCTCGAAGCCATCGAACGAGATTTCGTACTCCTTCATGCCACGATAGCCAAGAACCTCGATCTCACCGCCTGTCATTCCTTGCGCTGGAAAGGGATTGTCATCCGTGCCGCGCGGCTTCTCGGCGAGGAACATGGACAATCCGCGATAGCCGGTTTCGGCGGAATTCGTGCGTGCCAGAACCGTCATGAGATCGGCGCGCACGGGATGGGTGATCCAGGTTTTCTGCCCCGTGATTTTATAGGCCTCGCCGTCAAGCACACCCCTCGTTTTCAACGAGGCAAGATCGGATCCGGTATTTGGCTCGGTGAAAACCGCTGTCGGCAAGACGCGGCCATCCGCAATTTTGGGCAACCACGCCTGTTTCTGTGCTTGCGTTCCGCCGCCAAGGATCAATTCCGCAGCAATATCAGAGCGTGTTCCAAGTGAGCCTACGCCGATATAGCCCCGGCTCAGTTCTTCCGAGACCACGCACATGGAATCTTTGCCGAGGCCGAGACCCCCATACTCTTCCGGGATCGTCAGCCCGAATACGCCCAGCTCGTTCATTTTCGAAATCGTGGCGAGGGGGATGTACTCGTTTTTGAGATGCCACTCATGGGCGTAAGGCGTGACCTCAGCCTGCACGAAGCGGCGCATTTCGGCTCGCATGGCCTCCAGTGTCTCATCGAGGCCGCAATCGCCGAATGTTGCAGACGATTGCGCAACCAGAATAAGCGCTATCAGCCGAGCGCGAGCGGCTGTCGAAGCACCTGCGATCAACGTCTCGACCGGCGCGGACCGAAAATCCTGCCGGTCCTTCGCTCCAAGTCCCAGGTCCTCCAGGCGGACGAACTCGGATTGACTCATCGGGATCCCGCCGAGGATCTGCGTCGCATACTCACCAAGCGCGATCTGGACGATCAGGGCTTCCATCTCACCGAAACGGCCATCGCTGGCCAGACGGTCGGCATACGCTGCCATTTGCTTTATGGCTTCCACATAGGTCGCGAGCCAGGCCACCCCGTGAATCGCGTGCTGTTCCTTTTCAAGCAAATCCGCATCGAGTGCGCCATTGCGGCTCACAAGGTTGCGAACATGGGACTTTGCCCGATCAAGAAGCTCTATGCCGCGATGAGCCGCATCGGCAGCAAGCGCTTGAATGTTACCACCAGAAAAGTCTGCCGAAGCAGCCCTTACATCGATCACCGCGCTCATGGTCGTTGCTGCCTCACGTTCATTCCAACACTTGCACACCATACCACAACGATGAATTTGCCAGCTAGGATTTGACCTGCGTGCGTTTCCTTGATCGCAGTTATTATGGATTTGTATCTCCGCGCCGGTCGTCTAACGAGGCGGGTCTTGGCAACTAGCAAGGGTAAGGCGCAAAACCTTGCGGCAAAAGCAACGTCTTTGAGAACAATGCACGGGTCATAGCCACCGAATCCGAACCGTTCAGTCGCATCAACTGCGCGGCTTGGCGCTCAAGCTCTGGCCAAGTGTCTTTGACACATAGCCTTTAGGCAAAGGATCGGCCCGTTACGGCCTGAAGAACTCGCGCAATCAACGTCCGCTGAGAAGGCTCCAGCGCCGCTGCGGTGTTGGCGGTCTTCACCGCTTTGCTGGCTGTAAAGGGCGGGGTATCATGGGCTGACGTGGAATCCGAAGACCCTTCCTGGTGAGGGGTTTTTTGGGTCTGCTCACGCGGTTGATCTGCATCGAAGCCGCAGTGGATCTTAACGGGCGGTGATCCCAAATGCGCCGGCATAATGGCCTTGATTGCACCCGCGACTGTTTCGGAATGAAAGCGGGAGGCCGCCATGCTTTGAAGCGGTTCGGAAGCATCGATCTCACCATCGCCAGAGCGCCGCCTTCGCAACTCTCCATCGTCGCCGGTTTCCATTATCTCGTGTCCGGAGGCTGGAGTATACGCCAGAAATGCGCGTGACATCGCACTCTCTACACGTGCTGTCGACGCTTTGGCCAGGTCGTCAAACGATCTAACAGCGGGGTTATCGGCGTTTGCAAGGCCGTTGCCGAGCGCCCCGGTTGCAGCGCTGACTGGCTCGACGTCAGAGGCAGGAGAAATCAATATCTCCGGCGGTATTAAGGACGGGTCCGCAGAGCGGTAAATCCCATTTGTGACGAACGACAACACATCCAATTTGTGGGCAAACATGTAATAAACATTGCCCGTCAAATCTCTTTCAGCGTGTTTTCGAACGTGGTCCAGGGCCGTGGCAAAGGAAAAAGCGTCAACGTGACGTGCAACTCCGTTTTTCCCGTTCGGAACGAGTTCACCAAGCTCCATCACATGCTGCGCGACGAGATAATAACTGTTCCCTTTCAGTTCCGCCTCGACAGCGCGCCTCAACACCAAAATCGCATGGGTCAAGTTCGAATGATTACCCGTCATGCCACACCGTTGAATGACTTATTGAGGTTAATGTCCATCGCGACACTCTCTACGATGAAGCTTGCGTCAACCATGCGATAGGAGCTTTTCAGACGCCGGTCCAGATGAAACACGGGTTTTCCGGGCACTATGCGCGTTCGCTGACAATCTCGATCGCTGGTCTCTTGTAGCCTGCCAAAAACAACAACGTACCCAGGGCTCCCGAAACCAGCGCAAGCGGTAAAATCAACAGAGGCTCGACGATTCGGCTCCAGATGAAATCGGGTCCATGGGCCGTGAAAAACCGCGGAAGATCGTCCAGAAGCGAGGGAGCATAGCTCTTCAGGATCGCGGCGGACGAAGCCAAAATCAGCCCTTCGCCCGGCGTCGCTAAAAAACGCGCTCCATCATAGGCTAACGCGAGAAATGCTGCAAAAAGCAGCAGTTTTCCTATGGTTCGAAGGATGAGCACGGCGTGCCTTTCGAATAAAATCCCGGTCGCAGACGATGGTTACATCGTCATTCCGCCGTCGATCACGTGACACTGCCCCGTGGTGAAGGCGGCTGCGTCGCTGGCCAGATAAACCGCGAGTTCCGCAATTTCTTCCGGGCGTCCCAGTCGGCCCATCGGCTGACGTGCGATGAACGCAGCTCGCGCCTTATCATAGTCGCCGTGTTCATGAAGTCTGTCTTCCAGCGATGGCGACTGAACCGTTCCGGGGCAGATCGCATTGCAACGAATGCCCTGCTTCACGAAGTCGGCCGCAATCGATTTCGTCATGCCGATGACCGCCGCCTTCGTAGTCGAATAAATAAACCGGTTTGGCACACCAGCGAAGCCGACCACCGACGCGATGTTAATGATCGATCCACCTCCATTCGCGATCATTCCCGGCAGGAACGCACGAGTGAGCCGGAACATGGAACGCACGTTAAGGTCGAATGCAAAATCCCACTCGTCTTCCGTTGCGGTCAGCACCGTGCCTGAATGAACGAAGCCTGCCACGTTCAACAGCACGTCAATCGTACCGACGGTTGCCGCCACCTCCCGGATCGCGTCCGCATCTCGCACGTTCAGCACACCCGGCGTGATATTTGCCTCGCGCGCCAAATCCGCCAGCTTTGCCTGATCGATATCGCTCGCGATCACGAACGCGCCTTCCCGCGCGCAAGCCTCGGCGCAGGCCCGCCCGATACCCTGAGCCGCAGCGGTGATGAAAATTCGTTTATTTTCCAGACGAAGTGTCATCGTTTAACAACCGACCGGGAAATCAAAGAAGACTGAGATCAGATGCATCACGCGCCGTTGGGAGCGTACAGCTTACGCGCTCAGCTTCTTCTTGCCTCTCGCCCGCCGACGCGACAGTGCCAAGCGGCCCGCCTTGGTCGCCATACGTGCGCGGAAGCCATGTTTGCGCTTGCGGCGGAGATTGCTCGGTTGATAGGTGCGTTTCGTCATCGCGTGGTCCAGTTTTGAAAGACGGAGTTTACTGCAATTCCCGTAATCAATACGGCAATTTGAGCGCAATCGTCAATTATTCGTCGCTGCTTGGGGCGAAAATCGCCTTGGCGTTGATGTGCCGAGTGCTCTCAACCACCGTGGGAAACGGATAGCCGCCTGTTCCCGGGTATCGTCGCTGCTCAGCAGCAAATCCCGTGCGAAGGGGTTCGGTGCGGGCCATAAATGACCGAGCATCCCCATCACTAAGCCGTTGACCTAACCTTCCCATTGAGCTATAGTTAGCCTCATGACTAACCATCCGGCCGATCTCACCACGATATTGCAGGCCATCGCCGATCCAACCCGCCGCGCGATACTGCAACAACTCGGTTACGGACCTGCCCCAGTCTCGAAACTGGCTCAACCGTTTGAGATGGCCCTCCCGACGTTTCTTGCGCACCTCAAGGTGCTTGAACGAAGCGGGTTGATCCAGTCGCGCAAAGTCGGCCGTGTTCGCATCTGCGAACTCGATCCAGAACCTCTGGCAGAAGTGCAGACCTGGCTCAGCGAACAGCGCGACGTGTGGACGAGGAGGCTGGATCAACTTGACGAATATCTTCTGCAACTCAAGGAAAAGGAAGGCAGCACATATGACGACGGCACAAAAAGCGGCACCAACTGAGTTTAATCCCGATCTCGATCTCAAAATCGACCGGATCGTCGACGTTCCACCATCGCTGGTCTGGCGCGTCTGGACGGAGCCAAAACACCTGATGCCGTGGTTCTGTCCCAAGCCATGGCAAACCGTGGAATGCGATATTGACCTGAGACCCGGCGGCATCTTCCGCACGGTCATGAAATCGCCGGATGGCCACATGTTTCCAAACTACGGCTGTTATCTTGATGTCATACCTCAGGAACGACTTGTGTTTACAAGTGCGCTCGGAGCGGGTTTCCGCCCTGTCCATAGCGAAATGCCTTTCACCGCCATCCTGACCCTGACACCGCACAACACCGGGACACGCTACGTGGCGGAAGCGTTCCACAAAGACCCAGACGGGCGCAAAAAGCACGCTGAAATGGGCTTCGAGATGGGCTGGAGTACCGTCCTGGATCAGTTGGTGGCCTATATCAAGGCGTCAAACATAGATTGATTGTCAAGCTAGGAAGACGCCATTACGCCCGTTGTCGTCTTCCTGTTATTGAATGCCCAATTTGTGTAGACAACGGCAAATCACTGGCCCGTCATATCGAACCGATTGTCCCACGTTCCATTCATAGCGTAAATATAGCGAAACAAAAGCTTTCGCCGACGGCCTGATCTTTCAGATCATCGAACCACGCACGGCTTTCGTAACGAGTCTGATTGACACTTCGTTCACATTACGCTCCGTGAACCTACTCACGTACCGCCTCACATTCCGCCGGTGCAGGCTGCCAAACCGCCACGCTCAAGCCAAAGATAGTCTTAAACTTGCCTGAAACGAGGAAAGTTCGACTTGCTTACCCGGCAACCGCCATGCGATGGAGTTCCCCAAGCGCACTCATGTCACGGAGAAGCCATTCCGGCGCAATGTCGAAGCCGTTTGGCCACGTTAATGCCCCGAACTCCAGAAACACACGAACGAAATAGGCTTCGTCGCGCAACGGCAAAAGCATGACGCCAGGCTCCTGAATCATATCAGTAAAGTCATGTTCACCATCGCTCCCGTCATTGAAACGCACATAAAGGCGAAAGCCCCCGAGACGCTTGATTTCTACAATCTTAGTCAACATCGAGGCCCGGAATCCTTTCCAAAGCTTCACCACCTTGCGCGCGGCGCCAATTTTCGTGCAAATTCGATTTCCGGGCTAACGTCCATTCCTTAACCAGCCGTGCCGCAGATTTGGGAAGGTTGCCTTCGATCACCTCACCGGTGTCTATCGAGATAAATGCCTCGTCGTCTGCATAAATGGCATGAAAATGCGGCGGAGGATGATCTTTGACATACATCCTGATGGCGATACCGTAAAACCATGAAATCGTCGGCATGAGCAGATTTAATTATCCAGGAAGCTCCGCAGCTTGCGCGACCGCGACGGATGCTTCAGCTTGCGCAACGCCTTCGCCTCGATCTGGCGAATGCGTTCGCGGGTCACGCTGAACTGCTGGCCGACCTCTTCCAGCGTATGGTCGGTGTTCATGCCGATGCCGAAGCGCATGCGCAGCACGCGTTCCTCACGCGGCGTCAGCGATGCCAGTACCCGCGTTGTCGTCTCGCGCAAATTGGACTGGATCGCCGCGTCGATGGGCAGGATCGCGTTCTTGTCCTCGATAAAATCACCGAGATGGCTGTCCTCCTCGTCGCCGATGGGCGTCTCGAGGCTGATCGGCTCCTTCGCGATCTTCAACACCTTGCGCACCTTTTCAAGCGGCATGGAGAGCTTTTCGGCGAGTTCTTCCGGCGTAGGCTCACGGCCGATTTCGTGCATCATTTGCCGTGACGTGCGCACAATCTTGTTGATGGTCTCGATCATATGCACCGGAATGCGGATCGTGCGCGCCTGATCTGCGATGGACCGCGTGATTGCCTGCCGGATCCACCACGTGGCATAGGTCGAAAACTTGTAACCGCGACGGTATTCGAATTTATCGACGGCTTTCATCAGGCCGATGTTGCCTTCCTGAATGAGGTCCAGGAACTGAAGGCCGCGATTCGTATATTTCTTGGCGATGGAAATCACAAGACGAAGGTTTGCCTCAACCATTTCCTTCTTGGCCTGACGCGCTTCCTTCTCGCCCTTCTGCACGATCTTGACGATCCGCCGATACTCCTGAATATCGAGACCCGTTTCAGTTGCAAGCGAATGGATCTCTTTCCGGATCTCGTCGACGCGCGGGCGTTCCTTGTCTACGAACTTCGTCCAGCCCTTGGCCTTCAATGCGCCGACCCGGTCGATCCAGTTCGGATCGAGCTCGCTGCCCTGATACTGATTGAGAAAATCGTCGCGCCGCACGCCATAGCCATCGGCAAGGCGAAGCAGCCGACCTTCATACCCGATCAGTCGTTTGTTGATGTCATAAAGCTGCTCCACCAGCGCCTCGATGCGCTGCGGATTGAGCGACAGACTTTTCACATCCACGATCACAGCATCGCGAAGCTTTTTTGAGCGCTTCTCCTGCTGCGGCGAAATGGAATCGTCCTGCAGCATGCGCTCCACGTGCTGATCCTGCAGCTTGCGAAGCTTCTTGTATTCGGTCGCGATCCGGTCGAAGGTTTCGAGAACCTTCGGCTTAAGCTCAGCCTCCATGGCGGCGAGTGAGACGCTATTTTCCATATCGTCTTCGTCGTCGTAATTTTCTTCCTGCTGAAACTCGGGCGGCTGTTCGTCACCCGGAGCCGGAACCGGCCGTGTTTGCCCGTGCGCACCGTTGACGGCTGCCCCAAACGAGCCGTTCATGGACCCGTTTGTGCCGTGACCCGCCGATGCTGACGACCGCGCGCCATTGATATGACTTACACTCGCACCAGCATAGCCGTGGCTCGACCCTGCCTGCCCGAAGCCGTGGCTTCCGTTGCCATGCGTTCGCACTGATGGGGCAGCGGTAGCCTGCGCGTTGTGAGCGTGGGTCGCCTGCGGAACAAATTCCTCCACGTCTTCGCCCTCGGATTTGGCAAACGGGCCTGAATACGTGGCTTCAAGATCGATAATGTCCCGAAGCAGAATCTTGCCTTCGTTCAGTTCATCGCGCCAGATGATGATGGCCTGAAACGTAAGCGGGCTTTCGCATAGGCCGCCGATCATCGCTTCGCGTCCAGCCTCGATGCGCTTTGCAATGGCAATCTCGCCCTCGCGAGACAACAACTCGACCGAACCCATCTCGCGCAGATACATGCGGACTGGATCGTCTGTCCGCTCGCTGACCTCGGTGGAACGCTCCTGCTTGACGGGCAGATGCGTCGCCTGAATTTGATGACCCTCGTCCTCGTCATCAGCCGGTTCCGCTGCGGCCGCCTCCTCAACCTCCTCCGCGTCCACCACATTGATGCCAAGATCGGAGAACATGGCCATGGTATCTTCAATCTGCTCCGAAGACACTTCATCGGGCGGCAAGACTTCATTGATCTCGTCGTAAGTCACGTAACCGCGCGCCTTGGCGGTTTTGATGAGCCGTTTAACGGCGGCATCTGAAAGATCAAGCACCGGCGCATCGGTCGTTTCCGCAGCGGGTGTTTCTTGCTCTTCCGTCTTTGTCGTCGTTGAGGCCATCATAAACTCCAAGGATGCCGAAACGGCTCACACCGGTTGCTCACTTCAACCGGTGCCGATCGGCATATTTCAACACTACGGTTCTGAAAGCGCGACGCGGTGCAATACATGAAGCTAAACCGCACACCCACCGTTTTGTAGGCTATCGTGCTTAACATCGTGTTACGCATGTCGTTATTCCGCGTTTGCAATCCGCGCATCCGAACATTACACTTGGGTGCGACTTTTAAGAGACGCAATATATCGCGGTTAATTCAGCGAATCACAACCTGCATCTGTTGCCTCAATGCACACACAATAGCGTATTTGTGATCGTCCTGGTCGTGCATATAATCCGTTTCTGCTTCGTGCAAAGCATCCGCGAGGGTTTTCTGCTGTTCATGCACTGACAGGAGATGCAGCCAGCCAGTCAAAACCACAGTCCGATCCGCGTTCGCATCGAACGATCCGGCCAATGACTGTTTCGTCAGTTGAATAAAACGATGTGCGAGATCCGCCCCACCACTTTTTTTTATGTGGTTCGGGAGTTGCTCGATTGCAACCGCGCTTCCCTCCTGAGACAGATCGAAAAGCGCCTGCACAACAAGTTGTGACAACGCGTCCTCAAACACGAGATGCGCAACCTGATCGGCATGCTCGTCGAAGAGCCACGAATGCACCATTAACACCCTGACCATCAGTTCCTCGCGCGCAACACTCGGCGGAAGTGCTGGCTGGGCAACAGCGCTCGTCAACAAGCTCGCCGTATTCGGACTCCGCGCCTCAAATTTCAACCCGCCGCGTTGCCCGCCCTGCCGCGAGGCTTTGCGGCTGTTCGGTTCATCGAGCCGCGTGCGCCAGTCGTCGCCCTGACCGCGATCCATGGAGCGTGATTTCGTGGTAGGCTTAAAGTGAGCGCGAAGGCGGTTGCGTATCTCGGCCACATAATGATACCGCAGCGTTTTATGTACGATCCGGTCCGTCAATTCCTTCATTCGCGCATCGAAGGCGGCTCGCTGCTCCGGCGTGGCGCTTGGAAACGCGTTCAATTCTCTTTTCCACAGAACGTCGAACAAAGGCTGTGGTTTGCTCAGTAACACTTCAAGCGCCCCGGCCTCGCCGTTCCTGATCATGTCGTCGGGGTCTTTGCCATCGGGCAGAAACACAAACTGTAACGACCGCTCGGGTTCGATGGATGGCAGCGCCACGTCAAGGGCGCGGGATGCCGCCTTGATGCCAGCCGCGTCGCCGTCAAAGCACAGGGTGGGCGCCGGCGACAGCGTCCACAGCAGCCGAAGTTGGTCATCAGTCAACGCGGTTCCGAGAGGCGCTACTGTGTGAAGATGGCCCGCGCGGCTCAGCGCAATCACATCCATATAGCCTTCGGTGACGATCACGGTCTTGTTCAGCCGCGCAGCCTCACGTGCCGATGCAATATTGAAAAGTCCTCGCCCTTTCGTGAACAGCGGCGTTTCAGGTGAATTGAGATATTTCGGCTGCTGATCGGGCAACAATGCGCGGCCGCCGAAGGCGATCACGCGCCGTTTGACGTCGAGGATAGGAAAAATCAGGCGTCCGCGAAACCGGTCATAGGGCACGGCAATGTCGTCGCCATGGATCAGCAACCCGGCTTCTTGCATTTCATCCAGCGTGATGCCCTTAGCGGTCAGGCTTGTTTTAAGCGCGGTCCGGTTGTCTGGCGCAAACCCGAGGCGAAAGCTGTCAATCTCCGCACGCGTGACGCCCCGCTTGGCGAGATAGCCGCGAGCGGTCTCACCCGAATTTGTCCAAAGCTGTGCCTGAAAATACGCGCAGGCCGCCTCGCAGGCCGCATAGAGCCGATCAAGGCGCGAGACCGCCGCTTCATCTGGCGATTGAGCTTTGGGCAACGCGACGCCTGCCTCTGCTGCAAGCTGCTCGACCGCTTCCGCGAATGAAAGCCCGGCCGTCTTCATGACGAAACTGAAGATGTCGCCGTGCTCGCCGCTGGCAAAGCAATGATAGAACGCTTTCTGGTCATTGACGGTGAACGAAGGCGTGCGTTCGGTTTTGAAGGGAGACAGGCCCATATACTCGCGGCCCGCACGCCTCAGCTTTACGCGGCGCTCAACCACGCGGCTGATCGGCAACCGGCTTCTGATCTCATCCAGCACGGACGGGGGATAGCGCACGCCTCAACCTCGCGTTTCGTTCATATCGACAGTCCCGTCTGAATGGCGGTCGCGATAGCGATTCAGGGCTAAAACCAAACCGTTACACGTTCGAACTTGAGTCTCCCTCACACAGCCCTCTCACCCGCGGCAAGACGTCTGCAACCACATTCTTTCTCCCGAGCGAAAATGCGTCGGCGTGTTCGCGGAGCAAAACGTGGCGCTCGTCCCGGGACAACGGGAGACAACGCCATGATGAGGAGGTCTTCGATTGAAAGTTTATGCTGGTTGGTGTGATTCGCATACGGAAACAAAATCTCCGTCACGGGTAAAGAAATGGTCGCATTGTTAATCACGGATGAAATGTATATTCTTCAAGCTGTCCACATGTGCAGACTACGAAGCCTTCTTAAGCGCCGTCGCTGGATTTGGTCACCGCCCGAGCCGTGTAAGAATAGCATCACCACTTCAGCCGCCTGCTGACTCGGCGTCCCACGACTGAGGGCCATTTTTTCCCGCACTCGCGCGAGAGCAGTCTTTTGCCGTCGCCGCTCAACCGTGTCGCCTAGCAACGGGACGAGTGCATCGCTCAATTTCTGCGCCGTACAATCTTCCTGCAGCAATTCAGGGAACGCGTTCTCGCCCAGCACCAGGTTTGCAAGCACAACCGAATGAACCTTCAACAAAAACCGTAACCGTGCGGCAACCGCGTCGACCCGATAGGCGACAACCATCGGCGTTCCCGCAACACCAAGCTCAAGCGTAACCGTGCCCGATGCTGCCAACGCTGCGTCCGCGAGCCTGAAGCTTCGGAACTTGTCCTCGTCACCTTCCACGAGATACGGCTGCTGGGGCCAATCGCTTAAGCCTGCTTCGATCAACGGACGAACAGACGGCACCGCAGGCAAAATAATCTCAATCGGTCCGATCCGCGACCGTATCGCACGGATTGCCTCACCGAACGGCTGCATCAGGCGCTGCACCTCCGAGTGTCGGCTTCCCGGCAGAACGGTAAGCACCGGCAACCCTCGAGTCAGTTCAAGTCGCTGCCTCAAACAATCCACATCGAGAGCGTCGATCCAGCCCGCGCGTTCGATCAGCGGATGTCCCACATACGTGCAGGGCGGCCCGCCGAGACGCGCGTGCGCCTCCGGTTCGAACGGCAGCAACGCGAGCAGGTGATCGACGTAAGGTCTCATCTTGCGGGCGCGCCCGGGACGCCAGGCCCAGACGCTCGGGCTCACGTAATCGACGATGGGCACATGGGGCATGCGCTGACGCAGACGTTTCGCGATCGGATGCGTGAACTCGGGGCTGTCGATGATGACGATCAGATCGGGCCGAAACACCACCGCGTCGTCAACCACCTGATACACACGCCGCACAAGTTTCGGCAATCTTGCCAAAATCGCGGCAGGTCCCATGACCGCCACATCCGACATGGGAAAAAGCGAGGTCAGCCCCGCAGCAAGCATGTGTTCGCCGCCGACGCCGCGCGCCTCAATGCGGTGCGATGACAGCGCACGCAGAGCGGCCAGGAGATTACCTCCCAGAATGTCGCCCGAGTGCTCACCGGCCACCATAAAAACACGCTTGCCGTCCATGCCTCGTCTATCTCCACACGCTTTAATGGACTTCGTTCGAACCGCCAGTTTCAGGACAAGGGCTGATCCCCTGTCATCGCATGCATGCCCCTGCCGCGCATGCTAAAAAGGATTTAATTACGACTTACCTGCCGCCGCACCAATCAGAAAAATGCCCTCGCGGTCTGCTTTATCCACAAGCTGTTCCTGATCGGCGATGAGAACGCGTCCTGCTGTCACGGCGATGCCGGCAAGACCCGCGTCCGCCACAAGGGCGACTGTTCGCGGACCGATGGTCGGCAAATCGAACCGCAGGTCCTGCCCCGGCTTCGGTGCCTTGATTAGAACGCCTCGACGCCCTTTACGCCGCGCAGCCGGCAGCGATGCGCACCTCGCGAGCATGGCGTCGGTCCCTTCCGCGGCTTCCACCGCAAGAACGTAGCCATCGCGAACGACAACCGCCTGCCCTACATCGAAAGGACCAAGGGCCGCGAGAAGTGCAACCCCGGTTTCGATATCGTGCGTTGCTTCGGCGGTCGGAACCGCGCGGCTGAACGAGCCTCCCGGTGCAAGCAGTTCCGGTGCGATTTCATGAGCGGCCAGCACCCTGAACCCTTCGGCCTCAAAAAAGCGGCCAACTTTGCGCAAAACCGCGTCGTCGCCGCCACGCAGAATACGGACAAGGCGCGGAAGGCGTCGAATGAAGCCCAGATCGGCCTTCACGCGCCAGAGATTCGGACGCCTGACACTCCCCACGAGCACGATGCTTCGGCACTTTTCCCCGCGTAGCGTGCGAAGCATGCGGCCGAGCTGACCGAGATGAACATAAGCATGAGGAAACTGCTCAACGGAAGGGTCGGCATTTCCCGTCAACCCGACGAGAAACACCTGATGCTCCTGGTCATGTGCTGCCCTAGCGACCGCCGCCGGAAGACGCCCGCCCCCCGCTATGATACCGATCCGCTGTTTCTCGCCGTTGGCATCAAACACTACCGCAAGTTCCACGCCTGAAAGCATTGACCCGTCGTTCTGTAGAAGATCCGTCATACCGCCGGTCTTGGCACGCAAAACGCCCGGTCTGCTTTCGCCCGCATGAATGCAACGATTCGCCCAACGACCGGATCGCCATCGAACATCTTGTCGACATCGTCCAGCCGCTCCTGCAGCGTACCTTCCTGAGAGAACAAAAGCCGGTACGCCTTGCGAAGCGCGTGGATCTGCTCCCGTTCGAGACCCTGGCGCTTCATTCCCACGATGTTCAACCCGGCCAGATGAGCGCGATTCCCCAGCGCCATCCCGTAGGGAATCACGTCATTCTCCACGCCGGACATGCCCCCGACGAAGGCATTCGCCCCGATCCTCACCCACTGATGCACGGCGCAAAGACCGCCGAGGATCACGTGATCTTCGATGGTGACGTGACCGGCAAGCGTTGCGCTGTTCACGAGGATGACATGATCGCCGATCTGACAGTCGTGAGCCACATGCGCACCGGCAAGGAACAGACAGTGGCTTCCGACACGCGTGACATGCCCTCCGCCTTCCGTGCCGCCATTCATGGTCACATGTTCGCGGACCACGGTCTGCGACCCGATTTCGAGACGGCTTTCCTCCCCGCGATATTTCTTGTCCTGAGGGGCTGCGCCAAGCACCGCGAAGGGGAAAATTTCGCAGCCATCGCCGATTACGGTTTTGCCGCTCAGCACCACGTGTGAGTGAAGCTTGACCCGGGTACCGACCCGAACCTCAGGCCCGATGACCGTGAACGGACCGACCTCGGTTCCTTCGCCAACAATCGCGTTCGGGTCGACGACAGCCGTCGCGTGCACTTTCAAGATAGCCATAGCGCGCATCAGCTTTGGGGATTGGGGACGTCGCCCTGCCCCTGATCGATGATCATGGCACTGATCTCGGCCTCCGCAACGATCTGACCATTGACCTTCGCCTGCCCCTCGAACCGCCAGACGCGCCCCCGATTGCGCCGCTTCGACATATGAAAATGCAGTGTGTCGCCGGGAACCACCGGCTTGCGGAAGCGAGCGCGCTCGATGGCCATGAAATAGACGAGCTGCCTCTGCGCATCGACACCCAGGCTGGCCATACAAAGCGCGCCGGCAGTCTGAGCCATACCCTCGATGATGAGCACGCCCGGCATGACCGGGAAATCGGGAAAATGTCCCTGGAAAAAAGGTTCGTTGATCGTCACGTTCTTGATGCCGACGCCGTAGTTGTCCCGGTCCATGTCGACGATCCTGTCCACGAGAAGAAACGGATAGCGATGAGGCAACAGCTTCAGGATGCGAACGATATCGATGCTCGTCAGATGCGGTGCTGACTGGTCTGCGTGAGGTGGCTCGGTGTTATCCAGCATGTCCAATCCGTTCAGGCGTCTGCATCGCCTTCAGTCAATGCCTTTGATGATTTTTTTGCCAGGCGACGCAGAGTCGCAACTTCCCTGGCCCACGATAACATCGGCCTTGCGGGCGTCCCGCCCCACCGTTCCCCTGCCGGCACGTCGCTGGTCACACCGCTTTGGGCTGCCACCTGAGCACCGGCACCAAACCGTATATGTCCAATCGTTCCGCATTGTCCACCAAGGACTACGAAATCTTCGAGCACTGTGCTTCCCGAGATACCGGTTTGCGCGACAATGATGCAATTTCGACCGATAACCACATTATGCGCGATCTGCACGAGGTTATCGATCTTGGTTCCCTCTCCGATGATGGTGTCCAGCAGAGCACCGCGGTCGATGGTGGTATTGGCGCCAATCTCCACATCGTCCTGAATAATGACACGGCCAACCTGCCGAACCTTGTAATGCCCGGAAGCCCCCATGGCAAACCCGAAACCGTCCTGACCAATTCGGACACCGCCGTGGATGATGACGCGATTGCCGACGAGCGCATGGATCATCGACGCGTTCGGACCAACGTAGCTGTCGCGACCTATGGCGCATCGATATCCGATGACCGCCCCCGACGCGATCCGCGTTCCGCGCCCGATCTGGGCTTCAGGGCCGACGATTGCTCCGGGCTCGATGTCGACACCGTCCTCGATCTCAGCACTCCGGCTTATAAGGTCGGCTCCGGTTCTTGCGTCGGAACCGGGAAAGAGCTTGCCCCGCCCCGCCTCGGGAAAGAACAGTTCGAGGGACTTTGCGAACGCGCGGTAAGGATCCGATGTTACGAGACCGATAGAGCCCTCCGGTACGCGCTCCGCCAAACCTTTGGAAACGAAAATCGCACCCGCCGAACTCGCCTTCAGCGCGGCGAGATATTTGCGATTGTCCAGAAACGAAAGGTCCGCAGCCGATGCACTGTTCAGCGGCTTGACGCTCGTGAACATACGCCGGGAAATGTCACCTTCAGTCTGCAAGGGCAGCCCGACTCCGGTAAACGCGGCGATTTCCGCAAGGGTGAAAGGCCCAGATGGAGCCCAGAAACCAAGATGATCCATACCACCTTCAATGTTAAACGGGATGCAGGTCGCCCTGCACCCCGTCGATTAGCTCGTAAACAAGTTCAACAATCTCGCGACTTTAGAACTTGGTCGCCGCGCCGAACTTGAAGAACTGTTCCTTGTCGTAGTCTTCCTTATTGATCACGTAAGCGAAGTCTGCACGGAGTGGTCCGACCGGCGAGTTCCAGAGCAAGCTTGCGCCCACCGA
This sequence comes from Rhodomicrobiaceae bacterium, assembly GCA_965247345.1. Lineage (GTDB taxonomy): Bacteria > Pseudomonadota > Alphaproteobacteria > Rhizobiales > Rhodomicrobiaceae > Rhodomicrobium. The sequence continues at coordinate 27,925 of CBDFGZ010000014.1, read as the reverse complement.
CGACCGGATCGTGCTGTCATCCGCCACGTTCGTCAGAGTGTTTGCAACACCTTTGCGCGCTGCGAATGCCGCCGCGAACTTTGGTGCATCCGTTCCGTAGACCGAGCCGGCGTCCGCAAACACCGCACCGCTAAATCCAAGCTCGTCTGGAATGAGCGGCAATGGGAAGCGAACTTCTGCAGTACCGGCATAGAAGTTCTTTCCGCCAAGCGCGTTGTCGCTTCCGCCAGGGCTGCGGTCGCGCGGACCGATACCTGCCGTCTCGAAGCCGCGGATCGTTTCACCACCCTTGAAGAAGGCGTCCACGATACGGACATCCTGTCCGTCCCAACCGCTTATGTTTCCGCCGATGAGACGACCGACCAACGTGACCTGCTTGAACAATGGATAGTAAGCCCGGGCTTCACCAATGCTGCGGATGTAGTTGATGTCGCCACCAATACCCGCCGTGTCCTGGCTGAAGGAGAAGTAGAAGCCACGCGATGGATTTTTACGGTTGTTTCGCGTGTCGTAGATCAAAGAGTAACCGATCGACGAGATAAGCGACGTTCCCTCGATCTGCTGCACCGCAAGCGATGCGCCGTTGCTCACGTCGTAAACCTCGTCCTGATACAGCGTGTAGTTCGTGTTCAGGTAAAGGTTGTCGAGGAGAGCGAAGCCGAGACGCACGCTACCGCCGATTTTCGAGTTCTGATAACCGGCCTGATCCGTGTAGTCGGTATTTCGGACAAAGGCGTCGATCCCGAAAGCGAGGTTCCGGTCCAGGAAACGAGGCTCCGTCCAGCTCACGTCGAACTGACCGCTCTGAAAGCTGCCCGACAACTTGACCTGAAGGAACTGGCCTTTTCCGAGGAAGTTACGTTCCGTATAGGAGACCTCGCCGATTACGCCTTCGTTCGAAGAGTATCCAGCCGAGAACGAAAGTTCTCCGGTCGATTGCTCTTCCACCGCAACGTTCAGGATGACGCGGTCAGGGGATGAAGACGGCTCGCGGTTGACTTTAACATCCTTGAAGAAACCAAGACCCAAAAGCCGCTGTCTCGCCTGGTCCACCAGGATTTTGTTGTAAGCATCGCCTTCGGCAACGCGCATTTCCCGTCGTATGACGAAGTCTTCAGTTCGAATGTTTCCGGTGATGTTGATCCGGTCGATGTAAACACGCGGCCCCTGCTCAACGACAAACGACACGGAGATCGTCTGTGTCACGGGGTCCCGCTCAACGCGGGGACGAACCTGACCGAAGGCATAGCCCTGCTCGGCAACCGCAACCGTGATGCGCTCCACGGATTTATCGATCAAGTCTGCATTGTAAACATCACCTGAATTGGCCAGCACGAGGCCGCGAAGCGCATCAGGGTTGAGGGAAGGCAGTGTGCTTTGGACTTCAACCGCGCCGAAGCGATAAAGTGGCCCCTCATCGACGGTGAACGTTAGAAAGAACCCACGCCCTTCCCTGTCCACATCAGCAATGGCAGACACCACACGCATATCGGCGTAGCCATTCTTGAGGTAATACCGGCGGAGCATTTCACGGTCGAGATTGAAACGGTCAGGATCGTAGACCGAAGTTGGCTTAAGAAAGTCGAGGATGCTCGATTCGGTTGTGGTTATGACGCCGCGCAATTCAGCGTCTGAAAATGACCGATTGCCCAGAAAGTTGATGCCGACGACCTTCGTTTCGGGCCCCTCACGAATTTCAAAAACCAGATCGACGCGGTTGTTATCGAGTTCGATAATCTGGGCGTCGGCCTGCGCCGTGTAGAACCCCTGGCGACGATAGACATCCAAAATCCGCTGAACATCGGACTGGGCGCGGGCACGGGTGAATATGGCGCGCGGTTTCAATTGGACCTCTGCGGCCAGAACGTCCGATTTCACGTCCTTGTTGCCCTCGAAGACAACGCGGTTGATGATCGGGCTTTCCACCACAGACACCACAAGGACGCTGCCTTCGAGATTAATTCGAACATCCTGGAAAAGGCCTGTTGCCAACAAGGCCTTGAGGCCCTCGTCGGCTTTGAATGAATCGTATCTCTGACCGGGCGTCAATGTCAGATAGGACCGAACCGTTTCCGGCTCGATCCGGCGGTTTCCGTTCACCCTTATGTCGCGAATCACGGGTCCACCCTGAGCAAATGCCAGGTCGGACCTGATCGCGGCAGAGGTGATGGTCACCAGCATCACCGCCGTCAGTATAGTGAGGATATGTTGTATCCCCCGCCTTGTCGTGCTCATGCGCAGCATCGATCTGTTCGCCCCTGTTACGCCGGTTCCCCAACACAGCATTTCATTAATCGAGACACTAGCACTTTGTTATGGCAAATACGCCGGTCCCTCGAACATCCGTCTTTTCTCCAGCCACCTGTTGCCCCCCGGCATCAAGCGGCTGCCCGTTTTTACTTAGGTGCCTCAGGGCCGCTGGTCGCCGCCTGACCAGGCGGCTCCCTGCGAATGAGGTCCCTAACGTTGTTTACCGTCACGACACTGATTAACATGAGAAGAAGACCGAGGCCAATCGTTTGACCGATTTCCTGCGATTTCTGGCTTAATGGTCTGCCGAGTATGGCTTCTGCGCCATAGAACAAAAGGTGACCGCCATCCAAAACGGGAATCGGGAATAAATTGAACAGGCCGACGCTTACGGAAAGGAAGGCGATCAGTGGAATGAGGTTGAGAAAACCCCGGGACGCCATCGTTTTCGACGTCTCCAGAATCATGACTGGTCCGCCAAGCTGTTTGACGCAGGCCTGCCTGTTGAAAAGCTGACCGAAGAACTGAAACGGCTGTTCTATCCAGTACCAGGTCTCGGCCAGGCTCGCCGACGCCGCTTCAGCGACCGTGAAGCGCCTTATGGTCATGTCGCCTTCTTTGTTGGACCTGCCGATCCCCAGCCTGCCGATGCACTCTTTTTCGGTGAGCTGCGGTGTGGCTTTCAGGTTCAAAATCTTACCCCCGCGCTCCACTGTCAGATCGATCTCCGATCCCGCCTTGAGAATCACACGGCGCTGAACGTCATCGAAACTTTCCACTGACGAACCGTTGACCGCGAGGATCAAATCTCCAGGACGAAGCCCGGCCTGTTCCGCCGCACTTCCGGCTACGACCGAGTCGAGGCGAGGTTGCACCACGGGTTTTCCGAGGAAGAGAAACAGCCCGAGGAAAATCAGGATGGACAGCAGGAAATTTGCAAACGGCCCTGCGAGTATGATGAGCGTGCGACGCCAGAGGGGCGCGGTGTGGAAGTTACCTGCTTTTTGAGCCGGGGTCAGGGCCTCGATATCCTCCCTCGACGGCAGGCTGGAAACCGTCTCGTCGCCCTTGAATTTGACGTAGCCCCCAAGCGGAATCCAGGCGACGCGCCACCGGGTGCCATGCCGGTCGTAAAAGCCCGCGATTTCCTTCCCAAAGCCGATCGAGAAGGTTTGCACGCTTACGCCAAGCCACCTCGCGGCGAGAAAATGTCCCAACTCGTGCACGGTCACGATGACACCGAGCACGATGAGAAACGGCACGGTCCAGAGGAACAGTTGGTAGGGTGCGGATAATAAACTCTGTGCTGTCATGGGCGAATCCTCAGGCGCGGTCGCGCTATCTTATCATGAAGTTAATGAATGGACGCCGCTTTGGCGATGATCTGCGATGCGACCTGACGCGCCGCGTGGTCCACATGCAGCACGTCGTCCAGAGAATGAGGCGACATCCCCGCCAGCGACCGGCCCGCAAGATCGAGCGTTTCGGCGACAACCGCCGGTATCGTCATGAAATCGATGTCGCGATTGAGGAAACTCTCGACCGCGACTTCATTGGCCGCATTCAACACCGTAGGCGCGATGCCGCCCGCCTGCATGGCCTCGCGGGCAAGGCGCAGCGCCGGAAACCGATGCTCATCCGGTGCCTCGAACGTGAGCGTACCAATTCTGGCAAAGTCGGCGCGGAGAAAGTCGGCTTCAAGCCGTTCCGGCCAACCCAGAGCATAAGCAATGGGCGTCCGCATATCGGGCATGCTCGCCTGAGCAATCACGGATCCGTCGGTATAATATACCATGCAATGCAGGATTTGCTGCGGATGGACGATAGCCTCGAACTTATCCGCATGCAGGCCGAAAAGGTGATGCGCCTCGATGAGTTCAAGGCCTTTGTTCATCAGCGTCGCGCTGTCGATGGTGATCTTCTGACCCATCGTGTAGTTCGGGTGCTTCAGCGCATCTTCGAGCTTTGCATGTTTGATCTGCTCGAAGCTCCAGGTGCGAAACGGGCCGCCCGATGCGGTCAGGATGATCTTCTCAACGCCTTTGCCATCAAGCGTGTCGAGACACTGAAACACCGCGGAATGCTCGGAATCCACAGGTAAAATCGTCGTGCCATGCAATCGCGCCTGCGCCATGAACACCGCGCCAGCCGTGACCAGACACTCCTTGTTTGCGACCGCAACCGTGGTGCCCTGGCGGACGGCTGCAAGCGTTGGAGCGAGACCGGCCGCGCCAACGATCGATGCCATGATCCAGTCCGCCGAACGCCTGCCCGCTTCCAGCACCGCCTGGTCGCCCGCGCCTGATTGAATACCGCTTCCCTTCAACCGCCGCACCAGCTCGGCTTCAAGACCCGGATCGGCCAGAGCGACAAACTCCGGTTCAAGTTCAAGGGCAACAGCCACAAGGGCATCGATGTTGCTGTTCGCGGTAAGCGCGACAACCTTGTAAAGGTCCGGATACTGCTTGATGAGATCGCAGGTGTGTTTGCCGACGGTGCCGGTCGCGCCAAGCACGCTTACCCGGCGCTTAGGGGCCAGAGATTTTTTGTCCTTATTAGGATTAGGGCCGTTCATCGTTTTATCCTGACACTTCGCATAAGGCGGTCATCCCAGCAGTAAGGCCCTCCCCGGCCTCGCCGGATCGATCATCGTGACGATCAATCCCGCGCCTATCGCGGCAAACACGAGACCATCGAGGCGATCCAGGACGCCGCCATGGCCGGGAATTAGTCCGCTTGAATGCTTCACACCGAAAATCCGCTTGATCGCCGATTCCCCTAGATCGCCTCCCTGAGCGATGAGTGCAAGAAAAATACTCTGCACCCCCAGCCCCAAAGGCGATGCACCGGGAAACCAGCCTCCGAAAGCGATCCCTGCCATGAGCGCAAGACCTGCACCCCCAGCGAGTCCGGCCCATGTCTTGTTCGGTGAGATCGCAGGCGCGAGTTTCGGCCCCCCGATGAACCGGCCGGCAAAAAATGCTCCTGTATCGGCGCTCCAGACGATCAGGAACAGGTAAATGACGGCGGCAAGCCCGAAATCCGGATCCTGACGGATGGAGATCAGGGCCATGACCGGAAAGCCCGCATAATAAACACCGGCGGCTGACCACCATGGGTCACTATGCCGGAGGCGGGTCTTGTGAAGCCAGAATGCGGCCAATGTCCCCACCATCATGACCGCGACCGCAGACACATGATATCTGATGAGCGTAAGCCCGCCTGCGGATGCAACGGCAACGGTCTGGACACAAAAGATCAGATCGACCCCGGTTTTGCGGACCACGCGCGCCCACTCCCACCCCATCAGCGTAGCAAAGAATACCAGCAAGGCCGCAAAGGAAGTCGCGCTAAAGTAGGTCAGGCTGAGACTGATCAGGATCAAAATCAGGGCCGAGTAAAACCGGAGCGCAAGCTCGGAACCGCGCCTTGGGCCTGTCATGAACAAGCACACGGCCCGCTTTTGGCTGACCCCATGTGACGGAACGCGTCAAAATGCGAACGCCCTTGCGCCGGTTCCTGCTGTAAATCGTTACGAACCGCCACCACGCCGACCCCGGTGCTATCTCGCGCTTATTCCCCCAAAACGACGGTCACGGCTGCGATAACTTGCTATCGCATGTTCCAAAGCCTGTTTCGTGAAATCTGGCCAATACTGATCGACGAACAGGAACTCGGAGTAAGCACATTGCCAAAGCAGGAAGTTACTCAGGCGTTGTTCACCGCTTGTGCGTATCAGAAGGTCAGGGTCTGGCAATCCAACGGTATCGAAGTGGCTTGCGATGGTTTCCTGAGTGATGTCGTCTGGATCGAGATATCCCCCGGCGACCCGCGCGGCGATGCATTGTACCGCTCTCACAATTTCATCTCGACCACCGTAGTTGAAGGCGATATTGAGTTGTAGCCCTGAATTGTGCCTCGTGAGTGCTACCGCGTCCCTGATCATCACGACAAGATCGCGTGGGATGCCGGTTTCGGAGCCAATCACCCTCAACCGAACGTTGTTTTCGTGAAGTTCGGCGAGATCGCGGCGGATGAACCGCCGCAAAAGGCCCATGAGAAAGTTTACTTCTTCAAGTGGCCGTCGCCAGTTTTCCGACGAAAAACTGAATAGCGTCAAATATTGAAGACCGAGATCGGCGGCCGCGCGCACACATTCCTTCGTGCTTTGCATGCCCCGACGATGACCTTCGGTCCGGGGCAGACCACGCTTTGCAGCCCAACGCCCGTTACCGTCCATAATGATCGCCACATGCTTGGGAAAAGGCCGGTCCTGGTCGTCTGAACTGGCCTGCTCGTGTTGTCCCATCGCCGTGGGGTCCCCAGTCGTGAAAATTGCAGCGGCTAAACGCGCGTGAGAGTTTTTCAAACGGACACTAAGCTTGCGACATTGAGGTTGACGACAAGCGATTAAATTAAGGCTAAACCGGGCCAGCAATCTTGAATAGAAACGGGAAACGGTACTGGCTAAACCTGCATAATCTCCTGTTCCTTGGACATAAAGAGGGAATCGATCTCCTTGATCGTTTTGTCAGTCAAGTCTTGTACTTTTGTCGCTTGCGATGCGCTGTCGTCTTCGCTCAGCTTGCCGTCCTTCTCGAGTTTCTTGAGCTGATCCATCCCGTCCTTTCGCACGTTGCGGACCGCAATTCGCGACTGCTCGGTGTATTTTTTCGCGACCTTCACCAGTTCCTGGCGACGTTCCTTATTCAACTCCGGGATCGGAAGCCGGAGCGTTGTTCCATCGACCACCGGGTTGAGGCCGAGGTCAGACTCACGGATCGCCTTCTCGACTGCGGAGATGTTGCTTCGGTCATAAACTTGAACCGTGATCATCCGCGGCTCTGGAACAGACACGTTGGCAAGCTGATTGAGCGGGGTCTTGGTGCCATAAGCCATCACGGTGATGGGATCGAGCAGCGTCGCGCTTGCTCTGCCGGTCCGAAGCCCGCCGAACTCCTGCCGAAGAGCCGCAACTGAACCTTTCATGCGCTTTTCGATCTCTGCCATTTCGAAAACACCGGTGGCCATGATTTTTTCTCCCTCTTCCCCCGTTTCGAACCGCAACCATGTTGCCCGCCCTCGTAATCAAACCGGGCGATTCAAACTTCGTGCACGACTGTACAAGATATCTCGCCTTTGAGAACTTTTTCTATGGCGCCCCGCCCAAAGAGAGAAAATACCACGATCGGTATCTTGTTATCGCGCGCCAGCGCAATCGCTGCCGCGTCCATGACCTTTAAGTCTCTGGCGAGCACGTCGGAAAACGAAATTCGATCGAAACGTTGTGCATTAGGATTTTTACGGGGATCGTCGGAGTAAATGCCGTCCACCATAGTCGCCTTCAGAATAGCGTCGCAACCGAGTTCGGCGGCGCGCAGTGCGGCGGTTGTGTCCGTTGTGAAAAAGGGATTGCCGGTGCCGCCTGCGAGAACGACAATATACCCCGCATCCAGGTCGGCCTTTGCTTTGTCGCGCTGAAACGTCTCGCACATGGTGGGCACTGGCAGCCCGCAATACACTTTCGCCGCGCGTCCGCGCTTTCTGAACGCCTGCTCAAGAACCACTCCGTTCATGATCGTGGCAAGCATCCCGAGAAAATCGCCTTTTACGCGATCAAGACCGCCGGCGGCACCAGCAAGACCCCGAAAAACATTCCCACCGCCAACCACGACCGCCGCGCCGGACGGGCAAGCCCGGATCACGTCGTCAGCGATAGCGTCGACCGTCGGCATGTCGATTCCGTAACTCCCTGTCCCCATCAAGGCTTCCCCCGATATTTTCAGGAGCGGTCGAAAGAAAGGTAAGGGAGCCATGGAAGCGCCTTCACTGGATTTCGGTCTGAAACACTGCGTTAGTCCGACGACAGGTTCCTACAGTTACCGCCGATGTGCTTGCAGAGATAAAAACCGCGCGATTGTCGTCGGCAGCGTTTTAGAGCGGATCGCATCTCAATCAAAGCAAACTATTGCCGCCCGCCTCCGTAAGGTAAACGCCGACAAAGACTCAATTTGAAAAAACAAGAACAGCATTTTATTGCTCATTCTATCGCGGTTCAAACATAGAACCTGCCCTCATCTTCGCACTGTGTAAGACGAGTGCATGACATCTGCGGCATCGACCTGATTGCGGTGCATTCCAAACCTACGTCGAGGTACTCTACAGCGATTGACTACTTTCCTGCCGCAGCCGCAACTTCCGCCGCAAAATCGGTCACTTCGCGCTTGATGCCTTCGCCGAGTTCGTACCGCACGAATGCCGTGATCTCAATCGGACTGCCTGCACTTTTTTCGGCTTCCTTCAACGCCTGCTCGACCGTTATATCCGGGTTGATCACAAAAGCCTGTTTAAGAAGCACGACTTCCTGGTAAAACTTCTTGATCCGGCCATCGATCATTTTCTCGATGACATTGGCTGGCTTACCGGTCTCTTTCGCCTGCTCTGTCAAAATCGCACGCTCGCGCTCAACCACCGCCTGATCGACTTCCTCATCCTTCAGGGCAAGCGGATTGGTGGCGGCGATATGCATTGCAACCTGACGACCAATTTCGGTCAACCTATCCACATGACCCGACGACTGAAGGGCAACCAGAACGCCAATCTTACCCATCCCAGGCGTCGCCTGATTGTGAATATATGTCGCAACCACACCCTCGTTGACTTTGAGATGCCTGGTGCGGCGCAAACCGATATTTTCTCCGATGGTCCCGACAAGTTCTTTCAAAAAATCGCCGACGTTGGATTTGCTGCCCGGATACATCATTCCGGTCAACTTCTCCACGTCGCTGTCTGCTTTCAGCGCCAGCTTTGCGACTTCAGAAACCACCGTCTGAAAAGCCGGATTTCGCGCCACGAAGTCGGTCTCGGAATTCACTTCCACAAGAGCACCTTCGCGTGGCGCCGACGCCACGCCGATCAGCCCTTCAGCCGCGACCCGGTCCGCTTTTTTTGCGGCCTTGGACAGGCCCTTGGCGCGTAACCAGTCGATGGCCGCTTCCATCTCGCCACTCGACTCGCTCAGCGCTGCCTTGCAGTCCATCATACCCGCACCGGTTTTTTCCCGGAGGGTTTTCACCATTTCAGCGGTAATGGCCATTTTTCACCTCATAACTAATATCGGCTGCGACAATGACGCAAACTTCGTCAACCCGTCAACTCGCGAGCCTGATCGACCCAATCGCCCTTCGCGATCTTTCCGTTTCCGTGAAGCAGACGGTCGATTTCGTCAAGATTATCCTGCGTAAAGCTCGCGACCTGCCAGATATGAAACACGCCGCGGTCATTCAACTTCTTTTCGTAGGTCTTGGTGATGCCAACGATCTTTTTCAGGTCATCTTTCTCACCCTGAGGCGCTTCAAGGCCTTCCAGTGTGGATATCTGTTCCGCTGGCGTTTCGACAGGCTTGGCAGGGGCCGCCTTTCCTGACGACGCGCGGGGCACCTGCCCGTTAGCTTTCGGCTCATGCTCTACCGCGCCGTTCGCAACTGGCGGCACCACCTCTACTGGCGCGTCTTCGAGGGCTGTTTCTGACACAACCTCAGCCTCGCCAAGATCAACGCCGGATGAACCAGCCGACCGCTCGATCCCGTTGATTGCGGCACGCGCGATCAGATCGCAGTACAGCGTTATGGCGCGGCCTGCGTCGTCGTTTCCCGGCACCGGATAGGTCACGCCGTCCGGGTTGGAGTTGCTATCGATGATCGCAATAACAGGGATCTTTAGTTTTTTCGCCTCAGCGATGGCGATGGATTCTTTGTTTGTATCGATCACGAACAGCAGATCGGGAACGCCGCCCATGTCCTTGATGCCGCCGAGTTCCTGCTCGAGCCGATCACGCTCGCGCGTCAGGTTCAGAAGCTCTTTTTTGGTAAATCCCTGCCCCTCGCCAGCCAGAAGATCGTCCAGAAAACGAAGCCGCTTAATGGAATTGGTAATCGTCTTCCAGTTGGTTAGCATGCCGCCCAACCAGCGATGGTTGACGTAATACTGTGCGGACCGCTTGGCGGAATCAGCAATCAGGTCAGAAGCCTGGCGCTTTGTCCCGACGAACAGAATCCGCCCGCCCTGCGCCACCACATCGCTCGTTGCAACCACAGCCTGATGCAGCAAAGGCACTGTCTTTGCCAGATCGATGATATGAATCTTGTTTCGCACGCCGAAAAGAAACGGCTGCATTTTCGGGTTCCAGCGATGGGTTTGATGCCCGAAGTGGACGCCAGCTTCCAAAAGCTGACGCATGGTAAACTGTGGCAGGGCCATGATAGTCCTTGTTTCCGGTTAGACCGCCGCGGGTGTGAACGAAGCACAAAAGGCTTCACCACCGGAATGCCGTTAGATGACCCGTGGGTCGAAACGACATATCCCGCGTGTGAGATAGCGCTGTTGTAACTCTTGGGCATCGGATTTGCAAGGGCTACCGATGTCTTTTTGCGGCCGTCAGAATAAACCCGTCCGCCGAACCCGTGTGAGTTGCCTCGCCAATAAGGCCTGGCCGCCAAATTAGCTTAGCGCCAACCGGTCCCGCAATGATTGCACGCGCTCCAGCCGATCCTGCGCATAAAACCGGCCCTCGTCCGTCGTCGCATCATCATACTCTGCCTGTGCGAGCGCAATTTCGTCAGTCATGAGTGCAGCGTTGAAGTCTTCGATGGGAACCGCATATTCTGCAAGAACGACGGTTTCGGTTGGTCCCACGTCGGCAAAACCGCCGCGCAGATAGAATTCCGCCCTGCGACCGTTCAGCGACGGGATCGTCAGAATACCTGGTCGAAGCTGCGCGATCAACGGCGCGTGCAAAGGCAGGGCGGCGAGATCGCCTTCCTGCCCAGGGATGATGACCTCGGACACGGCAACCGTTGCGGGAGGTGGCGCTTTTGGATCGCGATGGGCGGGATGTTCGGGAACGAGCAGTCGCTCGGGAGAAACGAGTGCGAAATTGAATGTTGCCGCCATACCAATTTTTCTCCTGACTGCACGCGTCGATATTTGCGGTCTTGACGCTTAAGACTTTGATTTATTCGCAGTCCCATTCGCTAGCGACAACAAAGACACGCCCGGGAATCTGCCCGCCTCGCGGACTGACCAGACTTGCGCTAACAAACTCTGTGCCGCCACGCTCCTCGCGTTTCGCATCGACCAAACTCCAGCTCGTGCCGATTTTATTCGGCGGAGCCCAATCCCTGGCCAAGGCACCGATGACCGGCGCGCTTAAAACTCGCGCACCGGGAAATTTGGGCGAGCAAGAGACGGCCGCTGCAACGCCCGAAGGCGAAGCAATAGCGAGGCAGAGGGTCAATGGTAACCCTTTCCTCACTTTGACTCCGCAGCCATTTCTTCGGCCTTCTTGATTGCCTCGTCGATGGTGCCAACCATGTAGAACGCCTGCTCCGGCAGGTGATCGTAGTCACCGTTGCACAAGCCTTTGAAGCCCTTAACCGTGTCTTTGATGTCCACGAGCACGCCCGACTTGCCCGTAAACACCTGCGCCACAAAGAACGGTTGCGACAGAAAGCGCTCGATCTTTCGGGCGCGTGCAACTGTCTTCTTGTCATCTTCCGAAAGCTCATCCATGCCGAGGATCGCAATAATGTCCTGCAACGACTTATAACGCTGCAGGATGGATTGAACCTGACGCGCCACCGCATAATGCTCTTCGCCCACAATGCGCGGGTCAAGGGCACGGCTTGTGGAGTCGAGCGGATCCACGGCGGGATAGATGCCTTTCTCTGCAATGGATCGCGAAAGGGTCGTGGTCGCGTCCAAATGCGCGAATGACGTGGCAGGCGCCGGGTCGGTCAAGTCGTCGGCGGGCACGTAAATGGCCTGCACCGACGTGATCGAACCCTTGTTCGTCGACGTGATCCGCTCCTGCATCGCGCCCATGTCGGTGGCAAGCGTCGGCTGATATCCAACAGCCGACGGTATTCGGCCCAGCAACGCCGAAACTTCCGAACCTGCCTGCGTAAACCGGAAAATGTTATCCACAAAGAACAGCACGTCCTGTCCCTGATCGCGGAAATATTCGGCCACCGTCAAACCAGCCAAACCCACTCGCGCGCGGGCACCGGGCGGCTCGTTCATCTGGCCGAAAATCAGCGCGCATTTCGAACCTTTCGACGACCCGCCATGCTCGTGCGGATCAACATTCACCTTCGATTCTATCATTTCCCAGTAGAGGTCGTTGCCTTCGCGGGTGCGTTCGCCGACGCCCGCGAACACGGAATATCCGCCGTGGGCTTTGGCAATATTGTTGATGAGTTCCTGAATGAGAACTGTCTTGCCCACGCCAGCTCCGCCGAACAGACCGACTTTGCCGCCTTTCGAATAAGGCGCGAGCAGATCGACAACCTTGATGCCGGTGAAAAGAATCTCAACTTCGGTGGATTGATCGGTGAATTCGGGTGCTTTCGCGTGGATGGGACGCCGCTGGTTCGATTTGATCGGCCCGGCCTCGTCGATGGGTTCGCCGATCACGTTCATGATCCGGCCGAGCGTTTCTTCGCCGACCGGCACCGAAATCGCCTCGCCGGTGTCGTTCACCTCTTGTCCGCGAACCAGACCGTCGGTGGTATCCATGGCGATCGCGCGAACCGTTCCCTCGCCCAAATGCTGCGCTACCTCAAGCACAAGTCGATTGCCCTGGTTCTGCGTTTCAAGAGCGTTCAGAATCGCGGGTAGAAAGCCTTCGAACTGCACGTCCACGACGGCACCCGTCACCTGCCGAACGCGGCCAACACGTCTTTCGCTCATCTCGTTCATCTCCAAATCCACATGTCATTCTTATCGAGCTGGCCGTCGCAGAAATGACGATTTCATTCCGTGCAGCACACTTACACTCATGTCTTCACGTTCGTCAAAGGCCCCTTGTGCCGCACCGGCAAACCTGTCCACGCCGTTGCCAAAACTCGCCTGCCAGAAATTTCAAATCCGATCAAACCGCCTCGGCGCCGGATATGATTTCGATCAACTCTTTCGTAATCTGCGCCTGGCGCGACCTGTTATATATTAGCGTCAACTCGCTAACCCGGTCGCCAGCGTTCCGCGTTGCATTGTCCATAGCCGTCATCTGAGCCGCGTAGAAACCGGCATTGTTTTCCAGCAAAGCGCGATAAATTTGCGTTGCCACATTACGCGGCAGCAACTCGCGGAGGATTTCCTCTTCGTCGGGTTCGAACTCGTAAATCGCCGACGCGCCTGCATCCGTCCGTTCGGTGGTCATCTCTGGAAGTTTGACCGGTATCAGTTGAGTTGACGTTGGCCGCTGCGAGATCACGTTCTTGAATTCCGAGAAAAATAGCGTCGCGATATCGAACTCGCCGGCTTCAAACCGTTTGAAGACCCGCTGCGCGATATCGAGCGCGTGGACATAACCGAGTTGTTTGACGCTGCGCAAGTCCACGTGTTCGACGATAAGCCCGGCGAAGTCCCGGCGAAGCGCGTCCGCACCCTTACGGCCGACCGTCATGATCTTGACCGTCTTGCCTTCCGCCTGAAGGCGGCGAATGTGGTCTCTTGCGGCGCGCGCGATATTCGAATTAAATGCACCGGCGAGGCCGCGTTCGGCCGTCGCCACGATCACGAGATGGGTCTGATCCTGGCCAGTGCCCGTGAGGAGTTGCGAGGATGCGGCAGACGGTATCACCCCAGCACCGATCCGGCTCAAAATTGCGTTCAGCCGCTCAGCGTAGGGCCGCGCTGCCTGCGCCTGATCCTGAGCGCGACGCAACTTCGCCGCCGCCACCATCTGCATGGCCTTTGTGATTTTGCGGGTTGCCTTCACGCTTGTGATGCGACCGCGCAGTTCTTTCAAGCTCGCCATGACGCTCTCCGTGCCGAGATCATCAAGCCGCGAAGCGTTTGGAAAATCCGTCCAAAGCCCCTTTTAATTTCTGCTCTGTTTCAGGCGCGAGTTGCTTTGATGTCCGGATGGAGTCGAGTATCTCTTTATGCTCGCCGCGCATGAGCGTCAAAAACTCCTGCTCGAAGCGCCCGATGTTCGCAACCGGAACCGCATCAAGATAACCTCGCGTGCCGGCATAAATGACAACGACCTGCTCCTCGACCTTGAGCGGGGAGAACTGCGGCTGCTTCAATAGCTCCGTCAACCGGGAGCCTCGTGCGAGAAGTTTCTGCGTCGAAGCATCGAGGTCCGAACCGAACTGGGCGAAAGCCGCCATTTCACGGTATTGCGCAAGCTCGCCCTTGATGGCACCCGCCACCTGTTTCATGGCCTTGATCTGCGCCGACGATCCCACCCGCGACACCGAAATTCCCACGTTCACGGCAGGACGGATGCCCTGATAGAACAGGTCCGTTTCAAGGAAAATCTGCCCATCGGTAATCGAAATCACGTTGGTCGGGATGTAGGCCGAAACGTCATTCGCCTGCGTCTCCACGACCGGGAGAGCCGTTAAGGACCCAGAACCATGGTCCTTGTTCAGCTTTGCAGCCCGCTCCAGCAAGCGCGAATGAAGATAGAACACATCGCCGGGATAGGCTTCGCGTCCCGGCGGACGGCGAAGAAGCAGCGACATCTGGCGATAGGCAACGGCCTGCTTCGACAGGTCATCGTAAATAATCAGGGCATGCATGCCGTTGTCGCGAAAGTATTCACCCATGGCGCAACCCGTGTAAGGTGCGAGGAACTGCATCGGGGCCGGATCGGATGCGGTTGCCGCCACGACGATAGAGTAGTCCATCGCGCCGTTTTCTTCCAGAACCTTGACGAACTGCGCAACTGTCGACCGCTTCTGGCCGATGGCGACATAAATACAGTAAAGCTTCTGGCTTTCGTCGCCGGTCGCGTTCACCGACTTCTGGTTCAAGATCGCGTCGAGCGCCACTGCCGTCTTGCCGGTCTGCCGGTCGCCAATGATCAGCTCTCGCTGCCCGCGACCGATCGGGATCAGCGCGTCGATGGCCTTGATGCCCGTCTGCATCGGTTCTTTCACGCTCTCTCGCGGCAAAATTCCCGGTGCCTTGACGTCCACGCGACGCTTTTCCTGCGACTGGATTGGACCTTTGCCATCGATGGGATTTCCCAATCCGTCGACGACACGCCCAAGGAGGCCCTTGCCCACAGACACTTCCACAATCGTGCCGGTTCGCTTGACAGTGTCACCTTCCTTGATGGTCCGGTCTTCACCGAAGATCACAACGCCAACGTTGTCGGCCTCAAGGTTCAGCGCCATCCCGCGAATGTTGTCGCGAAACTCCACCATCTCGCCAGCCTGCACGTTCTCGAGGCCGTAAACGCGTGCAATGCCGTCCCCGATGGACAGCACCTGCCCGATTTCCGAGACCTCCGCCTCCTGACCGAAGTTTTTGATCTGATCCCGCAGGATGGACGAAATTTCGGACGGACGAATTTCCGCGAACTCCATTAGACGGCCTCTTTCATCGCGTTTTCGAGTGTTTTCAATTTTGTTCGGATTGACGTATCGATCATTCGGCTTCCGACTTTCAACACAAGCCCGCCAAGCAATTTCGGATCGACGCGAGCGGAAAGCTGCGGTGCCTTTCCGAGTTGTTGCCGAAGTGTGTCAACCAGCGACGTATATTGTGCGCTTGTCAAAGCAACAGCGGATACCACTTCGGCCTGAACCTCGCCACGGTCTTTAGCGGCCAGGACTTTGTATTCGGCAATAATACTCTCAAGGGTAAACAATCGGCGTTTGTTGGCGAGCAGCAAAAGGAAATTATGCGCGGTTCTGCCCAAATTGAGCTTCGCAAGCAGGGTTTCCAGCGCACGTCTCTGATCGGTCGCGTTGATGACAGGGCTTCGGACCAGACGGCGCAAATCGGCATTCTCGCCCAGAAGAGCCGCGACGCGATCAAGGTCGCGCTCCACTTCCGCAATCTTCGACTCCGATCGCGCAACGTCCAGAAGCGCACCCGCATAGCGAGCAGCAACCGCCGAAAGTTCCGTGCCGTGCGCCATAAAGGTTTCTCCAACATTGAAAGCGCCGCCACGACAAATTCTGTCGCAGCGCGCGCTTAACTTCGTCGCCCGACCAGTTTCGGCCAAGCCAGCGCTATGCGACTAGCATAAGCTCACGGCAATTTGCAACGCCTACAGGCAAATCACCATAATGCTATGGCCCGGTAATTTTGGTCCTGTCAACCTGTCAGTTGATAAAGAGCTGAAATCCGGTGAGTGTTGACGAGCGGAAACCGAAAACATGCGGAACGAATATCCGGCCGACGCTAATACAGCCACCCCCGCTAGAGTCGCAGGGATGGCGTGGTACAGGCTTCAAGCCTTCTTGATTCAAGCCTTCTTGCCAACAGCGTCCGTAAGACACTTTTTCTCGGACGAGGCCTTTGCGGCACCGGCGAGTTTCTTCTCAGTCGAGACCTTTTCGCACGAGACTTTCGCATCTTTCTCGCACTTGGTCATGAAGCTGTTCAACGCCGCACCGGCCAGCTTTTTTGTGGTTGCCTGCGCCTGGCAGGTTTCGGCGGATGCCGAGCCGATGCTGACAAGGAACACGGTGCTTACAAAAATTGCGCGTATCATCTGATTCTCCTTAAAACAATGGTCGCGTACCGAGTGGGGAACTTCATGGCGTTCCCATGGCCGACGCACCAGTTTCCGCACTTTCCTGGTCTCGCGATAAAGTCTAAGATCTCTTAAAGACCTGACGTGTCGGATCGATCACGAGGCCCATTTGCGTTGCGAACAGGGGTTCCGATCCTTGGCCGCCGCGCCCGAAGCTGCATGTCACAGCCCCGCCGCCTTGTCCCACAGAGCAAGCGCGTTCGGCTTGCGTGCCCATAGCGCAGGGACCTTTTTCGTCCGGGATCTTGTAACGCACCCCGGCACCGCTGGCCGCGCAAGCTTCCGCGAAAGTTACAGCGTCCGGATGCTGGCTCATCTGCGGCCTGCCCGCGTACCGCAAAACGCTAACGTGAACTCCGGTCAGTAACTGTCATAAAGCCGTTAGGCTTTAGGGTTAAACAGACGAGAGGCTGGAGAGCTTGCATGCTGACGATTGAGAACCTGACGCGCAAATTCGGCGACAAGACTGCGGTGGGTAACGTGAATCTTGCCATCGATAAAGGGGCTTTCGTCGGTGTGATCGGGCGTTCGGGTGCGGGCAAATCCACGTTATTGAGAATGATCAACCGGCTTGTGCCGCCGACGGAAGGGCGTATCGCCTACGACGGCATCGACGTCACGGGCCTGCGCGGCGCACAGTTGCTCGACTGGCGCATGAAGTGCGCGATGATCTTTCAGCAGTTCAACCTGATCGGCCGTGTCGATGTCTTCACCAATGTGATGATGGGTCGGCTGAACCACGTTCCGGCCTGGCGCTCACTGATCAAGCTGTGGCCCACGGAAGATCGCGCCATCGTTCTCTCCGCGCTTGAGCAGTTCGACATCGGACAGCTTGCGGCACAACGCGCGGAATCCTTGTCCGGCGGTCAGCAGCAGCGCGTGGCCATCGCGCGTGCGCTGGTTCAGGAGCCGGAAATACTGCTCGCCGACGAGCCGATCGCTTCCCTCGATCCGCGCAACACGAAAATCGTCATGGACGCATTGCTGCGCATCAACAAGCACTTCGGCATCACGATTCTCTGCAATCTTCACAGCCTCGATATCGCCCGCAGCTACTGCGACCGGCTGGTCGGGATGGCCAACGGGCACGTGGTGTTCGACGGAGCACCGGCGGCACTGACGGCGCAAACGGCCCGCGATCTTTACGGCCTCGAAGCAACCGAAGTGACGGATTTCTCCGAACTCATGGCGGGCCAACAAATCCTCGATGCGCAACCGGTTGCCGCAGCGGGCTGAACCCTCCGGCAAACGCGACGCGAGTTAAGTTTTCAAGTGTAACCAAGGGAGCCTACCATGTTCAATCGCCGTGCACTTCTGGGCGTCATTGCGGGTGCAGTCGCACTTGCAACCGCCCCTGCCTTTGCCCAGGATTGGAAAGCAAAATATCCGGAACTCGTCTTCGCCGTGATCCCTGCCGAAAACGCCAGCTCGACCGTGGACCGCTACACGCCTCTCGCTGATTATCTTACGAAGCAGATCGGTGTGCCCGTGAAGCTGAAAGTTGTCGCCGATTATGCGGGCGTGATCGAAGGTCAGCGCTCAGGTCAAATCCACATCGGCTATTACGGCCCGGCCTCTTATGCTCGCGCTTACGTCACCGGCGTGAAGATCGAACCGTTCGCTCTCGAAGTTAATGGCGACGGCACGAAAGCGTATTATTCCGTATTCTACGTAAAGAAGGATAGCCCTTACCAGAAGATCGAAGACCTGAAGGGCAAGAACCTCGGCCTCGTCGATCCGAATTCCACCAGCGGAAACAACGTGCCGCGCCTGACGCTCAGCAAGATGAACATCGATCCCGACAAGTTCTTCGGCAAAGTCCAGTACACCGGCAGCCACGAGAACGCAGTGATCGCGCTCAAAGACGGCACCGTGGATGTGGCCGCCAACGCCTGGAACAACGAAGAAGAGTCCAACCTGAAGCGGATGGAAAACAAGGGCACACCCGGCATCAAATACAGTGACTATCGTGTCATCTCGAAGTCGGAGCCAATCGTGAACTCGCCGCTGGCCTATCTTTCGGACATGCCTGACGATCTGAAAAAGAAAATCGCCGACGCCTTCTACAACATCGAAAAGAACGATAAAGCCGCCTTCGACAAGTTCGCCACCGGCAAATACCTGCCATGGATTCCGGTGACACATAAGGAATATGAGCCAGTCGTCGAGCTGATCAAGTTCATCGACGAACTTCGCAAGAAAAGGTCTTAAGTTTTTTGTGTGATCCTCGCGAAAGCATATGTTTCGCAAATCCCAGTAATGTCATGGCCGGGTCAAGCCCCGGCCATGACGAACCGGTGAATACAAAGCAGTGTCCAGCACGTGCCTGATCATCGCGCGCCTCGATAACAAGACACGGGTTAGAAGTTTTGAAACACGCACTTCTCCATTTGCCGCAGGCCCAGACCGACGCGCTGGCACGAAATTACAGTCGTGCTGTCTCGGCGCGGCGACAGGTGATCGCGATCTCCCTGGTCGTGCTTGTGTTTCTGATTGCGCTCGCGGGATATTACGGCGAGGTGAACATCGCCAAGTTCGCGGCCAACATCGGAAACTTCACGAGCTACTTTTACCGCATCATCCCCCAATTGCGGCTTGAATTCCTCTGGACCGATCTCGCCGAATGGATGTGGGGCCTCGACAAATGGGGCAGCCTGCTTCTCGACACGATCCTGATCGCCTATGTGGGCACGATCCTTGGTGCCATCGGCGGTTTCGCGCTTTGTTTTCTCGCCTCTGAAAACCTGATCGCATCTTACGCGGTCCGCTGGGCCGCACGGCGGTTTCTGGAATTCTGCCGGACCGTGCCGAGCCTCGTGTTCGGCCTTCTGATGGTGCTGACTTTCGGACTTGGACCTATGGCTGGCGTTATCGCGATCATGATCCACGTGATCGGCGCGCTGGGCAAACAGTTCGCGGAAGTCGTCGACAACATCGATATGAACCCGGTGGACGGCCTTCGCGCGTCCGGTGCAACGTGGGTGGAGATGGTGCGTTTTGCCGTTTTGCCTCAGGTTTTGCCGTCGTTCGCGAGTTATGGGTTGCTTCGATTCGAGATCAACGTGCGTGAGGCTTCCGTGATGGGCTTCGTCGGCGCGGGCGGGATCGGCCAGGATTTTCTCGAAGCGATCCGCAAGTTTTATTACAGTGACGTCTCGGCGATGCTCGTCCTGATCGTGATCACGGTCTTTGTCATCGATATCGCGACGGGCGCGTTGCGGCATCGTCTGATCGGTGCGGAGCGAAATCGATGAGCCTCATTCGGCAGAGCCTGATCGGGGACACGGCGGTGCTACGCACAAAGTATCCCGTCATGATGAAAGGCGACTACCGGGCACGCGCGATGGTGGTCGCGTTGCTCATCGCGTCAATTGCGCTGCTGATTTATTCGTTCGAACGGTTCGACTTTTCTGTTGCACGCATCGGCACCGGCGTCACGCGCCTGATTGGGTTCATCGGGCTCATGTTCCCGCCGAACCCCGGTACGCAGCTCAGCTTTTTCGTGCAGGGCACCATCGAAACTCTGGCTATCGCCTTCCTGGGCACGCTGCTTGGTGCGTTGCTTGCCTTCCCCCTCGGACTCATGGCAGCGCGCAACGTGCTCCCGGCCTTTATCGCGCGCTTTCTGGTGCGCCGGAGCATGGACACGCTGCGGTCGGTGGACACGCTGATCTGGGCCCTGATCTGGATCAACGTCGTGGGTCTTGGACCGTTCGCGGGCATCCTCGCCATTGCCAGCACGGACATTGGCGCGCTGGGCAAGCTGTTCTCCGAAGCCTTCGAGAACGCCGACAGCAAATCCGAAGAAAGCGTCGTCGCGGCCGGAGGCGGTACGATACAATCGATCCGGTTCGGCGTGTTGCCTCAAACACTGCCGGTGATTGTCAGCCAAATCCTCTATTTTATGGAATCCAACACACGAAGCGCCACCATTGTGGGTATAGTCGGCGCGGGCGGCCTCGGGCTATATCTCACCGAAAGCATCCGGACCTACGATTGGGATAAGGTGAGCTTCCTGATCATACTGATCCTGATAGCAGTTGCCGCCATCGACTTTGTTTCGTCGCGGCTTCGGCTGGCGATCATCGGTACGAAACGCGCTCCCGTATAGGGTGTCGGCACCTCGGAAGGTCATCAGCGTCAGCCTCGCCCTGGTGATCAGGATGACCCCACCACATCCGCGTCCGGGCGATCGTGACCGTCAGCGAATTCCCTGTGCCACTTGCCCTTTTCATCCTGAAATTCGATGTCGCCGCTTGTCCCGGCTACCTTCTGCTCGCCTGCGGCATGGTTTGCAGCGTCGACGGCTTGTGCCTTCGTGACAAAAGTCTCGGAAAAGACGTCGCCAAGTTTATAGGCCCAACCGCCATCGTGTTCGACAATCTCGTAATGCACTTTCATCGTTTGATCCCGTCCGTTCAGCGTAGGCAGTATAACTGAATAAACCTAGTATGGTTCAACCGGAAATGAGAACTTGGCTCGCCGCAAGATGCGAAGACGCCCGCGGGTTAAGCCTCAATTTCCTCGCGCATCATCTCAAGTTCAAGCCAGCGGCTCTCGGCGCTGGCAAGGTCGGTCTGCGCCTTGACAAGATCGGCACTCAACCTGTCGAATGCCGCACGATCTTTTGTATACAGATTTGGGTCGGACAACCGCTTTTGCGTCAGCGCAATCGTCGTCTCAAGCGTGGCAATGGTTTTCGGCAACGTTTCCAGAGCGTGTTTGTCGTTAAAGCTCAGACGACGCTTTGTCTTTAGCGCGATTTTCTCGATGACGACCGGTTTTCCGTCCGATGCCCCCGTCAGTGCGTCACCCTGTGCGCGAGCCTTGCCATCCAATGCATGCCCGCGCTGCGCAAGCATATCGCTGTATCCGCCTGCATACTCGATCCATCGACCATTTCCATCACTCGCGATCACAGACATGACGATGCGGTCGAGAAAATCGCGGTCATGGCTGACGAGGATGATCGTGCCGGCATAGTCCGCCAACATTTCCTCAAGAACATCGAGTGTTTCGAGATCAAGATCGTTGGTGGGCTCGTCCAGCACCAGCACGTTGGACGGCTTCGCCAACGCCCGCGCCAGCATCAGCCTTGCGCGCTCGCCGCCGGACAGGACCTTGACCGGTGTCCGGACCTGCTCCGGCTGAAACAGGAAGTCCTGCATATAAGCCGCCACGTGCTTTGCCTGCCCGTTGATAAGCACGATATCGCCGCCCCCTCCGGTTAAAGCGTCCGCGACGGTCCAGTCGGGCTTGAGGCTGTCGCGACTTTGTTCGAGGCTCGCGATTTCGAGGTTGGCCCCAAGGCGCACGGTTCCTTCATCGGGCGTAAGCCGACCCGTCAGCATCGAGACGAGTGTCGTCTTCCCCGCTCCGTTGGCTCCAATGATGCCAAGTCTGTCGCCTCGATTGATGCGCGCGCTGATTTTTTGAACGACGGTGGCGTCTCCAAAGGTCTTGCTGATCGCCTTTGCTTCGATGACGAGCTTGCCTGACACGCTGCCTTCGGAGGCCGACATTCGAACGGTGTCGGGCTGCCGCCGCGCGGTGCGTTTCTCGTCGCGAAGCGCGTGAAGGTTCGCAAGCCGCTTCACGTTGCGTTTGCGCCGCGCGGTCACGCCATAGCGGAGCCAGTCGGCTTCCCGCTCGATCTTTCGAGACAGCTTATGCCGCTCCAGTTCTTCCTGAGCCAGCGCCTCATCCCGCCATGCCTCAAAGCCGCCGAACCCGATGTTGATGGCGCGCGTGCGGCCACGATCCACCCAGACGGTGCTGCGTGACAGGTTGGTCAGAAAACGGCGGTCGTGGCTGATGAGGACAAGGGCGGACTTGAGGCTTTTCAGCGTGGCTTCCAGCCACTCGATTACCTGAATATCCAGATGGTTCGTTGGCTCGTCCAGAAGAATGATATCGGGTTCCGGCGCAAGAATCCGCGCCAGCGCCGCGCGTCGCGCCTCACCGCCGGACAACTGCATCGGGTTTTCATCGCCGCGAAGTCCGAGGTCGCTGAGCAACATCCGCCCACGATAGGGATCATCGCTGGGGCCGAGGCCACCTTCCACGTAAGCCAGAACCGATTTGTGGCCGCCGAAATCCGGTTCCTGCGGGAGATAGCGCATGGTCACGCCGGGCTGCAAAAACCGGGTACCGCGATCCGGTTCGATCAAGCCCGCCGCGATTTTCATCAGCGTGGATTTACCGGAGCCGTTTCGACCAACGATGCACAACCGGTCGCCAGCACCGACGGTCAAACTGGCATCCTCAAGCAGAGCCGTGCCGCCAAAGGTCAGCGCTATATTTTGTAATGTAAGGAGGGGGGCGCTCATGAAGACCGGATTGGTATCCCGTGTGGTGCCGCCGGTCGTGGTGCCAGCGACGGAATTTACTATTTGGCTGCGCCGTCATCCGATGTCCATCGTCTTGACGAGAGATTTGCAGCGATGCCGTTCAGTTGTATGCAGTTCGCCGTCGTCCCGCCCCCTACGAAAAGTGCATGGGAAACCAAAAACAAGACTGATGACGCTGTGCGCGGTCATGTTAAGAAAAGAAAAGCAACGCTTTCGGGGGAGAAGTCATGGACAGGCGGAAATTTTTAACCGGTTCCGCGGCGACTGGTGTTGGGGCCATTGCAATTGCCGCGCCCGCCATCGCCCAATCCCAGCCGGAAATAAAATGGCGGCTGACGCAGAGTTTTCCAAAGGCGCTGGACACCCTTTACGGAGGATCGGAAACTTTTGCGAAATACGTGGCTGCTGCGACCGACGGCAAGTTTCAGATTCAGACCTTTGCGCCGGGCGAAATCGTTCCTGTGCCCGGCATCATCGACGCGGTGTCCAACAACACGGTCGAGTGCTCGTTCACGGCTTGTTACTACTTCTGGGGCAAGGACCCGACCTTTGCGTTGGCGACCGCGGTGCCGTTTATGTTGAACGCACGCCAGCAGAACGCCTGGATGTATTATGGCGGCGGCAACGACCTCGTGAATGAGTTTCTCGGCAAGTATAACATCTACGGACTGCCCATCGCCAATACAGGCGCGCAGATGGGCGGCTGGTTCCGCAAGGAAATAAACACGATTGCCGACCTGAACGGGCTCAAATTCCGCATCGGCGGCTTTGGCGGCTCGGTCCTGTCGAAGCTCGGTGTCGTGCCGCAGAATATTCCAGCCGGCGATATCTATCCCGCTCTCGAACGCGGCACCATCGATGCCGTGGAGTTCGTCGGCCCCTACGACGACGAGAAGCTCGGCTTCGTAAAGGTCGCGCCGTACTATTATTATCCGGGTTTCTGGGAAGGCGGCGCGGTTCTGCATCTGCTCATCAACAAAGGGCAGTGGGAAAAACTTCCGGCAAATTACAAAGCCATCGTTACGGCTGCGGCACAGGCGACAAATGCCGATGTGCTTGCAAAATACGATTACGTGAACCCGATAGCTCTTAAATCTCTGGCGCAAAAAGGTGCGAAACTACGGGCGTTCTCGCCGGAAATTCTCGATGCGTCGTTCGAGGCTACGAAACAGGTTTATGCGGAACTGTCCGCCAAAAACGCGGACTTCAAGAAACTTCTCGACTCCATGCTCAAGTATCGCAACGATGCGTTTTTATGGGAGCAGATCGCAGACTTCAGCTTCGATTTCTACATGATGCAGCAGCAACGCGCTGGAAAGCTCTGACGAAAATGGCGGGCGCGACAACCGTCGTGGTCGCGAGTCTTTATTTTGTCATGGCCGGGCTTTGACCCGGCCATCCAGCGAAACATACAAATAGAAATGTAAGAAACGTGGATGGCCGATCAACCTCGGCCATGACGGAGAAGCGGACCATTCCTCAAACTCGTCTCCGGAGCATCTTGAACGCATGTTGCGTATCAGCAAAACCATAGACGCACTAAATGCCGCGATAGGCCGTGCGAGCTCATGGTTGCTGCTGGTCATTGTGATCGTCAGCGTGGCCAACGCCATCGTGCGCAAAACGATGGGGATCAGTTCGAATGCCTGGCTCGAACTTCAGTGGTACCTGTTCGGTGCGGTTTTTCTGCTTGCAGCGAGTTACACGCTGCAAAAAAACGACCACGTTCGCATCGACATCGTCTCGGCCATGCTGTCAAACCGGACGCGGCACTGGATCGATATACTTGGGCATAGTCTGATGCTGCTGCCCTTCAGCGCCCTGATTGTCTATGAGGCGGTGCCGGTGGTGATCAGTTCCATTCGTCAGCAGGAAACATCTGCAAACGCGGGCGGTCTTCTCGTATGGCCTGCGAAAGCTGTAATCCTCTTGGGGTTTGCGCTGCTGTTTCTGCAAGGCGTGTCCGAGCTTATCAAACGGATTGCCATACTTCGTGGCCAGCTTCCCGATCCACTCGACAAACCTTCCGAGCAGACCGTCGCCGAGGCGATGATCCTGAAGGATCAAAAGTCATGACAGGGACACTTTCCAGTTTTTTCATCGCGAACCTTGCCCCGATCATGTTCGCCAGCCTGATCGTGTTTTTGCTGGCTGGTTATCCTGTCGCATTCTCGCTGGCGGCGGTAGGTCTCCTGTACGGGTTTGTCGGCATAGAACTCGGGCTTTTCAGTACCAACCTGTTTCAGGTATTACCCGACCGAATTCTAGGCGTGATGCAGAACGACGTTTTGCTCGCCGTGCCGTTTTTCACGTTCATGGGATTGATCCTGGAGCGATCGGGCATGGCCGAAGACCTGCTAGAAACGATCGGGCAATTGTTCGGCCCCATCCGTGGCGGCCTCGCCTACGCCGTCGTCATCGTGGGCGCGTTGCTGGCAGCGACTACCGGCGTGGTGGCTGCGTCCGTCATCGCCATGGGATTGATTTCGCTGCCCATCATGCTTCGATATGGCTATGATAGGCGGTTTGCGTCCGGCGTCATCGCGGCGTCGGGCACGCTCGCGCAGATCATACCGCCGTCGCTGGTTCTCATTGTCATGGCGGATCAACTCGGCCGGTCTGTGGGCGATATGTACGAGGGGGCCTTTATTCCCGGTCTGATGCTCACCGGGCTTTATATGATCTATGTATTCATCGTGACGCTGGTCTATCCAGGTGCCGCGCCCGCCCTGCCCCTCGAAGCACGGACCCTGGGCAAAGGCGGGTGGTCGCTGCCGCTTGCTGCCGCTGCCGCGTTCGGCATCGCATACGCGGTTAATGCAGTTCTTGGCGCTCGTGGGATCGCGAACGGTATCATCTGGGGCGGAATTGCCGCCGTCGTCGCGCTGTACATAATCGCCGTCATCAATAGAGGGGTGAACTTAGGTCTTCTCTCGCGTCTGACTGAACAGGTCATCATCGTCCTCATTCCACCCCTCGCGCTAATCTTTCTTGTGCTGGGGACGATTTTCGTCGGAATTGCAACGCCCACCGAGGGCGGAGCGATGGGGGCGGCCGGGGCAATCTTGCTCGCTATCGGCAAACGACGATTAAGCCTCAGTCTGCTGCGTCAGGCTCTCGATTCAACCGCGCGATTGTCCGCGTTCGTGCTGTTTATCCTGATCGGGGCGCGGGTTTTTTCTTTGACCTTCTATGGCGTGAACGGCCACGTCTGGGTCGAAAGCCTGCTCCTTAATCTGCCGGGCGGCGTAATCGGTTTTCTCATCTTCGTGAATCTGATCGTCTTCGTGCTCGCGTTCTTCCTCGATTTCTTCGAGCTTGCGTTCATCGTCGTACCGTTGCTGGCCCCCGCCGCCGAGAAGCTCGGAATCGATCTTATCTGGTTCGGCGTGATTCTGGGTGTGAACCTGCAAACGAGCTTCATGCATCCGCCCTTCGGATTTGCCCTGTTCTTTTTACGCTCCGTCGCGCCAAAAGACCCCTACCCCGATGCGGTCACAGGCAAAACGATGGCACCAGTGACCAGCGCACAAATCTACTGGGGTGCCGTCCCATTTGTCGGCATCCAGCTTATTGCCGTGGCGGTAACAATCGCGTTTCCGCGCATCGTGACCCATTACAAAGATGCGCCCCCCGCCGTCATCGATCAGGCACCAGTGAGAGCCAACGATCCATTCGCACGCACTGGATCGAACCCGTTTGGCTCAAACCCGTTTGATGCAGCCCCGCCCAACCTGGGCGACCCTTCACAAAACCCGACGGGAACTCCGACGAAGCCGCAGGCCGCACCACAATTCGATCTCAGATCCCCGCCCAAAATCAATTGAAGCTGAGGTGGACTCGGGCTTGCGGATGGAACAGCTAGCCCATTAAAATGATTGAAGGCTCGACTGGCACGCCGGGATAAAGCCGTGCCATCGCGGTGGTATAAACCTCAAGCTGAGGACCGTACCGCTTCCACGCGACGTCGTCTGTCCGACCGGATTTGTAGTCAACCACGACGATGCGACCTTCGTGGAAAACAATCCGATCCGCGCGCCCGATCATGATCGCACCGTCTTCGTTGCAAAACGCAAGTCCGGCCTCGGCAACACTTCGCAACGATTTAAGGGCGAACGCGGGATCAGCGACAAGTTTCAAAGCCGCGGTCGTCGCATTCGCCTTGGCCAGCGGGGACAGCGGATCGGGAAACGCAGCCACGATTGCGTGCGCAAGACCTTCCCGTTCGGACTGATCTACCGTAGGCAGCAGTTCAAGCAGCCGGTGAAACAGGGTGCCCCTGGCTTGCGCCTCTTCGCGGGTATGGAGATCGTTGACGCGAGCGCGGTGGTACGAAGGCGAAGGCGCAGGGTTGAGCTTCGACGCATATTGGATGTTAACGCAAACCGCGGCATCGACTTGCGAGACAGTCCAGGATGGCAGTGCGATTGAGGTCACAGGCTTTGCCGATGTCACCTCGCGCCGCACTGATTTCGTTACGGCTCCTGCCTGCCAGACTTTGCGCCCTTCAAAGTCGAGGGCTTCCTGAAGGACCGGCGACAACGATCGTTGAATGGTTTCGTACCAGGAGCCTTTCGGAACATCCTTCTTTCCGTGCGAACCGCAGATATACAGCCGGTCACGCGCGCGGGTCATGCCCACATACAATAAGCGCGACAGTTCGCGGGCTTCGGCTGGTCTTTCGATCTTCTTTCTCGCTTGAGCACTGTATCGACGACGGTAATGCGGCCGCACCTTTGATCGCCCAGACGGCAAGCGGCGGTTT